>JAPOXG010000123.1 GCA_026707225.1 Chloroflexota bacterium
CTGCAAGTTCAGCTCCAGCAGCCGCCGATACAGCGCCAGCAGATTGCTCGCCGGCAGGTGCATAATCGGCGACAGCACCTGCAAGTAGCCCTGTTCCTCCGGCGTCAGATAAACCTCGATCAGCGCCGAGCCGCGCTGAAAATTCCAGCCATAACCGCTCTCGACCGCCATCCGCGCCGCATTTGGATCGACGCCGATCTCGCCCAAGATGCCTTCCACCGCCCGCAGCGAGGTTTCGAATTGCTCGGCAGCGGGCTCGGCCGGCTTCTTGTCGCCGCGTCCAAAGAATCGTCCCATGCGCTTTAGTTCCTCGCGACCGCGCCGCGCGCGACGCTTCGCCCACAGCGCAAGCAGCGATCCTCGTAGGCGCCGACCCGCGTGCCACAATGGGGGCAGGAGGGACCGCCGTCCTCGCCATACAGCGCCGCCAATTTGTCGGCTTGGCGCGGAAAGTCGCTATCGCGTTGCTGCGCCGCGCCACAAGTCTCGCAGTGACAGCCGCCGAAAAGTCGCGCTCGGGTCAGCGAACCGCAGGCGAGGCAACAGCGGGCATCTGGCATCAACCGGCGATCGCGCCGCCATTGCGCCGTCAGCGCCAGCGCCTGTGACATCTTGAGCGCCAGCGCGTTGCCGGCGTTATCGACATTGCGCGTCAGCAGACCCAGCACTTGCCCATTATCGTCATAGAGTGGATTGCCGCCCGCGTCGGGCATTTGCACCGGCGGAATCGTCGTGCGCAGCCAATGCCGCGCCCGCCGGCTGTTGAGCTGAGCCAATGCGCCGCGCAGCCTGGCGCCGCCATAGCCCAGCGCGATGAAAGCAGTGTTCTCGGCAATCATTGAAGCGGGCGCGGCCGCTGGCGCTCGCCCAGTTCGCAGCGGCGCGTCGATCAGCGCAAGGTCGTGCAATGGGAAGCGCCGGACGACTTCGCCCGTCACGTGCCGCTTGGCATCCAGCGTGACTGTCACGCGCTCGACGCTGCCGACGGCGTAGCTGGTCGTGGCGATCAAGCCGCGGTCGTCGACGAAGACGCCGCTGGCCGGTCCATTCAGGCCGCCGACGATGCCGATGACCGGCGGCGCTTCATCCAACGCGGCAGGCCGGCGTTCCGCGCCCATCGCCGGCAGCTGACCTGGCTGCGCGCGCGCTGCCAGCAATTGCTGCAAACCCTGCCGAATCTGCCCATTATCCGGGTCCAGCTCAAGCGCTCGCTCCAGGCAGCGAATTTTGAAAGCGTTATCCTCGCGTGATTCCGCCAGCCAGACATAAGCGGCCGCCCGCCCCTTGCCATCCAGCGCGGCGCACTCGACCAGGCGGTTCAGCAGGTCCACCGCCGGCGCGGCCTGGCCATCCTGCATCAGTTCAATCGCTTGTCGCAATTCATTCTGCGCGCTCATGCTTGAAGGTTGCCAAATCTAACGGGATACCCACCATTCTAGCCCGATTCCCAATCAACCGCGCGCCCGGGTAGACGCTATGGTAACTTCTGAAATACCATTGTAGGGGCGACCTATCAGGTCGCCCGCTGGATTAAATTGCTAGAACATCCGGTTAAAACAAATACGATTAGCCGAATCGAGGAAACGCATGAAAATCGAAAGCAAATTAGCTGAGATGGGCTTGGAATTGCCGCCGCCGGTGAAAGCGCCGCCCGGCATCGTGCTGCCATTTTCATTTGTGCGCATTTATGACGGCATCGCCTACATCTCCGGGCACGGACCGCAGGAGGCCGATGGCTCGGTGGCTGGTCCCTTCGGGGCGGTCGGCGTCGATGTCACTGTGGAGCAAGGCTACGAAGCGGCGCGGGCGGTCGCGCTCTCGATGCTGGGCAGCCTCAAGCGTGAACTCGGCGATTTGGATCGGGTGAGCGCCTGGCTGCGTCTGCATGGCATGGTCAATTGCGCGCCCGATTTCACCCGGCAGCCGGCCGTCATCAACGGCTGCTCCGATCTGATTTTGGCGATTTATGGTCCCGACCGAGGCGCCCATGCGCGCTCGGCTGTAGGCATGAGCTCGCTGCCCTTCAACATGGCGGTCGAGATTGAGGCGATGGCCGCCATCGACTGAGCCTCAACCGCGCTCCAGCAATAGATTCAAGTAACCATCAACGCGCGCGCTCCAACCGGCTGGCACATAGGTCGTGCTGTCCATTTGAAATACCAGCGCTTCGCCACTGAAGGCGGCTCCGGGACGAAGCGACTCACGGTCATATAGCTGTATCGCGCCACCCTTTGGCGACGCCTTTTCGCCGATGGACACCGCATCATGGGGGATGGCGGCCGCCTCTTCAAATTCCGGCTTTTCGATAGCGCCAATGCCAGCGAGGCGCAAATTGACGATCTCGACGGCGCGCCAGCGAATCGCATGGCCGTAAGCGCGCTCGTGCGCTTCATGAAAAGCCTCGGTCGCCCGCTCGTCAAAGGGGATGTTCAATTCGTAGGCTTGCCCCTCATAGCGCATATCCAGCGTCGCCGTAAAGCGCATATCACTTTGGGCGATGCCTTCCCGCCGCAGCTCGGATTCCGCCTGCGCCAGCAATTCACGCTCCAGCGCTCGCAGCTGAAGCAGAACTTCGTCACTCGCGGGGCGCATGATTGACCGGCTGTATTCGACAGCGACATCGGCGATCAACAAGCCCAGCGCGCATAAAACGCCTGGCGCCGCTGGTACCAGCACCCGCGGGATATCCAGGCGCGCCGCCGCCTCGCAGGCTTGCAGCGGTCCGGCGCCGCCAAAAGCCACCAGCGTGAAATCGCGCGGATCGTAACCGCGAGCGATAGACACGCGCCGGATCGCCCGGTCAATGTTCACATTGGCGATATCGACCACGCCTTGCGCCGCCTCCAGCGCGTTCGATCCCATTTGCCGCGCCAGCGCCGCCAGCGCGCGCTCGCCGGCCGCCAAATCCAGCGCCATCGCGCCGCCCAGAAAATGCGCGGCATCCAGCCGCCCGAGCATCGCGTTGGCATCGCTGAGCGTCACTTGCTCACCGCCCAGCCCGTAGACCACCGGTCCCGGCTTGGCGCCCGCCGATTCCGGTCCGACGCGCAAGGCGCCGCCGGCGTCAATCCGCGCCAGTGAACCGCCGCCAGCGCCGATTGTCTCAATATCGAGCATGCGCACGCGAGTCGGCAAGCCATCGATCGCCGATTCCGGGCGCGGCTCGGGCAGCCCCGCGATCAGCGCTACATCGGTTGATGTGCCGCCCATATCCAAGGTGATGATTTTGTCGAAGCCGGCCATTTTCGCCAGATGAAAAGCACCCATGACGCCGGCCGCCGGTCCGCTGAGCGCCGTGTGGATCGCCCCCTGTCGCACGCGGCTCGCCCGCATCACACCGCCATCGGACTTCATGATTCGCAGTGATGTCTCGCTACCCAGCGCCGCCTCCAGCTCCCCGACATAGCGCGACACGACCGGCCGCACGTATGCTTCCAGCGCGATGGTGCTGGCCCGCTCGTACTCGCGGAATTCCGGCAGCACCTCTGACGAAAGCGCCACCTGCCAGCCTTCGCTCAAAATGCCGCGCCCCAGAATGCGCGCCTTGACGCGCTGTTCATGCGCCGGATTGATGTAACTGAAGAGCAGACAGACAGCGATTGCGTCAACTTGGTCGGCTTCCACCCGGTCAAGCGCCCGGTCGAGCGCGTCCTCATCGAGCGGCGTCAGTATCTCGCCCTGAAAATCGAGCCGCTCGCGGATTTCATAACAGCGCTCGCGCGGGATCAGCGGCGGCGGGATGCTCGGATGGATGTCATATAGCAGGGGTCGGTCCTGCCGTCCTATGAATAGCAGATCACGAAAGCCGGCGGTGGTGAGCAGCGCCGCTCGCGCGCCCTTGCGCTCCAGAATGGCGTTGGTGGCAACGGTCGACCCATGCGCCACTTGCCGCAGCGCCGCCAGCCCGCCCGGCGTCATGGCCGCCAGCCCGGCCAGCATGGACCGCTCCGGACGATCCGGGCTGCTCAACAGTTTGTGGATCTTCAGCGGGCCGCCGTCGCTCAAGACCAGATCGGTGAAAGTGCCGCCGATATCTACGCCTGCTCGCATCATTGATTCCTGTTGCAGCGCGCGCTCATCATCACGCGCCCAATCATAACACCCGCAAGCGGAAAGCGAAACGCGACTGCGCTACAGGCGCTTACGCGTCGCTTATATTGCTCTATTAGCGATCTTATGCCGCGCTGTCTTTTCTCTTACACGGGCGGCGTACGATGAGTGTGTCAGTACAAGTGAAGTAGCTGTAGGGGCGACTTACCAAGTCGCCCGACAAAACGCAAATAAGGAGGAGAGAACATGATGATTCGCACGCGCAATCCCTACTTCCGTCTGGTGGATAATTTGCTGAACGACGCCCGACCCTGGCTCGCCAGCGGCGGTCCTTCCGAAGCCCGCGGGTTCGGCTTGGCGCTTGACGTCGAAGAGAAGGCCGACGCCTACATCGTCCGCGCCAATCTGCCCGGCGTCAGCCAGGACGACATCAGCGTGAATATTCACGAGGACGTCCTGAGCGTCAGCGCTGAGACCGCCGCCGAGAATCGCGACGAGAACAGCAAGACGCTGATCCGCGAGCGGCGCTTCGGCCGCTTCAGCCGCAGCCTGCGCTTCCCCACCAACGTGGACGGCGACGCCGTGGAAGCCAGCTATGAAAACGGCCTGCTCAGCATCACCCTGCCCAAGGCGGATCACGTCAAGCCGCGCCAGATCCCCGTCAACGACAGCGCCGAGGCCGGCTAAGCCCGCCGAACATCCCAATCGAGTAGGGGCGACCTAGCTGGTCGCCCGCTGCATATTCAACCCCACCCCCGGCCCCTCCCCGACGAGTCAGGGAGGGGAGATTTTCGCAAAACAGAATGTCTAGCCGGCGAAGAAAGTCTCCCCCTATTGTAATGGGAGGAGATTTAGAGGGGGGTGTGGCGCCCCCAGCCGCCGCCGCCTGGCGTCTCGATAATCACACGATCGCCTGCCTCGACATGCGCCGAATGCTTGCCGCTTACGACCTCAGCCACACCGTCTCGAATAATTGAATTAACGCCGCAGCGCCCAGATTCGCCCCCATGAATGCCATAGGGCGCTCGCAGACGCCGCTCGGAATTAATGGTGATGGTCGCCGGCGTCAGCATCTCGTACTCGCGCACGATGCCATCCCCGCCACGATGAGCGCCGCCGCCGCCGCTGCCCTCGCGCAGCTGATAACGCAGCACCCGCATTGGCAGGCTGTATTCCAGCGCTTCGACCGGCGTGTTCAGCGTATTGGTCATGTGGCAATGCCGCCCGGACAAGCCGTGGTCGCGGCTCGAGGCGCCATGCCCGCCGCCCAAGGTTTCGTAGTAAACAAACTGCTCATCGCCTTTCATACCGCCGACGGCGAAGTTGTTCATCGTGCCCAGCGAAGCCGCCGGCGCGAGATCCGGCAGCGCCTGCGCCAAGGCGCCCAGAACGGTATCGACCACGCGCTGGCTCGTCTCGGTATTGCCGACCACCACCGCCGCCGGGAAGCGCGGATTGAGGAAGCTGCCCAATGGCGTGATGACCTCGACCGGCTGGAAGCAGCCATGATTGACCGGAATATCTTCCTCCGCCATCAGCCGCAGGCAATACCAGGTCGCTGAGCGCACGATCGCCGGCACCGCATTCACATTGCCGGGCGTCTGCGGAGCGCTGCCGCTGAAATCCACCGTCATGGCGTCGCCGCGCACCTCGATCCGCGCTTGAATCGGGATCTCAAACTCGGCCTGCCCATCGCCCTCCATCGCGTCGCGAAATTGGTAATCGCCATCGGGAATGCCGGCGATGACCGCCTGCGTCATCCGCCGCGAGTATTCGAGCAGGGCAGAGGCGTGCTCGGCCGTCGCCTCAACGCCGTGCTCCACCATCATATCGAGCAGTCGCCCCTCGCCGATGCGATGGGCGGCCATCTGCGCCTCCAGGTCGCCCAGCCGCTCGGCCGGGTTGCGGCTGTTCGCCACAATCAGATCCATGGCGCCGTCGTTCATCCAGCCGCTCAAGCGCAATTTCACCGGCGGGATGATGATGCCCTCTTGATACAGCTCCGTGCTCAAAGGCGCTGAGCCGGGCGTCATGCCGCCGACATCAGCGTGATGGGCGCGGCTGGCGACGAAGTAGCGCAGATCGCCACCGGCGAAGACCGGCGAAATCATGGTGATATCGGGCAGGTGCGTCCCGCCGCGATAGGGGTCGTTGAGCACCACCAGGTCTCCCGGGAAGAATTCCTCGAACTCAGCGACAGCGGAAGCCACCGACGCCGGCATGCTGCCCAGGTGCACCGGGATATGCGCGGCCTGCGCGATCATGCGCGCCTCGGCGTCAAAGACGGCGCAGCTGAAATCCAGCCGCTCGCGGATATTGGGGCTGAAACTGGCGCGCCGCAGGGTCACGCCCATCTCTTCAGCGGCAGCCGCGAACAAGTTTTTGAATACTTCCAAGCTGATGGCGTCGACCGGCATCTCATGTCCGCTTTCTGGCTGTCAGATTCGACCATAGGCTAGCACAGCGCTGAACGACGATGTAGGGGAGACCCTTGGGTCGTCCGCCGAAACAAATTGTAGACACACGCCCGGCACAGCCGCCGCCCACGCAAAAGGCTTTGCCTGTTTCACTTGTGGCTTTGTTCGG
>JAPOXG010000108.1 GCA_026707225.1 Chloroflexota bacterium
TTGCGCTAGCGGGAAGCTCTCGATTTCGACCATGGCGATCATGACGCGTTCGCGCCGCTGGACTGCTGTTGAGTAGCCCACCAGCACATCGGCGACTTGCTGCCAGCGGGGGGCCATCGCGTTAGGCATGGCGGATGTGGTAGGGGGAGCGTAGCCGGGTCATGGCGGGAGTATAGCATGGGGGTGGGGGGATTGGGGGGCAGAACAGGCACTGTAAGCTAAGTCTCGTCTGAACTAGAATCTGTGAACCGCATAAAGGAGATACTTGTGACTGATTTGGAACAGCAGCGGCTGATTGTTTTACTCACTCAGCCGAGAGAATCCTTGTACGTAGAATACAAGAGTTGGCTTGACCTGAGCTCAAATCACGGAAAAGCAACACTAGCGAAAGCCGCTATTGCGTTGGCCAATCATGGTGGCGGAACTATCGTAATTGGAATGAAAGAGAATGAGTCGGATAAGGCGACTCCCGTGTCGAAACCAAAGCCCAGCAACATCACGCGTTACGACGCCGTTATTGTAAATGCTGCAATCAATAGGTTTGCTGATCCCAAACTGGCCTGCGAAGTTCAATTCGCAATTCACCCTGATACCGATGAAGAACATGCATTTGTCGTGATTCCCGGCAATGTATCGGTCCCTGTGATGTCTACAAGAGATAGCGGAGACGACATAAAGCAGCAGACCTGCTATATGCGCAAACCCGGTCCGAAGAGCGAGCTACCGTATACGTCAGAAGAGTGGCGTACAATGCTTGACAGATGTGTATGGGCAAGTCGTGGGAAGATATTGGAATCAATTCGAGCAATAGTGCTGGGTAGCGCTCAACCCATTACGTTGGACCCTTCAGATTCCGAGCTACTGGCCGACTTCAGGCGCAAATCTCACCAACGCTGGCTAGAACTTACCAACAGTCTTTCTAAAGACAGCTCAGCAAGGTTTCCACACGGATACTTTGAGATTGCCTTTCTACTATCGGATATCGAACCGCTGGCCTCCTTAACTAAGCTGCGTGAAATTCTCAGGGATGGCCCCGCACAAACTAGCGGCTGGCCTCCATTCATCACACTGAGCCGTGCGCCGTTTAGGTCGCGTGTAGTCGATGACGCGATTGAGAATTGGCTTGGCGATCCACAAGGGGAAAAAGTCTTCAATGATGCATATAGCTTACCATTTTGGCGAGCGCATCCCAGTGGTTGCTTCTACCAAATTGAGGGTTATATGGAGAATATTCGGTTGCGAGACGACGCACCCGGCACGAACCACTACCCAGAATTTGCGATTGCGCGCCTTGCTCATTTTCTATGGTTTGCGCAAAATCTTGCTGTGCACCTGGACGACGACACAGATGTGATTGTTGCTTGCAAGTTTACAGGTCTGGAAAACCGAAAGCTGAGTGGAACACCGCAACGACCAATCTTCGAACACCATCTATGCCATGACCCAGAATTTCATTTTCAGATCAAGCTAAGTCAAGCGCAGATAAGCGGCAATTTGGTAGAAGTGATTTCTGAGCAGCTTCGACCACTGTATGAGCGGTTTGACTTTAATGAGCTAAAGCAAAGTTTTGTTTCCGACATTCTGGATATGTAGGAAAGGTAAACACATTGAAGCCCTAAACAATCGCCCCCTCGACGCGCGGCTGGCCGAGGTATTGCCGCTCCTGCTCGACGATCTCCGGATCCAGCTTCACAAAGAGCGGACTCGGCGCGCGCAGCGTCTGACCCGGCGCCAGCTCGCTCGCTTTCCACTCGCCAATCGCCGCGCTCCCGTCATAAACCAGCGCCAGATGATCGCGCGTCTCTTCGCTGTACTTCTCTATCTCGAGTTCGCCGAAGAGCTGCCCATCGTAGCCGAGCATCTCGTGCAGCTGCTGCGAGCTGAAGGGCGTGAAAGGCGCGAAGAGGGTCTTGAGATTGTCGATGCAGCGCAGGGCGGCATAAACCGAACGGGCGGCATCTTCGCGGTCGGTCGCTAGCCGCTTCCAGGGCTCGCGCTCATTGAGCCAGGCATTGACCTCACGCGCCAGCGACAGCGTCTCTTCCAGCGCATCTTTGGGCCGGACCGCCTCCAGCAGCGCGCCGATTGAATGGAAGCCGTTTTCGGTTGCCGCGATGATGGCTTCGTCGGCGGCGGTCAGTTCGCCGGGGGCGGGCACGCCGCCGTCGAAGCGCTTGTAGGCGAAACCCAGCATGCGATTGACCAGATTGCCCCAGGCGGCCAGCAGCTCATTGTTGACGCGCGCCAGGAAGCCATCCCAGGAGAAGTCGCTGTCTTGGCGTTCGGGGAAAGTGCGGGCGACGTAAAAGCGCACGGCATCGGCTTGGTAGCGTTCCAGCAGGTCGGGCAGCCAAACCGCCCAATTGCGCGAAGTCGAGAATTGCTGTCCCTCGATATTCATGAATTCGTTGGCGGGCACATCGTAAGGCAGCTGCAGCGGGATATCGCCGTAGGTCGGGTCGTCTTCGTTATAGATGCCGTCAATGCCGAGCAGCTCGGCTTGCCAGATGATGGTATGGAAGGGGATATTGTCCTTGCCGATGAAGTTATAGATTTTGGCTTCGGGGTTGTACCACCAAAGTTTCCAGGCGTCGGGCTTGCCGATGTTATTCGCCCATTCGATGCTGGCGGTGAAATAACCCATGACCGCGTCGAACCAGACATAGAGGCGCTTGTCTTCCCAGCCGTCGAGCGGCACGCGAATGCCCCAGTCGATATCGCGGGTGATGGGACGGCCTCGCAGCCCTTCCTTGACGAAGTTCTGGCTGAAGCGGCTGACGTTGGGGCGCCAGTGATGCTCGTGGTCGGCGAGATATTCCAGGATCTGCTCGGTGAACTGCGCCAGGTCGAGGAAGTAATGTTCCGATTCGCGCCGGACCAGCTTGTCTTCGGGATTGCTGCGGCTGTGCGGGTCGATGAGTTGCACCGCGTCCATCAGGTTGCCGCAATTTTCGCATTGGTCGCCGCGGGCGTGCGGGTATTTGCAGATGTAACAGGCGCCCTCGACATAGCGATCGGGCAGGAAGCGCTTCTCGCTCTCGCTGTAAAGCAGGGTCTGCTTCTCTTTGTAGAGGTAGCCGCGCTCCAGCAAGCGCGTAAAAATGTCCCGCGCCACCTGATGATGATTCTCGGTATCCGTATGCGTGAACAGGTCATAGCTGACGCCGATCTTGCGCTGCGTTTGCAGGAAGCGTTCGTGATAATGCTCAAAGACTTCGAGTGGCGAGACGCCGCGTTTGTCCGCTTCGACGGTGATGGGCGTACCGTGGCTGTCTGAGCCGCTGACCATCAGCACATGATTGCCGCGCAGCCGATGATAACGGGCGAAGATATCGGCCGGCAGGTAAGCGCCCGCCAGGTGCCCGATATGCAGATCGCCGTTGGCGTAGGGCCAAGCCACTGACACGTGGATATATTCCGCTGACATCATTCGCTCCCTCTATGCCACCGTAAGTGCAAATAAAAACCGCCTGTCGCTGACAGACGGTATCAAGATTAAGCGCTGTGTGGCCTAGGCGCGACGCAAGCGCCGTCTGTCGTTAGTAACAATCGTCATCCGCATAGGCATCGAATTGGCGCAGTTCATAAGCATGGCGAGAGTGTAACATAAGCCGAGCGGGGTCGTCAAGTGATTTGGTCGGCGACGGGCTAAGGGCGGGATTATGCTCAAACAGCGTATGGCCTACTTCACCATCGAGTACGCTGAGGGCGCCGAGATTCCTGACAATAACGGGCGGAGGCTCTCGTTCTCAACACTAGACGCGACAGCGGTGGCGCTGGCTAGTGCGAGCGATAGAACGGGACTATAATTCGCGGCGCATTGCCGATACAGTAGCGCGCAATAGCGGCGTGGGCGGCGGGTGGATCCAGCGGCAGGACAGCCAGTGAAATCACAGGGCGTACATATCGTCAATTATTCCGCGCCACGGCGCCGGCGGCGGGGTCTCACTTGTATACTGTGGGGATTGGGCGCGGGCTTTTGCCTGCTGGTCGCAAGCCTCATCGTGAGCGGCGCGGTTTACGCCGGCTGGAATACCGGGCTGGCGACAGCGCGGGCGGAGTCCACAGTCGCAGCTCAGGATTACGCGCGGCAACAGTGCGATCGCATACCGTCCGATCTCTTGGGCGGCAGCTTGAGACTGGCGCAGAGCCGGCTGGAGCATTTGGCGAAATTGCGGCAGACGCCTGACTGCCTGCCGCTGATGGCGTCGACTGCCACGGTCATTTTTCTTCTTTCGGCGTCCAGCCCCACCCCGCCAGCGACCGAAACCGCGACGCCCTTCCAACCGACGGCGCCGCCGGCGACGGACGCGCCGACGCGAGCGCCAACGGCAACAGCGCCCGACGGAGACATCTCGACGGACTTTGATTTGGATGCCCTGCTCGCTGAAGCGCAAGGCGCGCTCAGGCTGCGAGACTATCCGGCGGCAATTGACACGCTGGACGCGATCATCAGCATTGATGGGGACTTTCAGCGCGAATCGGTGCAGCGGCTGATGATGGAGGCGCTGACCGCGCAGGCGCTGGCGCTCTATCACAGCGGGCGCCTTTCCGAGGCGATCGTGTTGACGGATCGCGCCGAGGAGCTTGGCAGCATCGACGAGCTCTATCACGAACGATATATCGCCCTGCTTTACCTGGCTGGTCAACGCTATAAAACCGCCAACCCGGCGGAAGCGGTGCAAAATTTTAGCAGCTTGTATTATGAATTTGGTCTGCGGGAATATGTGAATGGACCGATAGCGACGGACTTGCAGGAAGCGCACCGCCACTACGCGATGGCGCTGGTGCTGCAGGGCGATCACTGTTCGGCGCAAGCGCAGTTCGAGGCGGCGCTGCAATTGAATCCCCCCATCAGCCGCGTCAACTTGGCCGACCTAAGCGCCCGACTCAAGCAGTCCATCGAAACTTGCCAGTCGCAGCGGGAGGAGGCCGCCTCCAGCGCGGGAGGGGCTGCGCCGGCCACGCAGCCGACGGCCACAAGGGCCCCGGTTGGTTACTCGGGCTGAAGACGGGACAAGCCGGCGCTCAGCATTCGATGCGCTCGATGATGGTCGCGGTCGCCATGCCGCCGCAGCACATCGTCTGCAAGCCGTAGCGCGAGTCGGTCGTCTCCAGCGTGTTGGTCAGCGCCGTCATCAAGCGGGCGCCGGAGCCGCCGAGCGGGCACCCGAGGGCAATCGCGCCGCCATGAATGTTGACCTTTTCCAGATCGACGCCGGTCTCTTTCTCCCAGATCCGCGGGACGGAGGCAAAGGCTTGGTTGACTTCAAAGACATCGATTTCGTCCAGCTCCAATGCGGCACGCTTCAGCGCCTTGAAAGCGGCAGCGATAGGACCGGTGAGCATCAGATGCGGATCGCTGCCGATAGTGACGGGCGCGATGAGGCGGGCGCGCGGTGTCAAGCCCAGTTGAAGCGCTCGTCCGGCGCTGGTGAAGACAGGCTCGAGCGAAGCCATCTTCTCCCGCGTCGTCGTTGGGCGGATGCCCTGATCGCGGTCAAACATTCGCAGAGCGCCCTCGTCATCGACGCCTTGAATCGGGACGATTTCACGCCTCAAAGCGCCGTTCTCGGTTGCAGCCCAGACGCGCTGATGGCTCAGCAGGGTGAGCTGGTCCATCGCCGTCCGAGTGATGCCCCACTTGTCCGCCGCCAGCTATAAGGGCGATTCTGAACGCATATGCGACAAGCATAAGCGCAACAAGCGCAAGCGCCGGTCGCTTTCCACCTGTCATTCTGTTGCTTCGCCCTTGCCGAAAGAACTATATCCGCAGCGCGTTGCCATATTCATACAAATCTATCACCAGGCGCAATGGCTTATAGCGTAGGCTGCAGCTCGCTGAAAGCGACATCGAATTCATATCCCAGCTGCCGCAGCGCCTCGACGGCGGCGGCGCGCGTCTTGTCGTTGCTGCTATCGGCGAAGCGGAGGAGGGCGTCGATGGCGCGGGGATCGCCAATTTTGCCTAAAGCCTGCGCCGCGTTGTAGGGGGTGAGAAATCCGGGCGCTTCCAGCGCGCGAATCAGGGAAGTGACCGCGCGATCATCTTTGAGCATGCCAAGCATCAAAGCAGCGCGGCCGCGGACGATCAAGTCTTCCTGGTTGTTCTCGACGATGCCAATCAGGGCGCGCAGAGCCTGGTCGCCGCCGATCATGCCCAGCTTCATGACAGCGGCGCGCCGTCTATCCTTGTTGATATCGCGCAGTTCGGAGAGGATGGATCTGACTACGCCGCTCTGTTCCGATTCCACCATTGGTCCGCGCCTTTCGTCAGCGATGTCGCTTCGCCCGCCAGCATTTGACCCGCATCCGCTCTTCTTGCATAGAACACTTATCCCGATTCAGGACTGAATCCGCGACGTGAACGGCGAGGAATGCGCTATGTCTGTCGCAGGAATGATTGACCGCTTTCCTCCGGCCGATTCGACAGCCGAATGGATATTCCGTTCGCACTATTTTACTGCGACTTGCGACAATCTTCTATCGGATGTACGGGTGGAATTGAGCAAAACATACAAATCTGGCGGCGGCGGAAGCCAAGCGTTAGGGGCGCGGCGCCAATCTGGTGGACGAGAGGCTCAGGCGGGCGGACCTTCCATTTGCAGTTGGCCGTCGTGGATGCGACATACGCGATCGGCCTGTCGCGCGATTTCGCTGCTGTGGGTGGCCATGACCAAGGTCTTGCCCGCCTCGCGCGTGAGCCGCAGCAAGAGTTGAATCACTGCCCGCCCGGTATCGTCATCGAGGTTGCCGGTGGGCTCATCGGCCAGCACAATCTTCGGTTCATGCAGGAGCGCACGCGCAATCGCGACGCGCTGCTGTTCGCCACCGCTGAGTTTATCGGGGAAGGTGTTGGAGCGGTCGCCCAAGCCCACCTGCTCCAGGAGATCGTCGGCGCGCGCTTCAGCCCGTCGCCGGTTCCCGCCGCCAAGTTCTTGGGGCAAAGTGACGTTTTCGCGCACGGTCAAGGTGGGGATCAAGTTGAAAAATTGAAAGACGATGCCGATGCGGTCGCGGCGGAAGAGGGTGAGCTGCCGGTCGTTGAAGGACGTGATATCGCTGCCGTCAATGCGGATCTGACCGCTGTCCGCGCGGTCGATGCCACTGACGAGGTTGAGCAATGTGCTTTTGCCGCTGCCACTTGCCCCCAGAACGGCAATGAATTCGCCAGCGGCGATATCGAGGCTGACGCCTTCGAGCACGCGCAGGCTGCGATCGCCTTCGTGGTAGGTCTTGTACAAGTCTCGGATGGTTACAAGCGCGTCTTGGGTCATGGCATTTGCGCGGACGCCTCCGCGGCTTTTCAACCGCAGCGCCGTACAACCACTGCTAACGAACGTGAAGCCATAAAGGCAAACACTAAAGCAAATGTCACGGATTTGATAGTGCCTTTCGGGGACGGTCCGCCCCTGGGGGACTGGCTCGAATGAAGACTGCGCCGCTTTATCAAGCGAACATTATCGTTATATCCTATTATAGGTGACAGGGAATCCAATTAGACGGAGCCGTCTCAGGCCCATTTGCTTTCCAGGAGGCACAGCTATGAAGCGAATTCGATTTCTTGCATGTCTTGTTTTCACGCTATTGCTGATTGTTCCAGCGGCGATGGGACAAGAAGACGCCGGTCCGATCGAACCCAGCGCCCCGGAATTGATGAACCCGGAGGCGCATATCAGTTATCCGCCGCCGGTTTATGTGGTCCGCGACAGCGTTGATATTCGCGGCACGGTGACGCTGGAGGCGATGCGCAATTTTTTCATCGAGTTCCGACCGCTCGTCCTGGACATGATGATGGCCGAGGACGAAGCGGAGCAAGAGGAAGAAGCCCAGTGGTTCCCGGCGACGTTGCCGCGGATCGAGGCGGTCGAAGACGATGTGCTGGGCGCCTGGAATACGGTTACGCTGCGCGATGGGCTGTATGAACTGCGCCTGACGATCAACACCGGCGACGCGATGCCGGCGTATTATCGCGTCAGCCCGATCCGCGTGGAGAACAACCCGCCTTTCGCGGCCGAGGAACAGATGATGGCTGAGGAGCCAGCGGGAGGAATGGATGAAGCGCCGGCCGCAGAACCAGCGGAAGAGCCAGAGGAAGAAATGTCTGGGGAGCCCGAAGCGGAGACCATGCCCGATTCAAGGCCGCGCGTCACCGCCACGGTAAACGCCAACGTGCGCGCTGGCGATTCAACCGTGTATGCCGTCGTTGGATTCCTGCTGGATGGCGAATCGGCGCTGATCAAAGGCGTCAGCAGTCGTGGCACCGGCTGGTACTACATCGAGCTGGCGAACGGACGCAGCGGTTTCATATATCCGTTCATTGTGAATACCGAAGGGGACCTCAGCGACTTGCCGCGGATTAACCCGCCACCGCCGCCGCCGCCAACGCCTGTACTAGTGCCGACGGCCGTGCCAGCGCAGCAGCAGCCGCAAAGCAACGTTGATCTCGTCATTGCGCATATTCAAATTCACCCTCACGGCGTGAAATGCGGCCAGACCTACGAGATCCAAGCCACGGTCAGGAACGTCGGCGGTGGCAACGCGCCCAGTGGCGGCCTGATCTTGGCGCGAGACAGCGGTCAAAATGGCACGGCGGGGCCACAGACGACCCAGATCGCCTTCGGCGCGCTGAACGCTGGCGCGACGCAAGTGGTTGTCGGGCATCTCACCCCGACCGTCCATGTCGAGACACTACATCACATCACGCTTCATATCGACCATGACAACCGGGTTGTGGAGATCAACGAAAACAACAATGTCGCCGCGACGGCGCCATACCATCTGGCATCCGGCTGCTAGGTCAAAGCTTAGAAGGCGGGGCGAGGCGCTTCTCGCTCCGCCATTTGTCACCCATGATGACATTGCGCGGGCGGCCAACCCTACCCGGCCTTCTCCTCGACCAGCCAAGGTCGCGTAGACACTGACCTGCGGAGGGGGAGCTACTGCGAAGCGGGACGCAAAATATGAAGCATGGGCAGCGTCATTGTCGCGCCTGTGTCTCCACGGCTTATCCGCTACTTTTGCAATAGCGTGTAGCGGTTTAAGTCCCCCTCGGCGCCATCCGCGCGATAATCGGCGATGGCGGACAAGCCCGTCGCCGCGATCAGTTGTCCGTGTTCTTCATCATCGACGTAGTGGCAATAGCGCAGCGCAGTTTCGCCGCGCCGCCAGTCCAGCAAGTAGTCGTGCCGCTCGACAGCGATGTCTTCTGGCCAGGGTATGATCCGCTGCCGGAAGCGCTCGTACTCATAGAAGCGCCAGCAGGCAAAAACCAGGCAACCGCCCGGCAACAGGCAGTCGGCGGCCGCTTTCAGTAATGCCCGCCGGCGCGCAAACCCCGGCACATGATGTATCAGCCCGAACAAAGCCGTCAACTGCGCCAGTTCTCGAGGCGGATCGTTGAGCACAAGGTCTCGCTGAATCAGTTGGAAGCTGACTTGCGATAGCGCCGACAGTTGCTGGCGCGCGCGCGTCAGGAGATCGGCGTTGCTGTCAATGCCGACATAGCGGAAGGGCTGCCGTTGGCGCGCCGCCAGAAAGCGGGCGAGACGTCCATTGCCACAGCCCAAGTCCAGGGCGGACTCAATCGGCAATTGGATTGTGTTGAGCAGGCGCTCCCAGCCTTGCCAAGCGCTTTGACGCGTCGCGTCGAACTCGGCGGCGGTCGCGCGGTAGAAGTCGCGATTGATTTGATTGAGCCGCTTTAGGGTGCTTGGATCCATCGTCGCTTTGCCGTTTGCCTAGCGCGAGCCGGGCGCCTGATCCGTCTGGTCAATTGCAGGTAAGAATTGGCGCCGGCAAGTCGTCCGACCTTCGTTGGTTGATGCCAGAAATGTGACAGCGGGCTGCATCGACGTGCCAGCGGATTCTACTCAATTCGTATGCAGATATGTTATAGTGTGATTAGATCTGCCGGACGAGAATTGCATGTCGGACGTTTTGCGTGCGTCAGAACGGTTTTGGCTTATTTCCAGGGTCAAATGCGCGCAAACGGAAAGAGGCAGCCATGGCAACCCATCACAATTACGAACAGCGCCTGAATGAAGGGCGCACCAAGTTCCAATCGGTCTACAACAAAGCCTTCTGGCGCGAGCTGCTGAGCCAGCTCACCGGGCGCCACAAGGATTTGCTGAACTTCGACGAGATTCGCAGCCGCTTGCATCTGCATGAAGAGCACTATGAGGGCGTGCATGATGTGCCGCTGGAGCAAATCGTGGGCAGCGTCGGGCGCTACAAAGATTTCACGGCGACATTTCTCCCGCGGAAGTCCGGCATGAAGGAGCGCTGGAGCCGCGTCTACGCGCTGGCCAACAGCATGGAAGGGCCGCCGCCGATCGAGCTCTACAAGGTCGGCGATGTGTATTTTGTGCGCGATGGCAACCACCGCGTTTCGGTGGCGCGGCAGCTCGGCGCCAAGTCCATCCAAGCCCATGTGGTCGAAATGCCGACGACAATCCCGCTGCGGCCCGGCATGAGCGACCTGGAATTACAAGCGGCTGAAGCTTACGCCAACTTTCTCGATGAGACCAGCTTGTCGCGCGCGGTGCCTGATCACGATTCGATCGAGCTAACGGAGCCCACGCGCTATCACGAGCTGATGGGGCATATCTTCTTGCACGAGCGGGTGATGGAGCAGCTAGAGGGGCACGCGCTGACAACCGAGGCGGCGACCGCCGACTGGTACTTCACGATGTACAAGCCGGCCATTGAGCTGATCCGCAAGTACGATGTGCTCGATCTGGCGAAGGGCAAGCATGACGCGCGCACGGAAGGCGATCTCTTTCTGTGGCTGATGAACAATCTTCTGGACCTGCGCCATCAGTACGGCGATGACGCGCCGGTGAAGTCGATCAGCGGCGCGCTCAAGAGTTATCTTGAAGAAGAGCATGTGCGCGTGCCGGAAGCGCTGGCGAGCGAAGATGATCAGTCGCTGCTTTTGACGCGCTCGCAGGCGATGAAGGCGGTGCGCGCCCGGCGGATGCGGCAAGAGCGGGAAGACCGCTCGGAGACGGACTCGCAGATATCGTGAGATGCGACGGTTAACGGCGCAGCTTCTCCAAAGCGGTGAGCTTCATAAAGGCGCGTTCTCGTTGGGGCAAATCGGCGAGAAATGCGTCGTCGGGCGCCGAGGCGTCAAAGCCTAGCAGTTCGTATGCCTCCTTTTTGTAATCGTAGACGGTGTTCACTGTAAGCTTCAGCTCATTGGCGATGAGCGCAGCTGGCATGCCTTCAATGGCAAAAAGCTCGATTACTCTCCGTCGCTTAAATCCAACTTCATCGCTTTTGCTAGCTTCCAAGCCGACATATTGCATCGGCTTCGGCAATGCTGTTGCTAGGGGTCTGGTGGCGCGCCGGTGATTGAGCAGGCGCCGAGCGACGTCCATTTTTCGGCTGTAAAGCAGCTCGTCCTTTCGTAATTCAGTGGTGGCGATGCAGACCGCCGAAGCGATATGGAAGCGCACATCATCTTTATGCAGGAATGCGTGTGCGCCCCCGGCCGCGGCGGCGTAGAACAGATCGAGGTCGTCAATATGCGACAGGCAAACCAGGGTCACGTCGGGGAATGTTTCGACCAGGCGAACAATCGAGCGGCGTATATCACCGCGCTCGCCGACGTTATTGACATCTAGGATGATGACATCGGGATAGTTGGCGTCGGCGGCGCCATCAAGCGACTGCCAAAACTCCGCCAAGCTGGAGTAATCTGTGAGGGCGCGGGTGCGGCGATCCCAGGCGAGGTAGGCATGAATCGCTTTCTCGGTGTAATAATCGCTATCGATGAGGGCGACCTTGAGGTCAATATTGGCGGTTTCCATCATTGCGTCTCCCCTCTTTTCAAATAGGCGACGACTTCGGCCGCCGCGTCATAATCGCCGCCGGGGATGATGTAAGCGCCTTGGATCATCCCGGTCATCCGGTCGAGCAATTCTCGCGCGATCAGGATGCCTTCGCGCCGCGCGTCTGCGCCCGCGTCGGCAATGCGCTCAAGGATGGGAGCGGGAATCGTGATGCCCGGCACCTCGTTGTTGAAGAAGCGCGCCTGCCGCAGGCTGTGCAGAGGCATGACCGCCATCAATACCGGCAGGTCGAAGTCGGCGCCCGTCAACTCCACATAACGGCGGTGAAAACGCTGGATGCGCTCGGGCTCGAAGATCGCCTGCCCCAAGGCGAAATCGGCGCCGGCTTTCAGTTTGTTCCGCAGCGCGCGCACTTCACGATCGATATCGTCGGCGCCCATATTTAGGGCGCAGCCGACGGTGAAGCTGCTGGGCTTGCCAATGCTGTGGCCGGCCATGTCGACGCCTTGGTTCATACCGCCTTTGATGACTTCAATCAAGCGCGAGGGCGCCACATCATTGACATCGCTGGCATCGGGAAAATCGCCGATGCGCGTGGGGTCGCCCATGACGACAAAGAGATTGCGCAGGCCGAGGGCGTGCGACGCCAGCAGATCACCCTGCACGCGCAGCATATTGCGCCCGCGCGTGGGGAAGTGCAGGACAGTCTCGATGCCGAGCTGCGATTGCAGCAGATGCGCCACCGCCCAGGCGCTCATCTTCATGCGGGCGGCCGGCGTATCGGCCACATTGATCAGGTCAAGGCCGGCCGATCGCAAGCGGCGGGCGACCGAAAGCAGCTGCTCGGTATGATAGCTGCGCGGCGGCGCCATCTCGACGGTGACGGTGAAGGCGCCCTTCTGCAGGCGCTCGGCCAATTCGGTTGGATGGTCGGGCGCGTGATCGCCGTGATGAATATCACTCTCGCCGATATGCAGGTCGACGAAGTCGCTTGAGGGCTGATCGAGGGCGCTGCGCATGGCGGCGATATGCTCGGGCGTCGTGCCACAGCAGCCGCCGATCACGGTCGCGCCGATATTGACGAAGGTGGTGGCGCAATCGGCGAAGTATTCGGCGGTGGCGGGATAGAGGATGCGCCCGCCGACGACTTCGGGGAAGCCGGCGTTGGGCATGGCGGAGAAGACGGCATCGGGCACGGCATAACGCATCTGGCGCAGCACTTCGGCGATGCCGGCGGGACCGCTGCCGCAATTGACGCCGATGACATCAGCGCCCGTTCGATACAGGTCATTGGCGACGCGCGCCGGCGGATAACCGGCGTAACTCAGATTTTCGTGATAAAAGGTGGCTTGGGCGATGATGGGCAGCTCGGCATCCAGCTCGCGCAAGGCGCTGATCGCCAGCAGCAGTTCTTTGTGTTCGCTGAAGGTCTCAAACTGAATCGCGTCGACGCCGGCCTGAACCAGGGCGAAGAGTTGGGCGGCGTAGGCGATGCGCGCTTCCTCTTGGCTGAGGCGGCCGTAGGGATAGATGCCGACGCCCAGCGGACCGACCGAACCGGCGATATAGACATCATCGCGGTCGCTTTCGGCGCTGGCGAGCCGCGCCAGCTCCACGCCGCGCCGATTGTAAAGCTCGACGTTTTGCCCGCGGCCGGCGCTGGTCAGCTTGAAGCTGTTGGCGCCAAAGGTATTGGTCTCGATGATGTCGGCGCCGGCAGCGATATAGGCTTTGTGAATGGCAAGCACGATTTCGGGATCTTCGACATTCATGGCATCGAAGCAGGCATCGGCGCGGGCATGGGACTCATGATGCAGCATGGTGCCCATGGCGCCATCAGCCAGGAGAGGGTCTCCAGTTTGAAGGCGTTCGCGAAATGTCAAGCTGTTCATTGTCTTAATGTGTTTCGGCTACATCCCAGATAGCAATGAGCATGGCTTCCGCCTGAATGAGATTTTCAACATAGTCCAGAGTTTGTACGGGCGAGCCGCCGGCTCGCCCCTACACGCGCCGGACTAGGAAGGCGCCTTTAGATTGCCAGGCGCGGATTATGCTACTAAGACTTTCAGATTCGCGTATTCTAGAGTGGTGGCGGACGTGCATTAACCACCAACTTCTGCGATTCTAGCAGAAAAGCAAGCAGCCTACGAATGAGACTTAGCGCGCGTTTCGCGGCGCAGACTGACCGATGAAAGCCTTGATCAGGCGGCGGCAGATTCGTCAGCGCCTGCAAAAGCTGCATGCGCGTCTTAGCAGCCTCACGGCGCGCGGGATATTCGATTGGCTGGCGGCGAACCTGCTGTGTTTTCTTCGCTTGAGCCGAGATCAGATTCGCGGCGGGCGCCGGCTGGTCAAGCGCGACGGCGTCTGGTATGTGCCGCTGTGGCTGCCGATTGCCGTCGCCATCGCGCTCGCGTCCAGCGCCTTTTGGGATGACGCGGCGCGCGCTGCCGGTCGCCTGACATCGGCTGCAATCCACGTCATCCGTAGCACACGGGAAGTCGAGTTGGCGCCCTTCTTCGCGCCGGCCGTGCGACACTGGTCGGATGAGATCAAGCATTGGTCGGGGCAGCACGATGTTGATCCGCAATTATTGGCGACCGTGATGCAGATCGAATCCTGCGGCCATCCCAAGGTGATCAGCAATGCCGGCGCTCAGGGATTGTTCCAGGTCATGCCCTTTCACTTTGAAGCGGGCGAAGACATGCTGGATCCGGCGACCAACGCCAAACGAGGCGCCAGCTTCCTGAGATATTGCGCGGGCGCGGCCGATGGCGTGGTCGGGCTGACGCTGGCTTGCTACAACGGCGGACCATCGGTGATCAACCGGGCGCGCGACCGCTGGCCAAGCGAGACGCAGAAATATTATCGCTGGGGAGTCGGCATTTACAGCGATGCCGTCGCCGGCGCGGCTACGAGCGGGACCTTCGACCAGTGGCTGGCGGCCGGCGGCGACAGGCTCTGCGCGAGCGCGCTGCGGGAGTTGGAGCGCTAGCCTTTAGGGAGAGTCTAGCGGAAGCTGCGCATGACCGAGAGCACCTTGCCCTTGATTTCGCAATTGGCCGGCTGCACAAACAGTGGCTGGTAAGCGCTGTTGGCCGGCTGCAGGCGGATGTTTTCGGCTTCGCGATAGAAATGCTTGAGGGTGGTTTCGTTGTCGTCGGGCAGCCAGGCGGCCACCATTTCGCCATTGTCGGCGGTATGCTGCCGGCGCAAGATGACGATATCGCCGTCTTGAATCATAGAATCGACCATGGAATCGCCGCGCACCGTCAATGCAAAAACCTCGCCCTCGTCGTAGCCGCCCAGCAACTGCGGGGGCACGGCGATGTAGTCGTCTTCGTCGATGTGATGCGCGATGTCTTCCGGCAGGGAGATCGGTTCGCCAGCGGCGATGCGCCCGACCAGCGCCACCTGATTCGGCGCGGGCAGCCCGATCACGCGCGGAGCCTGCGCGACGCCGGGGATGGCAGCCACGATGCGCAGCCCGCGCGAGACTTTGCCCGAGCGCACGATGTAGCCGGCGTCCACCAGTTTGTTCAGGTTGTAATTGACCACCGAGGTCGAGCCGATATCGCATTCCTCGCCGATTTCACGAATGCTGGGCGGGAAGCCGCGCTCCTTCATATAATGGTGCATGAAGCGAAGCATATTCTGCTGACGCTTGGAAAGTAAGCTGAAGTCCTTCATTGGCGCACCTGCCTCACATGGCCCACGTATCCGCATAATTTTCAGTATACACGAACATTTGTTTATGTGTCAAATGTTCTAGCGGGTAATTTGACTATTCTGTCGAACTTGTGGGGGCGAGGTTGCCGGGTAAATCACGCAGGGGATCATCGCGCCGCAGGACGCGCGCGCCCTCGGCGATTAAGCGCTGATTGCCGCCCGCTGGCAAGTCAAAGGTATAGACCGGACGACCCTGCTCGACAGCGAAGCGCGCGGTGTACATGGCGCCGCCATCGGCATCCGATTCGACGACGATCACCGCTCGGCAAAGCCCGCTGACAATGCGGTTGCGCGATACCAGCCGCTGGGCGTTGGCGCTCCAATGCGGATGCGTTTCGCTCAGCAGCGCGCCCTTGTCTCGAATGCGCAGCGCGAGGGATCGATTCGCTTCCGGATAGATGTTGCCGATGCCGCTGCCGAGCACCGCCACGGTCACGCCATCGGCCGAAAGCGCGCCGGTGTGCGCGGCCGTGTCGATGCCGAGCGCCAAGCCGCTGACGACAGCGCGGTCCGCGCGAGCTAGCTGCATCGCCAGCTGCAGGGTGATATAGCGGGCTTCTTTGGATGGTTCGCGCGTGCCGACGATGGCCACGGCATTCGACCAGATCTGGGGACTCATGATACGGCTGGTGAAGAGAGCCAGCGGCAAATCGCTGGTTTCCTTCAGCGGTTGAGGATAGTGTTCGCCGCCGCGCATCAGAATCTCGATGCCGTCCGCGCGCCAGGCTTCCAGATCTTGCGCCAGCCGATCCAAGTCAATGGCGCCGATTTCGCTCGCGATCTTGGGCCCGACGCCGCGGACGCGCATCAGCTGGTATGACGGGGCTTGGAGGACGGCATCCAGGTCCTGGTCAAAGTATTCGCGCAGGTTGTTGAGGGTAGAGGCGCCAATATTGGGGGAGAGGCTGAGCGCAAGCCATTGCAGCTGCGGAGCGGCATCAACCTGCTTCATAGTACTCGACGATGGAGAGTTGGATGGCGTTCATGAAGGTGTTCACCTGGCGCAGCAGCGTCGACCATTCCGTAGAGCTCTTCGGCGGCGATAGCTCCGACCAGGTCAAGATTGAATTGAGGACGAAGTCGCTGAAGAAGTAGAAGCCGCGCATCGCCTGGGGCAAGGTCAAGCCATCGGCGATCAGGCAGGCGGCGTAGTCTTTTCCCAGCGTGATGGCGTTGGCCAGCCCCGCATCGGGCGCGCCGGCGGCGAGGTAGCTGCGGATCGCTTCGAGCACGTCTCTGCCCTGCTCGCGCAGGCGCCCTTTGGCGTCGTCGCTCATCGCCTGATACCAGGGCGCCGTCTCCAGCGCTTCGCCGCCCACTTGCATGCGCGTCTGGCCCAGGGCGTTCTGTATGATCACCTGCAGCTCAATCGGCTGGATGTCGCCCTGCGCGTCCATGTAATCGGTCAGATCGCTGATATTGAAGCGGCGATGTTTGCCAGCGGTGCGGCGGTAAGGCAGTTTGCCGTCATCGGCCCAATTGCGCACGGTCGCCGGGTGTACGCCCAGGATCTCGGCGGCGCGGCGCAGGCTGACCCACTCGCTCGTCTCGTTTCTGTTCGTCATTGCGAAACTGGATGGTCTATTGACACGGTTCGATTAGTATAGCGGAATCGCGGAGACAGTCAACTTGGCGGGTCTTGGCTGCGTGGTGAATGAACTGGATCTTCGCAGCAGAAGACCCTTTATTCGAGCATAGACGGATGTAAGGGCGACCCAGGGGCGACTTGCCCAGCATTTTATAGAAATTTGGGGCCGAGCTGCTGTGGTGAAAAAAGATCTTTGCAGCCTTCGCAAAAGCGAGATTATCAGCGCTGTTCAGCGCTCCCGCGGCGCCAGTCGGGTGGTCGCATCGCCAGCCGCCAGCGCCAGCCGACGGGATAGCCGATCATCTTGGCGACATCGCCGGTCAGGCGGATGAATGGAATCATGACGATGCAAAATAGCCAGGCGCGCCGCGATCGATCTGGCGCGCGGCGCATCACCGTCGGCAAGCGGCGGTAGGGCAGATAGAGATAATCGGCGGCGCCCAGCAGGTAGAGCAGCCAGAGCGCCGGATGCCATAGCGCGCCCGCGATGAAGATGGCCGGCGCCAAAGCAAAATAAGTCAGGTAACGGATCAAGTGGCGCTTGAACCAAAGATTCGCCTTGCCATCGCCGCGAGCATAGAGATAGTACTGCCGAAAGAATGGACGCAGCCCGCGCCGCGGACGGAAATAGACCAGCGCGTCCGGCGCGAAGGCGAAGGGGCCGCCGGCCGCTCGCAAACGCAGATCGAAGACCAGATCCTCGCAGAAATCGAGCCATTCGGGGTACAGGCCGATGGCGCAGGCCGCCGACTTGCGGAAGGCGATGCTGCGGCTGCTGGGCAGGAAGATCGCGCCGTCGATCTCGCGCGCGAGCGGCAGGGTGGTCGCGCCCAGCGCGGTTTCAAAGGCGCTTTGCGGGTCGGCATGGAAGAAGCCGCCGACGACATTCAGCGTCGGCTCGCCCAGCAGGGGCGCGCTGATCTGTTCCAGCCAAGGCTCGCTCAGCCGTACGCCGGCGTCGGTGACGGCGATGATATCGCCCCGGGCTTCGGCGATGGCGCGGTTGCGCCCCTGGCTGATGTTGCAGCCGGGCTCGACGAAGATGCGCAGCGGCAAGTCCGCGGCGTAAGCGCGCATGATCGCCAGCGTGTCATCCTCGCTGCCGCCGTCGACGATAACGATCTCATCGGGGCGCCTCGTCTGGCGCTGGATCGAATCGAAGAGATGACGGATGTTGTCGCCTTCGTTCAGGACGGTGGCGATCAGGCTGATCATGCGCGCCTCTAGCGGAACGGCGAGTCTGCATAAAAGTCTACAACGGAAACGCAGGCGAGGCTTAGTCAGCCGACGATGGAATATTGCGCGCCTCAAGCATAGTCTTGTGATGTGCTTATCGATAGGCGGACCACGCCTAGTTTTGTTGACAAAGTAAAGATTTGGGCTTATAGTTCACTTGAAGGCGAACGCGACTTGGAGAGATTCGATATGGCAGGGGATTATATACCTGAGGACGAGTGGAAGCGCGAAGTGCACACCTATATCGACGAGCAAATTGAGAAGCACAATGCTGCCAACCAGAAGGAGTTTCGGGCTCTTCGTGATGGGCAACTGAAGCTAGAAGCCGATATTGCCGGGGTCGAAGAGAGGCTTACCGGTGAAATCAGGAAAGTCCTCGCAGCCTCGGCATCAGCACACGAAGATATCATTGAGCGACTGGAGCGACTGGAAAACAGTCCAGACTAGCTGCCCCGTAATCATGTCCTAGTACTTGATCCCTTTCCGGTTGCCCCAGACGTGATAGCGCAGTTTCGCTAAGATACTTCTCATCCACTGTCAGGCATATTGCGCGCCTCGAGCATGGTCCGCCGGAAGCGATAAACCTGGTCTTCGCCGCGCTCGTTCAAGACAGCGCCCCCGTCCACGATTCTGATCCAACCTAGCGCCCGCAGCCGCGCAAGCACTGTCGTCATGCGGCGTGGCGTCCAGCGGAAATGCAAGTGCAGCGTATCGGCGCGCAATTCGGTCGCCGCCTGCGGGGTTGTCTGGTGATTATGGATATGCGCCAGCACCACTTGATCGGCGAAGCGGCGGCGGCTGTTGGCGCGGCGGAGCGCCCCGGCAATCAGCCCGTAACGCGGCGAGAAGACCCAGGCCAGCAGGAATAAGGCAAAGATCATCAGCACCATCGAGGCGCTGATGGACGAATCCCAATCTTCAATGAGGTCCAATCCGAATAGCTGGTTGATAAACGCGATGCCGCTGGCGACGGGCAAGAGGCTGAAGAGCTGGCCGCGCGCCAGGTCATAGCCGAAGATGGCGCCGAGCGCGCCGATCAGTGGGCTCAAGAGCAGCATCAGCGCCAGGCGATCAGTCAACAGATAGGCGGCGGCTGGCGGGATGATGAAAAAGGCGATCACCAGAATCGAGCCGACCGCGTCAAAAGCGCCAACCGCGACCAGGCTGACGAGGATCATCAGCGCGTAGTGCATGACCGCCGGGCGAAAGCCAAGCGCCTTCGCCAGCGCCGCGTCGAAGGTGGCGAGCTTGAGTTCTTTGTAAAAGACCAGCGTGAAAGCCAGCGACAGCAGCGCCATCACCAGCGTCACCGTGATTGATTTGGGGAAAAAGACCAGCGCCGGCTCCCGCTCCAGCAAGCCCGCGCTCCAGGCTTGGGCGGGCGAATAGTCGCCGCAATTGCCGCAGACTTCGACGAACTCGGCGCGGCTGTCCCGCGGGTTGATGCCGAGCGCGCGACAGTTCAGGCATTGCCGCGTCATCCTGGCGGCGGGATGGTCTTCGGTGACGGTCACGCTTTGGCAATGGTCGAAGCAGTGGCTGTTGGTATTCGCCCATGCCAGGCCGATCTCGCCGACCAGCACCGCGTCTTCATCGAGGTGCACATCATCGACGAAGCGCGAGACCAGGATCACGGCGATGGCGAAGAGCAGCGGAAAAGCCAAGCCCAGGGCGGCGTCTTGCCGCAGCAAGCCCGAGCGATAGAGCATCTCGGTCAGCAAGACCGTGCCGACGCCCGCCAAAGACGCGCCTAGTATCAGCCAGGGCGACGAGGTATCGCCTTCAAGGCCGAAGACGCCGGTCATCAAGAGAAAGGCGACGACGATGCCCAGCAGCGCTGTGTGGCTGATAGCGTCGCTCGTCAGCGACAGGCCGCGCAATAGCAGAAAGACGCCCAGCAGCGCGCCGCTGACCGCGATCAAGCCGCCGATCAGCGTCGCCGTATTTTGGGGCGAGCGCAGCAAAGCATTGAGCTCCTCGCGGGTCAGGAAATTCAGCAGAAACTCGATCAGGAGGCGCTCCAATGGCATCATGGGGCGGCGCCCTCCGCCAGTTTGGCTTCCAATATGGCGACCGCCTCAGCCGGCAGCAGGGACGCGATCTCCCGCTCTCGATCTTCCGCCACATTTGGCAAAGCAAGCTCGTGCGCGTAGAGCCGGTAGGTATCCCAGAGCTGTTGATTGTGAATGTCGCGCCGCGCCAGCTTGACCCCGCTTTGGCTGAGCCGCCAGCCGCCCTCCCCTAGCCTGACGTGACCGGCGCCATCCAATTCGCGCAAGCCCAATGCGGCGCCCCGATCGCCAACGCCGCGAATGAAGCTGTCGGGCACCGGCGCGTTGACAGCGCCATGCGCCAGGGCGTAGCGGTATAAATTGCGCAGGGTATTTCGCGCGGCGAAAGCGCGCCGATTGCTTCGCTGCCGCAGCCGGCTCCATAGCAAGCCTCGGCCGGGCGCCAAAGCCAGGGACAGCAGGACCAGGGCGAAAGCCACCACGATGATGGTGGGCCCGGTGGGGATATCGCTGTCGAGGGCGCTGATGACAGCGCCGACCCCGCCGGAGAAGGCGCCGAAGACCGCGGCCAGAATCACCATCTGATCCAGCTTATGCGTCCACTGGCGCGCGGCGACGCCGGGGGCGATCAACATGCCGACCATCAGAATCACGCCGGCCAACTGCAAGCCCAGCACGATTGTCACCACGATCAGGGTCGATAGCAGCGTGTTGATGAGCCCGATGCGAATGCCGTTGGCGCCGGCGAATTCGGCGTCGAAGGTGACCAGCTTGAATTCTTTCCATAGCAGCGCCAGCAGGCACAAGATAATCAGCCCGACGCCCATGACCAAGCGGACATCGCTCTCGATGATGGCGGCCGCCTGCCCAAAGATAAAGTGATCGAGGCCGGCTTGGCTGGCGTCGGGTATGGACTGGATATAAGCCAGCAGCGCGATGCCGGCGGCGAACCAACTCGCCAGCACTATGCCGAGAGCGGCGTCTTGTTTGAGGCGGGTAGTTGCCAGCAGCGCGGCGACAAAACGCAGGCTCAACCAACTGGCGATGCCGGCGCCGATGAGCAGGGGGCTCAACTCGCGCCCCGCCAGCAGGAAGGCGATCGCCACGCCGGGCAGAGCCGCGTGCGACAGCGCGTCGCCGAGCAGGCTCTCCCGCCGCAGCACCGCGAAACAGCCGAGCGCGCCGCTGATAAGCCCTAGGAACGAACCGCCCAGGGCGACGACGCGTACGGTGTAGGTGAAACGCAAGCCGAAGAGCGCTTGACTGAAGGGAATGATGAGCAGGCTCACCAGCGCGATAGCGGCGATGATCAGCCAGACGCGCCGATCGTCCCTGCTGATGGCAGCCCTTGCGGTCATTGCGCGCTCGCCGCCAACAGCTGCCCGCCATGCAAGCTGGAGACGCGCCCGCCATAGGTCTTCTGCAGGTTCTCCAGGGTGAATGTTTGCAAGGTGGGGCCCGACGCGATGACTTCGACATTCAGCAGGGTCACCCAATCGAAGTATTCGGCGACGGTCTGCAAATCGTGATGGACGACCAGCACGGTCTTGCCGCGCTGGTTCAACTGGCGCAGGATATTGACGATGGCGTTTTCGGTGACGGCGTCGACGGCGGCGAAGGGCTCGTCCATGAAGTAGATCTGCGCGTCTTGCACCAGGGCGCGCGCCAGGAAAGTCCGTTGCTGCTGCCCGCCTGAGAGTTGGCTGATCTGCCGATCGGCGAAATCGACCAGACCGACCTGCTCCAGCGCGTGAAGCGCCAAATCCCGCTCGGCTTTGCCGGGCCGGCGGAACCAGCCCAGCTTGCCATAGAGCCCCATGGTGACGACATCAAGCACGGAGGCCGGGAAATCCCAATCGACGCTGCCCCGCTGCGGCACATAGCCGACCAGCGAGCGCGCCCGTTCATAGGGCTCGCCGAAGAAGGAAACGGCGCCGGCCGCCCGCGGAATCAGATTCAGCACCGCCTTGATCAAGGTGCTCTTGCCAGCGCCGTTGGGTCCGACAATCGCCATCAGCACGCCCGCTGGCACATCGAGGTCGATATCCCAGATTGCTGGTTTTTCGCGATAGGCGACGGTCAGATCATCGACTGTAAGGGCTGGGTTGCTGCGTGTTTGCATCATTCATGCACCTGGGATTTAGGCGGCGGGCGAGACAAGCCGAGCGTAGACACTACGGTTCTCTCGCCCCTACACTTCTCATCGGCGGGCGACTCGATAGGGTCGCCCCTACATGCGCCCATTTATACGCGTAATCAGGCATCGCAGTCCACATTCCAAATGTCAGCTGGCGGCTGCGGCAGCAGGCTAGGGGGCCAAGGCGGAATCTCAACGGCGGCGCCCATGCACTGATAAGACTGCATGATCGTCAGGGCGTTTTGCGCCAGCATGCCGATATAGCTGCCGCCGAAGCGGCCGCGCTCGCCCATGGCATCGCCGAAGAGTTCGCGCAGGCCGATGCGGACGTCGGCGCCTTGGGCGCGCGCCGCTTCAATCACCGCTTCGATGGTATCGGGCGGGATGCTGCTTTCGACGAAGAGCACGGGAATCGCGTTGGCGATGACGAAATCGACCGTCTCCTGAATATCGCCCACGCCGGCTTCGTCTTCGGTGCTCAAACCCTGAATCGCCTGCATGCGCCAGCCGAACGCTGCGCCGAAATATTGAAAGGCGTCGTGCGAGGTCACTAGATAGCGCTGCCCTTCTTGCACCGAGCGCAAGCCAGCGTCAGCCCAGTCATAAAGCAGCTGCAGCTGATCGATGTAGGCGGCGGCGTTGGCGCGATAGGCGTCCGCGTTGGCCGGATCGAGCGAAGCCAGCGCCTCAGCCAGATCCGCGACCGTCAGCTGCCAATTGAGCGGGTCAAACCAGAAATGCGGGTCATCGACATTCGTCAGCGATTCCGAGAGATCGAAACCGCCGATGATAAAACCGGCCTCTTTGACCGGCTGGCTAAGGGGATGGACAGCGATGCGCTGCTCAGAGAGCGCGGCGAAGACCGCATCAAACTGCCCTTCCAGGCGCAAGCCGCTGTAGATCACCATCTCGGCTTGATTCATAGCGACAATGTCGGATTCGGTCGGCTGATACAAATGGGGATCGACGCCCGCTCCCATCAAGGCGGTGATGCGGATGCCGGCGACATCTTGGGCGAGGATGTGAACAAGATCGGCCGCTTGCGTGGTGGTGGCAACGATTTCGAGCCCCTCTTCGCCCCCGCGCGCGATCGAGCCGACCCATAGCGGCAGGATCAACAGGGGCAGCAAGCAATGGCGGATGGACACGGCGGACTCCTTCCGGAATCTAATTTTAGCGGTATTAACACTATTTTTAGTCCAACTTAAAAATATTGTCAAGGGGGATGAAAAAATTGCTGTTTACGTTGCTGGCGCCACACCCCATCCTCGATCGCCTGTGTCTACGCGGCGCGGCTCACTCCCCCAAAAAGAATGAGGACAGGACAGTTTATTTGCGAGCAAAATATCGGCGCGATTTCGGTATTATGTTGGCCATTGTCGGGCGACCTGATAGGTCGCCCCTACCATATTCGCATCGAGAGATGCTTTAGACGTCTAGCGTGGCGCCTTTGTATGCGATTGGGTCAAACCTGTCCTGTCCCCAGCCATAAGGAGGGAGGGGGAGCTAAGGCGCAACGAGACGCAAGGTATATTGCACTAGCGGCGATTTTGTAGCGCTTGTGTCTACAGATTCACCTTTTGCGATTTCGCAATAGTTATGAGCCGAGTCTTGACATGCGAGCGACTGTGGTTACATTCCTTGTCAGAACCTCCGGCAATGAGGAACTATCGCCATGAAATTCGCTCCCTTCAAAATCGAGAACTTCTTCCGCCAGCACGAATTCAGCGCGCCCTACGGCATCAGCCAATCCGACACCGAGCCGCTGACGCTGGATGAGCTGCTGACTTATGCCAGCACGGAACGGCGCGAGCAATTCGATAAGCTGTGGCTGGGTTATACCGAGACGCAGGGTCATCCCGAATTGCGCGCTTCTATCGCCGCCATGCACAAAGGCATTGACGCCGGCGATGTGATCGAGGTGGTGCCCGAGGAAGGCGTCTTCCTGCCGATGAACAGCCTGCTCAATGCGGGCGATCACGTGGTGGTGATGCATCCCAGTTTTCAATCGCTGTGGGAAATCGCGCGCGCGACCGGCTGTGAGCTCTCGTTCTGGTCCCAGCGGCGGACGGAAAACGGCTGGCATTTCGATGTGGACGAGCTGGAGCGCTTGATCCGCCCCGACACGCGGATGCTGATCATCAACTTCCCGCACAACCCGACCGGCTATTTGCCGAGCCGCGACGATTTCGAACGCATCGTTGAGCTGGCGCGGCGGCAAAACCTGATCTTGTTCTCGGACGAGATATATCGCTTCACCGAGCATGATGAGACTTTGCGCCTGCCATCGGCTTGCGAGCTGTATAAGCGGGCGATCGCGCTCGGCGGCTTGTCGAAGTGCTTCGGCTTGCCTGGCTTGCGCGTCGGCTGGCTGATTACGCGGGACGCCGGGCTGTCGCACGAGCTGCAAGAGATGAAGAGTTATACGACAATCTGTGGCAGCGCGCCCAGCGAAATCCTGGCTTTGATCGCGCTGGATAATTGGCGGGCTTTGACGGCGCGCAGCATCGAGATCGTGAGGACGAACATCGGCCATTGCCGCGAATTCTTCGGCGCCTACCCGGACCTGTTCTGGCTGAGTTATCCGGCAGGCGGCACCGTCACCTTGGCTGAGTTGAAAGCCGATATGCCGGTGAGCGAATTCGCCGAAGCGATCGTCGCCGAGGCCAGCGTAACGGTCTTGCCAGCCGCGATCATGCTCTTCGAAGGCAATTACTTCCGTCTGGGTTTGGGACGGACGACCCTGCCCCAGGCGCTGGCGCATGTCGAGCAATTCATCATCGACCGCTTCAACGAATGCTATGAGACTGCCGGCAAAACGACGCCTGTGTAGGCGCGAGCCACTGGGTTGCCCGTCCGTCATTGCGCAAAACCTGTACGAGCGAGCCGGTGTCTCCCCTAATAGCTACAGGATTCCAATCCGTTGTCGTAAGATTAGCTTGGGTCTGCTTCGATAGACGGGTGGAAACGGAGACCTCCTTATGATCGGCTACAAAGCAAAACGCGAACAGCTGGACCGCGATGGCTTCTGCCTGCTCGAAGGTCTCGTCGGCGAAGACATGCTGGAGCGGCTGCGCGCGGTGACTGACGGCGTCATCGCGCGGCAAGAGGCGGCGCACTTCGCCCGGAACCGAGCGCAAGGCAGCTTGATACGGGTGACGGAAGACCCCTTCATGGCGCGGCTCATCGCCCATCCGCCGATCCTCGAGGCACTGGCCGGGCTCGGTTTCCCGGATCCTAAATACGGCAGCGGTTTCATCATCAGCAAGCCGCCGAAAAGCCCACCGCTGTTTTGGCATCAAGACGCGCGCTTCTGGAACGACCCTATCAGTTATACGCCGCGTACGATCCAGTGCTTCCTCATGATCTATCTGGTTGATACGACGCCGCATAATGGCTGCCTGCGTCTGATTCCGGGCTCGCATCTCAAGCGCCACCGGCTGCATGACGCGCTGCCGGACGCGCATGAAGACGATCTCAGCAAAGCCGAAGACACGGCGCACCTGGCGTTTCAGCGCGCTGAAGGCGAGGTCGATGTGCCGCTGAAAGCCGGCGATGTGGTTATGGGCAGCGCTCGTTTGCTGCATGCGGCGCACGGCAACCGAAGCGATCAGCGCCGCACCAATATCACGCTCTGGTATTATCCCGAATTCGCCAAATTGCCGGCGCCGATACAAGCCTACCTGGCGGACTCAGATTGGCCCCTCGAGTGGGAGGCGCGGAATCGCGATTTGCTGGAGCCTTTGCGGCCCCGGTATGAAGGCGATGCCGCGCCCATCACCCTGAATCGGAAGCCCGGACCCCAGCTGCGTTGAGGGCGTACAGCTTCGCCCTTTGAAATTCAAACGCGAGCCGAACCGCCCCGCCGGCCAGCTCGGCGATGTCGCGCTCGCGCCAGCGCAGGACGCAGCTTGCGCCGCCCGTGGTGACAGGCAGGCAGTCGTCCAATGCGAAGCCGCGCAATGCCCTACCGCCGGCATCCATGATCCCCGCGCGAATCGAACCGCCCGGCTGAACCGAGGCGTTCAACGTCAGGCGCTCGTCAGTTAGTCTAATTGGATTCGTCTGCGCGTTTGAACAGCTAGACGCGTCAACAGGCACATAGCCGGCGAAGCGATCCATCTCAAGCGTCGCCAGGTTCAGCGAGCCTTCGCGCCAATTATTGTGCAAGCCATTGCTGCCGCCGTAATAGATGCGAACCGAGCCGTCGTGAATAATGGGGGCAGCGGCATAGACGCAGCCGCAATCGTAGGCGCCGTCGGGGTATGCGCCTTCGCCGCGCGCTATCAGCGCCTCGCCCGGGCAAAGCCGCTCCCAATTGACGCTGTCGACGCTGAATGCCAGCTCGGTGTCGACCGTGTCCCAGTCCGCCGCTCGCTCGTCGCCTTTGTGGAAAACCGAAGGCAGACCGATGTAGAGATTGCCGTAATGGCAGATCGGCAGGGAATAGATCTGGTCGTGGGCATCGGCACCGCGCATGATCTCGACCGGATTCGACCAGTTGACGAAGTCGGCGCTTTCGCTGCGCAAGACGGTGCGGATGCCATCCGACCAGCCGCGCGTGATGCAGACGTAGCGCTCGCGCTCGGGCGACCAGATCGCATTATTGTGGCAGTCGCCGACGGCGTCGTGCTCCTCCCAGAGTACCGGCTGGGACCAGCGGGCGCCATCGGCGGAGAAGCAGGTTGCCATTCGGCCCGCGCTGGCATTGCGGTGAATGAACTTGTAGGTCCGCGCCGGGTCGGGCTCGCGCCTGTCTTTGAAGACGCCACCGGCATGCAGGCCGTGGGTCGCGCGGCGCATGACCAGGTTGTTGGCGGCCGAGCCTTCAAAGTCGATGATGCCCAGTTCCGGCTTTTCCCATGTGACGCCGTCGGCGGAGATGGCGTACAGCAAGCCCTCTTCACGCGCGCCCTGGCGATAGGGCTGGCTTGGGCGCTGCTCCAACGCCGTGTTGTTGGACGGCTCGTCATAAATGAAGGACTTGTACCAACACTTGAATAAGCCGTCGTCTTCGTCGTAAATGACGTTGGGATAGACGTTGTCGAGCCGCGCTTCCCAGCGTTTGGGCGGGTCGGCGAAAAAGTCTTCGCTGAAGAGGGGGTTGGCGGGGTGCTTGTTGACCCTGCCGAGTTCCAGCTTGGCGTTGGCCGTGGAGGCGACGACGCGCGGGTCGAGGAATAGCAAAGACGTTGGCATATGTTTCCAGGCTTTTCTCAACTGTATTGCCACATCCGCGCAAAATGTAGGGGCGGCCCAATGGGTCGAGTAGACACTGACCAACGGAGGGGGAGCTACGACACAGCGAGACGCAGAGTATTTTGCGTGGGCAGCGGCATTGTCGCACCATTGTCTGCAGAGATTAGGCGGCTCGATAGCGCACAGTTTTCTCTGTGCCCTCTGTGCCTCTGCGGTGAATGTTTCATTCCGCCAGCACCTTGGCCGCCAGCGCGGTGAAGCGATCCACCATATCGTCCAGCGCGAATTCCGGCTGCCCGATGATGAAGGAATGCGCCTTGTTGTTGAAGTTGCGCGTCCAGCGCTCGGGGATGGCGTCTTTTCCGTATGCGGCGCCGAAGATGCTGCCGGCGGTGGCGGCGGTGCAGTCATTGTCCAAGCCCATGGCCACCGTCTCGCCGATGACCTTGCTGAAGTCATCGCCCCCGATGGCCAGCCCCCAGACCGTCAACGCGGCATTATTGATCGTATGCACCGGGTGCATGCCATTATAACGCTCATCGGCGGCCGCGCGCGCCGCTCGATAATCCTGAATATCATCGGCGATTGCCAAAGCCCAGCGCAGCTCGCCCGCCAGCACGCAGTCGGCCGGTATTTCGCTCAAGCCCGCTTCGATCGCCTTCATCGGATCGCCCAGGGCGAAGGCGGCCGCGATGACGGCGGAAAAGTACATCGCGCCGTAGATGCCGTTGCGGCGGCTGCAGATGGTGGCATTGCGCCAGGAGAATTCAGCCGCTTTTTCGGGATAACCGGGCGCGGCATAGCCCCAGGGGTCGGATTGGATGTCGCCGATGATCCAGAACTGGGTGGGATTGTCGACGATCGCCGCTTCCCATGCTGGCACACCGGCTTGCAGATTGGGAAGCACGGGCGATGCCGGCGAAACGGGCAAGTATTTGATCCAGGCGGCGCCGACATCGTCCACGCTGAAATCGAGGCCATATTCTTCCAGGACCAGCATGCCCAGCTGCGTATAGATGAGGTCGTCATCGGTGGGCACGCCGTCCATCTTTGAAGGCGTGAAGGCGTCACGCCGGCTCGTCTCATACTTCAGCTCGTTCGGCCGCTCGGCTTCGCTCCAATAGTCGGCGGGCGGGAAGGCATCGCCGAGATGCTCCGCCCAAGCCTCCATCTTGTCGATATCCCAAAGTTCAACAATCGAGCCAAGAACATTGCCGGCGCAGCGGCCCAGCCAGGCGCCCACGAGCCGATCGCGGTAGGTCGCTTCCGGCAGCTTGGTCCAGTAACGGCGTTCGCCATCCGGTCGCAGCGCGCGAATCGCGTCCAGGTCGTCCGGTTCAGCCGCGCGCAGCGCCGGGTCTTCGGGCAAGGCGCGCAGCTCCGCCAGCTTTTCGGCGAGCAGCGCCCGAATCTCCGCCATTTTCTCGTCCAAGCCCGCGGCGCCCGTTTCCGCCTTCAGCAGCGCCCAGTGGTTGATGCTTCGTTCAATATCTTGCAGCGGTTCAGGGTATTTGTAGTTGGTCATGAGCGTCGCCTATAGACTTGTACGGTTAAGCGGGCGACCCAATAGGTCGCGTAGACACTGACCGCCGCTCGCCCCTACTGTTTCGCGTGGTTGCGGGCGGGCGATCCAAAGATAGCCCCAACAGTTTCGCCACGGAAGGCGACAACTAGCTGCCCGCGTGCACTTGCTCCGCCAGCGCGATGAAGCGGTCGATGGTGTCGTCAATGGCGAATGGCGACTGGTGATACAAGAAGGTATGCACTTTGTTGTTGAAGTTCTTGTACCAATGTTTGGGGATGGCGCTCTTGCCATAAACGGCGCCCCAGATGCTGCCGGCGGTGGCGGCGGTGCAATCGTTGTCCTTGCCCATGGCCACCGTCTCGCCGATGACTTTGCTGTAATCGTCGCCGCCCACGGTCAAGCCCCAGACGGTCAGCACGGTGTTGTTGATGGCGTGCGCGCCGCCCATGACCGTGTAGCGCTCTTCGATGGCGGCGGCGGCATCGCGATAATTCGCGATCTGCGGCGCCATATCCAAGGCCCAGCGGGTCTCGCGCGCCAGCGTACAGTCGGCTGGGATCTCTTGCAAGCCGATCTCGAGCGCCTCAACCGTGCTATCGACGGCGAAGGCGGCTGATATCGCCGCTGAAAAGAACATGGCGGCATAGATGCCGTTGCGCCGGTGGCTGACGTAGGCGTCGCGATAGGCAATCTCCGCCGCCTTCTCCGGATAGCCGGGCGCGGCATAGCCCCAGGGGTCGGAGCGAATATCGGCGCCGATCCAGTTGAGGAAGCAGTTGTCGACCTCGGCCGCTTGCATCGGCGGCACGCCCTTGCGCAGATTGTCCAGCGCGATGCCTTCGGCGGTGAAGGCGAAGGGCAGGTATTTGATCCAGGCTTCGCCCAGATCGTCAGTGCTGAAATCGAGCCCGTACTCTTCCATGATCATCAGGCCGAGCAGCGTATAGTTCAGGTCATCGTCGGTGGGCACGCCATCCATCTTTGAGGGCGTGAAATCTTCGCGCAGGCTGGTCTGGTATTTCTTCATGTGGGGCTGTTCGGCGACGCTCCAATAATCGACCAGCGGGTATTCATCGCCGAGGTATTCCGCCCATTGTTCCATCCGCTCGACCGTCCAGCCCTCGACGATGGAGCCAAGCGTACAGCCGGCGCAGCGTCCCAGCCAGGAGCCCTCCAGTCGCTCGCGGAAATCGTCCGGCAGCGATGTCCACATGCGGCGCGACCCGGCCGGTCGCAGGCTGAGGATCGTCTCCAGGTCATCGGGCTCGGCGGCTTCCAGCGCGGCGTCATTGGGCAGCGCGTCCAACTCGGCCACCTTCTCGGCGATCACGGCTTCGATCTCAGCCACCTTCTCGGCGACGCCCTGAGCGCCGAACTCGACCTTCTGCTGGGCGTAGGCGTTGAGCTTGCGCTCCCAGGCGGCCACTTTCTCCGGATACTCGTATAAACGCATGGTACTCTCCTGTCTTATGTCTTATCTCCAATTGCGTAACAATCTACTGTTGTAGGGGCGACTTATCAAGTCGCCCGAATTCAACAAAATATATTGCGTCGGGCGACCTAATAGGTCGCCCCTACAGATTTCCAACGAGAAGGAACGGGCCGGGTCGCCCCTAATATTCCTCTCTAATCCGAGACTACCCGTTCCGCCTGCGCGGCAAAGCGATTCACCACATCGTCGAGGGCGAATGTCGGATGCCCGTTCAGGTAGCAATGAATCTTGTTGTTGAAGTTGCGCGTCCAGTGTTCGGGGATGGCGCCCGCCCCGTAGACGGCGCCGAAGACGCTGCCCGCGGTGGCGGCGGTGCAGTCATTGTCTTGGCCCATGGAGACGGTCTCGCCGATGACCTTGGTGCAGTCATCGCCGCCGACAGCCAAGCCCCAAATCGTCAGGGCGTTATTTTGGAAGGAATGCGACTTCCACATACCGGGGTAGCGCTCCTGGACTAAAGCGTCAGCGTCTTTGTAGCCGGAAACAGACGGCGCTTTGTCCAGCGCCCAGCGGATTTCCCGCGCGGTAATGCTATCCGCCGGAATCTCTTCCAGGGCGATCCTCAGGGCGTCCATTGGGGCATCGACGGCGAAGGCGGCTGAAATGGCGGCAGACCAATACATGGCGGCGTAGACCCCGTTGCGCCGGTGGCTGATCATGGCATCGCGCCAAGCCAGCTCAGCCGCTTTCTCGGGCCAGCCGGGCGCGGCGTAGCCCCAGGGGTCGGAGCGGATATCGGCGCCAATCCAATTCTGGCAAGGATTCTTGAGCGCGCCCGCCTGCATCGCCGGTACGCCCTGGCGCAGATTCTCCAGCGCGATGCCCTCGGCCGTGAATGCGAAGGGCAGGTATTTCACCCAGGCTTCGCCCATGTCCTCGACGCTGAAATCGGGTCCGTATTCTTCCAGGACCAGCAGACCAAGCAGCGTGTAGTTGAGGTCGTCATCGCTGGGCACACCATTCATCTTTGAGGGCGTGTAGTCGTGGCGTACGCTCATCTTCAAGCGGGGCAGATGCGGTTGTTCCGCCTGGCTCCAATAATCTACCAGCGGAAATGGGTCGCCCAGATAAGCCGCCCAGTTTTCCATGCGGTCGACCTTCCAGCCTTCGACGATGGAGCCGAGCGTGCAGCCGCTGCAGCGCGTCAGCCAGGCGCCTTCCAGCCGATCGCGGAAGTTGTCGGGCAGCGCAGTCAACAGGCGTCGCTCCCCTGGCGGGCGCAGCGCCTTGATCGCATCCAGATCGTCGGGCTCGGCCTTTTCCAGCGCGGCGTCGTTGGGCAGCGCGTCCAGCTCCGCTATCTTTTGCTTGAGCAGCGCTTCGATTTCGGCGACCTTTTCCGCCACGCCCTGCGCGCCAAACTCAACTTTCTGCGTGGCGTAGCGGTTGATTGTCAGATCCCAGTTTTCCACCGGCTCAGGGTAATCGAACAGTTTCATGACAGTATCCTAGTCTATGGATTCAGCTTGCGGTCCCGCAGAGCATAACAATTTGACGGGCGCGCGTCAAAGCGTTCGCTCTTCGCGATTGGCGTCGGTTCATTTCCTTGCGCTCTCGCACGCGGCAGATGAATATGGCGACCGAGCGTCAAGCCTGCCATAATACCTGCATCCGTTATCGTGCGGCGAAGCGATCAGCCACAGCAGCAGGACAGGATGACCCACGACCGATATCCCAGCGCCAGCGTCCCGAGAGACGCCGAGCACATCACCGTCTACTACGACAGTGGCTACTTCGCTGGCTGGCCCTTCAATCACGGCTTCAAAGCCTTCACCAATGACGAGTTGCTCATCAGCTTTTCGCGCGGACCCTGCAACTATGGGGCGCGCCACGATCTAGGGCATCATGTGGTGGACGCGCGCGGAGGCGAATATGTCACCATGCGCTCGACGGATGGCGGGCGCACCTGGCCCCGCGACGGGCTGCAGTCCTTGGGTACGCGGTCGGATATCGAGCGCCCGCTCTATCAACAGCCGGCGGCCGGCCCGTCCGAATCATGCGATTGGACTTCGCCCGATTTCTTCCTGACAGCCGGCTTCGGCATCCCGCCCGAGCGCGACCAGGACATGGGTTACATTCAGTATTCGCCCGACCGCGGGCGCACTTGGGGTGGTCCCTTTCGCATGCCCGCGTTCGGCTTTGCCTGGGTGCAGGTCAAGCCTGATTATATCGTGAGACCGGACGGGGTGGTGCTATTCTTCGTCACCGCCGGCCTGGGAGACGGCGCCGCCAGCAACCGGATCGTAGCCGTCTACGCCTCGCCCGATGCCGGTTTGAGCTGGCATTACCTGGCGCCGATCATGGCGACATCGCCCGATGCCCGCTTCACCAAGCGCTATTACGCCAGCCCGGCCCTGCTGAACGACGGGCGGATTCTGGTCGCGCTGCGCTGCCAGATGGATGCGCGCAACGCCTGGCCCGAGGTCTTCGAATCGGACGACGGCGGGCGCAGTTGGCGCTTCCGCTCGCGGCTGAGCGATTGGGGCGGTCCGACTGATTTGACCCTGCTCGAAGACGGTCGACTGCTGGCGGTATACGGTTATCGCGTCCCGCCTTATGGCATCCGCGCGCGCCTGTCGGAAGATGATGGCGCGACCTGGGGAGCGGAGCTCATCCTGCGCGATGACGGCGGTTCCTGGGATTTGGGTTATCCGCGAACGGCGCTGCTGGACGGCGGCAAGGTCATCAGCGTGTATTATTTCAACCGCGCTGACGATAAGATTCAGCTAGACGGCGGCGTCCGCCATATCGCCGCTACCCTGTTTAAGCCTTAGGAGATTCATGCGGTGAGAATCACGGACGTCGAACTGCGGCAATATCGCTGGGAGCGGGGCAAGCCCATCCGCAATGGCATGCATACCTATACGCACAGCGGCTTGAATCTGATCCATATTCACAGCGACGAGGGCATCATGGGCATCGGCTGGGCGCACAAGCCGCAGACGCTCGGCATGGCCAAGGTGGCGGAAGGCTTGCTGGAGCATTTCAAGCCCCTGCTCATCGGCGAAGATCCATTCAACTATCGCCGGATTTGGGCGGCGCTATGGCTGCCGAAGCTGGTCGGAAGGCGGGGCCTCGCCACCCGTTTCATCAGCGCTGTCGACATCGCGCTCTGGGATCTGATGGGCAAAGCAACCGGGCAATCGGTGCATAAGCTGCTGGGCGCGGCGCATGATCGTGTGCCCGCCTACATCGCCGGCGGCTATTATGAAGAAGGCAAAGGGCTGGCTGGTTTGGCCGCCGAAATGGAAGCAAACCTGGATCTGGGCGCCAAAGCGGTCAAGATGAAGATCGGCGGCGCGCCCATCGCCGAAGATGTCGAGCGCGTCCGCGTCGCCCGGGAAACAATCGGAAGCGATGTCAAGCTGATGGTGGACGCCAACTGCGCCTACAGCCTGCGGGAGGCGATCCAAATCGCGCGCAAAATCGAGCCTTACGACATCTTTTGGTTCGAGGAGCCGCTGCCGCCGGATGATTATCGCGGCCACACGCGGCTGGCGGGGGCGACCGCTATCCCGATCGCCACCGGCGAAAACGAGTATACCCGCTACGGCTTCCGCGATCTCATCGCCCACGACGCCGCCGCCATCTACAACGCCGACGCGCAGATCCTCGGCGGCATCACCGAGTTCATGAATGTCGCCGCCCTGGCCGCGGCGCATGACCTGCACATCGCGCCACACGGCGACCAGGAGATTCACCTGCATCTCGTCGGGGCGATTCCCAACGGGCTCATCGTTGAATTCTATCGCGAAACGGTCGATGTCAATCGCGGGCGCATCTTTGAAGAAAAGCTGCAACTGGATGCTGACGGCTGGCTGACGATTCCGCAGCGACCGGGTTTGGGCGTCGCGCCCGATTATGAGTTCCTGGAACGGTATCGGCTGAACTAAAATGGGCTTTGAATAGCAAGGATAATGATTCGATGGCCGATCCCCTTGGTATCGCCGGCATGCTGAAGATGAGCGAGCCGCGCTTATAAACGACGCCCGGCGCTGACTACCTTATGCGTACATCCCCAGGCACTGAGCGCTCGCGCGACAAAAGGTCCCCGTTCCTTTACCGTCGAACGTCCTTCATCGCCTATGGCGTCGATCCTCGGTTCTCGTATTGCTTATACGTGCCGGATGAGATTCGACGGATCGGCGTTTACGTGCACGGGACCTACCGTGACGCCGCCTTCTATCGCGATCAACTCACGGACTTCGCGGTCCGCAATCAAGTCTTGCTGCTTTGCCCCTTGTTCCCCGCCGGCCTCATTGACCCGCATGATGTCGAAAATTACAAGCTGTTGCGCTACCAGGAGATTCGCTTCGATCGCATTCTGCTGGGCATGGTGGACGAGATAGGCCAGCGCTACGCCGTCCCTTGCGAGCGATTCATGTTGGGCGGTTTTTCCGGCGGCGCGCAATTTGCCCATCGTTTCGCCTATTTTTACGCGGAGCGCCTGACCGCGCTCTCGCTGGCGGCGCCGGGCCGGGTGACGTTGCTCGATGAATCGCTCGACTGGTGGCCCGGCATAGGCGATGCCGAGCGGCTCTTCGGCCGCGCCATTGATATCCCCGCCCTGCGCGCGCTACCGATACAGTTGCTTGTCGGCGAGAACGATGATGCCGATATCACCCTTGCGGAAGACAACCCCTGGTGGGCCCCCGGCGCCAATCTCGCAGGCGCAACTCGCCGCGAAGGTCTCGCTTCGCTCTATCGCCAATATCAGCGGATTGGATGCGACGCGAGTCTCGAAGTGATCGCGCACTGCGGGCATGAATGGCCGCCGCTGCGAGACGCGACAATTCGCTTCTTTGAGGTATCATCCATGTAGATCCGAGCAAGCAATGAAAGTGTTTGCCCTGTCTGCGAGTTCACAAATAACCAAATGGTTGTAGGGGCGAGCCGGTGGCTCGCCCACTCTTGCAATACCGTTGCACACTATCTTTGCATGATTAGAATGGGCATATTTGTGTTCGAATAGCTCAAAAGAGGATCGATTTGCGATGACGCCAATAGAAGAAGCGCCTCTCGCTCCAGCGACAGCCAGCGAGCCAAAGCCGCCCGGCAGCGACGCCGCCGAACCGCGGGCGATCGCGCATGGCGCCGCCATCATGCCGCGCGACTTCTCCATATCGCTGGCGGCAAAGGGCGGGACCGACAGCCTCCTGCGCCAGCCGGGGGGCGAGCGCGTCCAGCGCATGCGCGGTTTTGAAGACCACTACGTCGACATTATCGACTACATCGCGCGCATCACCCATCGCATTTGGGAAGAGAAAGACATCGGCTATATCTACGACACCTATCGCCATAACTCGCGCGTCTATGATGACTTCGGGCTGCAGTACGGCAACGAGAAAATCGTCGCCGATACCGCCCACACCATCAACGCTTTTCCCGATATCCGCCTCTACGCCGACGAGATCATCTGGGCGGGGAATGATGAAATTGGCTTCCACACTTCGCATCGCACGGTGATCAGCGGGCACAACACCGGCTTCAGCAAATTTGGGCCGCCCACCGGAAAAAAGGTCACGCTTTGGTGCATCGCCAATTGCGTCTCGCTGGAGAATGAAATTTTTGCCGAATGGGTCAGCTACGACACGGCGGGGCTGGCGCGCCAGCTTGGCTTTGACTTGCGCGAGACCGCGCGGAAGCTGGGCAACTCGATGGCGGAGGCGGAGCTCGAGGATCCCCGCTTTGGCGAGGCGGAGCGCCGGCCGGGCCAGGGCAAGCCGGCGCGCCTGCTGCCGCGCGATGAAAGCGGCTTTGACGTTGAGGAATTCACCCGCCGCACCTGGCACAACATCTGGAATCGACGCAGCCTGCGGGATGTGGCCCGCGCCTATGATCCATCGCTGGTCTGCCGGGCCAGCACCGGACGCGTCATCTACGGGCGCGGCGAATACCAATCCTTCATTCTGGGGATGCTGGCGATGTTCCCCGATGCCATGCTGCAGATCGACGACATCTACTGGATGGGCAACGACGACGACGGTTACCTGGTTTCAGTGCGCTGGAGCCTGGTCGGCACGCATCGCGGCTACGGCGTTTATGGCGCGCCGACGGGCCGCCGCGTCAATATGTGGGGCATCACGCAGCAGCAAATCAAGGATGGCGCGATTCAAAAGGAGTGGATGCTCTTCAACGAATTCGCCGTCATGCAGCAGATATATCGGGATTAGATCACGTTTTGCGATGTAGGGGCGACCTATTAGGTCGCCCACTCCAGCACAAAATGTAGGGACGACCCTTGGGTCGCCCTCTCTGCGCCTCCGTGGTGAAAGCCCTGCCGTCAAGCCCCGCGCAGCCGCTCCGCTGCTAGCTCGACCAGGCGCTCGCCCTCGACGCCGACGCAGACATTCACCAGCGGGCGCCCTTCCCAGGCAGGCAGGATGTGACCGCCGGTGGCGGGCCAAGTCTTGCCGCGTCCCAATCCCTGTGTGCCGACGCGCATGGGCCAGCGCCGCGCCTTGAATAGCCCGGGATCAATCAAATAGGCGATGGCGCTGGAGTCGTGCACGAAGATGCCTTCGGCGTCATAATTCGCTTCAAAATAATTGCGATAATGCGGCAGAATGCGCGTGATGTGATCCGACAGCGGGTTGCCATGGGTGGCATAGTCGGCAATGTGCTCCGGCCTCATGTGCACGCGCAGGGTCACGTCCAGCCCGACCATGGTCACTTGCCAATCGGCGGCGAAGACCAGATCAGCCGCTTCGGGATCGTTGCGGATATTCGCCTCGCCGGCCGGGCTGGCATTGCCGGGCGCCAGCGCGTTCCCGCCCATCAGCACCACCTCGTCGACCCAGTCGGTTATGCGCGGTTCCAGGCGCAGGGCAAGCGCGATATTGGTCAGCGGACCCACCGGGACCAGCGTGATCTTGCCGGGATTGGCGCGCAACTGCTCAATGATGAAATGGGCGGCGCTGAGGTCGATAGCGGCGCCAGCCGGGTCAGGGAGGAAGATTTCGCCTTGGCCGTCCGCTCCATGCACAAAGGGCACCGGTCCCTCGAAGGGACGCGTCAGCGGGTCATCAGCGCCATGTGCCACCGGGATATCCGGGCGTCCGGCGATTTCCAGCAGCCGCAGCGCGTTCTTGGTCGCCAGCTCGGTAGGCACATTGCCGAAGATCGTGGTCAGCCCGATCAGCTCCAGCTCGGGCGAGCATAAGGCGAAGAAGATCGCCATGGTATCGTCGACGCCGGGGTCGGTATCAATGATGATTTTTCGCGGCATTCGCCATCTCCTATTTTGCTACGTCACAGTGGCCATATCCGTCGCCTTTTGTCGGAACCAGCTGGGTGCGCCTGATTACGAACTGCGCTAGAGCAAACACATAAAAGGGCGCCATGACGCCACCGGTAAAACCAACAAGCAGCACCCAAAGCACCGCGTGGCCAGTCTGTTCCGCCCAGCCCATCGTACAAAGCAACCTCGCCGTTGGACGGCCTAACTCATCGCTGATCACGATTGAATTCAGTATCAGCTTCGCGGCGGCGTAGGGGAAAAAAATCACACCGATACCGACGGTGACGATTGCAATTAGAGTCAATATAACAACATGTCCGATCACAGAAAACGCGTCCAAATCCAGACGCAGGCGGCCAAGGCCCGTGGTCGTCTCAGCGCTGTGCATGGGTCGATAGTCAACCTTCTGCTTAATCATATCTATCTCCGTATCATGCCTGCTTGAACCTTATACTCAGCCGGCGAGGATTTTCACTTGAATCTCGCGCCGGCGCGGACCATCGAATTCGCAGAACAGGATACTCTGCGACCAGCCCACCAGCAATTCGCCCTCGTCAATCGCCAAGCTGATGCTGTTGCCGACCAGTGCCGCTTTGATATGGGCGGCGGCATCGGCGGGCGTATCATATTGGTGGATGAAGTCGACCCGCGTCGGCACCAACCGCTTGAGCTCGGCGACGATATCAGCGGGCGTGGCCGGGTCCAAGCCCGAGTTGAGCGTGATGGCGGCGGTGGTATGCGGTACGATCAAAGCGCAGATGCCCGCTTGCACGCCGCTTTCCGCCACCAGCGCCCTCGCTTCCGCCGTAATGTCCACCAGGGCGTCGCCGGCCGGCGTTTCGATTGCGGTCGTCTTCAGCATGAGACTTGTATTCCTGTCTTGTGATCGTCCAACAGAGACTGCACTTCGGCGCCCGATGGCGCATTGGTTCCCGCGCCGGCTTTCGTCACGCTGGCCGCGCCCATCGCATTGGCGATTGTGCCACATTCCAGCGGCGAATACCCGTTCAGATCAGCCCAAATGTAAGCGCCGGCGAAGGCGTCTCCCGCGCCGACCGTATCCATGACGGCGACCGCAAAACCCGGGCAAGCCAGATCGACATGGCGCGATACGATGTGGCAGCCCGCCCTCCCCCGCTTCAGCACAGTCGTCAGCTGCGGATATCGCTGGCAGAGGCGGCGGCAGGCATCCAGCCCGCCCTCGCCCGCGGCGATGTAAGGGATCTCGTCTTCGGTTAGCAGCAGCGCCTGGCTCAGCCTCAACACCTGATCCCCCTGCGCTGAAGTCAACTGATTTGAAAAGGGTCCGGCATCAAAATACAGCCGGCTGTCATTTGCCGCCAGCCAGTCGAACACCCTGGCGACCAAGCGCGACAGCCGCGCTTCGGCGAGCGTATAGCCGGGGATGAAGACGGCGTCGGACCCCGCCAAACGCGCTGCCGCCGCTGGGCTGAAGTCGATTGGCGCGCCCTCGCCGTAGTTGCCTAGGAATACATGCTCGCCCTGCGCTGCATTAGTGAGCGCTAAAACAGTAGTTGTCGTGCTTTCGCGCGGAATCACCAGCGCCGAGGTATCGACAGCGGCTTCATTCAGGATATCCACCAGCATCCGCCCTTGCAGATCGTCGCCGACGGTACCCAGTGCGGTGACATCCAGGCCCATCCGCCGCGCCGCCAGGATGGTCGTGCAAGCGCCGCCCGCTTCAAATTGCAGCGATGTCACCGTCTGATGCTGGTCGGGATGAAGCGGCAGCCGCGCATCAACAACCAGATCCAGGACGAGATCGCCGACGGTGACGAGGCGTTTAGGCATATCTACCTAGCGCGCGCCGGCGCTTCAATCATTAGCTGCAATCCCGCCGCAATCGCGCGCACCTGATAAGAGCGGAAGACCTCATCGCCTTCGAGCACGGCGACATCTTCCGCCGGAATGGCATCGAAGCCGGCGTAGGTCCCGGCCATGGCGCAAGCGATCGCGCCGATGGTATCGGCATCGCCGGAGAGATTCGCCGCCAGGATCGCCGTCTGTTTGGGATCGCCCTGCGCCATCGCCAGCAAGCCAAATGCGGCGCCGACAGTCTCCGGCACGTTCAAGGTGGCGCCGACTTCGTCAAAAAGACGCCGCAAGCGAATGCGCGTATTCGAGTTGTTGGTTGCGATGGCCAAAGCCTGCTCGATTTTGAAAGGCGCCGAACAGCCGAACCAGCGCCGCCCATGCGTCGCCCCGAGCGCTGCTCCGTGCAGTCCCGCCGTAATGACATCTTCCAGCGATACACCGTCGACCACCGCCTGCGCTACCGCCGCCGCCACCGCCGCCGCGCCTGAAACCGCCGGCCCGGTGAAATGGGTGGGCATGCAGACGGTGACCGCGTCGGCGACCGCGCCCTCGATGTCGCCCGGGTGCAGCAGGCCGATGGGCGCGATGCGCATGGGCGCGCCATTGGTATCGCCCCATAAGCCCGTTTCCCGCGGGTTTTCGCCCCGTTTGAGCGCGTTGAGGCCCCGCCGCGTGCTGGGACCGACATACGGCGAGTTGTCGCCATCGACGCGGTCATACCAGGCGACCAAGCCATTGACGGCCGCTTCCAACGTGACGCCGCCGGCATCAATCACCGCCTGGGCGATCGAGAATGACTGCTCGGAGTCATCGGTGATGCGGCCGGCGGGCAAACCAGCGTGAACGATGTGGTCAGCTGGCGCGGGCTGCCAGCTATCGAGCCAGCCGAATGCGCGCTCGGTGTCATCGGGGTGGACCTGCGCCGGCATGGCGAAGGCGTCGCCGAGGGCTTGGCCATAGAGGCAGCCGAGGATTTTGTTGAGCATGTTCGTCATAAGCAATTAGCGCAGGCGAGAGCCGTCAATCCGAATTTGCAGCCAAGGATTAGGATTGGGAGGCAACTCTAGCCAGATATTCTCGCGCCTCGGCGCTTTCCGTACTGGGGCGGTAAAATAGGGCGATTCCCATCAAGGAGACTTTCGACGCTAAAGCCTTGGATAAAAGGATACGTCCCTGACGCATCAGACCAAACGTCCCTGCTGCGCTGGTTGTCAACGGTACTCATCTGGTCTTCAAAGCAAACCATTATTCCTGCAACCGAACCGGTTCTTCTCACCACCTCACTGAGAGCCCTAACGCTATCCGCCGAGACGTTACCGCTCTTGACCTGAACTATCGCCGTTTCTTCGACCACCTTCTGATTGACCAAAGTGTACAACTCAATAATGCCGTCAATACCGCCATCAGGTCCACGGTCGCCCAACCTCTTTCCCAAGCCATTAGCGCCGATTCTTCCACAGACCCATTTCTCAAATTCAAAACGGTCTTGATGGGCGAGATCGCGCGCATCAGAGACTGTTTCAGGCAGTCCTATCATACTGATAGAACGGTCATGGCGCAGCCTATGAGGAAAATTGTTTGCGACTCGCTCTCGAATCAATTCAACGGCAAACCGCGATATGTCGATGCCTATCCAATTTAACTCTTTGTCTTCCGCCGCATGGACTGTTGTTCCGCAGCCGCAAAACGGATCAAGCACTACGCCATTCATTGGGCAAGACGCGTCGATAATTCTCTCCAACAGAGCCAAAGGCTTTTGCGTGGGATACCCCAGTCTTTCAGCAGATGTCCTTCCAATGGCATTTATTTCCCAAACATCTCTCATCGTTGCCATTGTATACCAACGACCCTCTTCATCCTCGAATTCTTCCACGCCGCTAAAACGATACGGTTTGTTTTCGCGATTGTAAGGCCGTTCTTTTGACACGTTTACTTTGTAATTGTCTGACTTGGAATAGAACAGAATGACATCATGCTTGCGACCAAACCATCGCTTGCTTACACCGCCAGTACGATATGCCCAGATAATCTCGTTGCGGAAATATGACTTCCCAAACACAGCGTCCATCACTAATTTCAAATAGTGACTTGCGGTCGGATCACAGTGGAGATAAATGCTACCAGTATCTCGAAGCGCTGGCTTCATCGCCATGAGTCGATCTGCCATATTCAGCAAGTAACTAGCTAGACTCGATTCATGTCGTCGTTGGCCGACATCAATGTGTTCAACTTGCTGTGCGAAATCGATAACCGTTGCGATTGAGGAAAGAGGTTCGCCAGATCTTCGAAATTCAGCCAACCGAACATCGTTTTCCGGGGTCCAGGTCCATGTATCAACGAATGCTTGAACCGCAGTATGCGTTCTGTCTTTTCCCCGAAATGGCAAATTGTAGTTGCTCTTCGAATTGAATGGAGGGTCGAGATAGATTAAGTCCACTGAGTTCGGTTCAATGTAGTCCTGTAGAATCTCGAGACAGTCGCCACGATAGAGTTTACGTGTGCTTGTATCCATTCGTGTTTCCTTTATTTCGCTCGTTCGTATCTATAATCCGCTATGCTCACGCCCCCCGCATCAGCACCCGCCCGCCAATCATGAACCACACGACAGCGCTCAACACGAGCCCGATAATCAGCGCCAAGAGCGGCTCGAAGAAGAGCGCCATGAAGAGCGTCAGGTAAATGCCCAGCGAGACGATCGTCACCAGCGCGCTCGCCAGCCAATGCCGCTGGATGCTGAAAATATCGCGCACGAAGGGCGTACCGATGACGAAGAGCGCGACCGAGGCGACGCCGATGAGCAAGCCCGCCGGCGCCGCCGTCTCCGCGCCGCCAAAGCCATTGGGCGCGGCCAACATGGAGCCGCCCGTCACGACGCCGATCACGGCAATCATCATCAACAGCATGTGCAAAATGCTGATGCGTTGGATCGAGCCCCAGAAGGCGGCGTCAAAAGCGGCGCCGGAAGCCGTCCGCATCTCGGTGACGCGCTGGGAAATCCGCCGCTGCAGCGCATAGATGACCAAGGCCAGCACGGTGGCGAAATAAGGAATCGACTGCGGCAGCTGCGCGGGAATCTCCAGCGAGCCGATGCGCAGCCCTAAGGCGTCGAAGAAGCCAAATATCGAGGAAGCGATCATGGTGCCGACTGGTGTGCCGCCGCCGAGCGATGGCGTGACCAAAGCGATGAAGCCGCGCCCATTGGTCATATCGCGCTGGAAGAGCTGCAAGTAGCCCATGCCAATATGAATGCCGCCCAAGCCGGCGAAGAAGCCGCTGATCATCAGCGCGTAATAGCGGATGCGCTTGACGTTGATGCCGACCGAAGCGGCCGCTTCCGGGTTCTCGCCGACGGCGCGCAGGTGCATGCCGAAGGGCGTCCGGTACAAGACGAAGGCGACGATGAAGACGGCTATGAAAGCGATCCAGGTCATCAAGTTCTGATTGCTGAAGGCGCCGCAAAGAAACTCGAAGATATTGATCGTCGTTTCAGTTTTGAAGCAGCCGGGGATTTGAATAAAGGGCATTTGCAAGCTGGCCAGGGTGCTGGTATTGCCGCGGTCGCCGGTCAGTTCAAACATGATGGCGACGGTGGCTGACGAGCCGAGGATATTGAGCGCGATGCCGGAGAGGAAGAGATCGCCCTTCAAATCCAGATGAAAGAGCGCCAGCACGAATGAGAGCAAAACCGAGACGCTGACGCCCAGAACCAGCCCCAGCCAGGGACCGACGCTGACGCCGGTTTCGAAGCCGAACCAGTCTTGGGCGTAGGCGCTTACGACCACGCCGGTAAAAGCCGAGGAGAGCATCATGCCCTCCAAGCCGATATTGAGCACGCCGGCTTTTTCCGAAATCAGCGCGCCCAGCGACGGCAGCAGGATCGGCGTGGTCACGCGCAAGATGGCGGCGACGAAAAGCGCGCTGAAAATCCCGTCAATGACATTTTCAAACATTGTCACCTCTCGATACGGCAACAATCATCCATGCAAATGGGTCAGCAGACTTGCTTAAACCAATCTGAATCCCCTCAAAGATTCTCTGCGCCTCTAGACTTGCCCAGAATGTCGTGCAAGTCTGTGGGGTTTCACCACAGCCGCTCGGCGGCAGCGAATAGAATCAACCGCGCTCACACAAAATGACAAGCCCACTCCTCGCGCGCGCAAGGGGGTTTATCAAATAAGAGACACAGAGAACACAGAAGGAATAATCTAAAGAACAATCCGCTTGACGCCTTCCCGCAGGAATCGAACATTGAAGTTGAGTAGCAGTCCTTTCTTGAGATTCAAGAGCTTCATATAAGTCATCAGTTGCGCGACATGAATCGGGTTCAGGCTCTTGACGGACTTCAACTCTACAACCACAGTATTCTCTACCTACGATGTCAACATACATATCACCAATATTTCTACCTTTGTATACGACGTCGATATGCCTCTGCCTCTCGTATTTGAACTTGCGATCTTCCAACTCTATGCAGAAAGCTTCCTCATACAATTCTTCCAGCTAGCCAGCGCCTAAAGCGCGATGTACTTCAATTGCCGCCCCGATTATCTCGTACGTCAACGGGTCTTCATCTTGCGAACGACTCATGAATATGTATCCATTTGCTCTGTGCCCTCTGTGCCTCTGTGGTGAATCAAAGCATTTCGGCGCCCAGCGAATCTCAGCTGTCATCCGCAGCATCCAGCGCCGCAACAGCGTGCCCTTCCTCGTCGATATCGGCCCGCTTCTGGCGCGCCTGGAAGAAGGTCACCAGCGCTTCCGCCGTGATCAGCAAGATGATGATCGCCTGGATCATGCGCACGACTTCGAAGCTCACGTTGGCGTCGCGCTCCATAAATTGCGCGCCCGCCCGCAAGTAAGCGTAGAGCAAGCCAGTGAATGGCACGACCAGCACATTCAAACGCGCCAGCAAGGCGACCACCACCCCTTCAAATGCAAGGTTAAACGAGATATTGAGGATCAGCTGCCGGTGGATGCCGTTGGCCAGGTGCATGCCCGCCAAGCCAGCGACGATACCGCCGATCGCCATCACCAGCATGATCGTGCGCTTGGTGTTGACACCGCCATAATCGGCGAAGCGCAAATTCGAGCCGATGATGCGAATCTCGTAACCCAGCGGCGTCCGGCGGATAAGCAGCCAGGACAGGAATACAACAATCACCAGCAGCAAGACGGCGATGGTCACCTGGGTTTTATCCACGATCACCGGCAGGACGGCGTTGCTGGTGAATTTCGCCGAGGCGACATAACCGGCATCCGGCGGCTTTAGCTGGAAGTTAAGCACCATCTCGAAAAAGCGGGTGGCGACCACATTGAGCATCAGCGTCGAGACCAGCTCGTTGGCGCCCAGGTAGGCTTTCAAGGCGCCCGGTATCAAGCCGTAAATGAAGCCGGCTGTGCCCGAAGCCAAGATGATGAAGGGGATCAGAATGATGCCCGGCACGTGCGGCGAGTTGAGCGCGATAATGCCGCTGACGAGCGCGCCGAAATAAAGCTGCCCCTCCGCGCCGAGGCTGAATTGCTGGGCGCGGAAGACGATCGCGAAGGACATGCCGAGCAGGATCAGCGTGATGGCGTCTTGAATCCAGACGCCCCAGCGATTCACGCGCTCGATCGGACCGAGAAGCAGCGCCTCAAACGCCAAGCGAGACTGACCCAGCGCTTCGGACAGCACCGTCTCGGTCGCAATATCTTCGGGGCGTGAATAGAGCGTATACAGGCCGTCGGCGGGCAATTCGAAGCCCTCGATGACAGCATCCTTGACGCTGACCAGATCGTCGAATGTCTCGTCAACCTGCGTTTCAGTCGCCGATGTCGCCGCAGCCAGGACGGCGCCCGCTTCATCGCGCAGTTCGACCAGCAAGTCGACTTCCGAGCGGCGATTCTTGGCGTAAGCCAGCAGCGAGACGGAATCGCCCGCGCGCCCAGCGAAGGTCCAGGCAATCTCGCTAACCGGCGCGACCACATTGGGCTTGTTGAATTCGCCGCCGCGCCGCTTATTGTATTCGAGATCAACATCGTCATTGTCGGTCGGCTCGGCCTCGGAGACCACCTGGACGCGAAACTCACCGGCGCCGAAGCGTTCGGCTGAATCGAGGTTGAAGATGAAGGTCACCAGGAAGCCGAGCAGCAGCGCCACGACCACGGTCAGCAAGACGCGGATCGCCTGCCGCCGTAGCTCGACCACGAAGAGAAAGATGCAAGCGCCGACCAGCGCGTTCACCAGCAGGATGTTCTGCCAATCGGTCGTGCCGGTCATCTTTTCCATCGAGCCGTCAAAGAGCGTGTTCATGACAAACAGCGTCACGATGATGCCGGCCGCGCCACCCACGATCAGCAGCAAATGCTTCTTGATGAAGGACATACTCGAGTTGGATTCAGAGGGAGAGCCGGTGTTCTTGGCGGTCATGCGTAGCGCTCCATTTCTTCCGCCGGCTGGACTTCGGCGCCGAGCATGAAATAGCCGATCCGCTCTTCGGTCAAGCTCTCGTCATTGGGGAAGATGCCGACAATCTCGCCTTCATACATCACCATAATACGATCGGACAGCTTCATCACTTCCTGCAAATCGGCCGAGATCAGCAGAATCGCCAAGCCCTGCGTTCGCTGGTCGACGAGCTCTTGGTGGATGAACTCGATCGCGCCGATGTCGACGCCGCGCGTCGGCTGAGCGGCGATCAGCAGCTTGGGCGAAGACGATAACTCGCGCGCCACCACCACTTTCTGCATATTGCCGCCGGAGAGCGCGTTGACTGGAATCGCGCCATTGGGAGCGATGATATTGAATTCGCGGATGAGACTCGCGCCGTTATCGACAATGGCATTGATATCGAGGGTGCCGCGGCGGGTGAAGGGCTCGCGATAATAACGATCGATAATCAAGTTGTCTTCAATGGATGAGGTCAAGGCGACGCCATTGGTCAGGCGGTCTTCCGGGATATGCGCCACCTGATGCTCGCGCACGGAGCGTGGACCGCGCCCCAGAATCTGCTCGTTGTTGATGAAGGCTTCGCCAGTGGTCGGGGGACGCAAGCCGGTCAGCACCTCGGCCAGCTCGGTCTGCCCATTGCCTTCGACGCCGGCGATGCCGAGGATCTCGCGCTCGTAAACATGGAAGTTGACCTGCTTCAATAGCTGGTGCCCGCTGGCATCGGCGTAGGTCAGGTCAGCAACTTGCAACACCGATGCGCCGCGCTCGACCCCGGGCCGGTCGACTTGCATGAAAACCTCGCGCCCGACCATCATGCGCGCCAATTCTCGCTCGCTGGTTTGCGCCGTCTCCACCGTGCCAATTTTGCGCGCGTCGCGCATGACGGTGACGCGGTCGGAAATCTCGATGACTTCCTTCAGTTTGTGCGTGATGAAGATGACCGTTTTGCCGCCCTCGACCAGATTGCGGATAGCGGCGAAGAGGTCTTGCGTTTCGCTAGGCGTCAAGACGGCGGTCGGCTCATCCAGGATGAGAATCTCGGCGCCGCGATAGAGCGCTTTCAGAATCTCGACCCGCTGGCGCATGCCCACCGGAATGTCTTCGATTCTGGCATTGGGATTGACCGCCAAGCCGTATTCTCTGGACAGCGACTCGGTATCGGCGACAGCCTGCTGGAAATCGATCTGCATGCCCTGCTTGGTCTCGCGGTTGAGGATGATGTTCTGCGCCACGGTGAAGGAATCGACCAGCATGAAATTCTGATGCACCATGCCGATGCCCTGCTCGATGGCGTCTTGCGGATTGCCGATTTGCACTGCCTGATCGCGGATGAAAACCTGCCCGGAGGTGGCATGCTCCAGCCCGTAGATCATCTTCATCAAGGTGGATTTGCCGGCGCCGTTCTCGCCGACGAGGGCGTGGATCTCGCCCTGCTCGACGGCGAAGTCGATGTCGTCGTTGGCATGCACGCCGTTGGGATAAATCTTGTGGATGCCGCGCGTTTCGATGATGGGCATATTAACTCGCTACATGTATTTGTAGGGGCGAGACGGTGGCTCGCCCTTATTCCTTGCGTCGCGACCATTCTGGTATCGGCAAACGCATTAGAGCTGGCTGTCTTCCGCCGCGAAGTCGAAGTCCTCAACGGACGGGATGCGGAAAGAAAATGAGGTCGCGCCGTCTCTATTCGATACCGCGAAGTCGCCTCGATTGATGATGTCCATGCCGATTAATACATCATTGCCTAGAAGTACTCCCTCGGCGACGCTTACGCTCGGAAAATGCACTTCTGTCAAGAGCACAAGATTCACGAAGTAGTGCGGCACGTCTTCTGCCGCACCTCCCACATGGAATACATTGGAATACCCCTCCGGATCGAGACCGAGATCTTCAACGACTCGCTTTGTCACCATGCTATTTGTAGCGCCAGTGTCCCACAGCGCGTTGTATTGTTTTCGAGGCGGCTGTGGCGATCCGTCCTCCGGTGTCCACGATTCATAGACCCAGCAAGTCGATACCAGCCGGTTGTGAATCGTACTAGCCTTGATCGTAAAACTGTAACGTCTAGGAATCACTGACTGGTACAACTCCAGGCGTGGATATGTAAACATCAGTCGAACCTGGGCCGGTGCCGATTTCCTGCATTAGCACAGTGCCGCGTTCGTGTTCGACGTAAACCGCGTTGGCCGCCTCCCGATAGTCAGCGTATATTCCCAGCACCTTCCGCGCTTTAATCGCGACGAACTTCCCACGATGGTCTCTGGCCAGCTCGGGCCAGATTTCGAGAAAATACTCATAATCTTTCAACGATGGCTTGGGCATCAGACATCCCCTTCGCCCTACCGATGCACTCATACTTTAACACAATCGAGATTTCGCTTGCTGTTTCCCAGCGCCTGGCCCGCCGCAAAATCAATATGTAGGGGCGACCTACCAGGTCGCCCGCCCGCATCTGCCTGTCTTGGAACAAAACTCCCCCTCTCCAAGCGCTATGTCTGCGCGCGCCACTTGTGGGAGAGGGGGCTGGGAGTAAGGGGTGAGGGGGTTGCCCCTCTCTACATATCGTCCACCATCAGGTCGTCGATGCTCATGCCAGCCGTCGGCATATCGGCGCAAGCCGTGCCGACCGCCGCCATCATGTCCTCGCTGGTGAAGACGGTCTGGACCTCGATATCGCCGGCGACCACAGCGGCCTCAGCCGCTTCCACCATCGCCTTGATGTCATCGGAAGTCGCCATATCGTAGAACTCGTTCTTGGCCAGCCCCACGCCGCCTTCGGGGATGCCCAGGCTCTCGGAGGAACCGTAAGGCAATTCGCCCTCGAGGTGCAGGGTGATGGCGCGGAAGATGGAGTTATCGACATTCTTCAGCATGGAAGTCAGAATGCGCTCGGCTTGATCGGGATCGGTCTCGGCGACGATCACCGCCTGATCCGAGTCGACGCCGATGGCGAAGCGCCCCTGTTCCTGCGCCGCTTCAAAAACGCCGACGCCAGTGCCGCCCGCGACTTGGAAGACAATATCCGCGCCCTGCTCATACATCGCCAGCGTGATCTCCTTGCCGCGCGCCGGATCGTTCCAGCTGCCGGCGTACTGGACGATGCTCTGCGATTCCGGATTGACCAGGCAGGCACCCTGCTCGTAACCGACGATGAAGTCATCAATGACCGGAATCTGCTGCCCGCCGACCGCGCCGATGATCGGGTCGTCATTGGTGCCTTCCATCATGCTGGTAGTGATGGCGGCCGCATAAACGCCAGCCAGGAAGCTGCCCTGGTTCTGGGCGTAGGTCATCGAATAGACATTGGCGCAGCCTTCGACGCAGACATCCATGTTGCCGTAGGGCATGGGCGCGTCATAGAACATGAAGAGCTTGTCGGGATAGTTGTGAACGTTGGCCGCCATGAAGTCGATCATCTGGAAGGTGCCAGCGATCAAGATGTCATATGAATCGGTATCGGCCATGACATCCAGCAAGCCCGGTTCCCAGTTGGCCGGGTCAATGCCGAGCTCGACCGTGTCAATTTCGATATCGTATTCATCGGCGATGGCGTCCATGCCGCGCTGGGCGCTATCGAAGAAGGACTTGTCGCCGAGCGTGCCGTTGATCACCGATACGACCTTGAGCGGCTCGTCCTGGGCGGCGGCGCTGAAAGCCAGCAGGAACACTAGCATCACCGCGAGCGCTAATCTTAACTTAGACATTTCACTCCTCCACAATTATGATGGTCCCATCAGATTCATTTCTGATGATGATATTATAACTGCGTATAGACCGTTTATGCAAAATGTACGAGTTTGCCGGGATTTGCTTGACGCGAATGCAAATTCGCCTTAGCGTGCATGTAAGTTAGGGAAAGGCGCCTCCGCCAATTTAGAGAAGCATCTCCTTGAAAGGAGGACCGCTAGTTCGCTTTGACGCTGTTCAATCAATCACACCAGCCAGCAATTCAAGCCGAGTACGGCAAATTGTTAGGAGGGTTTAAGATGATCAGCATAATCAGCAAACTTTCAGTCCTGTTTACAATGTTGTTCTTGGGGATTGCGCCACTCGCAATCATCGCCCAATCTCCTCCGCCAGAAATTGATCCCAACTTGTATTATGTTGATGGCGGTATCGTCCGTCTCTCATCAGCAGATGCGAATGGCGAAGTGACATCTGCTGCTGTGAGCGGGATTTCGACGGAGGCTTTTGAGGCTGGAAGCCACTTTTATCCGCACGGCCACCGCACTCACTACCGCAATCCAAGCGCAGTCAACGAAAACGCCTGCGGTGGGGGCGATGATGATTGGGTTTACTTCCACCATATTCCGGAATTCGAGTTTTCGACCAACGATCTCCGGATAGGATCTTGGCATCGGGCAAATGATGTCTGCATCAAGCTGCGTCATGGAGGCCTGCATGGTGGATTCATTTGTGAGGGCGCTCTCTGCAACATTAGCGTCTGTTCGCCGGGGAACCTCAAACCGTGGCGACTCAAACTTTCCTGGAATTAGCAAACTGTCAATGGCTGGAGGCGGCTCGCGCGGGTCGCCTCCATTTTCACTGTGAGATTACCAGCGCACATCGGTGGCTCAAGATGAAAATCCAACATGTCGCCTTAACTGATCGCTTATGCTTCGCTGCCATCCTCGCAGTCGGCTGGGCATTGCTTGGCGCCTTGCTCTATCTCGCTTTCGATATGACGATTGGCATCTATGCGTCAAGCAACCCGCCGCGCCGCGCCCTGATGTACGCCACAATGGTCATCGCCTTCGCCTTTCTGCAGCGGCATCTAATTGCGCGCTGCTTTCGCGTCAACCTTCAACATTGGCTGCGCTGGACAGTCGCCGGCGTAGCTGTTGGCGCGCTTTGCCATGAGATTTTCACCGCCGCTATCTCATCGCCGGCCGCGTTCTGGTGGCATCGCCGCATCAGCCCGCCGCCCTCCGCGCAGGATCTTTTTATTGCGGATGCCTACCACGCCATTCGTTGGTTCTTCCGCTTTGGGCTGGTGGCTTTCTTCCAGTATTTCGCCTTGCCGAGAGATTTGCCGAGCCGCCGGCTATGGCTGCTTGCTTCGGTTGTCGCCGCGCCGCTTTGGCATGCGCATAGCTGGATTGCCGTTATCATTCTCGCGCTGGCGCTGGATCGCATCGCTCTCAGACGCTATCGGTTTCACTTTGATGGAGTCTCGGGGAAACACAGCCAGCCTAACTTTGATTCGCGCAAAGTAAGCGCTACTCTTCGTTCGCCAAACTCCCCAGCGCCAAGCTCAACGCCTCCTGTTCCTCGCCCGTCTCCAACTCGGCTGACAAGTCCGGACCATCGGGAAAGACAGTCCAGCGAATCTCAAGCGCCAGCTCGCCCGCTGCGGACGCATCCGCTGGAACCTGCATGATGTATTCATCGCGGTAGTCGGTATGCAGCGTCATCCAGGGATGCGGCATCGCGCCCCAGCCGGGCCAAGTCTCGAACTCCGTAATCACATTGGCGCCCTCGTCGACCAGACTTAAGACCAGCGCGTATGCCAGGGGCGATTGCTCATGGACGCGCCAATAAAGCGTGACCGGGATTTCGTCGCCCGCGCTCCAGTTTTGCGCCAGTGGGATTTCATAGGCGGTCAAGCGCAGGTCGCCCCAGCGCGCATCGGCGGGAGTGGCGCTTGCCAGAGGGCGATCCACCGCTGGAGGATGATCATAATTGGGCATGATGTAGAGAAATGGCGCAAGCAGACTGAAAGCCAGCATGGGCAAGACGATCAGCAGTTTGGGGATGCGCAGCGCGTGGATGCCCAGCGCCAGCAGCAGGCTCGCCGATGTGATGTAGGGAAAGAGCAGGCGCCCGGTGCTGGCCCAGGTCTGCAGGCTCCAGGCGATGAGCGCGCCCCCGCCCAGAGCCAGCAGCAGAGCGAGAAAGCCGACGGCGCTGACCACCTGCGGCGATCGGCGCTGTCGCGTCAGATACAGGACGACGCCAAGCGCGCCGACCACCGTCAGCAAGTCCATCAGACGATAAAAGACCCCGTCAACGACAATGTTAAATGCGCCGAAGACCGCCCAGTAGCTGACGCGCAATCCCTCAAACTCCTCGGCGATCAGCTGCCCGAGGGAGATTGATCGCCTTCCAAAATAATCCAGCATGGTAGCGGTCCCGAAGAGTTCGCCGTAGAGCGCCAGATTGCGCCCATACCACCACAGGGCAATGATCAGCCAGGCGACCAGCGTCATGCCGGCGAGCTGCGAGAAACCGCGTCGATCGCGCGTCCGAATGAGCAGCCAGACCGCAGCCAGCGCCGCGACCGCGCCCAATACCAGCCCGCTGAGCTTGGCAAGCGACGCCAAGGCGATCAGCAGCGCCAATATGAAACTCCGCCGCGCCTCAAAGCCGTCGCGCAGCATGACCAGCATCCGCCAGGCAATCAGCGCCGCCAGCATATTCACCAAGGTGTCGTTGCTCACTGACGCGCTGATGAAGAGGAATTGCGGGTTAAACGCCGTGAGAGCGCCAGCCAGCAGCGCGAAGCCCGCCTCGCCCGGCAGCAGGACGCGCGCCGACTGGCAGACCGCCCAGACCGTGACGGCGCCCATGCCCAAACTCAGCAGGCGAATCGCATACAGCGCCAGCGACGATCCGTTTAGGTCCGGCGGATAAGGCTGCTTGTAGATGACCAGATTGCGATTGCCCCGCCCCGAAGGATCGCCGATGACGGTGAAGGGGCTCGGCAGGTAGCGCTCGGCGAAATCCCCGCTGTCGAAGGCATTCCATACCGCCGCCATCATGAGATAGTAGAGCGGCGGCTGGCTGGCTTCCTGGCCGTAAAGCTGCTCGTGATCGCCCGATTGCACAGGCAGCGTCCCAGTATCGGCGATCCACTTGATCATGCCCACATGCTGGGCGCTGTCCGACGCTTCAAAGTTGGGAGCGGCGTAGAGATAGACCAAGCCGACCAGGAAGAACAGCAGCGGCAACAGTCGCTGAAACGGCAGCGCAGGCCGCGCGCGAAGCAAATTCAATCCGACAGCCTTTCGCAATAATTCCCGCCAATCCCATTCTAGCACGGCTCGCTCGTCCCTCTTGTCGCCGCCTCTGCGGTAAAGAATCCTTCTGGTCCCGCTGTGTGCAGAAGCATTGCGCCTTTTGCGCATTGTTGCGCTGGGCGAGCAAACAGAAGCCCGCGCATGTGGACGCCCTCAATCACGGCGCATGTGAACGAAAAGCCCGCCACAGTGGGCGGGCTAGCGGATAGCGAGGCCAGCTTATTGAGCCTCGGCAAGCAGGCGGGTCTCGCCCTCACTCATCAGCAATGTCAAAATCTGCATCCTCCCCCGGCTGCAGTCCTGGCTTGAAAGGGACCCAGCCAATACCAAAAACTCCCGCTCCAGAGTAGCGTACGCGACGAGCCCCGGCTGGTTCGGGCGCTGCCGGCAAGGCTCCAAGCGCCGTCGCTGTCCGTGACGCTCCAGGAAATATTGCCTTGATAACCATTGTCGTAACGAACGAATCCAGAGAGACTTATTTTGGGCTTGGGAGTGTTTGGTCGTCGACCATTCACTGTCGCCGCGCAACTGACATTCTGCCCCTCGCTCATCCGGCTTGGCTCCGCCACCGCATCATTTGACCGCGCCGTTGGGTTTGGAAGCGCTTCCTGCGCGCAAGCCACAATTGTTACGACAAACAACAACAACGCTATAATCGCCGATCTCTTCATCATGTCTCTACCCTCCGTGCCTGGATGACGAATGTCAAGAATTTCATCTTAAGGCGGCAAATAAGAACTTGTCAATGAAATCCTGTATCTTTTGCACAAATAAATTTGTAAAATCTTTGTCGCTTTATCTAGTTTCATACCGGTTTCAAAGCCAATTACGTCTTGTTTCGAGGAGCGTCATGGTTATTGGCTATTGATGCTATACTGCGTTCACCATCGCTCGGAAAATATTCAGATATTGGAGAAAGCGTTCTTCAAATGAAACTCATCATCGACACCGACGCCGGCGTGGACGACGCCCAAGCCATCATGCTCGCTTTGACGCATCCCGGCGTCGATGTGCTGGCCATCACCACGCTCACCGGCAATGTACACATCCGCCAGGTCAATCCCAACGTTTTGACCATCCTCGAGATTATGGGGCGCGATGTACCGGTTCACGCCGGCATCGACCGGCCGCTGATCTCAGAGTGGGAGGACGCCGCCGAATTCCACGGTGGCGATGGGCTGGGCAATTACCGCGACCGCCCCGCTCTCACCCGTTCTATCGAAGATGAGCACGCCGTACTGGCGCTGCTGCGGCTGTCGCGCGAATACGACGGCGAGCTGACCCTGATCGCGCTCGGCCCCCTGACCAATATCGCCGCCGCCGTCAGGCTCGATCCCGCATTCCCGGCGCGCGTCAAGCAATTTGTCTTCATGGGCGGCACGATCGCGGCGCAAGGCAACACGCCCATCGTCACCGCCGAATACAATATCTGGACCGATCCCGAAGCAGCCGCCATCACGCTGGCCGCCTTCGATGACGCGACCATGCTCAGCTGGGAGACGACCCTGACGCACGGCTTCCCCTGGGACCAGTTCAACGCGCTTTGCGCCATCGACACGGTCAGCGGGCGTTTCTTCCGCGATATCTCACAGGAGACGGCGCAGCGGCTGCAAACGACTTACGGGCGTCCCGCTTATCTGCTGCCCGATCCGCTGGCGATGGCGATCACGCTGCGTCCCGACTTTATTCGCCAAAGCGGCAAGTTCTACACCACGGTCGAGCTCAACGGCGCGCGCACGCGTGGACAAACCGTCATCGATTACACCGGCATCAGCGGCCAGGCGCCCAATGTCAACATCATCCAGGCGCTGGATACCGATGGCGTCTACCAGCTCTTTGTTGATGCGCTGTCGCAAACATGAACGACATTTGGGCAAACTATTGCGAGTGTAATATATCCTCGTGAGTAGAAGAGATTCACCACAGCCGCTCGGCGGCAGCGAATAGAATCAACCGCGCTCACACAAAATGACAAGCCCACTCCTCGCGCGCGCAAGGGGGTTTATCAAATAAGAGGCACAGAGAACACAGAGAAAGAAGGCTAAGAGACTGTGGACGATTTACAAGATCAAGATCCGTTGACTTACAAGATAATTGGCGCAGCCATACAAGTACATCGCGCTTTGGGTCCTGGCTTGTTGGAAGAACTGTACGAAGAAGCATTCGGCATAGAATTGGAGGAGCGCAATTTGCAATTTGAGCGGCAACGGCGGATTGATGTCGTTTACAAAGGAAGAGACATCGGTGACATGTATGCTGACATCGTGGTGGAAAATGCTGTCATTGTAGAATTGAAATCCGTTCAAAGTCTGCATCAGATTCACATGGCTCAACTGATGACCTACATGAAACTCATGAATCTCAAGAAGGGACTGCTCATTAACTTTAATGTGAGCGTCCTGAAAAAAGGCATCAAACGGATTGCGCTTTAGTCTAATTCCTCTGTGCCCTCTGTGTCTCTGTGGTGAATTGAACGGTGACAACTCCGCAAATCCAGAACCTGCTTTCGGACATCAGCGCCGACCCGGCCCTTGCGCCCGAGGCCCTCTTCGCCCGCCTCTCGCGCCTGTTGGCCGCGCCCGCGCCCGCCAACAGCTGCGCGCTGCCCGGCACAGTCGGCGATGTGATAGAGGCGCTCGCCGACGAACTCGGCTTGACCTGCGCGCCCGTCGGCTCGACCGGGAACCTCGCTATCGAAATCGGCGACCGCGCCGCCCCGCTCGACCTGCTGGTCAGCGCCCACATGGATCGCCCCTGCTTCCGCGTCCGCAACCTGGCGGAAGCGACCCTCTATCCGCTTTGCGCCATCCGCGTGCCCGTGGCTGGCTACATTTGCGACGCGGTTGCGCTGCGCTACGTCGCCGGGCGCGTGACCATCGCCGCGCGAGGTCAACTGCGCTTTGACTGGCGAGACGGCGATTATCGCATCACGTTTCAGCCTGCCAGCGGCGAGCTCCATAAGGGCGATACGGTGATGATGCAGGCTGCGCCGCAACTGCGCGACGGGCTGGTCATCGGGGCGGGACTGGATAATGCCATCGGCGTGTTGCTCGCGCTGCTCAGCGCCCAGGCGCTACAGGAATACGCCGCCGACGCCATCGCCGGTCGCAAGATCCTCTTCGCCTTCACCGATCAGGAAGAGGGTCCGCCGATCGGCCTCTTCGGGCAGGGCGCCTCGCGTTTGGCGCATTGCATCGAGCAGCCCCGCCTCGGCTTCATCAATATCGACGGGCACAACGTCGATGAAGCGGCGGGGCAGGTCTTGGGCGTCGGCGCGTCGCATGCCTTCGTCTCCGGCGATGGCCGCGGCTCGGTCGTTCCAATGAATGATCAAGCGCTGGCCGAGTCGCTGGCGGCGCGGGTCAATCAAGCGCGGCCTGGCACGGCGCGCATGAATTACAGCTATGTTTCGCGCAGCGACGACATGCTGCTGAGCCTGTGGTCGCGCCCCTTGGGTTTGACCGGCGTCATCGTTGCGGACGCGCATACGGCCGAGGAGACGGCGGCGCTGGACGATATCGTATCGGCGGCGCATTGGATTCCGACTTTTGTCCAGCAGATTTTGTAGGCAGCGGCCTGTAACATGAAGTCATGTTCCCCGGACGAATTTTCTGAATAAGTGATACGATATTGAAGGCGAAATCCTTCGCCAGAAAGCAAACAAGCGCCGGGCCGGGCGCTTGTTTATTCTGAGAGGAGGTGGCCGATGAACGGTTACGTTAGCATTAGGCTAACCGTTCGTGCCCACGGGCTTGTCTTGCTCGTGGTCATCTGGCATTTCAGACATGCCAGACGGCAATAGCCGGGTACTCCCCTTAGTTATTGCTAAGGGGAGTATATTCAATTCCTGGGGCATTTGTCAAGGGCATTGCAGAAAGGGAGTGGTAAATGTCAATGATATAAGAACTCCATCGGATAGAGGGTGTACTGTGGATACTTCTGGCGA
>JAPOXG010000036.1 GCA_026707225.1 Chloroflexota bacterium
TATTGATCCCGCGCGAAGCTACTGGCTCGTTATTTTGTGTGAGCCAAGTCGTGACCTGCGAGGGACTGTGGTGAAGCTAAGGCGTCTGCGCGCCCCTTAGCGCAATCGCCAAACCATACTATCATGGTAGGCGTTAGCATGCGCCGGAAATCACCGATGCAAGAACAACTCAAAGGCGCCATCGAGCGGATCACCTATTACAGCGAAGACAGCGGCTACAGCGTCGTCAAGATTCTGCCGGAGAAGCGCTATCCGCGGGCGCAGGCGCGCGATGGCACGGTGGCGGTCGTCGGCTTCATGCCCGAACTCAACGAAGGCGAATCGGCCGAGTTCACCGGCGAGTGGGTCACCGATCCCAAGTACGGTCGCCAATTCCGCGCCCAGCAGGCGATTCCCGTCCCCCCGAATACGGCGCAGGGCATCATCAATTATCTATCAAGCGGCATCGTCAAAGGCATCGGACCGCGCACGGCGGAAAAGATCGTCAATCATCTCGGCAATGATACGGTCGCTATCCTCGATGCCGAGCCGGAGCGCATCTATGACGTGCCACGATTGAAGCGATCGCTCGCGGACCATCTGATTGAGACCTGGCCCAAAAAACGTGGGGAGCGCAACGTCTTGATCTACTTGCAGGGGATCGGCATCAGCGCCAAAATCGCCCAGCGCATCCTGAACGAATATGGCGCTCATACCCAGCAGATCATCCAGAACAATCCCTACCAACTGGCGCAAGACGTCTTCCTCATAGGTTTCCGCAAGGCGGACCAAATCGCGCGCCGCATGGGTCTGCTGCCGGACGACCCGCATCGCCTGCGCGCCGGCTTGCATTACGCGCTCAACGAACTGGCTCGCGAGGGCCATACCTACGCCCCGCGCGACGAACTGTTGGAGAAGGCGGCTGAGTTGCTCGGCGTTGACGATGTTGCGGCGCTGACAATCGCTTTGCAAGGTCAGGTGATGGCGAGCAAGCTGGTCGAAGAAAAGCTGCGCGATCATGCTCAGAAGGAAGCGATCCAAGCCGTCTACCTGCCCCGCTACTTCCGCGCCGAGACCGCCGCCGGGCGGTTGCTCCAGAGCATCGCGCGCGGCAAGAGCCCAATCATCCGCGACCACCGCGAGACCGATTGGGCGCAATACCTTTCCAAATTGAGCGAGCGCAACAAGGCGTCGCTTTCTCCCCAGCAGCTCAATGCCGCGCGCGCGGCGCTGACGAGCAAGGTCAGCGTCCTCACCGGCGGACCCGGCACCGGCAAAACCACGACGCTGCAATTGCTGATCAACGCGCTGAAGGAGCGCGATTCGCGCTTTCACCTGGCTTCGCCGACCGGACGCGCGGCCAAGCGCCTGGCTGAAGCCAGCGGCGAAAACGCCAGCACCATCCACCGTCTGCTCGGATTCTCGCCCGATGAGGGCGGCTTCGAACACGACGAATCCAATCCGCTGTCCACCGACATGGTCGTCATCGACGAAGCCTCCATGCTAGACTTGCAACTCTTCTACAGCTTGCTGCGCGCTTTGCAGCCGACAACCCACTTGATGCTGGTCGGCGATGTCGATCAGCTGCCATCGGTGGGCGCCGGCAATGTCCTGCGCGATGTCATCGATAGCGGCGTCGCTCAGGTGACGCGCCTCAATCAGATCTTCCGCCAGGACGACGCCAGCCACATCGTCAGCAACGCGCACCGCATCAACCAGGGGCGACATCCCGATACCAAAAACATGTCCAACGACTTTTTCTTCTTCAACGTCAGCGACCCCGAGGCGGTTGCCGACATGATGGTCGATATCGTCAAGCGGCGTGTGCCTGAGCGCTGGGACCTCGATCCCGTGCGCGATATCCAGGTCATCGCGCCCATGTATCGCGGCGCCGCCGGCGTGAACAATCTCAACAGCCGCTTGCAGAGCGAACTAAATGGCGACTTTCGCGTGGCCGAGGTCAAGCTGGGCAACCGTCTCTTCCGCGTCGGCGACAAGGTGATGCAGACGCGCAACAATTACGACAAAGACGTCTTCAACGGCGATATCGGCTTCATCGATAGCATCAATGACGATGACAACTCGCTGGAAGTGGTTATCGATGGGGGCTACATCGTCTACGATTACAGTGAAATGGACGACCTGATGCACGCTTACTGCATCAGCACCCACCGCTCTCAAGGCTCGGAATACCCGGCCGTGGTCATGCCCATCTTGACGCAGCATTACCTGATGCTGCAGCGCAATCTGCTCTACACCGCCATCACGCGGGCGAAACGGCTCGTCATCCTCGTCGGCACGCGCCAGGCGATGCGCATCGCCGTCAACAACAACAAAGTCGCCGAGCGGCATAGCGGCTTGCTGCAGCGGCTGCGTGGCTGAATCGTGACGAATGGAATTACGTAGTCATGGAAACTGACCAAGCGCTGTCTGCCATAGCTTGAAGAGCGATAAAGCCGAGGATAATATTGTTAGTAGTCATTGGGAGCTTACAAGAATGTCTCAAATTCAATTGTTTCCCGACGAGAGTATGACCAAGAAATGTCAATCAGCGGCATCAATTGAGATTCTGTCAGCGGCGGACGTTCTCGATACCTTAAGCAATACAGAGTCAGTAAACACAATCATTCTTGACCCCTGGTACAACAAGGGAGTCGGCGGAACGAGACCGGACTATCATGACTGGCTTTCGGGTGTTATTGCAGCCGCGTCTAGAAAAGCACAGCACATATTTGTTTGGGGTTTTCCGGAAATTCTAGCGTTCCAAATCCCAAACATTCCCGAGGGATTTTCTCTGGTTTCGTGGCTGACTTGGTATTACAAGAATTGTCCTTCAGTAATCCGTGGATGGCGCTCCGCACAGAATGCGTGTCTCCATTTGGCGAGAGAAGGCGCTACCGTATATCCGGAGAATTTCCTGAATGGCAAACAATTGGAAAGATGGAAAACGGGGAAGATGCGATTCGTCCCTGGTCCTCCGTCAGTATTGGAGGTCCCATTGAATGTTGGATTCGTCGGACGAAATGAGCAAACTGGACACCCGGCACAGAAGCCGCTGGCAGTTATCGAACCTCTTATCTTAATGTCTACAGGAGAAAATGACACTGTACTTGATCCCATGTGCGGTTCCGGAACCACCGGTGAAGCCTGTCTACGTCTCAACCGTCGAGCCGTACTTTGTGATAGTTCTGAGGAATATTTGTCGGTTACAAAGGGCCGTATAGCCAATTATGTAAGAACCACAAATGGAAGATAGAAACGCTAAGCTCAAAGGACCGTATACTCAACGTTCAATCCGAGCTCGAATAGAGGCGTTTTTCCTTGATAATCTCGGCAAAGTAGCAACAAGAGAACAGTTGATAGAAGTTGCCACCGATCCAGAAACAGGTCGACAACCGGAAAACTGGCATCAGAGATTGTCTGAACTCAGAACAGACTATGGGTACACGATTCTTTCGTGGCGAAATAGAGGCGATCTCAAAATCAGCGAATACATGATGCCAAATGCGGAACGACGAGATACCGCTTCGAAAAGAACTCGTCCAAATGCATCTACATGGAATCAGGTGCTAGGACAATTTGACAATAGATGCGCCTGGACGGAAGGTGGAATCACTTGCAACTTGCGCAGTGGCGATATTGATCCAGTCGGTGGCGGAACAGTCAAGTTAACCCCTGATCACAAGACGCCTCATGCCATACATGCTGAGGTTGATCCGAAGGATCCGTCGAAATGGCAACCTCTGTGTGGGCGGCATCAGGTCATGAAAAAGAACTATTGGGATGATGAAACTGGATGGCTAAACGTTGTTGCAATCGTGCAATCAGCGTCTCAGCCGCAAAAGCGAGAAGTGTACGAGTTTCTCAAAGCCTATTTCGGTGACTCGGATTAGGTGCTGACCCTCACACCAACTCAACCCGAACGCCCTCCGTCTCCGCCGGACCCCAGCGCTGCGCCTCACCCATCGTCGTGAAGCGAACGCGATACGGCACGGGCCGATTCCCCGCCAGATGAGCCGCTAGCGGACCCGCCCCACCAGCGGGCGCCAGATACTCCAATGTATGCGCGCCGACTGTTAATCGCATGCCAACGGCTTGCAGCTCTTCATCTCTGATCGTTTCGCCCACCGTGCCCGTCACCGCGGACATGACCCCGGCATAGCGCGCCACATCGCCCGTCGCCAGGCTGAGGCTCTCAATGCCGGTCACGCCATTCGCGTGCGCCGTCTCCCGCGGCAGGCGCTCCGCCCGCGGCGTCACATCTTCGATGATGAAGGGGATGAGCCCTTGCCAGTCACCCTCCACTTTGTTGTTGATCCATTTGACCTCATAACCATCGGGGCGCGCCCGCCCGCCTTCAATCAGCTCGCTGCACTCGACTCCCTGCGCGCGAAAGGCCGCATGATCAGCGCCGATATCATCGGTCGCCATACAGAAGTCGATCAAGCCGCCGCCCCGCTCATGCAGCAGATCCCACCAGACATGGTCCCGGCTCTCTTCGTAGAAACCGAGCAATTCAATATAGCTGCCATCGGCGAATCCAATCAGCGCGTTGTAGGAGCCGTATGGATGCCTCCCGCCCTCAACCACGGTGAAGCCAAGAGCGCGCCAGGTCTCGATCGCCCGCTCCAGCGATAGCGCCGCAATGACAATATGATCGATTCCGGTTATCATGCCCCGCTCCTCCTTACCATGGTCCGTTCAGACATAGCCACCCTCGACCGCCGTCAACAGAATCGGCGCGCCGCCGTTGATGATGACTGTGTGCTCATATTGCGCCGTCACGCTGCCGTCCACCGTGCGCAGCGTCCAGCCATCCTCCGCCGTCTTGATCCGCCCGCGCCCGGCGCTGAGGAAGGGCTCGAGCGTCAAGACCATGCCATCTTCGAGCACATCGCGATTGCGCCGGTTGTGAAAATTGGGGATGGACGGCTTTTCGTGGATATGCCGCCCAACGCCGTGCCCGCCCAGCTCGCGCAAGGTGCGATAGCCGCGGCGCTTGGCATATTTCTCCACCGCCCGCCCGATCGCTCTCGCCCGCTGACCGGGCCGCGCCAGCTCAATCGCCAGTTGCAGGGCGTTGCGCGTCGCCTGGCATAACTTTACAAAATCGGCGCGCGCCGGCGGCACGATGATGGTGGCGCCGGTATCGCCCCAATAGCCCTCCAGCACCGCCGACACATCGACATTCAGCAAATCGCCCGGGCGAATGAAACGATCCTTGCGCGGGACGCCGTGCGCCGCTTCGTCATTGAGGCTGATGCAAGTGTAACCGGGGAATTCGTAGGCTTGTATCGGCGCTGAGACCGCGCCCATCTTCAACATGAAATCGCGGCCAATGTCGTCGAGGTCGCGCGTGCTCATGCCGGCTTCCGCGCGGTCAAGCATCAGCTTCAGCGTCAAGCCGCAGATTTCGCCGATGCGCTTCATGCCGCGCAGGTCCGCTTCGCTTTCGATTATCATGTTGCTCTAACGCAAATGAATCTAACCCGACGAGGATAGTGGTTCTGGCGTCGTATTGCAATCACAGACTGCTAGGCTGGCGATTTGAATTCCTCTCAGCCCATGCTACACTATGAGCGATAGGTAGCCCGCGAGGGAAGAAAATGTCATTGAAGACACCCGGCAAGAAACAGTCACCTCCAACAGCCCTTAAAACCAAAGATGAAGGCTCGTCGGAAGAGATACATTCGCTTCAAGATGAATACAAAAATGACATTCTTGTCAGTTTGAAGGAGCTTAAAGCGGGCGAAGTGATTGACGCCGCCGAAAGTATGCGGGAGATACGGCGCGAACTTGGCATCAATGGCGACTAATGTCATTCATACGAAGCGATTCCAGTCGCGCCTCAAGCGGCTGGGGCGCAGATTCCCATCCGCTTTAACCGAAGTTGACGCGCTTACCGAAGCATTAGAACGTGGCGAGCGCCCCGGCGACTTGTACAAGGGGATCGGCCACGTGGTTTATCGCGTCCGACGCGCAAACCCATCGGGAGGCAGCGGGAAAAGTGGCGGCTTTCGCATCACCTATTACGTGCATGACGCTGACACCGTGGCTCTGCTCGCCATCTCTACAAGAAATGAGTCCAGCTATATAAGCAGATATGAGGTTGATCAGCTTCTAAAGGACGCCGGCTTTTCTGAGACCTGATCAGCCGGCGCTGTAGGTGCCGACGGACAGCGTCGGCGGTCGATGTCGACGAGTCCTCCGCAGAAATGCTACGTCGCCCGCTCGCCCAGCCGCCGCTCGGTGCCGGCCAGCAGGCGCTGCACATTGCCCCAATGCCGCAAGGGAATCATCACGGTCAAGGCCAGGGCGTACAAGAGCAAGATCGGCTTCTGAAACGCGGTCCCGACCAGGAGAATCAGCCAAAGATTCGCCACCCCAAAGCCAATCAATACGCCAAGCGAGACATAACGCGTACGCGCGATCACCGCCGCCGCGATGACCGCCGCGACCAGAATCTGAGCGGGCTGGATCATCAGCATGGCGCCGAAGGCGGTCGCCGCCCCTTTGCCGCCGCGCACGATCAGCCTGAGCCTGCCCTCTTTGACCGACGCCGTCAGCACGGTGGCGAAAAGCGACCAATTGTGCCCGACCACGACGCAAGTCGCCGATACCGATGTCGCCACGCCGATCTGCTCCGGCAGGATCATATCACGCGCCAGCCAGACGGCGAAGATGCCCTTCAAGACATCCACCAAGCCGGTGAAGATCGCCCAGCCCTTCCCCACCGCGCGCGCCACATTCGTCCCGCCCATGTTGCCGCTGCCGACCTCGAAGATATTGACGTCCCTCGCTTTGCCGACGAAATAAGCCGTCGGGAAGGAGCCGATCAAATAACTGCTCACGATGATCAGGAGCACTTGCGCGGCGTTGTCGGTGTTGAACATGTCGTTCATGTTTCGCCGCTTTCAAGAATCGCGGACTGAACGGCAGAGTATATGATGAATCATACCCAAATCAAGCGGCTTCGACAATACGCCGCGCCTGACAAGCGCCTATCCATTTCGGTTGAAGATGTAGCAACGCTACTACCCACAACGACAAAGCGACTCTAAGAAAGTCATGCAATTGTCTGAAGATTCGTGTAGGGGCGACTCTTGATTCGCCCAGACATCACGCGCGTTTTCGCGGGCGGTCCAAGGATCGCCCCTACATTTTCGGCTTCAACCTGATTCTATTCTCTCGCCGGACACACTCACCCAGTGGACTGCGGCGCATGCATCAGCTACGATACAACGATTCTGAAGCAAGCAGGAGCCGTCGTGAGCAATCCAACAATCGCCATCGCCATGGGCGACCCGGCCGGCATCGGACCAGAACTCATCGTCAAGCTGCTGACGGACGCGAACTGGTACGACAGGTGCCGCCCATTCGTCATCGGCGACTTCATGACTATGCGAAATATCGCGGCGTCGCTGGGGGCAGCGCTGCGATTCCGCCAGATTAGCGACCTTGCCGAAGCGCGCTTCCAGCCGGAGATGCCGGACGTCCTCAGCCCGCCCGGCTTTGAGCTGGGTCCGCTTCCGCCGCCGATCGTCCATCCCAAGCTGGGCGAAGCGGCTGCCCGCTATCTGGCGCTGGCTTACGAACTCGCCATGGAATCACAGGTCGACGGCGTCGTCATGGCGCCGATGAATAAGGAGTCTTTCCGCGCCGCCAGCTACGATACCTACGACGAGCTGCAATTTCTGGGCGAGCTCACCGACAGCGACGATCCCTATATCCTGGGCGCCGCCGGTCCGATTTGGGCGGTCGCCGTCACCGAGCACATCCCGTTCAAGGACATCGTCAGCCAGCTCAGCGTCGAGCGCGTCTGCCGCGCCATCGCGCAGCTGCATCGTGTGCTGCGCCGTCTCGGCTTCGCAGCGCCGCGCATCGCCTGCGCCGCCCTCAACCCACATGCTGGCGAAGGCGGCCTCTTCGGCAGCGAAGAAATCGACATCATCGCGCCCGCGATCAAAGAGGCGCAATCGTCTGACATCGACGTCAGCGGACCCGTGCCCGCCGATATCGTCTTCAAGCGCGCCCTCGATGGCGATTTCGATGGCGTCGTTTGCATGTATCACGACCAAATGAACATCGCGCGCAAACTTCAATCCCGCGCCGATATTGCCACGCTATGGATGGGCTTGCCCGTCATCGGCGCCACCACCGCCCACGGCGCCGCCTTCGATATCGCGGGCAAAGGCATCGCCGACCCCGGCAGCCTGCGCGCCGCCCTGGATTACGCTATCATGTTGGCGTGAAGGATTCCGCTCAGGGATTGTAGGTCTGAATGTTGTCCGCGTCCTCTCGCCGGCGCAGGCGCGCCATCCGCGGCGCGATGTTGGCGAAGATTTCATCTTTATCCAGCGTCAAATGCTCGCGCTCGCGCATGATGACTCGCCCATCGCAAATCACAGTCCGCACATCGCCCGCGCGGGCGTTGTAGACCAGGCTCGCCGTCACGCTGTTCAAGGGGAAATGATGCGCCCCGCTCAAGTCCACCAGGATGATATCGGCTAGTTTGCCCGCGGCCAAATCGCCCAGTTCGTCCGGCTGCCCGTAAACGCGCGCGCTCTCGACCGTGGCGATGGTCAGCGCCTGCGGAATGGTCAGCTTCGCCGCATCGCCCGTCAACTGCTTCTGCCCCAGCGCCGTCAAGCGCATCGCCTCCCACAAATCGAGCGTGTTGTTGCTGACCGCGCCATCGCTGCCCAAGCCGACCGCGATGCCCAGCGACCGCACTTCGACCAGGTTGTTCAAGCCCGTCGCCAGCTTGGCGTAAGTCTTCGGGCAATGCGCGATGCCAACCGGCGCTTCCAAGTCCGCCAGGATTTCCAGATCACCAGGCGTCGCCCCTTTGACGTGCGCCAAGATGGTTGGCACGGCGAAGATCCCGCAATCCAAGGCAACTTCAATCGGCGTCTGCCCGCGTTTCCGCAAACTGGCTTGCGTCTGCGCGCGCGTCTCGGCGACGTGCATGTGAATGCCGCTGCCCAGCGACTCGGCCGTTTTCGCGGTCGCGCGCAGGAAATCGTCATCACAGGTATAAGGCGCGTGCGGCGCCATGATCGCGCGAATCCGCCCGTTCGCCTGCCCATCCCAGCGCTTGACGAAGGCGGCCGTCTCCTCGATCTGCCCCATGCCATTGGCGCTGAACATCGCCTGCCCCAACAGCGCCCGCGTTCCCGCTTTTTCGACCGCCCGCGCCGCGTACTCCATGTGCCAGTAATGATCGGCGACCGCAGTGACGCCCGCCTCGATCATCTCCAGCAGACCCAGCTGCATGCCCCAAAAGACGTCTTCCGGCTCCAGGTTGGCTTCCAGCTTCCAGATATAATCGTTGAACCAGCTCGCGATATTGACGTCTTCGGCCAGTCCGCGCCAAAGCGCCATTGGCACATGCGCGTGGGTGTTGATGAAGCCAGGCATCGCCAGCTGACCATCCGCTTCTATCACAGACTTGGCTGCCGAGGGGTCGATCGTTCCGCTCGTTGTGATCGATTCGATGCGATTGCCCTTCACCGCTAGATCTTGCTCGACGAGGACAGCGGCGCTCTCATCGCGCAATTGCAGGACGCTGGCGTTGCGAATCAGCAGGTCAACCATCTGAAGCCTTATCCCGCCCGCGGCTCCAGCGAGGTGAAGTACTCTCGCACCACATCGCGCAAGCCCAGCGGCACATAATCACTCTCCATCGCGCGATTGGCGGCATTCTGATACTCGCTGAAGACGGTGTCATAGCTCACGCGCGATTCGCCGAAGGGATTATCATCAAACTCGCCTTCCGCCACGGTCGTGTCGCCGGGGTCCGTCCGCAGGCGAATTTCATTTTCGCCGCCGCCGCTGATGCCGCTGGGGCTGTAAATCGCCTCATATTCGATCTCGCCCTGGCCCGTGGGATTATTCTCGGTATCAGCGCCTTGATCGTCGCCCGCGCTGCCCGGCAGGCTTTCATTGCTCGGCGCCCCATCGCCCGCGCCCGCGCCCGCCGAGCGACTGTCTCTATTGTTGCCCTGGCTCTGTTCCGAACCTGGGCGATTGCGGTCCGACTGTTGATTCCCCGGGTTTTCGCCCGGCCGCGCCTGCGCCGATTGCTGTTGCCCTTGCTGCCCGCCAGGCTGCTGACCCGGCCCGGGCTCCTGCTCGCCGTTCTGCGGGGCGCCCGGCTGCGGTTGGCCGTCCTGCGCCTGCTCCCGCGCGATCGCTTCGGCCGCCTCGTCCATCATCTCCGATTGCTCACCCAGCATCGCGCGCGCGTCCTGATTCTGCTCTTGCTGTTCCTGCGCGCCTTCAACCTGTTCGCGCAAGGCGTCCATGGCTTCCTGCAGGCTCTCCATATCGGCGTTCTCCAGCGCCTCCGCCAGCGTCCGCATCCGCTCCGCCAGCGCTTCGCTCATTTCCGCCATGTATTCGGCGGCCGCCTGCATCGCCTCAGCCGCAGCCTGCGATTCTTCGGCGCTCATTTGATCCGCCTCCTGCGCGAGCTGCTCCAGGGCGCTCAGCATTTCTCGCAAATTGGCTGCCGAGTCCTGCTCGCCCGCTTGCTCCAAAGCCTGGTTTTCTGTTTCCGAAGGCGCGATGAAATCTTCCAAGGCTTCAAGCGCCGCCTCCGTCGTGCTTTGATCGAGCTCAATCGTGTCTTCCAGCTTGTGCTCCAGCGCTTCCAGCTCCGCCTGAAGCTGGCTCATGGCGGCGAAGGCTTCTTCCTCGCTGATAGCTTCCTCTTCCAGCCTCTCCAACGCGATTTCCAGCGCCTCGAGCAATTCCTGCCGGTCGACATCGTCCAGGTCGGTGTCTTTGGCGACGGTCTCGATGATCTCGCTCAGGTCTTCCTTCGCCGCCTCAATAGCCGCCGACGGCGGGTCCGGCAAGAAATTTTCCCCAGCAATCGCGGGCAGCAGCGCCAGACCGACCATCGCGCCCAGCAGCACAAGCAACATGGTTAGCTCTCGCGGCCGAAAGTCCATGCGGATGCGCTCGCTTGGGTCAATCGCGCGCGCCCGCGCCAGCGCATCGGCAATCTGCCGCGCCTCAATCTCGGGATGGGTCTTGATGCGACCGTGCATCAACTCGAAAGCGGTCGAGACGCGCTCGCGCAAGCCGAATTCAATATCGAAGTATCGCGCTTTCTCCAGCAGCGAACGCGGAAAAACCAACGTATACAAGATGTTGAGGATGCCGCCCAAGGCGCAATGCCCGCCCGCGATCAGCGCCAGGTGCTCGGCCGGCAGCCGAAAGCGCCAATAACCGACCACGCCAATAACCAGGCTCATCAACAGAGCCGCGATCAGCGAGCGCGGGACCGTCCGCGAAAGCAGCCGCCACTCGTAGCGCTGCTCCCAACGGTCGAGGATCAGCTCGAGTTCTGTCGCTTTTGCCTTGTGCGGTGAACCGTATTCCATAAACTGTCCGGCAGTGACCCATAAACACGAATCCAAAGTGACCACGACTATACGTCGATTATGGTCTGTGTTTCAGGCTCTGAGTTTACATAGTTAATCTACACGAAAGACATATTCGAGGGCGTTTCTCATATCATCGGGAGTGCAGGCGCCATGGACAAACTTCAAATACCGCACCCATGTACCAATGTTGTGCTTCAAATGATAGCCTTTAATTATCCCTGCATGCTGGTTGACAATTCCAAACAACTTCGTGAAATCTTTGTCTTGCGTGCACAGTACTCGTCCTTGCGCGCTGGCTCGTAGAAGGTGATTCAAATCGCTGTCATGCAGCGGCCCTCGAACGACGTCTATACCATGTGCCTCCAACTGCACCGCTAACTCAGGAGGCAGGTTTTCGTCGAGATAAAAGCGGATTTCCTGATGAGCCATATTGAGCTTCGGCCAACTGCTCGTGGTTTGCGTCGTCAATCAGTATATCGGTATCAATATAGTCAGTATGTGACGCGTAGAAGTTCAACGCGTCATTGACTTGCGCGAGATTAATCTCGTAGTAATTCGCAATATCCGGCGGCTTCATATCATGGAAGGTCTTCAACGCTACAATATCCGTCACTTTCAAGCCGGTACCCTTGATACAAGGTTTGCCACTTCTAATCAATGGATGCGTCGTGATGCCCGGCGCCAGCGGGTGAAACTTGACGCCATCATATTCGTCCCGAGATACCGCAGCCTCTCGCTCGACAGTCTTAACAATTGTTTCTTCTGCCATTACAACACCCTTTCGCCTGCAGCTGCGCACGATACGGCGCGTTTCCATTATATGCCTGACAGCTGCTGGAATTCAACATCGCCAATCATCTCAGGCGCTCAACTGCGTAACAATCTCAGGTGAGAGATTCTCGTCGATATAGAATCGAATCCGGGTTTGTGCCATAGTGCGCTTCTGCGAACTGTCTGCCATTTATGCTGGCAAGCTGGTTGCATACGTCAATGTACTGTTTGTGATCGGCATAGTAGTTCAGAGCGTCCTCGACCATAAACAGCTCAAGCCAAAGGTGATCAGCAATTTGCTGCGCGTCCATATCATGGAAGTTCCGCAGACCCGCGATAGTCGTCACCATAATGGTCGTGCCCTCGATGCAGGGCCGGCCGCTGCGAACCAAGGGATGCGTGGTGATGCCCTTCGCCAGCTTGTGAAACTTGACCCCGTCGATATCCGCGCGGATATCGGGCTTCTGGCGTACTATTTCGCTTTCGACGCGCTTTTCTGCCATTGCACTGCCCTCCCCCTGGCGGGCGTGGCGCCCGACGCGCAATCATTATAACCGGCGCTGTTTCCGCTCTTCGAAATCAGCGATCCGTTCAAGCTAGATATCTCTGGAACTGACTTGAAAGTCGCGCTTCACAATGCAATGCTCAACGAGTCGCTCTAACCACAATTGCCTGCTTAACTTGGTCACTCGACAGGAAAAAGATGCTCAACATTATTTCGCAAATCATCCGGCGCGCAGATGGCATGGACGAACTTCAGAAAGTTTACCCAATCGCCAATGGTGTGACGCTTCAGACCTTTGATGATTCCGGCATGTTCTTCTCCCCTCGCGTGCAATCGAAGAAAGTCTCGGTCTCTCGTGCACAAAACACGCTCTAAGGCTTTGGCCCGTTTCAGATGGCAAATGTCGGCGACCTTGAGCGGTCCGCGTATGACGTCTACTCCGTGTTGCGCCAATTGCTTGGTAATTTCAGGTGACAGGTTTTCGTCGAGATAGAATCGAATCCGATCGGGTTCCAAATTTTGCTTCCGCCAATTGCATGTCATTTACGCCGTCTATCTCGAGATCGGTATCAATGTAGTTGGTATTCGCCGCGTAATAGGCCAGCGCGTCTTCCACCATACTGACGTCTAAAGCATAGTGGTCAGCGATTGTTTCTGGTTCCATTTCGTGGTACTTGCGCACGGCAACGATGTCCGTAACCATAATGGTCGTGCCTTCGAGGCAGGGTCGCCCGCTGCGAACCAGCGGATGGGTCGTGACACCCGGCGCCAGCTTGTGAAACTTGACCCCGTCGATTTCCTCGCGGATGTTCGGCTTCTGCCGCTCACTCTCTTTTTCGACGCGCTTCTCCGCCATCGCATGGACCTCCCCCTGCCGGGCATCGCGCCCGCCGCGCAATCATTATAACCGACTCTTTCCCCAATTTAATGGCGCGTCTACAATCCAGAGCCGACCACATACGAGGAATCCCATGCCGCAAACCTACCTCGTCACTGGCGCCGCCGGCTTCATCGGCTCGCATATCGCCGAGCGTCTGCTGCGCGAGGGGCAGCGCGTCCGCGTCATCGATAATCTCATCACTGGCAAACAAGCGCATCTGGACTTCCTCAAATCGCTCAATGGCGACCTGTCCATCACCATCGGCAGCATCACCGAGCCGGAGACGCTGCGCCCGGTCTTGCAAAACGTCGATTTCGTGCTGCATCAGGCGGCGCTGCCATCGGTTCCGCGCAGCATCGCCGACCCGCTCGAAACCCACCGCCACTGCGCCACCGGTACGCTGAATCTGCTGATCGCCGCCCGCGACGCCGGCGTCAAGCGCCTGGTCTACGCCGCCTCGTCGTCAGCCTACGGTGATCAAGCGGGCGACGCCAAAGTTGAATCGATGAGTCCAGCGCCCATTTCACCCTACGGCGTCGCCAAGCTGATCGGCGAATACTACGCCGCCGCCTTCTGCCACAGCTACCGCCTGGAAACGGTCTCGCTGCGATATTTCAACGTCTTCGGTCCCCGGCAAGACCCAACCTCGACCTACGCCGCTGTCATCCCCAAATTCATCTCTGACATGCTGCGTGGCGAAAGACCGACGATCTTCGGCGACGGGACGCAAAGCCGCGACTTCACCTATATCGACAATGTCGCGCAGGGGAATCTGCTCGCTTGCACCGCGCCATACGCCGCCGGCGAGACCATCAATCTGGCCGGGGGCGGACGCATCCTCATCAACGACCTGGTCGCGCAATTGAACGCGATCCTGGAAACCGACCTGGCGCCAATCCACCAAGCTGAGCGGCCCGGCGATATCAAGCACTCCCGCGCCGACATCGCCAAAGCGCGTGAACTGCTCGGCTATGAACCCATCGTCAACTTTGAAGAAGGCCTTCGCCAAACCGTGGATTGGTATCGCGCGAGTTAAACGCCAAAATCATGTCCAGTGTTCGACTTAGCCACCACAGACGTGTCCGGGCGAGCCGGGGGCTCACCCCTGCATTCAGTATGGGCCGGCAGGCGACTCACAGAGTCGTCCCTACCATTGGGATTGGCGGCGACGACTAGATTGGCCGGCCCGCAAGAGTCAACCGCATTTGGCAATCGAATGCGCCGTCGCTATAATGCTCGCGACTGTTACCCCGCGCGGAGAGCCGTATGTACACCGACATAAGCAGCGAAGATTACCGCGATCAATTCACCAGCGGCGCGGGCGGCGATTATCAACTCATTGATGTGCGCGAAGAGGACGAACACGCCGAAGTCAATATCCCGGGCACGTTCAACATCCCGCTGAGCGAGTTCCCGGCCCGCTTCGACGAAATCAGCGAGGAGGCGCCGGTGATACTCGTTTGCAATACCGGCGTCCGCTCGTCCGAGGCGGCGCTCTTCCTGCTAGGCATGGGTTACGATCAAGACCAGGTCTATAATCTCGAAGACGGCACCAAGGGCTGGATGAAAAAAGGTTATGCGGTTGACCGCCCGGGAACCCCTAGCCGCGAGACTGGCAAGAAAACCACCGATTGCGGAGGGATCGCCTCATTTCGCGCATGAAACCTAACTTCCAAAACCAAACAGTTTGGACTGGCGATTGCCTCGACATCATGCGCGGTATGAACTCTGAGTGCGTCGACTTGATTTGTCTAGACCCTCCCTTCAACTCCAACGCAAATTACGCCGCGCCAATAGGCTCGCAGGCGGCCGGCGCCGAATTCAAAGATACCTGGACGTTGTCGGATATAGATACCGAGTGGATAAATCTGATAGAGAGCAAGCACCGGGCGCTATACCGCGTCTTGCTCGCCGCCATGACCGATAGCGATAAATCCTACTTGGCGTACATGGCGGTCAGAATTCTGGAGATGCGCCGTATCCTCAAAGCAACGGGCAGCATATTCCTGCACTGCGATCCCACCATGAGCCATTATCTTAAGCTGGTCATGGATGCCATTTTCGGACGGAGCAGTTTTCGCAACGAAATAATCTGGCATTATTCGGGCTGGAATAAACGTCTGAGAGCTCACATTGAGCGGCGTCACGATGTCATCCTGTTTTACGCAAAAGCGGATGGCGCGGTATTTCATACGCCTGTGAGAGCCTGGAAAAGTAAAGCGGAATACGTCAAAGTCCGAAAGCAGAAAGTCCGTGTTGATGAGAGCGGGCGAGAATACGTATTATCCGATGGCGGCGGCGGGAAACGAGTTCGAAGGTATTTGGATGAGGCAGTGCGATATGGCGTTCCGCTAGACGACGTGTGGGATATTCCAAAACTTAATAATTCAGACAAAGAGCGCACCGGCTATCCCACCCAGAAACCGCTCGCCCTCTATCGCCGCCTGATCGCGACCGGCAGCAATGAAGGCGCCATGGCGCTCGATCCTTTCTGTGGCTGCGCCACGACGTGCATCGCCGCGCAGGATTTGGAACGGCAGTGGGCAGGCATTGACGTGGCGGGCAAAGCCATAGAACTCACCAAGATGCGCCTGCGCAACGAACTCGGGCTCTTCGCCGATCCAATCCACCGAACGGACATCCCCCAGCGGACGGACTTGGGCAAACTGCCGCGGCCCGCCAGCCACAAGAAAGCGCTCTACGGCGAGCAAGCGGGAAACTGTGAAGGCTGCGGCGAGCATTTCCAAATACAAAACCTCGAAGTCGACCACATTGTCCCACGCTCAAAAGGCGGCACTGATCACATCGAGAATTTGCAACTATTGTGTGGTTCCTGCAATCGCATCAAAGGCAATCGAGGTATGGAATACTTGCGAGTGAAACTTCAATTGCGATGAACGCTCGAATACGGTTTCATAGAAAAACACAATTTGCTGAACCGAATTCAATCCAAGAGGAGTGATGGAAATGGTTTTACGCTCACTGGTAGGCGCAAGCGTCAAACGCAAAGAGGATCCCGGCCTTATCACCGGCGCCGGCAAATACGTCGGCGATATCAAGCTGCCAGGCATGTGCCACGTGGCCTTCCTGCGCAGTCCCTACGCCCACGCCAAAATCTTGCGCATCGATACAAGTGCCGCAGCGGCGCGCGCCGGCGTTGCGGCCGTGGTCACTGGCGCGGACCTGCGCGATCAATACGAACCGGTGCCGGTCGCCGGCGGCGATCACGCGCAGGAGCGCTACAGCCATCTCGCTCTGTCGGTTGACCGCGTTCGGCACGTCGGCGAAGTGGTGGCGGCTGTCATCGCGACCAGCGCCGAAATCGCCGAAGACGCGCTCGATGATATCGAGGTCGATTGGGAAGAGTTGCCCGCCGCCGCCGATCTGCTCAGCGCCTACAGCGGCGCCGCCCCGCCGGTCTTCGACGATCTCGATAGCAATATCATCGACGAGGGCGAGAAGAAAACCAACGACATCGACGACGTCTTCGCGGGCGCGCCCCACACGCTCAGCCAACGCATGCTGAGCCAACGCGTCGCCGGTGTGCCGATGGAAGTGCGCGCGGTGGCGGCCGCTCCCGATGCCGTCACCGGGGGGCTTACCCTCTGGTCGAGCACACAAATCCCGCACGGCGTTCGCAGCGCCCTGGCTGGCGTCTTGCGCCTGCCGGAAAGCACCCTGCGCGTGATCGCGCCCAATGTCGGCGGCGGTTTCGGCGTCAAGAACCAGCTCTATCCGGAAGAAATCGCCGTCGCCAAGCTGGCGCAGATCCATAACATGCCGCTGAAATGGGCCGGCACCCGCGTCGAGCATTTCATCTCCACCACCCATGGCCGCTCGCAGATCGCCGATATCGAGGTCGCCTTCAATGGCGACGGCAGGATCCTGGGCTTGCGCCTGCACGTCATCGGCGAATTAGGCGCCTACCCGCCCTTCTACGATATCGCCCATCTAACCGGCTTGATGGCGACTGGCAATTACGACATCCAATCGGTGCGCTTCAAAGCCAGCAACGTCTTCACCAACACGGTGTCGGTAGCGGCTTATCGCGGCGCCGGCCGCCCGGAAGCCATCTATTACATCGAGCGCGCCATCGAGATGATCGCCGACCAACTCGGTATGGACGCCGCCGACGTGCGCCGCCGCAACTACGTCAAGCCGGAACAGTTCCCCTATAAGACGCCGACCGGCTCCACCTATGACACCGGCGATTATGAAGCGAATCTGGATACGGCGCTTGAGACATCGAATTACGCCGCCCTCCGCGCCGAGCAAGCCGCGCGCCGCTCCAACGGTTCGGACAGGCTGCTAGGCATTGGCTTGGCGACCTACGTCGAAATGTGCGGCTTCGGTCCCTACGAGAGCGGCCAGGTGCGCGTCGAGCCCAGCGGCGCCGTTACTGTCTACACCGGCGCCTCGCCCCACGGGCAGGGTCTGCAAACGACCTTCGCCCAAATGGTGGCTGACGAGATTGGCGCGGATTACGAGGATATCGTCGTGCGCCACGGCGACACCGGCTCGCAGCCAGTCGGCGTCGGCACCTTCGGCAGCCGCAGCCTGGCGATCGGCGGTTCCGCCATCATGCGCGCCTCGGAGAAAGTGCGCGAGAAAGCGTTCCAAATCGCCGCCCACATGCTGGAAGCCTCGCCCGGCGATATCGAATTCGCCGATGGCGAGTACCGCGTCAAGGGCGTGCCCAGCCGCAGCCTCGGGCTAGGAGAAATCGCCGCGCGCGCCTACTCGGACAACCTGCCCGATGACATCGACACCGGCCTGGAAGCGACTGATTTCTTCCGCCCGCCGGATTTCATCTATCCCTTCGGCACACACGTCGCTGTGGTCGAGGTCGAAAAGGACACGGGCCTTATCAGCCTGCGAGAATTCTATTCAGTCGATGATTGCGGTCCGCGCATCAGCCCGCTGCTGGTCGAGGGGCAGATTCACGGTGGCTTGGCTCAAGGCATCGGCCAGGCGCTGCTGGAAGAGATCATCTTCGACGAGCAGGGCCAACTCTTGACCGGCACCATGATGGATTACACCATGCCGCGGGCCGACAACTTCCCGACCTTCACCATCGCCAAGACAGTAACTGAGACCACGCTCAATCCGCTGGGCGCTAAGGGCATTGGCGAAGCGGCGACGATTGGCTCGACGCCGGCGGTGGTCAACGCCGTCATCGACGCGCTCGAACCCTACGGCCTGCGCCATCTCGATATGCCATTGACGCCGCATCGCATCTGGGAAGCGATCAACTCGGCTTAGACGTTTGCGAGTGCAATCAGGACAAACTTCTACCAGATCTGTAGACAGCTTCATTCGAAATTGGAGGAACATAATGGCGTTCAGAGATTTAGACGACGTATTCCGCAAACTAGAGAAATTGGAAGAGATTCAGTCGCGCGCACTTGGTAGCGGATGGAGTGACGGAGATGTCGTAAAAGCTCTTAATCGGATTTCCGAACAGGTCAACCAGACAAACCGAAAACTGGATGACATTTACTCTGTTCTAATTGATATCAGCGTGAACACGGAGAAATAGCGGCTCAACAATAGTGATTTCGTCCTGTACAAGTTGATTAGTCTCATTATTTCATGTCCGCCAGATACTCGCTCAAGCGCGACCTGGACGAGCTCGAGCAAATGGTCGAGCGGCTGGGCGATTATCTGCTCGGCGACGCCATGTACCTGCCGGTCGGCGTCGGTTTCTTCCGCGGCTCCAGCAGGCCCCAAATGACGATCGGCGCCCTGCTGCTCAGGCGGCGTCGGCTGAGCCATCTCCGCGCCAAGCTGAAACGCGCGGACGGGATTCGGCTTGATGCCGCGCTGGCGCAGCACGCAGACTTGCAGCGCGAATGGACCCTGCACTACGAGAAGAAGCTGGGGCGCGAAGTCCCCATGCGCTTGAAGGTGATGGCTGGCTTCTTCCGTGAATGCAGCGAAAACCCGCGCGATTGCGGGGGCGCCTATCCCGTTGAGGCGCTAAGGCGGACCATCGTGCAGGAAATCCTCCTGGCGCTGGACGAATTCGGCTACGAGAAGCGCGATGCGGCGGCGGCGCCCCGTCCGGCCGATCAGGCGCTGCGGCGGCTCCTCCACGCGGGGGAGTTCATCTGGGCGCCACCATTGGAAGCGGTTTATCCGAGAGCGACATTCTGGTGGCTCTATGGAAGGCCAGACGATGCCTGACGCGCTGGTTGAGTTCCCATCCGGCTGGTGTATAATCGACCTGATTGCAGCGGCGGGAGTTTCGCCATGAAAACTTACACGATGGAATCAGCGGTCGCCAACTTCGACGAACTGATGAAAGACGCGCAAGAAGGTCTGACCATCTACATCATCGGCAGCGATGGTCGGGAATATGAATTGCTCCTCAAGCGCATGCCGGTCAACAAGCCGCGCAAGCCGGGCAGCGCCATTGGATCAATCAAGTTGTCCGATGACTTTGACGCGCCTTTGCCCGAATTTGAACCCTACATGAAATGAACTATCTGCTCGATACATCGACTTTCCTGTGGTACGTATCCGCACAAGCTGAACTTAGTCCTCAAGCCAGGTCAATTGTCGGCGATTTGCGAAACAACGTTTACCTCAGTTTCGTTAGCATTTGGGAACTCTCTATTAAGTATCGCATTGGCAAACTGGAACTTACGATGGATTCATTGTCCGACTGGCTGGATACACATCTTGCGGCAAACAGTTTCAGGTTGCTTGAGATCAAGGTCACGCACCTGCTGCAATACGCGAACCTGCCTCTTGTCCACCGCGACCCCTTTGATGGACTGCTAATCGCGCAATCCCAAGTGGAAAACATCCCCGTCATCACCAGCGACTCGACATTCGACCAATATGCAATCCAGCGCGTTTGGTAGCTTGACCGCTGGCTAGATGAGAGTCTGTGCGCTGACAGACCCATTCGTTGAGTTCCCGATTCATTGGTGTATAATCTGGTTGAGCATGTCTCAGGAGTCACGCAATGAAGAAAGTCACCGTTGAGGAAGCAAGAGAAAACCTGGATAAGGTGCTGGAACACGCCAAAGAGGGCGGTACTGTGATCATCATTGGCGACGACGACCAAGCCTACAAACTCGTCGCTACGATCTATACTAAGCCCGGACCGCGCAAGCCTGGCAGTGCCAAAGGCAAAATCACAATCACCGATGAGTTCTACGAGCCATTGCCCGAGTTCAAACCCTACATGAAATGAGTTACCTGCTTGATACAGCTTCATTCCTTTGGTTCGTCTATGATGACAGAAAGCTGAGCAACGTTGCCAGTAGCTTAATATCAGACGCCGATACGACGACGTATTTGAGCATTGTAAGCATTTGGGAATTGGCCATCAAAGCGAATCTTGGCAGGGGACTCGTATTGCATGAGCCGTTTCCTGATTTCATAGACGGAGAGTTGAGAACAAACCGATTCGAACTGCTAGAAATCAACATTGCCCACCTCAAGCTCGTCGCAGACCTCCCTTACCACCACCGCGACCCCTTCGACCGCCTTCTCATCGCGCAATCGCAAGTCGAGAACATCCCTGTCCTCACAAGCGACGTCGCCTTCGATTCATACGAAATCCAACGACTCTGGTAGCCGCGCCGCTCGTTGAGTTTCCGATTCATGGTGTATAATCTGATTGAGCATGTCTCAGGAGTCTCGTCATGAAGACCTTCACCCTAGAAGAAGCGAAGCAAGACTTGGACAAGGTTTTGGAACACGCCAATGAGGGCGGCACCGTCATCCTAATCGGAAACGATGACAAAGCCTACAAACTCGTCTCCACGATTGTCCCCAAAAAGGGCCCGCGCAAAGCCGGGCGTCTCAAAGGTAAAATCAAGATAACTGATGAGTTCTATGAACCATTGCCAGAATTCGAACCTTATACGAAATGAGCTATTTGCTCGATACTTCGGCCTTTCTTTGGTTCGTTACCGGCGACAGAAAGCTGAGCACGTTAGCAAGAAGAGTTCTCGAAGAGTCAAGTGACGACTTTTACTTGAGCTTGGCTAGCATTTGGGAGTTGGCGATAAAGTCTAATTTGGGCCGAGGGCTGGAGTTGCCTCGTCCGTTCGTAGAATTCGTGGATATCGAGTTGCAGGCTGAACGAATACAGATTCTGAACATAGAACTGTCCCACCTAAAACAAGTCGCAGACCTCCCTTACCACCACCGCGACCCCTTCGACCGCCTTCTCATCGCGCAATCGCAAGTCGAGAACATCCCTGTCCTCACAAGCGACGTCGCCTTCGATTCATACGAAATCCAACGACTCTGGTAGCCGCGCCGCTCGTTGAGTTTCCGATTCATGGTGTATAATCTGATTGAGCATGTCTCAGGAGTCTCGTCATGAAGACCTTCACCCTAGAAGAAGCGAAGCAAGACTTGGACAAGGTTTTGGAACACGCCAATGAGGGGGGCACCGTCATCCTCATTGGTGAGGATGACAAAGCCTATGAACTCGTCGCCACGATAATCCCCAAAAAGGGACCGCGCAAACCCGGCAGCGCAAAAGGCCAAATCACAATCACTGACGAATTCTACGAGCCGCTTCCCGAATTCAAACCCTACATGGAATGAACTACCTGCTCGATACATCTGCATTCCTGTGGTTCGTCTATAACGACAGACGTTTAAGCACAGTCGCAGCGGAACGCATTAAAGATTTCGACAACGTAATCTACCTAAGCATGGCGAGCATCTGGGAAATCGCCATCAAAGTCAATCTCCGAAGGGGACTGGTGTTGCATCGACCTTTTCCAGAGTTTATCGTCCATCAGTTAAACAGCAATCAGTTTGAACTGCTTCAAATTAAAGTTTCGCATTTTAAGCGTGTAGCCGATCTGCCCCTACACCACCGCGACCCCTTCGACCGCCTGCTCATCGCGCAATCGTACGTGGAAAATATCCCCGTCATCTCCAGCGACTCGACATTCGACCAATATGCAATCCAGCGTGTTTGGTAGCCCAGCCCGTTCGCGATGAGCCTCTTCGTCTCCTTCATTCTAGCCGCTGTCTTGCTTGGCGCTGGCGCGATGCTTTCGCCCGCCTGGCTCACCGCCCAGCCACGCGTCGCTCTCGCCGCAACGCTCTGCCTGGGTCTCGTTGTGGGCGGCGCCGTCTTCTGCGCCGAAGCCTTCGGTTGGGACACGCTGGTGGTCGATTACCTGCTCTTCGCTCTGCTGTCCGGCGTCGTGCTCGGCGGTACGCTCTCGACCGCCCAAGCGCGCGCCGAAGCCCGCGGCGAGCGTCTGGATGACCGCGATCAGGGCTGGCCCGGTCCCGGCGACTTGATCTTCTTCGCTTTCGTCGCCCTCCTCCTCCTCATTCCGCTTTTACACCTACCGGCGCCGCTGGGCGACGCGGGACAGATCGTCGGCTTCCACAGCCTGGCCGCCCGCGACGGTGGTTCTTTCCATTCGCTGGCGCCCTTCCATTTTGATGAACCGGTCATCGTTTCGCCAGGTTTCCATGCCCTCGCCGCCTATCTCAGCGCGCAGTTGGATCAGCCGATTCCATTGATTCAGTTCAGCGCCGCGGCTGTGCTTGCCTTGCTGATCATCTGGCTGGCATACGACTTCGGCGCCGAATTGAGCGACAAGCGGCTCGGGCGTGCGCTGGCGGCGTCGACCTTGCTCAGCCTCGGCCTCTTTCGCAGCTACCTGGACGGACACTTCGCAGAATTGCTGGCGCTGCTCTTCATGGCGGCATACATGCTCTACGCCCTGCGCCTCTTGCGCAAGTGCAACCCCGCCGATCTAGTCGCCGCCGGTCTGATGATGGGCGCCGTCGCCTATACCAGCCTGAGCTTGAGCCTCCTCATGCTGCTGAGTTGGATCGCGCTGCTCGTCCTGACCTGGTCGCCAAAGGGCCACGGGGTCAATCCGGCGTCACGCTGGGCGCTGACCATCGGCCTGCCCGCCGTCGCCCTGCTGGGAATCGCTCCCTGGCTGGCCAATAACCTGGCGCAGATATGGCCCATCAGCCCGTCGCCCTTCCCCGCCGACATCGGCAACATCCTTCTGATCATCCGCGACCAGGGCATCGGGATTGCAATTCTGGCGCTTTGGGGGATTGTTGTTGGGCTACGCCGATTCGCACGCCTGCGATATGTTTCTCTGATGATGCTGATTTGGCTGCTGCTAGTCATCGAGTTTTCGACCATAGGCGTCATCGGCAATTTGCTGCCGCCGCTCGGCGAGTTGACCAATGCGCCAAACCTCGCGCGGCACGGTCCGATACTGCCCTTCGCCTGGTTCGGCGGGCTCGCCATGCTTGACATCTGGGACGGGCGACTGTCTCACCATTTGAATGGACGACTTTCGCAGGCAGCCTATCCCATAATCGCCATCGCCGCCGCGCTGTTGATTGGGGTCGCGGTCGTCTTCGAGCCGCTGCTGAATTGGCTCGGATTTAATCCAGCCAGCCTGAGCCGGGACAATGTCGCGGCCATGACCTGGTTGCGCGACAACAGCCCGGCCGAAGCCGTCGTCTCAGCTGCTGACGGCGATGCCTGGCTGCCTCTATTCTCAGAACGGCGCGCGCCCGCCTTCCGCGCCATCCGCTACTTTGAATGGGATCCGATTGGCGTAGCAGCAGTTGACCCGCTAGGGGTCGACTATGTCTACGTGCCCGGGGATGCGGAGCCGCCTGCGCACCGGCCGCTGAAGCTGGTGTTTGAGCAGGGAAGCGCACGCGTTTATGAAGTGCTGCCTAATCACAGCGATGAAACTGGCTAATTTGATTGCTCATCTCGATCTTTCTGCGCTGGGAATGCTTCTCTACTTCTCATTTGAGTGACGAATATCCCGGCCACAGACGCAGCGCCTACCAACAGGGATGCGATACCGCCAATATCGTGGCCCAAATGTATCATTGTGAATCCGCCCAGAATGATCAGTAGCGAGATCGCGAACGCGTAATTCTGTCCTCGCTTAACTTCATCCGTTTTGTTTGTCAACTCGGTTCTAGTCAAGTTTACGCCGTCATCGTGCTGCTTCATTTCGACTTGCATATCGTGCTGGGATGTATCCTCTGTCAATGTAAGGACGCGATCTTGTGTTTCCATGCGTTTCAATTGCATCATTTCGTAGAGGTCGAAGTTTCTCACTGCACTGCCGGGCACCAGCTTCTCCCAGCGCTCCGCTTCCCTCGAAGGCAATAAAGGCCCCGCATACCGTTCTTCGCGACTGAACGAAACCAAATACTCTCCGAATTTCTGAGTGAACTCTTCACGCTGCTCTTCTGGAATTGCCGCAAGCAGATCTGCCGGAAGTGAAAGGCTACTCGGCGTCACTGTTTGCTCAGATTCGTCGTTGGGAGCTTCTAGTTGGTCTGTCACTCGAGTCCGCATTCACTTTCCGCACCTTCGTACAGCTTTATGGCGTGATAGAGATGCAGACCTACTTGGGCCCATGTGTCCTTCATAGTGCTCCGTTTGGATGTCTCAAAGTCGCGCAACAAGTTCGCCAGCAACTGCTCACGCTTGCCCTCGCTCAGCACGCCAAACATATCAAAGGCGCTGGCCATGCCGTGCAAGAACGGACGTTCGGGCAGCATATACTTCCGCGCGATCTCTCTTTTTTTGTCGTCCAATGATAGCAACCTTTCGCACTCCACATGTGATTCATAGCCATTTTATGCGCGAGTCCATTTCAGTGTCAACACATTCGTATGACAAGCGCTAATGGTTCAGCCCCAAGAATATAACACATTTTGCGCTACAATTCCCTTTGTCTACGTGCGACAGGAAAAGCACATGCCCAAACGAAAAGTCGTCCTCACCGGCGCCAGCGGGACCATCGCCGGCGTCCTGCTGCCCGCCCTGCGCGGACGCTATGACCTCACCCTGCTTGACACGCGCGCCACCGACAAACACGGCCTCGCGGTCGACGGGGTACAAATCGCCGATCTGCTGGATAAAGACCGCGACCGCTATCGACAGCATTTCGCCGGCGCCGACGCGGTCCTGCATTGCGCCTACTATCGCCTGCAGGATCAGGGCGTTGACGCTTACTTCTCATCCGAGCTGGAAAACTTGCAGCTGACCTACAACGTCTATCAAGTCGCCTGGGAAGAGGGCGTCCGCCGCCTGGTCGCCGCCAGCACCAACCACGCCGCCGACCTGTACGAGAATTACACCCTCGATGGCCGCGTACCGATGGTGACACCCGATCAAAACGCCTCCGATAATTGGTACGGTTGGGCGAAGATCGCCTTCGAACAAATCGGTCAGGTTTACGCCAGCGGCGTCACGCACGGCGGGCGGGCTCTGGAGAATGTACAGATTCGCATCGGCGGACCGCGCGAAACCGATCTCGCCGACGCGCCCCTGGGCGACCTGCGCGCCATGCGCCGCGCCCTGGCCGTCTATATCAGCCAGCGCGATCTATCGCAGCTCTTCATCAAGAGCATCGAAACCGCCGACATCCGCGATGACCTGGGCCTGCCCTTCCAGATCTTCTACGGCATCAGCGCCAACTCCCACGCGATATGGAGCATCGCGGACGCCCGCCGCGTCCTCGGCTACGCGCCACAAGACAACTCGGAAGAACGCTTCTTTGACCGCATCCAGGCGCACATGAAAGCGGCCGGCAAGTCCTAACCACTTTCCCGCAAGATCCCAAATCGTAGGGGCGACCTACCAGGTCGCCCGCGATTGAAGCGAATGCAAGACGGACGACCCAATGGCCCACCCTGCACATTCAGCTTGTGGTATGACTGTGGCTCAGTCCGCCAGCAATCGAGGCGCGTCCTCTTTCATATAGGGCTTCAGCGTCTGCAGGGCCCCCTCCAGCGCAGCCAGCGCGAATTCAATCTCGACCTCAGTCATCGGCGTTGAGATACAAAACATACCGCGATTGCTGGTATAAACGCCCCGATTCAGCAGTTCCAAGTGCAGCAGTTCGCGCAGCCGACCAATGCCCTGACCGGCGCGCGCGGCGTCTCTCAGCGTGACCACCGGCTCGTCCGTCCACTGTATTTGCTGCAGCGAGCCATAACCCAGACATTGGGCGCGGATGCCAAGCGCTGCAAACAGCCCGTTGACGCCAGCGGCCAGGCGACTACCCAGCGCGTTGACGCGATCAATCGCCCCTTGCTCCAGCCGCCGCATCGCCGCCAGTCCCGCCGTCATGGTGATGATGTTGCCGTTGAAGGTGCCGCTGTGGCTGAGAATGCCTGAGCCCTCTGGGTCGAATTGGCTCATAATGTCGGCGCGTCCGCCAAATGCGCCGACCGGGAAGCCGCCGCCGATGATCTTGGCCAGAGCGGTCATATCGGGAATCACGCCCTCGGCTTCTTGCAAGCCGCCGCTGCCGAGGCGCAAGGTCACGATCTCGTCAAAAAGCAGCAGCAGGCCAAAGCGATCCGCCAATTCGCGCAGTCCGCGCAGGTAACCGGGCGCCGGCGGTACCATCCCGCCCGCATTGGGCATCGGCTCGACGATGATGCCGGCGATGCGCTGATGATGTTCCCGCAGCAGCGATTCCATCGCCGCCAAATCGTTGAATGGCGCGACCATAACCGCGTTGAGCACCGCCTCCGGCACGCCGCGTTCTTCAATCCGCGCCGCGGGCGCCGCGCCCGACGTCATGTCGGCGCTGACATTGACCTCGACGAAGTCATGCGAGCCGTGATAACCGCCATCCATCTTGACGATGACGTCGCGGTTCATGTAGGCGCGCGCCGCCCGCATCATCATCATGGTCGCCTCGGTGCCCGAATTGGTGAATCGCAGCCGCTCAATGCTGGGGACGCGCTCAATCAGCAGCTTGGCCAGCGCCACCTGCGGTTCTGAGGCAGAGCCGAAAACCGTGCCCCGCGTCAGTTGATCAGCGGCTTCCTCCACGATGTCCGGCTGCGCGTGACCATGGATCAGAGAGGTATAGTTGTTAAGAAAATCGACATAGCGGTTGCCGTCGCAGTCAGTCAGCCAGGCGCCCTCGCCAGCTGCCATATAGGTCGGATACGGCGCGTGCCAGGTCGAGCTGCGCGTCTCGCCGCCCGGAAGATAAGTCCGCGCCTCCAGGTGCCGCGCGAGCGAGCCGGCGCGGCGCTCTCGATAGCGCGTCACGATGTCTTGCTCCACCTTAGTCGCCTTAACTGTCGCTTCCATCTCGCCGTCCGCTCCTGGAAAGTCACCATTGCATGCTGGGGAGATTCTATCCCTTTCAGCGGCCAAAAGACAGAAGCCAAGGCCACATCGCGTCTATTGCCGCGTTCGCCAGCTGGGCAAGATACTGATAGTCAGGCAAAGCACTCTATCCTATAATCGACGAAGCAAAGCAATCAGCGACGGAGTTCAAATGGTACGCAAGATCTTGATGCTACTGATCGCGCTCTCTCTGGCAGCAGCGAGCGGCGCTCAGGAAGGCGAGTTGGAACTGACCTGGAGCCCAATGTGGAACACGATCACCGGCACGGTCGAAGTCATTGGCAGCGCCAATATCCCGGACCAGTTCTATTTCTACCTCGAAGCCGCGCCCTGGGACCCGGCCGAGGACGCGCCGGCCTGGCAGCCGGTCACGAGTTATGTAATGTCTCCCGTTGTGGATGATGTGCTGGGAAGCTGGAACACGGCGCGATTCGCCGATGGCTTTTATCAGCTCCGGCTGCATGCGCTGAACAGCGCGAATGAGAGCTTCCATTATGCGCTGGCGCCCATTCTGATCAACAACGAAGGCGATCTCGTCAACCTCGAGCCGGTTGAGGTGGTCGCGATGCCGGGCATGGAAACAGCGCAAGTCGCGCCCAAATTGGAAAATCGCTTGCCACTGCAGGTAGGCGGGCATATCAAGAGCTTTGACGACGACACCCAGGCAGCCTTGCGCGCGGCCGGCATGACCTGGGTGAAGAAGCAAGTCACCTACGGCATATCCGATGGCAAAGATCTCATCGAAGCGGCCCATGCCCAAGGCTACAAGGTGATGCTTGGCGCATTGGGCGACAAGAACCGGCTGGCGAGCGACTTTGACGGCTATGTGGCCGACTTCGCCGAATACGTCGCCTATCTGGCGGAACTCGGCGCCGATGCCATCGAAGTCTGGAACGAGCCTAATATCGATCGAGAATGGCCCATCGGCCGCGTCCACGGTTCCAACTACACGCGCCTGCTCAAAGCGGCCTACGAGGCGATCAAAGCGGCCAATCCCGACACAATGGTCATCAGCGGCGCGCCCGCGCCCACTGGCTTCTTCGCTGGCTGCGCGGCTCAAGGCTGCGACGACAATGTCTTCATGCAGCAGATGGCGAACGCCGGCGCCGCCAATTACGCGGATTGCATCGGCGTACACTACAACGAAGGCATCCTGCCGCCAAGCTCGCAAGGCGGGGACCCGCGCGGCGAGTATCAGACCTATTATCTAATCCTGATGCTGCGGCGCGTCGCCTGGCCCTTCCGCAACGCCGGCATCCCCATGTGCCTGACCGAAGTCGGCTATCTCTCGCCAGAAGGTTTCGGCCGCTTGCCCGGGCATTTCGGCTGGGCGGCAAATACATCCGTTGCCGAGCAAGCCGCCTGGCTCTCGCAAGCGCTGACGATCATGTCAAACTTTGAGGACATGCCGGTCGAGCTGGCAGTCGTATGGAATATCGACTTCGACCACTGGGGCGCTGATCCGCAAGCCGGCTACGCCATCATTCGACCCGATGGCAGCTGCCCCGCCTGTGAATCCATCGCCGCATTGCAGCGCTAGATCTTGCCAGTCCCGTCTTAAAATGGTGAGGCGGCTCTGTGAATCGCCCCTTTTTCCCAATCCGCCATTCCATTATATGATTAAGCGAATACCGTACGGAATAAACTGTAATGCCGCGCTTCGCAAGATCGCTGATTTTGGGGTTGCTTTCAGGCACGCTGGCCGGGCTCTACTTCGGCTGGTTTCCCTTCCCGCCAAATGCGCGCAGCAGCGCCATCAGCGACCTCGCGCAGCGCTATCGCGACGAATACACTGTCATGATCGCCGCCGGTTATGCCGCCGACCGTGACGCGCCCGGCGCGCTCGAACGCCTAAGCCTGCTCGAGCTCGAAAGTATTCCCGCCTACCTTCAGCGAAGCGCCGAACGCATCATCAGCACATCGGCGCGCGACCTCGACGATATCCGTCTGCTCGTCAGCCTGGCGCGCGACCTGGGCTTGATGTCGCCGGCAATGCAGCCCTTCCTCACGTTGCAAGGCGCCGATTCATGACCCTGCGCGACCAGCTGACCGGCGCCACCGGCGAACGCGCGCCCGGCTATTTTTCTTACGCGGTCTTCGCCTTCAGTCTGATCGCCGGCATCGCCTTGGGCTTGGCTCTGACGCGCGTCCACGGTCCCCTGCAGCGCGGCAATGCCGAGCCATGGCAATTGCGCGCCGAGGATGGCCAGCATTACATGATCGCCATCGCCCTGGAGTATGCGTACAAGGGCGATCTGCCAGCCGCGCTGAACAAATTGATCGCCATGCGCCCCGCCCAGGACCCGCTCGACGCCCTGGCGGAAGCGGCTTGCGCGCTCGGCAGCGGCGGCTATCTGCGCAGCGAGAGCGGCATCCAGGCAATACGCAGCGCCGAAGCGCTCTATTCCTCACAGGGGCGCGCCGGCTGCGCCGAACAGCTCCTGCCGCAAGAAGCCAGCATATCCGCGCCCGCCCTCGCCACCGATATTGCGCCAAACGCTGGTTTCGCAACGCCCCTGCCGACCAAACCGCCCTTGCCGGATAGCGGCGCCGACGCGGCCATCCGCCGCCTCGCGCCCTCTCCCACGCCACAGCGCTCTTTCGAGGCGCGCTCTGCCCGCTCCTTCTGTGACGCCGCAAACCCCGCCCTGATCGAAGCGCGGGTCGTCGATTATCTGGGGCGCGGCATCCCCGGGCAGCGAATTCGCGTGCGCTGGGCGGATCAAGAGGACGTCTTCGTCAGCGGCCTCAAGGTCGACCGCGGCGACGCCTACGCCGATTTCCAGATGGACGAAGGCATTGATTACACCATCGATATGCCGGACGCTGCCGAGCCCCTGGGCGCGAGCCTGTCCACCGGCGCCTGCTACACCGGCAATCGCCGCGCGCTGAAATCCTGGCGCGTCACTTTCGTCGAGACTTGATCTTCCTTTTACACACGAAAGACGATGTAGGAGCGGCTGACGGTCGGTGTCGGCGGTCAGTGTCTACGCGACCTGCGCGAACCTGTGAGTTCGCCCGCCGAAGCGCAAAAGCGCAACTCTCGCCGCCTAAGCGCGTAATATCAATTGCGCGCGTATATTAATTGGGGACGGCATAAAATGCACATTGAAGAAAAAGCCTCGCAGATCGGGACCGGCGTCTTCTTCATCGGCCTGGGTTTGTTATTCTTCACCGGCTGGTGGTGGCCCGGCATCATGTTTGTGATCGCCGCGTCGATGCTGGCGCGGACCATGGCGGCGGGCGAGCGCTGGCGTTCCGCGACCGGCGCCCTTTGGCTGATCGGCATCGGCGTTGTCTTCGGCATTCCTGGTTTGATCGGCGACATCGCCGGCGCCTTCTGGCAACTCTTCCCGCTGATTCTGATCGGCATCGGGCTGTTCATGCTCTTCGGCGGCAAGTACCGCCCGGAGGTCAGCGGCAAACGCAAAAACGGCGACGATATCCACCACGTCTAGCGTCCGCCATCAGCGAGCTTATTGACATTCATCCCGCGCGGGCTATACTGAATCCAGCGGCGGGATGGTGGAATGGCAGACACGGGCGCCTTAAAAGCGCCTGCCCGAAAGGGCGTGAGGGTTCGAGCCCCTCTCCCGCTACTCTTTTCTTGAGACTTTTTGACTGCAGCGCAGAAGCATCCTCGCTAAACTCCCTACCTTTACAGGAAACACTAGTGTTTCATAAGTGGCAAATGTCGTTAATGCTATTTCATTATGACGTCCTCAAATAAGGTTTCACTGCTCCCGATATGTTAAGGTCGATTTGACATTACGATGTATCCGCGTTAGTGTAATGCAATTCAAATTATTCTTTACGTATGGTAGGAGTATGAGTGGCAACCACAGCGCTATCACCGCTCTTCAAGGAAGTTGTACAAGGGATCGGTGTACATGAATTTGAATACAATGCAATAATAGGCCATTATATTCGTCACCCTGATAGTGGTCGTTCTATTCCAGGCGCTGGGGGCGCAAAGCAAGAAGTATATTTTGGGTATTGCGTTATTTCGTACTATTCTCGGAGTTACGATACTGTGCTATTGGTCGACATTTATCGGAGAGACTGCAGCCACGATTGGAATGAGACCGACAAAGGAATTTTCAAGAACATCATCGTAAGGTATAGAGCGGCAAGGTACGGAACTGGAAGATAAAGGCGCTACCTATGACTGACAAGACAAGTGATAACTTGGATCGCAAAGAACTTTTCCGCAGAATGGAACATCTTCATTGTGATGCAAATAACTATAAGGTCTATGTATCTGAAGAATCTAATCCGGCACTCTATCGCAAAATCATGGACGGCGAGGTCACAGTTACGCTTCAAGATCTGATTGATGCAGGATTCGACCCTGGTAAGCTGTCTGTCTGAAGCTTGATATGGACCTTTGACTTCCCAATGTCAAATGGCGCGCGTCTGACCTTGCAAGGCTCCTCCGCCTACATCACCGCGCCAGCTGCAAATCATACAGACCCGCATACACGCCATCATTCTCCAGCAGCTCCTCATGGCTGCCCTGCTCGCAGATCCCGGCCGGCGTCAGCACCAGGATGCGATCGGCGTTGCGAATCGTCGACAGCCGGTGGGCGATGACCAGCGTGCTGCGATTCTCAATCAGCCGCTCCAGCGATTGCTGCACAGCGCGTTCGCTTTCGTTGTCGAGAGCGCTGGTCGCCTCATCCAGAATAATGAGCGGCGGATCCTTCAAGAATAGCCGGGCGATGCTCAACCGCTGCCGCTGACCAGCCGACAGTTTGATGCCGCGCTGCCCGATTTCCGTCTCGTAGCCCTGGGGCAGCTCCATAATGAAGTCATGCGCGTAGGCTTGCTTCGCCGCTGCCACAATTTCTTCCGCCGTCGCCGCCGGCTTGCCATAGCGGATATTGTCGGACACGGTCGCGCCAAAGAGATAAACATCCTGATCCACCGCGCCGATATTGCGCCGCAGCGCGCGCAAGCTGTATTCGCGGATATCGACGCCATCCAGACAGATCCGCCCGGCATCCACTTCATAAAAGCGCGCGATCAGGTTGCTCAGCGTCGTCTTGCCCACGCCCGACGCGCCGACCAGCGCCACATATTCGCCGACAGCGATCTTCAGCGAGAGATCCCGCAGGACGGACCCATAGTCGGCCAGATAGCCGAAACTCACACGGTCCAGCTCCAGCTCGCCCCGGACCCGCGCCGGCTCATAAGCGGGCGCGGGATCCTGTATCGCCGGCGGGGTTTCAATGATATCCATGAAGCGATTGAATCCGGTGATGCCTTCCTGATACCAGCGAGCGAAATTCACCAGCCGCCGGATCGGCTCGATCAAAATACCGACATAGAGCAAGAAGGTGATCAAATCCGACAAGTCAAGCGCTGAACGGGTGATGGCGGCCGCGCCGAAGACCACCACCACCACCGTCATCAACTGCGTGAATGCTTCCATGCCGCCGTAAAAGAAGCCCTCGCTCTTGTATTCCAGGCGGCGGCTCTCGACGAAGCGCGCGTTGGCCTCAGCAAACTTCGCCCTCTCCCAGTCTTCATTGGCGAAGGACTGCGCCACGCGAATGCCGGCGAGGCTGTCTTCCACCTGCGCGTTGACCTCAGCCACCCGTTCCTTGCTCAAGCGCATGGCGCGGTTCATCTTGCGATTGAAATGCAGCGAAAAGAGCAACATAAAGGGCAGAAAGGCGATCACAATCAGACTCATCGCCGGGTTGATGCTGAGCGTGATCAGGAAGACGCCGACAAACTTGACGATGCCCAGAAACAGGTCTTCCGGACCATGATGCGCGAGTTCCGAAATGGCGAAGAGATCGTTGGTGATGCGCGACATCAATTGACCGGTCTTCTGCTCATCGTAGAAACTGAAAGACAGCTTCTGATAATGAGCGAAGAGCTCGCGCCGCATATCGCTCTCCATCATCGCGCCCATCATATGCCCCTGATAATCGACAAATAAGCCGCAAAGCGTTTGCCCAGCGACCAGCGCCAGCATAATCCCCGCCATGACAGCGATGTCCCCGATTGGATCGGCGACGCCCGCGCCCAAGAGGTTCTGCGTGATATGACGCACGCAAAGCGGCAAGATCAACGTAATCGCCGACACGATGAAAGCGCAGAACAGATCGATCGACAGCAAGCCCAGATACGGACGGTAAAACGACATAAACTTTAACGCGCGCGTTCCCACAGACATGCTCCTCGCTTCAAGCGGCATAGCCTCGCCGCATTATAACAGTTGACCCGCTGGAGAAATCTTATGCTTGACAACTTAGCACATCTGTGCTAGTCTTGAATAACTTCGGGCTTCTCGCCGAATATGGTTCCGTCTTCTGGAGGAGTGGCATGAAAATCAAAGTGTTCTTCTGTTTCTTCATCGCTTTGGGATTCACAGGTTGCGCGGCAATGGCTTCTCAAATCGGCGAAGAAATGGCGCCCCAAATCAGCACCGAGGTCGCTGTCCAGGTGGGGACTGAAGTATCCATTCAGGTCGGTACGGCAATTGGTGAACACACGACGCTTCACACGACCTTCCCTGATCTTCCAGGAGCAGAATCCGTACTACCTTACGATTGCGCTGAGAAGTCATGCGGAAAAATGAACTCCTGCGAAGAAGCGGTCTACAAACTCTACGTATGCAATCACGAAAGGCGCGATTCCGATAATGATGGCGTACCGTGCGAATCGCTTTGCAATCATGCGGAAGTCCCGGCTATCGCCACAAGTTTTGCCGGTATCTCCCCTACACCCATACCAACATCGCCTCCCGGCAGCGAAGACATCGGCCTAGTCACCCGCGTCATTGATGGCGATACGATTGAAGTGCTGCTGAACGGCGTCAATACGCGCGTACGATATCTACAGATGAACACAACCGAACGGGGCGAAGTTTGCTACCGCGAAGCGACGGACGCAAACTCAGAACTGGTCCTGGGCAAGACGGTGCGTCTCGTCGCCGATCAGGAAAAGGTTGACCGCTATGATCGACTGCTGCGCTTCATCTATGTCGGCGATGTGCTGGTCAATCGCGTCCTCGTCGAGCAGGGCTTTGCCGAAGTCGTGCTCTATCCGCCCAACGACGCCCACTATGAAGAATTCAAGCGACTCGAGCAAGAAGCGGCGGCGGCCGGCCGCGGCTGCCACCCCACCGGCATCTTCGACGATGGCTCCTATACACGTTGATCAAGTAATGTCCGCCGAACTGCCAATCCCCAGCGTCCTGTGCTAAAGTTGTCGCGAGATTAGCGGTCCAGCGAATTACTATTCCGCGCCATGGCGGTCAAGCGACTGATCTATTTTCCACAAGACGAGGCGCTGCTCCGGCGGAAGAGCGGGCGCGTCGCCAATCTCAAGAACAAGCGGCTCAAACGGCTTATACAAGATCTGAAAGACACTCTGGAATCCCAGCGCGGCGCCGCCATCGCCGCCCCCCAAATCGGTGTGCGCAAGCGCGTCGCCATCGCCAAATTCGGCCAAAATGATGACGCCGAGGAAGAACCGATGCTGGCGCTCATCAATCCCGAAATCATCGAAGCGGGCGAACCCGAAACGGGATTCGACGGCTGCCTGAGCATCCCCGACATTTACACTTGGGACACACCCCGGCCAAGCTGGATTCGCTTCCGCGCCACTGGCGAAGACGGCAGCGAAATCACCCGGCGCGTCGAGGGCATGGACGCGCGCGTCTTGCACCACGAAATCGACCACCTTGACGGCATCCTCTTTCTCGACCGCCTGCAAGATCCCAATGAGCTCTACACGCCGGTCGAAGGCGAAGACGGGAAAACCAAAATGGTTCGACTGGCTGACTTTGGCAGGCGAAGCTGATGCCCGACAACGCAATGAACAAAGCCGCGCTGCGCAAACGCTTGACCACCCAGCCTACGGACGAGCGCATCGAACTGATGCTGCAAGTCCTGGCGGCTTCGCCCGGGCGCCTGCAAAAGCTGAGCGCCGGAAGATCGGAAGCGGAGCTGATGGCGCCTCTCGGCGAAGGCGAGCGCAGCTTCAAGCGCGATCTGACGCATCTCATTTATTGCGCCGAGCGCGGAACCGATCCGATTTTTCATGCCCTGATACTCAAGGAGCCCTTCATTCCGCGCATCCACGCCGAGCGCGACTGGGGCGCGCTGATGGGCTACGACGTTTTTGATATCCCCGAATTGATGGCTTACTTCAGTTTCCGCCGGGTTGCCTTGCTTCGCATCCTGCACAGTTTGAAGCGACCGCAATGGGATCGCTCAGCCAGACGGGAAGGCGTCAAGCGTTCCCAATCAGTCTACCACTGGGCGCGCGGCTTGTGTGTGCATGAGTATGGTCACTTGGAAGACTTAGCGAAAAAGCTAGGGGCGCCATGCTAATCGGATGGCCGCGATCACCCGATAGACGCCATCTCCCAAACATCCAGCGAGACCACCGCTTCCGGACTGATCACGCGCAGCCCCTGGCTCGTCGCCTCAGATGGATAAAAGCGGCTGGTGACCCGCGCCCGCCCATTGGCGACTGCCTCAATCACCGAGCCATCAAGCAAGATGCGCAGTTGCAGCGTTTCGCCCGCGTCCAGCCGATGCGCCAAGCCCTGCGCTTCCCCCTCGATCTCGCCTGCCTCGCCCCCGTATTGCCGTGTGACGCGCAGCGCCTCCGTGCCTGCGTCATAGGTGATGGCGACCTGCTCTCCCCCATCGGGCGAGCGCGCCAGCTCTATCCCGCAAGTCTCCGCTAATGAAGCGTCGAACTCGGCTTCGATATCCAGCGCCAGCCCACTGATCGGCAGCGCGCCCTCATGGACGTCACTCGCGCTGAAGTGATGATGCGCGCCGCGCAGCGTCTTGATCTCCGGCACTGGATGGCTAACGAGCCGCTGCCGGCTGTCCAAACTGAGCGCGCGCGGAATCGCCTGCACGCCGCTCCAACCGGCCGCCATTTGCTGATCGACGCTCCGTCCCTCCCGCAGCCAAGCCCAGATCAGCCGCCGGCCTTGATCATCCACGATCGTCAGCGGCGCGTAACCATAGCCGGCGTCGTACACCGTCTCGCTCTCCGGGAAGAAGCGATGGTTCTCGTAGCGCCCGACAAGCGCCAGGACGGCAGCGCCGCCGCCATCGAACATGCTGGATATGATCATCACCCAGCGCTGGCCCAGCGGGAAGAAGTTCACGCATTCGAAGTTGTAGCCGTGTCGGACACGGTCGCCGACGAAGAGCGGATGCAGGTACTGCCAGTCGCGCAGATCCTCCGAGCGGTAGAGCAGCGCCGCCCCGCCCACGCCATTGATGTGGCCGCTGAGCGTCATGTACCACTGATCATCAGCGCGCCAGACGAAAGGATCGCGAAAATCGCGCGCTTGGAAGCAATGCGCCGGGATCTCGGACAAGACCGGATTGCCGCTGTGCTTGGTCCAGCGCGACAAGTCCTCATTGCCAAAAGCCAGGCATTGGACCTGCCGCGAATAATCGTCGTTGACGCCGGTGTAGATCGCCGTGGGAATGCCGTCATCATCCACCATGCAGCCGCTCCAGATGCCCGCTTGATCAGGCGAGTTCGGCGTCGGCGCGATGGCGATGGGCATCTCCTCCCAATGCGCCAGGTCATCGCTGACGGCGTGCCCCCAGTGCATATTGGCATGATAAGCGCCATCGGGGTTGTATTGGAAGAACAGGTGATAGCGTCCGCGCCACTGGATGACGCCGTTGGGGTCGTTCATCCAGTTGGCGGCCGGCAGGAAATGGTAGGTCGGTCGGTGGAAGTCATGGGGGTTGGATGGGGTCATGGGGGGGATTCGCCTCATTCAAAATGGAGAGTCCGGCTGGCAACACCAACCTAATGCATAGATGTTAACACATCGATGGTGACATTGATAAAATTTAATTTGAGTAAATGCGGGAACTGCGTTGCTCGCTGATGGAACGGGAGTTCGCAACGGGTGGAGCTACGTGCTCTCGTACTCTTCTGGCAAAGCTACGCGACTGTTGAAATTGAAAAAGCGCCGACTGAAATGATCCCGATACGGACTTTCAAGTACTGTTCTTCGACACGTATGGCCTAACTCAATTCGCCTATTTACTTCCGCAATTGGTATGCTGAAGTATCGCTTGAAATCAATACCAAGCTCTGGCAGACCACAATCTCCCGAATCTAAGTCTGCAGGAACCGCTTGTATAAAATGATATCGAAAGACATCATTATTCCGGAAGTCCCTTCTGAAAGGGCCTTCTTCAAACAGAGTACGGTACATAAGACTTTTTCTGAATTTATCAACGTCTTGAGCTTGGCAAAACAGAATACTCGGCAGTTCATGCCGTAAATTACCTTTCCCGTGAACTGCAAAATTATGTCCCTGTTCAAGATCGCAGTCTTGTGAAACTACGATAGCAAAAGGATGCTTGACCGGATCGAAAACGTAGACCCTGTCAGCATCCGCACTTTCTATCTGCTCGGGATCAATTCGCAATTCCACTACATCTGATAAAACCTCGCCTTGTCTCAACGCCGAATCGATTCCGTAAGGCGAGCGCGAGAACATAATCTCCGGTTTGCCCAAGACAATGCTCCCAAATTAGTCGTCATAGACTGGCAAATAGAATTGTGGTCTGGTTGTCGCTCTGTTCACTCGCGCCTTCAAGCTCGGCAGTTGGATTGGCTCCCTTGACTGTGCGTCATATTCTGCCAATTCCCGATAGTATCTGATCTTGTACTCCATTTCCTCCTTTATGTCAGATAGCGCCACCTCAGGCAACTGAAACAGTGCAAGCTGACAGATAGACAACCTGTCCCGCAGAGATTGGTGTCCTCTCGAGTCAGTTATGTGGAGCTTCTGGTACCATCGTTTCATGTAGTTTGGCGGTGATGCACCGTCTGAAGAGACTCCTGTTGGATGAATTGTAAATGTTAACTCTCGATATGACATTGCTCACATCCGTTTCTACATCGTTTCCTGTGAAAAAATCATGATCCAGCACAAACATTATATTTTCGGGATCGCCTGATTTCTCAGTTACGAGCCCGTAGCGGACGCGAACAAAATCGGTTGGATCCTCAAGCTGAATCAAAAAGGTGCCATTGTGCTCTTGAACTGAATCTGCAGACTTGGCCAACGTCAGAGGTCCCAGGACAAAGTCGGACAGTAGCGCGCTCCATTGCAACTCTTGGATACCCAATGCCCGTCTGTCCACGACGTTTTGGTACCTCAAACCTACTCTAGAAATAACGTCGATTTGATAGGTTTCGCACATGGCTGAAAGCATCAACTGTAGATTACGACGAAAGTCTTCCCATCTTACGTAATCATTCGTTTCAAGTGCCACAAAACTGTTGGTAAGTGTGATCGTCCACATTTTGTCTCGCGAACTAAACAGAAATCGTCTGTTGATCCGAGTTGAAAGCACATCAAGTAATTCTTGCGGAAAGTGCTGCGAGACGTCCTCCGCGAGTTGAAGACCTTGACCATCCGAATCTTCGTGAGCAAGAGGAAAATTAGCACGGATCTGCTGCTGAAATTCGGCCGGCATGGTTACATCAATCCGAAGGTCCAGTGGAAATCGAAGTTGGCAAATCACCGATACAAGCGGATTGTGCTTATAGATTACGCGTTCTTCCGGTTGAAACAGCATTACGAATCCTGCAACCGTTTACATGATTCCACCCAGAATATACTACATATTGCATATGTAGAACGTAAAAGGTGGACAAATTAATTTCCAATTCAGCAATGAAATCACAAAGTTTCGCAGATCTGCCTGCACCCTACTCCCCCTCGACAATCTCTCGCGCCAGACGCAGCAGCGCCTCCCGCCGCTCCGCCTCCACTTCACGCCCCTCAAAATAGCGCGCCAGCAGCTGCATCGGCGTCATTCCCGCCGGGCTCAGCCCCAGCCGCGACCGCGCCCGCCGATCGACAGCCTTGCTGATGCCGGCGATATGAAAGACGCCCGCCCGCTTCAACTCGTTGGCGATCACGCCATCGTTGAGCAGCGCCTCGCTCTCCGGGCTCAGCTTGATGACCAGACGCACGACCGCGCCCTTGAGATCATGCCGCTTCATTTCCGCCAGCGCCTCGCTGGTCGGGTTCGATATTGCGCGACAGTCAGCTGTCAGCGTCAGCAGCTTGCGCGCGGCCAGCTCTACGAATCTCCAGGTACTGCCGCCCCGCGCCAATTCCACCCAGCAGAAACCTTTGACTTCCTTCTCCTCGCCAAAGTCGATCCGCTCCAGGCTGCCGCTGTAGACCACCGGCGGCGCATCTTCACGCTCCGCCGTCAGATTCTGATGGCGGTGAATATGCCCGAGCGCGACATAATCCCAGCAGGGATCGGCCAGCGCTTCCAAATCGGCGACCGCAGCGCGGCCCAGCATCACGCCTCGCTCGCTGCCCCAGACGGCGCCGGCGACGCTGAAATGCCCGGTCAGCAGACGCGGAGTCGCGGCATTGGCCAAATCGTTCGCCTGCATCTGAAGCGCTCGCAGCCGCTCGTGCAGCGCGCGCTCGAGCGCATCATCCTGCTCGGCAATGGTTTTTCCGCGCAGGTCTAGGTCCGCCAATAAGCGCGCGCGGATCGGATAAGGCGCCGCGCCAACCACGACCGCGCCTCGCTTCGTCTCGATACGCCGCGTCTCATATGCCTCAGCCACCCATATCCCGGGCACATCCAGCGTCTGGAAAATCTCGACCGTGCTCGCCTTCGCCGCATTCAGCGGCAGATCGTGATTGCCAACCAGCAGCACGGTCGGCGCCAACTGCGAAAGCTGGCGGATGCGCCCGGCGAATCCACGTTGGTAGGTCGGGTTAGGGCTGCGGCTGCGGAAGGCGTCGCCAGCGAAGATGACGAGATCCACATCGCCTTCCCGCGCGTACTTGATTATGTCGTCCAGGCGCGCCAGAAAATCGAGCGCGCGGCTGCTGAGGCCGGTCTCTCTATCGATCTTTCCGTAATTCTCCAGGCCAATATGCGCATCGGCGAAGTGCAAAACGCGGATCGGCTCGCTCATTGGCTTTGCCGCTCTATCGCTCGTGAAAGCGATTAGTCGTCGAATCGGTGGTCTTCATCGCCCGTGCCGACCGGTTCATTGCTGGTGGTGACGCTGGTCCATTGCGGAAAGTCGCCGCGCAAGTGCCCGAAGATCGGCTTCTCATTGCGCAGGATATCGACAAAAGCGTGGATATCCCCGATTGACATGAAGATGGCGCCCCGCCGGTTGCTGATATCGACCTGCGGCGCCGGCACATCGCTTTCCGGTGAAAGAAAATACACATCAAGGCGATAACTCCCCTGGTCCTCCATGCCGACGCCGCTGCAGCGCACCAACCCGCGTATCAGCGCCTTCACGCCGGCAAAGTCCCGTTCCTCCAGTTGACGCCAGATGACCATGTAGTTTTTTATCTCAAATACCGCCAGGCCCCGCTCAACCATCGCCCGATCATCCTCGCCCAATGCCATCTTCCGGAATGTCACTCATTATATCGGCATCGCAGCCCGCGCGAAAACAGCCAAGAATCAGAAGGCGGCGGCCGTGGCTGCCGTCATCAATGGAGCAAATTATGCGATTGGAAGATTTATCGGAATGGCTTCTCGCCCGTCTTCGTTCAAGACGAAAGCATGTACAAGACGAATGCGCATCCACACAACAGAAGCGCGAAGCGAATATAGTAAAGCTGCATCAGCTGTCGCATCCTTTGTCATGGCTCAATAAGCAAGCGCCGGCTTGAACCGAACGGGAGCGATCTTTGCCGCGGTCGATCGCATGGGTCGCTTCTCGCCATATCTTACAGACGGAATCGCATTGCTTCCCTACGCCAATCCCACGCCTAACCGACGCCCGCTCTGCGCCCGCCGCGCATATGCATCTTGTCAGCGGCATGATGGCAATTTAGAATCGCAGCGATGTTGACGCTAATGCAGACCATTTACGCTCTCTGCGCGCTCTCGCTCGGTCTCTACACGGCGGGGCAGGCTCTTCTGCTTTGGCGCTATTGGCGGACGCGCCGCGCCGATTCCACCGCGCCGCCCCTGTTCGATTTTCCCCACGTCGCCGTTCAGTTGCCGCTTTACAACGAAGCCGCCGTCGCCGGACGCTTGATCGACGCGGTCGCCGCTTTTGACTACCCGCGCGACAAACTGCTGATACAAGCGCTGGACGATTCAAACGACCTGACCGCGCCGATGGTGGCGCGGAAGCTGGCGGAGTTGGAAGCGCGCGGATTCCGCGCCCAACATATCCGCCGGCCGAATCGGGACGGCTTCAAAGCCGGCGCCCTGGCTGAAGGCTTGCGCCACTGCGAAAGCGAGTATGTCGCCATCTTCGACGCCGACTTCTTGCCGCCGCCCGATTTCCTCCAGCGCACGCTGCCCCACCTGCTCGCCGACCCCGAAATCGGCATCGTACAAAGCCGCTGGGGCCACCTCAACGCTGGGGAAAACAGCCTGACGCGCGCCCAGCGCCTGTCCATTGACACCCATTTCGTGGTCGAGCAGGCGGCGCGCAATCGCAGTGGCTGGCTGATACCTTTTAATGGCACTGGCGGCGTCTGGCGGCGCAGCTGCCTCGAAGCGGCCGGCGGCTGGTCTGCCGATACGCTGACCGAAGACCTCGACCTCAGCTACCGCGCGCAACTGGCTGGCTGGCGCTCGCAGTTCTTGCCCCAGGTAGAAGTGCCGGGGGAGATCCCGCCGCAGCTGGCCGCCTACAAACAGCAGCAAGCGCGCTGGGCGACCGGCAACACCCAATGCCTGCTCAAGCTGGCGCGCCCGATCCTCTCCTCAGACCTGCGCGCTTCGCAGAAAATCATGGCGGTTCAACACCTCTGCCAATATCTGCCGCAGCCGCTCATGCTGCTGATGCTGCTGCTGACGCCGCCGCTGCTGCTGGCGCAGGGTCTGGCGGACCTGGCGCTCGCGCCGCTGGGCATCATTGGGCTGGCGCCGCCGCTGATGTATGTCGCCAGCCAAGCGCAGCTTTACCCGAGCCGCGGAGCGTTGCGCGCCCTGACCGCCTTCCCCGCCCTGCTCTTCATCGGCGCCGGCATATCCTTGAGCAACAGCCTGGCGGTCGTCAGCGCGCTGCTGGGCATCGAAACGCCCTTTCGCCGAACGCCCAAATTCGAGCGCGACTGGAAACAGAGCCGCTACGCTCTCTCCACCGGTCTCATGTTCTGGCTGGAGCTGGCGCTGATGATTTACGCGCTCTGGGCGGCGGCGCTCGCCTGGGATCTGCAGCGAGAGCTCTGCCCCTACCTGTTGATCTACGCGCTCTCCCTGGGGACGGTCTGCGCTTGGAGCCTGCGCGAAAGCTGGATTGTGCGGCGCGCGCGGCCGCCGCTGGCCAGCCACAAATCGGCGCCGATCAGCGAAAACGTCTGAGCGCCTTCCTGCGGTATAATGGAATGGTATTGAAGCGAGAGGTTCGAGCGCCATGAGACAACTCATGGAAGACAGACGTATACGCATCCTGCTGATCGCGGCTCTGGTCGTCGTCGTGGTGCTGGGCGCCCTCAATATCATCTCCACCGCCTTCAGTTTGCTCGTCCCCCTGGCGCTTGTCGCCGGTGGCGGATTCGCCTTTTACAAAATTGTGCTCGAAGGGCGAGACTCAGACGATGTCATGGAAGATGAAGTCGCCGAGAGCGCCGGCGTCGTCATCGCCGAGGCGGAATCTGAAGACCAGGCTGCCACGGACGACAGCGAGGAATCACGGGCGCGCCAGCGTCTCAGCGCGGTCGAGCGGGCGCGGAGCGACTTCTTTGATGCCACCACGCCGGCCGAAGAAATCCTCGATCAGATCCAATCGCGCAAGCGGCGTTTAACTGGAAATGACGAAGCGTGAAACTCCTTTCGGTGAATGTCTCCCGGCCCAAGACGGTGACTATCGGGGACCGAAGCTATGCCACCGGCATTTACAAGAGAGCCGTCGCCGGACCGGTCTCCCTGAAGCGGCTGAACCTCGCCGGCGATGGCCAAGGCGACCTCAAGAATCACGGCGGGGAATATCAAGCCGTCTACTGTTACCCGCAGGAACACTATGGCTACTGGGCGACCGCGCTGGCGCGCGACGATTTCGCCTACGGTCAGTTCGGCGAGAACTTCACCACCCAGGGTCTGCTCGAAAGCGAGGTTTGCGTCGGCGATTCATTTCGCATTGGCCAGGCCATCGTTCAGGTGACGCAGCCGCGCGTCCCCTGTTACAAGCTGGCGGACAAGCTGGGCATCCCCGGCTTCGATAAGACATTCCTGCGCGCCAACCGCTCGGGATTTTACGTCCGTGTGATTGAAGAAGGCGAGGTCGAGGCCGGCGCTCCGATTGCGCGCGTCAGCAAAGATCCGATCGGCATGACTGTCGCCGAGGTCAACGCCGCGCTCTACCTCGATAAACAGCGTACCGCCGCCGAACGCGCCCTGCAGATCACAGCGCTCTCGCCCGGCTGGAAGCGCTCATTTGAGAAGCTGCTGGCCAAAGCTTAACCGCCGCCTCACAGATTCAGCACCGTCACCGAATGTGGCGGACACTCTACAGCAATGTCCGTCGCGTCGCCAACGGATAGCGGACTCTCGCTGATCGACACCGCATCGGGCTGATCGACATCATTGTACGCGTCGACTGCCGCGCCATTCAGCGTGCGCAGCGTCGCCTCGCGCAAGCCGCCCGCGCCAAGCCCACGCACGCGACAGGTAATGGCGTCGGCGCCGTGCAAGTTGACCAGCGTAATACCCACTCGGCCGGTCGCGGAATCGCGAGTGACAACGGTGTCCAAGTGTGGTACCGAAGTCGCAGTGTCCTCCTCGACCGCGACGTCAAATGACGGCGTCCGCAGCGCCGAATGCAAAATCTCTTCGTATGTATAGTTGGCGAAAAGGTCAAAGACGTGATAGGTCGGGCGCAGGACGATGCCGTCCGCATGGGTGAAAATCGCGCCGACCGTGTTCACCGCCGGCGAGAAGTTCGCCATGCCCACCACATCACAGTGGCGCAGGCAGCTATTGAGGAAGCAGGCGCTGAAGATGGCGTCAGCCATATTGTAATTGCTGTTGATGTCATTGGCGTCCATCAGCGCATGGTCGGCCTCGCCAAAACCCATAAAATTCGGGTGGCACCAGCCACGCAGATTCCACTCGTCAAAGGCGATGCGCAGCTCCCCAAGATACCCCAGCGAACCCAGGATATGCTTGACCGCCACGATGCGTTCTTCCGGCTCGAAGGCGCGCGCGATGAGATTGTCGTAGCCCGTTTCGAAGACGCCCTCGTCGCTGGCGAACGACCAGTAACCGTGGATCGAGATCCAGTCCAGCAAGTCACCGGCTTCGCGCAGCACTGCCGCATTCCAATCCAGATCGGGTATGGATGCGATGGCGAGCTCAATCCGGTGATCGACGCGCTTCATCATCTTGGCCGATTCCAGCGCCAGGCGCGCCCACTCGTCAGCCGTCTTCGCGCCCATCTCCCAAGCGCCGTAATTCTCGTTGCCGATGCTCCAGTAACGCACATTGTAGGGCTGGTCATGCCCATTCGACCGCCGCTGCGCCGCCCACTCACCGATTTCGAGATTGCAATACTCGACCCAGTCGGACATATCTTCGGGACTGCCGGTGCCGGCATTGGTGCAGATGAAAGGCTCGGCGCCCACCTCGCGACAAAAGGCGACGAACTCGTCGGTGCCGAAGCTGTTGGGCTCCTCAACGCGCCAGGCTTTGTCGTAATAGGGCACGCGCTCGCCGACGCCCTTTTTCCAGGGATAAGCCGAGACAAAACAGCCGCCGGGCCAGCGAATCACCGGCGTTCTGATCTTCCGCAGCGCCTCAATGACATCGCGCCGAAAGCCGTTTTCGTCACTCAGATGACTGCCCGGGTCATAGACGCCGCCATAGACCTGCCGGTGGAAATGCTCCAGAAAATGCCCAAAAATCATAGGGTCGCGCCGGCCGTCGATATGGTCCGGCAGGATATTGAGTATAGCCTGCTGATTCATCATGTCCTCATCACTTGAACTAAGATCCTTGCAACTTTATCCCATATCGACGTGGAATGCGCCAGGCGGCATCCCCCGCGCCGTCGAAAAAGGAGAGGCGCGACAGGGGAAAACGGCAATCAGCCAAGGAGTTCGGCAAAGGGTCGGCATGAAGTTGGATGAATATATGAAACCGAGGCTCGAACAACCACAATAGAAAATAGAGGCGACTTCTCAATTGATTTCCAGGAGCCAGCGCTGGAGGAATTGTGTGAAGCGCTCCCCAATCTCCCTCAATGCGAGTAGCATTGACGCGATTCAAGGTCTGGAAGACGGTCTCTCGGCGGTACTTCGAACCGTGAATGTCCAAGGCGGATTACAAACCAAAACCGAAGAGCCTTAAGGCGCGGCCGCCTCGCCCTCCAGCTCCGCCGTCCACAATCCCAGCGCCGCCAGCCCATTCATCTTGGCTCGGTGGCAAAGCGCCGCTTGCGCCGCCGGCGCCTGTTCGGGACGCTTGCCCCAGATCGCCATCGGCTCGCGCTGCAGCGCCCGCGCATAGGAGAAGCTCAGCTTCCAAGGCAATTCATAATTGGCGTTCATCGCGTTGAGGCGCTCCGTCGCCTGATAATCGCTCTGCCCGCCGGAGAGGAAGACGATGCCCGGGATAGCCGCCGGAATCTGCCGCCGGAAGACCTTGACCGTCCGCTCGGCGACGGTCTCGACATCCGCTTGCTCGGCGCATTGATCTCCCGAAAGCACCATGCTCGCCTTGACCAATGTGCCTTCCAGATCAACGCGATGCAGATAGAGCGCCTCAAAAGTACGGCTGAGCGCCCATTCGGTGACGGCAAAGCACCGATCAATATGGTGGTCGCCCGAAAGCATTACCTCGGGCTCCACGATCGGCACGATGCCAGCTTCTTGCGAGAGCGCGGCCATCTGCGCCATCACATAGGCATTGGCTTCAATGGCGTAATAGCTGGGTGTACCGGGACCAATCTGGAAGGCGGCGCGCCACTTGCTGAAGCCGACGCCCATATAGGCATACTCGGCCAGCCGCTCGCGCAAGCCATCCAGCCCGCTGCCGACGGTCTCGCCGTCGCTGCCCGCCAGCGCGACCATGCCACGAGCGGGTGATATGCCCGGGATCATGCCGCGCTCGATCACCTGCTCAATAAGGGACTCCCCCTTGCTGTCCGTCAGCCTCGCCTGCTCATCGGTCATGATGATGCCGCTGATGCTTTCACTCAGCCCGGGCGCCAGGAAGAGCAGCTCCGACCAATTTCGATAAGCGCCTTCATCGGTCGGAATGCCCTCCGACCGCAGCAAGTCGCAGAAAGCCGGCGAGGGGCGATCAGCCGCCATGATGCCTTTGCCGGCCGCCACCAGTTGATTGGCAATGTTGTTCAAGCTCATGTTCTTAATTCATACCCCCTCATCTCATGCGCCGTCGTTGGCGCTTTTCTGACAGCGCGACCTGAGCCGCGCAAGCCTGAGCCGGCGGCCAAAACAAAAGCGGGCAATCGCCAGGGATCACCCGCCGTCAAGGTCTGACGATACAAAGTTTCGCCTTAGCCGCTTGTGGCCGGCACTGCGCTTAGCTGCTCGGCGATCATCTCGGGGCTGCAATGCAAGTTGGCCAGGAAGGCGGCGTCTTCAGCCCGCCGCTCTTCCAGGGTCATCTCGGCCAAGCCGATTTCCCCGGGGATTTCGATCATCGCGCCTGCGCCCACCCCGCCTTCCAGGATGAAATCCGCCTCAGCCAGCAGCGCTTCTGAAATGACTAGGTCTTGCGCCTCGGCCGAATCCAGATTGACAGCGACGGCAAAGCTCGGCGTCGACGCGATAGCGGTGGTCGCGATATCCAGCTCCCCTTCCAGGTAAGCAATCACCATGCGCGCCGCCTGCACCCCTTCGCGATACCAGCCTTCAAAGCCGGCGGCAACCGTCACGCCATGGATGACATCGGAGACCAGCGGCGAAAAGACCGGCACGCCGTAGGCGGCGTCAACCACCGATGCTATGCCGCTTTCGGAACCGGTGTGCGGCAGCAATCCGATAACGTCTACGCCTTTGTCCAAAAGCGATTCGGTCGCGATGGCATAATCCGCCGCCGTAACGATCATCTCAACTTCAACCGTGAATCCGTACTGTTCGCCAATATGTTTGACCGTTGCCGCGTTACCGGGCGCCGCCGGGTCATTCGCGTCTCCAATATAGCCGATGCTAGCGGATTCCGGATTCTGCATAGTGGCGAGATTGGTGTATTCCCGGTAATCAATATGCATCAATGTGCCGGTTACGTTTGGCGGCTTGATGCAAGTTGCCGCCGCCAAGCCCGTATCGTGAGGGTCGGTTACGATAGCGAAGATCAGCGCCGGCGGGTCTTCCATCTCGCTCATGGCGCCCAGCGCTATCATGCCCACCTGCGTCGATACCGTCAGGAAGACATCAGCGCCTTCATCCAGCGCATTCTCCACCATGAGGTTGGCGGTGGGGAAGTCGAAGCCGGCATCGCGATAGAGCACGTTGAGATTCGCGCCTTGCAGGTCTCTCCCCGCCTCCAGCGTGGCGCGCTCCTCGGCGCCGATATAGCCGTAGACCTCCAGCATGTCCAGCACCGCCATGTCGGTTAAAGCGAACGATGGCGACTGCCCAAAGCGCAGAAAAGCCAAGGTCGGCACATCATCATCAGCCGCTTGGCTCACTGTCGGAATGAGCAAGAACAAGCTGACGAGCGCGAGGCACAGGGCGCGATGATGGAAAGCCCCGCGCCCAAACATCAGGCGACTAGCGGCTGCCGATCGCGTCCCAATCCAATGTCGACGATTCATTGCATTCGTCTCCTTCAGTCTTCGGCCGAGCGGAAAATCACAGATCACAATTCCATTATAGGCGACAAGTCTCGCGCACAGGGCTGGTTTGCCCTTTAGCGGCTCAGGCGCGAAGCGAGGGCCAGGCGCCGCATTCTCGCAAGACTTCTCGCAGCTCATCAAGGGGCAAGCCGACGACATTGCTGTAACCGCCTTCGATCGACGCGACCGGCTGAAAGGCTTCGTTCTGAATCGCGTAGCCGCCGGCTTTATCAAAGGGATCGCCACTGGCGATATAAGCCTCCATCTCGCGATCGCTGTAATCGCGCATGCGCACCATCGTCCGCGCGTGCCGCGTGATGAGCCGCGGCCGCTCCACCCCTTGGCAAATTGTGAAAGCCGTGACCACGTGATGAGCTCGGTTGCGCAGATGACTTAGCATCCGGCGAGCATCGGCGGCATCAGCCGGCTTGCCCAGCAGCGCGCCCTCGTGGTCGATCACAATCGTGTCGGCGGCGATGATGATTGCGGGAGCGCCGTCAAGCGCCTTCGCCACCGCCGCCGCCTTCTCCCGGCTAAGCCGCTCGGCATAATCCACCAAGGCTTCATCAGGCTGGCGCGTTTCGTCGATCTCCGGCTTGATCACCTCAAAGCCGCCGACAAGCTGCCGCAGCAATTCCTGGCGGCGTGGCGAGGACGACGCAAGTATCAGGCGCATGTGCAGTTTCCCGAATGATGAGCCAGCCGAATTATAGCAGGCGTCAGCCGGCGCCACAGCCGATATTCCGCAGCCCGAGTCTTCTCCAGAGTCCCGGGATTTTGCCAATTCTGCGTGAGTGATTCGATCCAGATAATCTGCGATACAAATGTCTGAAGAGCGTGGCAAATTCAGGACAAAGGGATGGTCGCATCCGGGACAGGCAAGCATATCGAGGCGGGGTTGCTAAGACTGTAGAGGCGCAGCCATTGGGCAGCCCGCAACTGTATGCGGTGAAGCGCAATCTCTACGCCTGGATGACGGTGGGCTCGGGCATTTCGGCATGTACGGCTAGCGTGCTCAGCGGCGCCAGCATTTCGCTGTTCTTCTCGATTGCGTCGTATCCGGATCCATCCATCATTGCGAATACCTTGTGCCTCAGCGTGGACTGTCGTCTTGGGCATGCCGCAACGGATTCCCGTTTTGAAGATGGTTAGAATCAGGTAAAATCGCCGAAACCGCTACATCCACTGGGCGCTTTATTCGTTATAATGGAGGTATCAGGTTGATAGATCGGCGCCAGCATCAAGGCGCTTGCAGGAGGAAGAGCATGAATTTTAGAAACGACAGCTTCGTCATCGACGCGCCCGGCAAGGTCAAGCCGCTCGAGGGCTTGCAGCTCAACGCCGTGATGCGCAACGTCTACGGCTGGATGACGATGGGTCTCTTGGTGACCACAGCAGTCGCGCTGGGGATCAGCAACATGGGCATCATTCCCTCGCAGGGTCTGCTCTGGATCGCGATCATCTTGCAATTCGGCATCGTACTGGGATTGAGCTTCGCCATTAATCGCATCTCGGCGACAGCGGCGGGCATGCTCTTCTTTCTCTACTCCGCCGTGACGGGCTTCACTTTCTCGATCATTTTCCTGGTCTTCTCGCTCGGCTCAATCGCGGCCGCTTTCTTCAGCACCGCTGGCGTCTTCGCGGCGATGACCATCGTCGGCATGACCACCAAGACCGACCTGACCAAGTACAGCAGCTATTTTATGATGGGCTTGATTGGGCTCATCATCGCCAGCGTGGTCAACATCTTCCTCAGCAGCTCGGGCTTGGACTTTATCATCAGCATCTTCGGTGTCTTGCTCTTCACTGGCTTGACCGCCTACGACACCCAGCGCATCGCCAACATGGCGGCCAACCCGAAGATGAAAGTCGATGCCGAGAGTACGCTGAAGTTCAGCATCATGGCGGCGCTGACGCTCTATCTGGACTTCATCAATCTCTTCCTCTTCCTGCTGCGCCTCTTCGGCAGCGGGCGCGATTAGCTACCCGCTAATTCGAAATCTGTAGGGGCGACTCTGTGAGTCGCCCTTTTTCTTTTCAATGCCGGCGGGCGACCTGATAGGTCGCCCCTACAGTTCTGCGCGTCGGCAGGCTTGCATATCCGCTCCCATCAATCAAGTATGCTCGACAGCCCCGCCAGCACCACAGCGATAGTGTGTATGGGCGAGCCGGTGGCTCGCCCTCTTTTCTTCTGCCCGGTCTTCTCCAGTCGAGTCATCGGCCACTTTTTGACTTTGATCGCGTCGATGCGCTAGTATCTGCATACTCCGCATATCAACCGGCATGCGGTCGTATTTCGAACAGTATTCCTATGGAGAAAGCTCATGAAGTCCGCATTTTTCAAAAACGTACTTGCGTTGGCAAACCTGTTCATGCTGCTGCTTGTCAGTATCGGCGGGGCGGCGGCGCAAGACCCAGTCACCCTGACATGGTGGACGACTAGCGGACGCGATTCGCCGGAGCCCGCCATCCGCAACGTGATCGCAGCATTTGAAGCCGAGCACCCCAATATCAAGGTCGATGTCAGCATCATGGCTGAGGGCGCTTACAACGACCTCATGAGCACAGCCATAGCCGCGGGCGAAGGCGTGCCTGATCTCGCTTGGTATTGGTCGAACAACTGGCTGCCGCAGGCGCTCGATCTCACTGACCGCTTGGATAACGATCCCGATATCAGCCGCGACATCTTCCACACCGAGTACTTCAACAATTGGGTCGTCTGGAATGACATGGTCATTGCCCTGCCCTACGATATTGGCGCAAATTTCGTCATGTACAACAAGGACGTCTTTGATGACGAAGGCGTCGCTTATCCAACCCAAGACTGGACGCCGCAAGATTACATCGAAATCGCCAAAGCCTTAAGAAACGAAGACAAGCGCCGCTGGGGTGGAGACCGTCCTCGCGGACCTTTCCGCGCTCTTTGGCGTAACATGGGCGCCACCAACCCCTACAGTGACGACAGCACAACTGTAGAAGGCTACATCAACGGTCCCGAATCGGTGGCCGCCTATACCTGGCTCTGGGATCTGGTGGATAGCGGCGCAACCCCAACGCCGGCCGATCTCGAAGTGCTGGGCACCGAAGGCACCGGTCCGGTAGATCTTTTCATTGCCGGTCGCCTGGGCATGGCTACGCTCAACCCCGGCAGCATGGTCTCGACACTGGAAGCGGGAGTGAATTTCGGCGTCGTGCCCGAACCGCGCGTCCCGGGCAATGAGAACTGGGTCCACGGCTGGGCGCTGCGCGCCGGCATTTGGAAAAACAGCGAGCACCCGGATGAAGCCTGGGAATTCCTCAAATTCTGGAACGGCCCCCCGGGCCAGCGCATCTTGATGGAACAAGGTCTTGGTCACTTCCCGCCGATACCGTCTTTGCTTGCGGAATACGAGTACGCCGATACCGAGTGGTACCAGGGCTTCTTGAACGTGCTCGACGCCACGCAAACCGCCTCCTGGCGCAAAGACCATCCTTGCTGGCGCGGCGCCGTCATACGCGGCGTTCGCGACGCCTGGGATCTGATCATGCTCGGCGAAATCGAGCGTGACGAAGTGCAAGCTACGCTGGATGCCATGGTCGAACCGGGCCAAGCCGCGCTCGACGAATGTGTGCCGCGTCTGGGCGGATAGCCTTTACGCCGCTAGCGGGTCAGCCACCGGCTGACACCTACGAGTATCATACGTTTTGAGAATTGTAGGGGCGACCCATTGGGTCGCCCGCATCTAGCACAAGACGCGCAATATGCTGTCTCTCTGGCGAAACATGACGCCACAGGAACGCCGGGACGCAAAAACCGGCTACCTGGCGCTATCCCCTTGGATGGTGGGTTTCGTCATCTTCTACGCCTTCCCCATAATCGCCACCATCTACTTCAGCTTTAACGAGTGGACATTGGCTGAACCCCCGATCTGGGTCGGCCTGGACAACTACGCGCGCATGTTCACGCGCGACCCGCTTTTCGTCAGTTCGCTAAGGGCGACAACGCTTTTCGTCATAATTTCGCTGCCCACGAAACTCGTCCTCGGTCTGATGCTGGCGCTGCTGCTCAATCTCAAGATACCGGGTATGAACGCATTTCGCACGATATTCTTCATTCCCGCCGTCATATCCGGCGTCGCCGTCTCGTTGATGTGGATTTGGTTCTTGAATCCGGATACCGGTGTCGTCAATACCTTGCTAAGCTACTTCGGCATTCGGGGACCGCTCTGGTTCTGGGACTTGCACTGGGCGCTGCCTTCGGTCGCCATCATGAGCATCTGGAAGGTTGGCGGAGCGGCGATCATTTATCTGGCGGGCTTGCAGAATATCCCAGCGCAACTTTATGAAGCCGCCGAAATCGACGGCGCCAGCAAATGGGGCCGCTTCTGGCGCATCACCCTGCCCCTCTTGACGCCGACTCTCTTTTTCCAATTGATCATAGAGCTCATTGATGCCTTCAAGATCTTCACCGAAGCCTACGTCATCACGCACGGAGGCCCCCTCAAGTCAACCTATTTCTTTCTCTACTACTTCTACGAGGAAGCCTTTCGCAACGCTAATATGGGTTACGCCTCGGCGCTGGCGCTTTTCCTGCTGGTAGTCATCTTGTCGGCGACCGTTTTCGTGGTTCGCACCTCGAAGGGATGGGTCTACTATGAGAATTGATCCGGCGCGGCTGAACGCGTCTGAACAGTTGCGCAGGAGCACACGACAGCGCCGCGCCAAGATGCTCGTGTGGCACGCAATCATTTATGCCGTCATGATTTCTCTGGCTTGCGTCTTTATGCTGCCGATATTTTGGATGGCTTCTACTTCACTCAAGTTGCCGCGCGAACTCATGGCTTGGCCGCCGGAATGGATCCCATCCAATCCACAGTGGGGAAACTACGCCGAGGCCTTCGGCAAGTACCCGCTCGCGCGCTACATGTTAAACAGCGCCATTCTCGTCATCGCCAACATCGTCGGAGCGCTCCTGTCGGCGCCGGTGATCGCCTATGGCTTCGCCCGCTTCAACTTTCCCTTCAAAAACGTCCTCTTCATCTTGATGTTGAGCATGATGATGGTGCCCGGGCATATCAAACTGATTCCCTTGTACGTACTCTACCTGCGCCTGGATTTGATCGACACCTATTGGCCCCTGATTTTGCCGGCCTATTTTGGCAGTCCCTTCTTCATCTTCTTGATGACCCAATTCATGCGCACAATTCCCCGCGAACTGGACGATGCCGCGCGCATTGACGGCGCCGGCCCCTGGAGCATCCTCTATCGCATCATCATCCCGCTCTGCCGCCCCGCCCTGACCGTCGTGGTTGTATTCACATTCTTGTGGACCTGGAACGACTTCCTCGAGCCGATCATCTTTTTGCGCGATTACGACTCCTTTCCCATTTCGGTGGGGCTGGCCTTCTTCCAGGGGCGCTACAGCATCGAGTGGCATCTGTTCATGGGCGCGACGCTAGTATCCATCATCCCGATTCTGGTGGTTTACTTCTTCGCCCAGCGCCATCTCATCGGCGGCCTGGCTGCCATCGGCATCAAAGGCTGAGGCCAGCGCGGCTCACTTCGTCTTGCGCCGGCGATAGCTGAGCAGCACGGCGGTGGCGAAGAGCCCCGACGTCGCCCAGAGCAAGAAGGGCGCATTCAAGCTGATCGCGCTGAGTGTGTTGCCCAGCGGTGGAATAAAGGACGAGCCGATGTTCTGCAGCATGCCGACGAAACCCAGCGCGCCGCCCACCAGCGCCAGTTCCAGCCCCTCCACTTCAGTGGTCGAAGCGCCCTTCAAGGCCATGAAACTGTCGAAGCAAAAGCCGCCGATCGCCATCGCCAGCATCACGCCCCAAAAGCTGCCGCCGACGAAATACATCAACGCGCAGCCGATCGTCATCATCGATGTGCCAAATGCCATGACCAGCCGCCGATTGCTCAGACGATCAGAAAAATGCGAGATGGGCACAACCCCAATCAGGCTGCAGAAGAAGAAGACGGTCATCGCGGTATCGGCGCTGGCGGCATCCCAGCCGATTTCTCGCAGATAGGTGGGCACATAGCCGCCCAGCCCGCGCATTACACCGAGCACGCCAAAGACGGCCATGGCGATCACCCACAACTCGCGGAAGCGGGCGACATAGCGATAATTGCTGAGGACCTGCCGCAAATCCGGACGGGCGCCTTTGCGCCGCTCCACCGGCGGATGCGCAAATGCCCAGAGGATCGAAAGCCCGATGGCGCAGCAGCCCAAGAAAATCAACACAGGCCGCCAGCCGCCCAGCAGCGGCGATAGCACCGTGGCGCTCAGGCGCGAGCCCAACATCAATCCGGTGGCGAATCCAGCCGACATCACGCCGGAAGCGAAGCCCAACTGACCGGAGCGAAACCACTCTCGATTGAGCTTAACGAAGTTCATCGGCAGTATCGGCTGCACCATGCCGAAGAAAAAAGACGAGAAAAACAGCGACCAAAAATCAAAGGCGAAAGCGCGCGTCGCGCCAAAAATCCCGGTGGCCAAACAGAGCGCGACTAAGGTCCGCCGCGTGCCAAATTGGTCAATTAAACTGCCGCCGACCAAAGCGGTGAAGATGCCCATGACCGAGCCGGAACCCCAGATGACGCCGATCTGCACCAGGTCAAGATCGAGCGAATCGGCGATCTCGCTGAATAGCGCCGACAGGCCGGTCGTGGGGAAGCCCATGACCAGGAAACCGGACAGCGTCACCATCGCCAGGATCACCCAGCGGTATGATGAATCGTGACGGTCACTCGGATCGACGTAAGGGGGCATTTTAGCTACCGCATTCAGCCGCTTGCGAATAATCGCTGTATCCTAGCTGAATACAGGTCGAATACTAGGCGCGGGCGAATCGCGCGGCAATAACGGCATGTGCAGGGGCGCGCCAGCAGCTCGCTCTTTTCCCGATAATGCGCCATCGGTTCTCTCGATAAGTTGTCCGATTGAGATTTGCAACTATAATCAGTTTTCAATTACTCAATTCGCATTGGACAGGAGACGTGGTTTCAAACTGTCCGGATCTGCGCATCAACAGCGAGCGGCTGCTGGAGGATTTCGAGCAGCTTTCTGAGATTGGCGCCACCGTTGGCGGCGGCGTATCCCGTTTGGCGCTTTCAAATGAAGACCTGGCGGCGCGCTCCTGGTTCGCCGACCGCATTGAAGAAGCGGGCTTAAGCGTACGCGATGACGAGGTCGGCAATTTGAGCGGCTTGCTCTGCGCCGATAATCCGAAAGCCAAGACGCTGATGATCGGCTCCCATCTGGATACCGTGCCCAATGGTGGCCGCTATGATGGCGCCATCGGCGTGCTGATCGCGCTGGAATGCCTGCGCCGCATCAAGGAGACGGGCATGAAGCCGCGCTGCCATCTGGAGGCGATCAATTTCACCGACGAAGAAGGCACCTGGAAATCGCTCTTCGGCAGCAACGGCCTCATCGGCAAGATCTCGGCCGAAGACATCGACGACTCGCTGCAGGAAAACATGCCCTTTCGCGCCGCCTTACACCGCGCCGGCATCATGATGGAAGAAGTGCAGAACGCCCGCCGCGACCGCGACGCCATCCTCGGCTTCCTTGAGGTTCATATCGAGCAGGGCAAGACGCTGCATGAAAGGGACATCGACCTCGGCATCGTCGACCGAATCGTCGGGCGCGCCACCTACAACGTCGTCTTTTATGGCGAAGCCGCGCACGCCGGCACCACCACCGCCGATGAGCGCCGCGACGCGCTGCAAGGGGCGGCGGCTTTTATTATTGCCGCCCATAAGCTGGTTCGCGCGGATTATCCCGAAGGCGTGGTCAATTGCGGCCACGTCAGCGTGGTGCCAGACAGCTTCAATGTCGTGCCAGCCGAAGCCTCGCTGCGCGTCGAGTTTCGCCATCCCGATACCGATACGCTGAAGGAGATGGAATCGCGCATTGTACGCCTGGCGCGCGATTGCGCCGTCGACCATCGCCTGCGCGTATCGACCGAACGCGCCCTGCATCGCGCCGCCGAGCGCATGTCCGGCTATCTCGTCAAGCAGATCGAGAGCGCCTGCCGCGCCGAAAACGTCCATTGCGCGCCCATCGCCAGCTATTCGGGCCACAACGCCCAAATCATGAACCAGATGGTGCCAGCCGGCATGATCTTCTTGCCTTCGGTGGATGGGATCAGCCATAATCCCCGGGAGTTCACCAAATGGCGGCATGTCGAGCTGGGCGCCAATGTGCTGCTGCGGACGATATTGCAGCTGACCATGTAACTCAAAGCGGTAATTGTTTGGGCGATCTATCAGGTCGCCCGCTGGCATAACGCGAAGTGTAGGGGCGACTTATCAAGTCGCCCGCCTTTAGCGGACCGTATGTAGGGACGACTCGATGGGTCACCCTGTAGTGGTCCCGAAAAACTGGACACCTAGTTGAGAGAGTATACTAGTGTTTCAG
>JAPOXG010000075.1 GCA_026707225.1 Chloroflexota bacterium
AGTAAGCTCCTTATGTGAGAGTCTGGCTCTTACTCTAAATTAGCACCTTCTTTCAATTCTCGTTTGGCTATATCGAAACAGTAGCGGACAAGCCTTGTAGGGGCGACCTACCAAGTCGCCCGACAACCACATCCTGAAATCTTAAGGAAAGACCACAACAAATGATCGACGCCAAACTGATCCACCCGCAGATTTTGAGCGCCCTCGGCTCGGCCGGGCACGGCGGCACCATCCTGATCCCCGATGGCAACTACCCCTTCGAGACCGGCGCTAACCCGCTGGCGGAGCGCGTTTACCTCAATCTGGCGCCCGGCATCGTGAGCGTCACCGACGTGCTGGAAGCGGTCCTCAGCGTTACGCCTGTGGAAGCGGCGCGGGTCATGGCGCGTCACGACGGGGCCGAGCCGAGCATCTACGCCGAATTCCGCAAGCTGCTGCCTGATGATGTCGAGTTGACGCCACTGGAGCGCTTCACCTTTTACGACGAAGCCAAGAAAGAGGACTGCTGCCTAGTGATCGCCACTGGCGAGCAGCGCGTCTACGCCAATATTCTGCTCACCATCGGCGTCGTCGATCCACCGGCCGATCAAGCCGTTTAAGCGCCGGATTCCACCTCGCCGCAATCATGCGGTGTAGGGGCGACTCTTGGGTCGCCCGTCTTAGTCGAGGCGAATCCGTCGGGCGACCTATTAAGCCGCCCCTGCAGGTCATAAGGTGAAATGACAAGGACTCACATCATGCCGATAGAAGCGGTCATCTACGACATGGACGGCGTCCTGGTCGATAGCGAAGTCTATTGGGACAAATCGCGCGTCGAGTTCGCGCGCGACCGCGGGCAAGTCTGGACCGATGCGTTTCAGCGGCTGGCGATGGGGCGCAGCACGGTCGGCTGGGCGCAGGTAATGAAAGAGAAGTTGGATTTAGACGAGAGCATCGACGAGATCATCACGGAGATGAAAGCCCGCGTCATCGCCCATTACGAGGAGCGCCTGCCGGCCCGGCCCGGCGCGCTGGAATCAGTCCACCACATGAAGCGGCATTTCCGCGTCGGTCTCGCGTCCGGCTCGCCCACGGAGATTATCAAGGCGGTGCTTAGCATCACTGGTTTGGATCAGATCTTTGAAGTGATGATCTATGGCGATGAAGTGCCGCGCGGCAAACCGGCGCCCGATATCTACCTAGAAGCGCTCAATGCTTTGGGCGTCGCGCCCGACCGCAGCCTTGGCATTGAGGATTCCGCTAATGGCTTGCGCTCGCTCAAAGCGGCCGGCATGTTCGCCGTGGCCGCGCCCAGCCCGGATTATCCCCTGCCGGCGGATGTCCTCGCCCTGGCCGACGCGCATATCAGCACCCTGGAAGACTTCACGGTTGATCTGGTACAGAAAATCGAAACAAAAAGCCGGTCCTGACATCCGCCAAGACCGACCCTCAAGCGACTTGCGCTTGGCTCGTTGCCTCAGCCGCCGCTGATGGTGAAGGTAACGCTGTTGTAGTAGGACAGGAGACCGTAGGCCTCGGGCCAGGGATTGCCGCCGTCCTCTGATAGCGTAGCGATGATATTCTCATTAGCGTCGGAGATATTGTCGCTTTTGGCTTTGATGTAGTAGCGAGTTGACTGATACCCGGTGCTGTAGCTCCAGGTGTCAGTGAAGCAATTGGATGACAAGCTCATAGGAGATTGGGAGCCCTTCTTGACAACATCGAAATCCGTCCCTGGGATAGCGCTGCCGCTGAAGCAGACTTTGAAGTGCTCTGTCTCGTACGAAATCGCTTGTACAGCTAGGCGATCCACATACAGCATCGCATTGCCCGAGCCCTCACTTGGCGTCCCGCTACCATACATATAGACGTACATGGCCGAACCAAATTGAGCTTCTGCCAGAGAGCCTCTGCCGAAGACAAGCGCCAGCAAAACAGCGAGGCAGAGCGTCAGACGCTTACTGCTTCCAACTGCGGATAGAAAGTGATTCATTTCGAATCCTTTTGTATTGAGTGAATAAGGTGAGCGGATTTTATCAAACATTCGTTTAATTGCAAGGAATTTCGCTGTGAATTTAACCTGCGCTTAGCCTACGCGCGCCCTACGCGAATCCTACGCAGTCCTTTATCCATGCGGTAAAGCGCGATTTCTTACAATTAAATTACAATTTGATTATTCTCCCCTCCCGCTTGAAAAGGGGATCGCATGCAATATCACTACTGTTCGTAGGGGCAAGCCGGCGGCTCGCCCGTATGAACAGATGCCGGTTGAGCAGAGGGCGACTCACCGAGTCGCCCCTACAATTTCAAATTATTTTGTAGGAACTACTGAGAGCACAGAAGTAGAACCACAAAAGTAATGCAAATTTCACTAAAGCAACGATTTGTAGGGGCGACATACCATGTCGCCCAAAACCACAAGACGCAGCGGCAGCGGGCGACCAGATTGGTCGCCCCTACGAAGCTCCCTTCTTTCGCATGACTAACTTGGAACTACTGAGGAAAACAAGAGCGCCGAGAATCCTGTGCGAAATATGCCATTTTCTTTGTGTCCTTTGTGTCTTTGTGGTGAAGTTAATTTCAATCGCATTCGATACACTACCGAAACAGCAGGACAAATTGACAGTTGGCGCGGCAAAGGCTAGAATCGCCCTTGAATTCATGTAAACGATTCGATTCAAATGCGCTTGTCTTCAAATGCCGCCGGCAGCGGCTTACAGCCTCATAAGACCTCATGACTGCAACGAATGTCATTGCGATTGACCTCGGCGCCACTTCGGGCCGCGTCATGGATGTCGCCTTTGACGGCGTGCGGCTGACGCTGGAAGAAGTCCACCGCTTTCCCAATATCCCGGTGCAGACGCCAACGAGCCTGCACTGGGATGTCCTGCGCCTCTGGCATGAAATCACGGTGGGCTTGGAAGCGGCTGGCGCCGCCGCCGCCATCGGCCTGGATTGCTGGGGCGTGGATTACGCCCTGCTCGATAGCGCCGGCGAACTGCTGGCCAATCCCTATCATTACCGCGATCCGCGCACAAATGGCGCGATGGACTGGGTCTTCGAGCGCATGCCGCGCCGCGAGATATTTGAGCGCACCGGCATCCAATTCATGCCGCTGAACGCGCTTTATCAGCTGGCGGCGAGCATCCGCGATGGCAGCCCGCTGCTCGATCACGCAACTTCCATGCTGACGATCGCCGATCTCTTCAACTATTGGCTGACCGGCTCGGTGACCTGCGAATTCACCGAAGCCAGCACGATGCAGCTTTACAATCCGGCGCTCGCCGATTGGGATCGCAAGATCATGGACGCGGTCGGCATCCCGACGGACATCCTGACCCCGATTGTGCCGCCCGGGACGACGATCGGCGCCTACCAAGGCATCGATGTGATCCTGCCCGCCTGCCACGACACCGGCAGCGCCGTCGTCGCCATGCCCAGCACATCGGAGAAAGCTGCCTATTTGAGCAGCGGCACCTGGAGCCTGCTCGGGCTGGAGCTGGACGAGCCCATTATCAGCGACGCCGCCTACGCCGCCAATGTCACCAACGAGGGCGGCTACGATGGAACCTGGCGCTTGCTGAAGAACATCATGGGACTCTGGGTGGTTGACCAATGCCGCGCGACCTGGAAGGCGACCGGCTGCGATTACAGCTTCGCCCAATTGACGGCGATGGTGGAAGGCGCCGCGCCCTTCAAAGCCTTCATCGAGCCCGACGACCCGCTTTTCCTCCCGCCCGGGGACATGCCAGCGCGCGTCATCGACTATTGCCAGCGAACGGGGCAGCCGGCGCCGGAAAGCGACGCGGAAGTGATGGCCACCGTCTACGTCAGCCTGGCCTACAAATATCGCTGCGTGCTGGAGCAACTGATAGCGGTATCCGGGCGGGAAGTGGAACTGCTGCATATTATCGGCGGCGGCTCGCGGAACGCCCTGCTCAACCAGATGACAGCCAATGCCATCGGGCGCCCGGTTATCGCCGGACCGGCGGAAGCGACCGCGACCGGCAGCGCCATCGCCCAGCTGATCGCCATCGGCGAATTGGGGAGCGTCGGCGAAGCCCGCGCCATGCTCGGCGGCGCGCCTGATCTCGTCCGCTTCGAGCCGCAGAACGCAGCCGCCTGGGATGAGCACTATCCGCGTTTCCGCGCACTTTTGGAATAACTAAACGATTCCTAGCTAGTAATGATAATGGCTGCCTTAAAAGATAACCTGCAAAATTCTAGCAAGCGTTGTACGGGCGAGCCGGTGGCTCGCCCACTCTTGTCACAAATCTCTGATCCGTTTTCGCATTACTAACTTGGATTCACTTGTACGCAATTGACAGATAGCCGATCAGGATACTGGACGCCCGAATGAAAGACGCCCTGCTGGAATTGCGTGGCATTGACAAGAACTTTCCCGGTGTGCACGCGCTGAAGGATGCGCAGTTTGATGTGCGCCGCGGCGAAGTCCACGCCCTGATCGGCGAAAATGGCGCTGGCAAATCCACGCTTATCAAAATCATCGCCGGCGTCTATCAACCGGATAAGGGCGAAATCTGGCTCGACAGCGAGCCCGTCGCATTCAGCAACCCGCGCGAATCACACAGCGCCGGCATCGCCACCATTTATCAAGAGCTCGGCTTGTATCCCGAGCTTTCCGTCGCCGAGAACATCTTTATGGGGCACGCGCCCAAGACGAAGCGATTCGGCTTCGAGACGATTGACTGGGAGGCGATGGAACGGGGCGCCGAGGCGCTGCTAGCCGACCTTAATATCGACAATCTCGATGTCGGCGCCAAGGTAGGGGCGCTCAATGTCGGCAATCGGCAGCGGGTGGAAATCGCCAAAGCGCTTTCGCTCGACGCCCAGATCCTGATCATGGATGAGCCGACGGCAGCGCTGACTGAGAGCGATGTCGAGCAGCTCTTCAGCATCGTGCGGCTGCTGCGCGAGCGCGGCGTCAGCATCATCTACATCAGCCATCGTCTCAACGAGGTCTTTGAACTGGCCGACCGCGTCACCGTCTTGCGCGATGGCGAGTACATTGGCACGCGGGCCGTCCCCGAAACCAGCGAAGCCGAGTTGATCAGCATGATGGTCGGGCGCACGATCGAGAACCTCTTCCCCAAGCAGGCGGCCGCGATCGGCGATGTTGTGCTGGAGGCGCGCCATCTCAATCGCCCGCCGCTGACCCGCGATGTCTCCTTCAGCGTGCGCGCCGGCGAAATAGTCGGTATGGCGGGCTTGGTCGGCTCAGGACGCAGCGAAACGGCGCAGGTGATCTTCGGCGTGCTGCCGGCCGAATCCGGCGAGATCTGGCTGAACGGGAAAAACGTCAAGATCACACGCCCGTCGGAAGCGGTGGACTTCGGCATCGGCTACGTGCCGGAAGATCGCGGGCATCAAGGCTTAATCCGCGAAATGACCATCCGCGAAAACACCTCAATGGCGGTGCTGGAAACGGTCTCCAAGCGCAATTTTATCAGCCGCGCCAAGGAACGGGCGCTGGCCAATGGCGCGATTCGTCAGCTCAGCATCCGCGCCACCGGTCCCGACCAAATCACCAACAAGCTCTCGGGCGGCAACCAGCAGAAAGTGGTCGTCAGCAAGTGGCTGGCCAGCAACCCCAAGCTGCTCATTATGGACGAGCCGACGCGCGGCATTGATGTCGGCGCCAAAGCCGAGATCCATCGACTGATGAGCCGGTTGGCGGCCGAAGACGGCTTGGCTATCTTGATGATTTCCAGCGAGCTGCCCGAGATCCTGGCGATGAGCGACCGCATCCTGGTGATGCGCGAGGGGCGCCTGGTGGGTGAATTCACGCGCGAGGAAGCGACGCAGGAAATGATCGCCCACGCTATGATGGGCGCATCTGCGAGTGCTGTAGGGGCGACTCTGTGAATCGCCCGCCGAAGGACAAAATCATGCTGCGACTTGCCACGTCATTCGTCGCGGCGAAATCTGTAGGGGCGACATACCATGTCGCCCGCCTCGGCGAACGCTGTAGAAGCGACTTTATGAGTCACCCGCCGAAGGACAAAATCATGCTGCGACTTGCCACGTCACTCGTCGCGGCGAAATCTGTAGGGGCGACATACCATGTCGTCCGCCCCGGCGAACGCTGTAGAAGCGACTCTGTGATTCGCCCGCCGAAGGACAAAATCATGCTGCGACTTGCCACGTCACTCGTCGCGGCGAAATCTGTAGGGGCGACATACCATGTCGTCCGCCCCGGCGAACGCTGTAGAAGCGACTCTGTGATTCGCCCGCCGAAGGACCAAATTATG
>JAPOXG010000014.1 GCA_026707225.1 Chloroflexota bacterium
CTGATATGTCGTTGAATCGCCCGAAAGCGCCTGTACCTGTATCAGGTGAGTGCTGCCGTGGCGAAAACCGCTCAGCGAAAAGCGGTTATACGCCGCTTCCGCCGTGATCCAATCGTCCCGACCCTGCTCGTCCCGACCCAGCCAGCGAACGCGATAGCCGCTGGCGCCGGCGATTTCTTTCCAATGAAGCGTATCGTCAGCGATACGGAAATCTCTTGGCCAAGCGAGCCGCTGCTGGGCTTGGACGGGCAAAAGAGTGAAGAACAAAAGCGAGATCAGCAAGAGAATCTTCCAACTCATTCGGTAGTTCCTCACTAGAGTGGCTTTTATCGTCAGCGTGGCGTTCATTTGTCTGACATTTCAGAACAGTTCGCATGAGCTCGCATGGTAGCCAAACGGGGGGAATCATATCACAGTTTATGTTGCGACAAAGTGACAGAATTGGTGGCAGAACTCAGAATCGCATCGGGATGGCGTTCTTCCGCACCATATATCTATTTCTCCAATACCATCTTCATCGTGGTATTGTGCTTGCTGGGCGAACTAATCGTCTCCTCCGTTGTGGCTTACGCCTTTTCGCGATTGCGCTGGCGCGGGCGGGATGCGCTGTTCATTGTCGTGCTTGCTACAATGATGCTACCGCGGCAAGTGACGCTTATCCCCGATTTTCTGATATTTCGGTTCTTCGGAATGTACGATACCTATTGGCCGCTGGTAATCCCGTCCTGGTTCGGCAATCCCTTCTACATTTTCTTGATTCGGCAGTATTTTATGACGATCTCGCGCGAACTGGATGAGGCGGCGCTGCTTGACGGGTGCTCGAAATTCGGCGTGTTCTGGCGGATTACGCTGCCGCTATCGGTGCCGGTGCTGGCGGCGGTTGCGATATTTTCCTTCCAGTATCATTGGAATGATTTCTTCCGCCCGCTGATATTCTTGTCCGATACCGAAAAGGCGACGCTGGCGCTGGGATTGCGCTATTTCCAGGGCACTTACGGCACCGAATGGAATTCATTGATGGCGGCGTCCCTGGTGGTGATGTTGCCTTTGATCATCGTCTTCTTCTTTGCCCAACGCATATTTATTCAGGGCGTGGTGTTTACGGGGTATAAGTGAAGGAGGTCGCGCTACTCGGGCTTATTGGGCTTGTCGTCGCCTTTGCGCGGCTTGGGATCGTCGGCGCCAGGCTTGGGGTCGTCTTTTGGTTTCTCGCCCGGCATCGTGTCGCGTACGAGGTGGATGCCTTTTGAATCCACACGATACTCGGTGATGGCGATGCTGCCTCTGAGCCAGTTGTTTTGTTCCATGGTTCATCCCCGTTTATCTATTAGCTATTTTACCGCATTGCTCACATAAAGACTATTGCGAGAAATTATGTTCCACTCACCATATTCCAGGACTTCAACATGAAACTCGTAAAGCCCATTGCCGACGAATGTGAGCTCGTCTAGCTGAAATACTACGAGTCGGCTGTTGGATTGGAAAAAGTCAATTGAGAAGCGCCATTCTTCCAGTATGTGATTGTCTTCAGGCGCCACAATGCGCAGTGTCGCCGGATATCTGTTCAAATCCAGGTCCGTTTCCGGGAACCAATGCGATATGAGTATAATCGCTGGACTTAACGATACCTGTGCAGGCGGCTCCGTCACCGAAACTTCAAGTATAGAATCTGCAAACACCCGCTCCAGACTTAGCGAACCGTCTCCGTGCTCAGTATAGCCCCTACACAATACCGACCATCCAAGTCGCATGAGCAACCTTTGCGGATAAATGTCCAAAATCTGGAAATGCAAGTCTAATCATAATGAAGGAAAAGCGTAAATCAACGGAATTTTTCTCGCATTGCAGATAACAGACCGAAAGGATGCTCATAACTCATGCACACCATGTCGAAGTACAACAAACTGCAACCGCTCGAACATGACGCCGTTTCCTGGCACGACGGCTTTTGGGGGCGGCTTCATCACTTATGCCGCAAAACGATATTGCCCAGCATGCGCGAGGCGCTTGACGAGCCGGAAAACGGCGCTGTCTTCAGCAATTTCGCTGTCGCCGCCGGGCGGCAGGATGGCGAACGCAAAGGCACGATGTGGAGCGATGGCGACTGCTACAAATACATGGAGGCTTGCGCGCACGTCTATGGCAGCACCAAAGAGCAGTCGATCCTCGACCAATTAGACCCGCTCATTGAAGTGATCGCGGCGGCGCAAGAAGACGACGGCTATATCAGCACGCCCATGCAGCTGCGGGATGACAAAGCATACTGGACCAACCATCGCGACCACGAGCTCTATAATATGGGCCACTTGCTGACGGCCGCCGCCGTCCACCATCGCGTCTCCGGCAAGCGTAATTTCCTCGAGATTGCAATCAAGCAAGCCGACTATCTCTATGACCTCTTTATGCCCCGTCCGCCGGCATTGGCGCACTTCGGCTTCAACCCGTCCAATACGATGGGCGCGGTCGATTTGTATCGCGTCACGGGAGACGAGCGCTACCTGGAATTGGCTTCTTGCTTCGTCGACATGCGCGGCTCGCAGCCGGGCGGCGGCGACCAGAATCAGGCGATGGTGCCCCTGCGCGAAGAGACGCGCGCGGTCGGCCATGCGGTCACCGCCGGCTATCTCTATTGCGGCGCGGCTGATGTCGTGGAGGAAACCGGCGATGAGGCGCTGATGGCGGGATTGCAACGCATCTGGGAGAATGCGATCCACAGCAAAATGTACATCACCGGCGGCACATCGGCGCAGCATCATGGCGCCTCGGAGCGTCCCGAATTTGGCGGCAGCGCCAGTGACGTGCACGAGGCTTTCGGCTACGAATACTCGCTGCCCAACGCCACCGCCTACAATGAAACCTGCGCCAATATCGCCAATGCCATGTGGAATTGGCGCATGCTGAATTTGACCGGCGACGCCAAGTACAGCGATGTCGTCGAACTCGTGCTTTACAATTCCATGCTGTCATCAATGAGCTTGGATGGACTAAGGTTTTGCTACACGAATCCGCTGCGTTGGTACGGCGCCGAGCATCCGCTTTTGAGCCAAGACACCTATGAGCGCTGGCGGCTCTTGTATTGCTATTGCTGCCCGACCAACACCGCGCGCGCCATCGCCCTGCTGCACAATTGGATTTACAGCGGATCTGACGACGCGCTCTGGGTGCATCTTTATGGCGGCAGCAGCGTGAACACAACACTAGCGGATGGCTCGGAGCTGGGCCTGACGCAGCGGACCGAGTATCCCTGGGACGATGTCGTGCGCATTTCGATCGACGCGGCGCCGGCGCATGAAGTCGCCTTGCTGCTGCGGATACCCGGCTGGTGCGATGCGGCGGGCTTGCGCGTCAACGGCGAAGCCAGCGACCTGCCGCTCACTCCCGCGAGCTATGTTGAAGTCAAGCGCGCTTGGCAGGCGGGCGATGTCATTGAGTTGAGTCTGCCGATGCGTCCGCGCATGATCAAGGCGCATCCCAAAGCGGAAGAGATTCGCAATCACGTCGCGGTCATGCGCGGACCGCTCGTCTATTGTCTGGAAGGCGTGGACCTGCCGGATGGCGTTTCGATTCTCGATGTCTACGCGCCGGACGATATGGGCTTGACCGCGAGCCGGGAAGACCAACTGCTGGGCGGCGTCATGGCGATCAAAGGCGTCGCCCGCCACATCACCGAGCGCAACGGATCAAGTGCCTTATACCTGGAAGCGGGGGACGAACGGGAAGCGGATCTCAATATCACGCTGATTCCCTATTACGCTTGGAACAACCGCGGCGTCAGCGAAATGACCGTTTGGCTGCCGCGGCGATATTGACGGAGCTTTCAGGCCGCCTCGCGGATGATCAGTTCCTGCCCGGGGTAGATCCAACGTCCCATTTTTTCGAGCTGGTTGACCATGATGATATCTAGTTGGTGGACGCGATAGGCGACGGCGATAGCGCTGATGGTATCCCCCGCTTGCACGATGTGGACGATAGAGCCGTCTGGCTGAGGCGCTTGTGGCTGGACAGGTGGGGCGTAGACTGGAGTGGGAGTCGGCAAGGGTATTGTTTTGGCGGCGGCGGGCTGGTTCTTGGCGCAATCGCTGCCGGGCGGTCCCCCATAGGTATCCACAAAACCGAAGACAGGCCCGTCCAGCCTATGGTCCAGCACCAGGTTATGCACCTTGCCCTCAAATGTAGGCCCCTTGGAGATGACGATGTAGCGGCGGGGGATCTTCAGCTCCTCTTCGTATTTGGGACTTATCTCAAAGAAGTAGCGGATTTCTGGCGGCAGCCCGGTGCGAACGGCCACGCGCCCGCCGGGCGAGCAGGCGACAAAGCCTTCCGCGACCGCTTCCACATGCGGCTGATCCACCGCGAGTATGAACGTGCCGACCGCGGGCAGATGATCGCCCTCGGGGTTTCGGCGAATTTGCCAGACTTGGGCGACCGGCGGCTGTACGTTGGGGTAGCAGATAACCCCAATCGCGCCCAGTTTCAGATTGCATTCATCCTGCTTCGGCGCCGCCGGCAACTCACAAGGCGGATTATTACATTTTGCTTCAGGGCTGTCGGAGGGCGGCGCATTTGGCGCTGGCGGCAGAACGGGGATCAGGGGATCGACAATCGTGGCGTCGCAGTCGGAAGCGCGGTTGTCGTTCACCACGCCGCCGCGCCCGGCATAGATGTAGGTGTCAGCAGGGCTGTTGTCCTCGAAATGGATGCAGCCATTCAGCTCGATGGCGGCGCCAAAGGTCGCCAGAACGCCCAGACCGCCAGTATTACCGCGGAAGCTGGCATCGGTGAAACTGATGTCGCCCTTTTGATAGGCGTTGTAGGCCAACGCGACTGATCGTCCCCCGGTAGTGCGGCTGGTATTGCTCTCGAAAAGGCCGTTGGCGATGCGCGCTTCGCCCATGTTCAACAAGATGCCGCCATTGGTCGCGGAGGCTTTGATGCGTTCGGCAGCGAAATTGCCCCAGTTGTAGAAGCGAATGCCTTCCAAAGCGACATTCTCCAGCCGCAGACTGCTGGTGGCGGCGGTTATAAAGCTGTAGCCGGTTCGGCTGCTGCGGATGGCGCGCCCATTGCCAATGACGCGGATGCTGACGTCTTCCGAGATGTAGTAGACGCCGGTCAAGGCGCAGTCAGCGGTCAAGGTATAAGTTGCGGAAGCGTCCAGATTGCCGGACGCGGGAAAGCCGCAAGTCATCAGCGCGGGCGCCGGGATGACGGCTTGGTCGCCATTGCCGATTGTGCCTGTGCAGGCTCCGGTGCTGGTGTTGGTCCAGGTTGTCCCATCGGGGGCATAAACATCGTAGGGGACATTGCCGGAGAGGGTCAAGCAGCCGCTGGTGGTCAGCGTGGCGCCAGCCAGCATAGCGACCGCGCCGCCGCCGCCGATATTGTTGCGGAAAACGGCATTGGTCAAGGTAAGGCTGTCGATGGCATTGCCTTGAATGGCGCTGCCGTTCCCGCCCAAGCTGAAGCCGCTGCTTCGATTCCAGGCGAAGTAGACATTCGTCAGCGTGGCTTGTTCCGATCGGAATGCCACCCCGCCATTGTTGTTGATGAATGAGACATTGTTGGCTGTTATCGTTCCCGCTCTGATGGCGCCTGATATATGGGATTTATTGTTGCTGTCGATGGTGACATTGTTCAGATTCAGGATGGCGCCGGGTCCCCAAATGATTGCTGTCTCATCGCCGTCCATGCGGATGGTGTGCCCGCCGCCATTGATCGTCACAGTTTGCGCTGGAATTCTGTTGGCGATGGTGAGCTTGCCGGTTTGCGCGCAGTCCGCGGTCAGCGTGTATGTCGCTTCCCGAATCGAGCCCTCCGCCGGCAGGCCGCAAGCCGCGTTGGTTTGGGCGAGCGTGGGGGCGCTAGCGGAAAAGAGATAAAGCAACAGCCAAATAACTGCTCGCCAAGATGACATGGGGACCCGCCACGTTATCCGATCGCGGACAAGAATGCCAGACGCGGCGCGCGGGGGGGGATCTCACGGTGGCTGTATTCTCGACTGACGGGAAGGAACTCACATTGGCGTATATTATGGATTGATAGGCTTGTTCTGTCAATCCATTTCGCGGGAGCGCCAGAGCAATCGCATCAAAATAGATTTGTGCAAAACGGCGAGATATCGTCCATTTAATGGATTCTGTAAGGCTTGTCCGCTACTGATGGCAAAGCGCAAATGTCGGAGAACTGCTCGGCGCC
>JAPOXG010000106.1 GCA_026707225.1 Chloroflexota bacterium
CCGAACAAAGCCACAAGTGAAACAGGCAAAGCCTTTTGCGTGGGCGGCGGCTGTGCCGGGCGTGTGTCTACACGTTGCCCCCGCGATCGACCGCCGTCAAAATGCACCGAGTTTGAAAAATGATTTTGGGATTTGAATACCCTACCGATTCTTCAGCCACATCAGCCAGTAGACCGGCCGGCTCAGCGCCCAGAGCAGCAGCATCTTCGAGATGCCGTGATGCTTGCGGCAATAGACCAGCAGATCGCGGAAGAAGATGCTGATGGCGAACCAACTGCGCGTCGATGACTTTTCGTGGTGAACGATGCGCGCCGCCGTCAGAAAACGCATCGGCTTGCGCTGTCGCCGCGCCAGCGTCTCTTCGGGGAAGTAGAGCAGCAGATCTTCGTCCAGGCGAATGTCGCCGCGCCGCATCATCGTACAGGCGCCAGGGATGGCTTCCACATCGCGGTCGCCGCGCCGATCCCAATCGCCGTAGGTCAATTGGCTGTGGAGTTCGCGTTTGAGCGTCGGCAGCAAGTAACCCAAGGCGCTGTATGCCATGAGCAGCTGACGAAAGTCAGGTATGCGCGCGCAGGTTCGCTGGAGCTCGCCATTGGGATAGCGCAGCTGGGCGGTCACGCCCACATAATCGGGATGGTCCTGCAAGAAGCGGCGCATCTGCGCCAGCGCGTCGGCGGCGACCTCGGTATCGGGATTGAGCAGCAGCACGGTATCGGCGCGGGCTGCCTCAATCCCGATGTTGTTGCCTCCGCAATACCAGGTGTTCAGCGACTGCGCCAGCAGCTTCACCTCGGGGAACTCGGCGCGCGTCATCTCGGCGCTGCCATCAGAGGAAGCGTTGTCGACCACGATGATTTCGAGATCCAGCCCGACGCTCTCCCGCAGCGACAGCAAGCAATTCCGCAGCAGCTCGCGCGTGTTGTAACTGACGATGACGACGGATAGATCGGACAATGGAGGTTTTCCTCGCCGGGGCTTCTCCGGTCAATTTAGCATATAGCATATCAGATGCAAGTTGGGCTGCGATACCGCCTCGTCTGGCTTTATCGCGGCAACTCCGTTAGCATTTGCCCAAACATGGCAGATGATGCAGGGAGATCAACAATGAAATATGGAGTCGTGTTGCCGCAGACGCAGATTGGCGCCGATCCGACCGTGCTGCGCGATTTCGCGCAAGCAGCCGAGGGCATGGGCTACCATCATATTTTGGCTTATGACCATGTGCTGGGCGCCAATCCCGACCGGCCCGGCTGGGATAGCGGCCGCCCCTACAATTACCATGACATGTTCCATGAGCCTTTCACCCTCTTCTCCTGGATGGCGGGCTTCACCGAGACGATCGGCTTCATGACCGGCGTCTTGATCCTGCCGCAGCGGCAGACGGCGCTGGTGGCGAAACAAGCGACCCAGCTCGATTTGCTCTCCGGCGGGCGCTTCCGCATGGGCATCGGCATTGGCTGGAACGAGGTCGAGTACAATTCGCTGGGCTATGATTTCAGCAGTCGCGGCGCCCGCTGCGAAGAGCAGATTGCCGTGTTGCGCGAATTGTGGACGAAGGAACTGGTGACCTATCAGGGTCGCTTCGACAAGATCGACGATGCCGGCATCAACCCCCTGCCGAAACAACCGATTTCAATTTGGATCGGCGGCTATGCTGATGTCGTCTTGCGGAGAGCCGGGCGTTTGAGCGATGGCTATCTGGCGCAGGAAGGTCCGGCGGAAGACGCCAAACCGATGACCGAGGCTTTCTTTGCTTATGCCGAAGAAGCGGGCCGAGCCGGGCAGGTGGGCTTGCATACGCGTCTGAGGACTGAACATACGCCCGAAAGCGAGTGGGAAGCGCTCGTCGCCGGCTGGGATGCAATCGGCGCGACCGAACTGGCAGTCTACCCGCACGGCGAGGCGCTGGACGATTATCTCGCCCGCCTTCAGCGCTTCAGAGACATCTTCGGCGTCTAGGCTCGAGGATATTTCATGATTCCTTCAAGCGGAAAAGAGACTGGTCCATGAAGGATGGCGGGCGACATAATATGTCGCCCCTACAGTTAGACGGCAGCATTGGGCATGTAGGGGCGACCAACCTGGTCGCCCGTCGCGCAAAGCACTGAGGTTGGCCGAACGTGCCCTCGATCATAATTCGCCTCGCCTTGCGCTACATCAGCCGGCGTCTGTTCCAGAGCGGGATGTTTGTGCTGGGCGTGGCGCTGGGCGTCGCCGTCGTGGTCGCCATCGATATCGCCAACGGGTCGGCCAGCCGCGCCTTCGCGCTCAGCAGCGAAAGCCTGGTCGGCCGCGCCACCCACCAGATCGTCGGCGGACCCAACGGCTTCAACTCCGCGCTGTATACGCGCCTGCGGCTCGAACTGGGCTTCAAAGTCAGCGCGCCAATCGTGACTGAGTTTGCGCGCATCGCCGGGGGCGACCAGGCGCTGCGCCTGCTCGGCGTCGATCCCTTGTCCGAGGCGCCTTTCCGCTCCTATCTGGCTGACGAATCGCAACAGATCGATTACGCCGCGCTCACTCGCCTCATCGCCGAACCGGGCGCGGTCGTCATCAGCGAGGCGCTGGCGGCGCGGCTCGAGCTGGAACTGGAGGACGAGCTGCAAATCAGCGTCGGCGGTCGTTTTAGCCCGGCGCGCCTGGTCGGCCTATTGCAGCCGGCGGATAGCGCCAGCCGCCAAGCGCTGAATGATCTGATCATCTGTGATATCGCCAGCGCGCAAGAGATCGCCGGCATGGGCGGGCGGCTCAGCCGCATTGATCTCATCCTCGATGAAGACGAAGCGGAAATGCTGCGCGCCGCCCTGCCCGTCGGCATCCAACTGGTGGCTGTCAAAGAAGAGAACGCGCTTGATCAGATGATCGCCGCTTTCGAATTCAACCTGGGTGCGATGAGCACTCTGGCGTTGGTCGTGGGCTTGTTCCTCATTTACAACACGGTAACCTTCAGCGTGGTGCAGCGGCGCGGCGCCCTCGGCTTCATGCGCGCGCTGGGCACAACCCGCCGGCAGATCTTCCGTTTCATTTTGCTGGAAGCCTTCATCCTGGGCGTGATCGGCGCCCTGCTCGGGTTGGCGCTGGGCATCATCTTTGGGCGCGGGGCGGTCGCGCTGGTTTCGCAGACGATCAGCGATCTCTATTTCAGCGTGGATGTGCAGCGGATCTCGGCGCCGCCGCTGACGCTGCTGAAGGGCGCCGCAATCGGACTAGGGGCGAGCTTGCTTGCCGCCGCCATCCCATCCTGGGACGCGACGCGCAGTCCGCCAGCGGGCTTGATGCGCCGCTCCGATGAAGAAGCGCAAACGCGGCGTCTGCTGCCGGCGATCACGGCCGGCGCCGTCTTGATGAATCTGCTGGGCTTGCTCCTGCTGGCCGCGCCGGGCGGGCTGGCGCTGAGCTTCGCCGCTTCGCTGTGCATCATCGTCGGCGGCGCCATGTTCACGCCGGCCGCTTTAATCGCGCTGATGCGATTGCTGCTGCCGGTTTCGGCGTCGCTCTTTGGCGTTTTGGGCCGGCTGGCGGCGCGCTCGATCACGCGGTCTATGAGCCGCGCCTCGGTGGCGGTGGCCGCGTTGACCATCGCCGTCAGCGTCATTGTCGGCGTCAGCGTCATGATCGGCAGCTTTCGCGGCACGGTCGCCGATTGGCTGCGCGCATCGCTGGGGGCGCAGATTTACGTGTCGCCGCCCCTCTTCGCTTCCAATAATGCCAGCGTCGATGTCGAGCGGGCTGTGAAAGACATCGCCTTCGCCGCTCCTGGCGTGCGCGCCGTCTCCTCCGCGCGGCACGTCAGCGTGGGCGCGCCCGATTATCCTGATCTGCCGCCGGTGAATCTGCTGGCCAGCGACTTCGATATCGCCGGCGACAAACGGCGTTTCTTGTGGTCGACAGTTTCGGTCGAAGAACATCAGACCGCGCTTGATGACGGACGGGTGATGGTCAGCGAGCCCTTCGCTTTCCGCCGCGGCATCGATGAAAGCCACAATCGCATCACTCTGAACACCGACAGCGGACCGGTGGCATTTGAGGTATTCGGCGTCTACTATGATTACAGCACCGATCAGGGCGCGGTCTACATCGCGCGCTCGGTATATGACCGCTATTTCGCAGATCCATTCATCAGCTCGCTCGGCATCTTCATCGAGGACGATGCCAATACCGCCGCTGTCATCGCGGAGTTGCGCGCGCGGCTGGCTGGTTATGATCTCTTGGTGCAAGACAACGCCGGCTTGCGGGCGGGCGCGCTGGAAGTCTTCGACCGCACCTTCGCCATCACGGTCGCCTTGCGCCTGTTGACGACGCTGGTCGCTTTCATTGGCATCCTCTCGGCGCTGATGTCGCTGCAGCTTGAGCGGGCGCGCGAATACGGCCTGATGCGCGCCACCGGCATGACAGCGCGTCAACTGACTGGCTACGCCGTGATTCAGACCGGGCTGATGGGGCTGGTCGCTGGTCTGCTGGCTTTGCCAATCGGCGTCGCGACAGCGCTGGTCTTGACTCACGTGATCAACCTGCGATCATTTGGCTGGTCGATGCAGGTCGCGCTGCAGCCGTCATACTTTGCCGAGGCGCTGCTGGTGGCGCTGCTGGCGGCGCTGCTGGCCGGGGCATACCCGGCGCTGCTGCTCGGAAGGCTTAAGCCGGCCGCCGCCCTGCGCAGCGAGTGAGCGGCTCAAGAGAAAAGGAGGCGTCGAATTGAAGGGACTTCCCAATGGGTGGCTGCTGGAAGGTTTGGAGCAATCCGCCCAAACGCTGACGCATATCCTGGCCGATGTCAGCCAGGCGCAGGCGGTCGCGATACGGGATGGCGACGATGGCTGGAGCGTGCTCGAGATCATGTGCCACCTGCGCGATTATCAAGCGATTTTCGCCGAACGCATCGGCCGCATCCTGGAAGAAGAGAATCCAACTTTCAGGCTTTATGACGAAGCGGCGCGGCTGGGGATGGTGGTGGAAAACGAGTACGCCAAGCAAGACCTGCGCGCCGTGTTGGCGGACTACATGGCGACCCGCCGGGCGATCATCGAGCGTCTGGCGGCTCTCGACGATGCACAGTGGGGGCGCGAGGGACGCTTCGCCGCCGATGATGTCGTCGACTTGACCATGCCAGTCGTGCATACCTTGCTGCATGATGCCGATCACACCGAGCAGATCGCGCGCATTCTCCGGGCGTAGCGCCTAGGAAAACCGGGTGAATTGCGTGTAAACCGACCGAGAAAATGCAGGGGCGATCCTTGGCGACGGTCAGTGTCTACGCGACCTCGTCCGCGTTATCTTTTCTGCGTTTTCGGGCATCTCAAGAGTCGCCCCTACAACTGACGGGCGAGAAGCTCTAAAATCGCTCGGATGCCAACGCCTTTCACACACTTGCGTATCGCTCAGGACCTCCTCGTTGACGCGCGCCTCGCGCCAATTTACCGCGAACTACTGAGGCGCCGGGCGCCCGCTTTCCAGCTGGGGGGGATTGTCGCCGACGCCCGCGTCGCCAGCGGGGTCGGGCGCGAAGTGACGCATTTCTACGCCTACGGCCGTCCCATCAGCGTGCGTCCCTGGCGCCTGATGCTGCGCGAACACGAGGCGCTTTCCCAGCCGCATGACGAGGAGCGCCTGGCATTCCTGGCGGGCTATGTCGCCCATTTGGCGACCGATGAAGCTTGGGCGCTGAAAATGGTGCGGCCGCAATTCTGGGAGCGCGACTGGCTCGGCGTCGAGCGGCGCGACAAATTCCTCGCCCTGCACCTCATCCTGACCGTGATGGACGAGCGCGATGAAGTTGAACTGGCGCCTTGGCAAGCGCAGTCGCTGGCGCGCAGCGAGCCCGACAACTGGCTGCCCTTCATGAGCGATGACATCCTGCGTGGCTGGCGTGATTTGGTGGCGCGGCAAATCGCCCCCGGCGGCGAAAGCGAAACGCTGGCGATCTTCGGGCGGCGCCTGAAACGCGATCCAGCTGAGATTCGCGCTGTGCTGGATGATCCGGCGCTGATGGAACGCTATCTTTGGCGGCACGTGCCGCGCCCGGATTTGGCGCAGGTCGAACGGCAAGCCTACGCCTTCACGCGCGATCAAGTGGCGGTTTATCTCACCGAGTTCATGCCGGCTTTTGCATCGGTCTAGAGTGTTCGCCAGACCTTGTTACATCTTAGCGCCTGTCCAGTCGTGGCTTAAGCGAGCGCGCGTCTCAACTTCGGGACCAGGTCCGCTTCCGGCTCGTAGGGAATGGCGACGACCTCGTGATTGAGCGAGCTGGCGTAGAGCGCCAGGATCACGTTGAAATCGACCAAGGCGCGCTCCAGGTTCAGCGGATGCAGGGCGCTGTCATCTTCCAGCCAGTCAAACATCGCTTCGCACATGGCCGCCTGCCCCAGCACGTCTTCATCCGGGTATTCGTGCTCGCCACTCTCGTAGACGCCGTTTATGAAGGTCTCCCAGCCCCACATCGTCCAGTGCGCATAACCCTTCATGCCGTAGACGGCGATGCGCTTGTGCTGGTAGATGGCGTCGCCTCGCGGCACGCGCGGCGCATTTTCGCCGCAGCGCAAAGTGGCTTGCACGCCGTTGTCGTACTCCACCGCCGCCAAACTTTGATCGGGCGCGTAGTGCTCCTTGACGTTGGGCTGCAAGCCATCCGCGCCGGAGACCTGCCCGAAAACGGTGGTCGGGTTCGCCGGGTTAAAGGCGCCGATCGCCTGCAGCGAATGGGTGCCCTGATATGCCAGGTTCATGCCCGAGCTGGCCTCGACGAAGCGCAAATCGCCGATGGCGCCATCGGCCACCAGCTTCTGCAAGCGCTGCCGCCGCGGGTGAAACTGCAGCTGATGATTGATGGCGACCTTGATCTTCGGCTTGCGCGCGACAAAATCCCGCAGCGCCACATAATCCTCGCCTTGAATCGCCAGCGGCTTCTCCACAATCGCCAAGGGAACGCCAGCCGCTTCAGCCGCTTCGAGGATCTCCAGCCTCACGTTTGGCGGCGTGCTGACCTGGACCAGCTCGGGCTTTTCTTTCTCGAACATCTCGCGGTAATCGGTATAGCGCGCGGACACGTCAAATTTGTCGCCGAACTCGTCCATCGGTCCCGGCAGCAAATCGCAGACCGCCACCACTCGACCGCGCTTCACATACTGGTAGGCATCCGCATGCCCGTGCGACCGTCCGCCGCCGACGCCGATGATGACCGATTTATACATCGCTGCCCTCCCAAGGCTGTAAGATCACTTTGCCGCATTGCCCGGAAAGTTGTGTTTCCCAGGCGCTCTGAATATCATCAATCGAAAATCGATGCGTGATCAGCTTGTCCAGTTGATCGCCAATCTCGCCAATCATCCGCATCATCCGCGGCGTATCCGCCATATTGAAATGCCAGGAGCCGATCAAGCGCAGCCCCTTGCGGATCATATCGGGGCTGATTCGCAGCGGCGTATCATCGCCGCATTCGCCGACGAAAGCGACCGCGCCCTTGCGCCGCGCCGCGTCAATGCAAAGGCGATGCGCCGCCACCACGCCGGAACAGTCGATGGCTTTGTCCACGCCGCGGCCAGCGCTTGTCAAATCTAAAATCTGTTGCAGAGCATCGCCCTCAAGCGGATTCACCACCGCGGACGCGCCCAGCTCCAAAGCCTTTTCCGCGCGATATTCGATGCTATCCACGCCGATCACGCGCGCCCCGCGATAGACGCCGTTGACGACGCCGCCCAAGCCGACGGGTCCCAAGCCAGTGACGAGCAGCGTATCGTGGCGGTCGACCTCCATCAGCTGCATGGCGCCGAAGGTTGGTCCCAAGCCGCAGCAAGCCATCGCCGCATGGTTGTAGGACATGCCGTCGGGGATCGGCACAAGCATCCAATCCTGCTTTAGCAAATACTGCGCCATCGTGCCCAAGCCATCGGCGCTGCCATGGAGCGCGGCAAAATCAAAGGCGTCTTGGCAGTGAATGTAATCCCCGTCCAGGCAGAGCGCGCAGCAGCCGCAGGCGTTCATCGGCATGACCACTACGCGGTCGCCCACTTTGACCCGGCCGGGCTGCGCCACTTCGGCCACTTCGCCCGCCGCTTCATGCCCCCACAGCGGGTGACTCGCGCCAGCGGCGAAAGCCTTGTATTCCGTGCACATGGGCGCTGCCCGGACTTTGACGACGACCCAGTTGCCCATCGCCCGTGGCTTGCTCACGACCGTCACATCCGCTTGCTTTTTGCCGATCACCGCGACTTGTTTCATGACCGCTCCCTCATGCCGCCGAGCCACTCACTCAGGGACGGCGCGTAATCGGTTTTCTGACGTCGGCTCGGAATATAACACAGGTGGCAAGGCGCCGCAAATTGATTCACCACAGCCGCTCGGCGGCAGCGAATAGAATCAACCGCGCTCACACAAAATGACAAGCCCACTCCTCGCGCGCGCAAGGGGGTTTATCAAATAAGAGGAATTGAGGCGTCACAGAAAACTCAGAGGTTTCTTGCGCACGTTCAGCGATCCGCTTTCTCGATGAAGCCTCGCCCGGGAAGTTGTCTGTAGGGGCGACTCGGTGGGTTGCGTAGATACAGACCGTCAGTCGCCCGCTTCCAAACAGCCTGAATCTCGAAGGGCGAGCCACCGGCTCGCCCCTACACGTTGCCGGTCTTTTTCAAACTTTGCATTGCGCACCCTCTGTGTTCTCTGTGCGCCCTCATTTCCTCTGTGGTGAAAAAATGCGAAGCGCTTGTCTTGGTTGCGGCGCGAAAATTGACGAGGGCGCGCCGATGCGATACCATGCAACAAATCGGTTGCGCAACAGGTTAAACAAAGAGGGCAGTAGGCGGATGAGACGCATCACCATGGCCGATGTCGCCGGGCGCGCCGGCGTCTCCAAGGCGACGGTCTCGCACGTGATTAACGAGACGCGCTTCGTGGAAGAGGCGACCAAAGAACGCGTGCGCGAGGCGATTCGCGCGCTCGGCTACCGTCCCAATACCGCCGCGCGCAGTCTCACCACACAGCGCACCCGCATCATCGGCTTAATCGTCTCCGATGTCACCAATACCTTCTTCGCCGAGATCATGCGCGGCATTGAAGACGTGCTCGTCGCCAACAACTACAGCCTGATGCTCTGCAACACCAACGAAGTCCTCGAGCGGGAAGAGTATTACATCGATATCCTCCTGCGCCAGGGCGTGGATGGGATCATCGCCGCCGCCACCAGCCAGGACTGGGACGCGCTTAACGAAGCGGCCAAGCTGCAAATCCCCATCGTCATGCTTGATCGCACCTTCGACAACGCCGACTCGCCCTACGTCGGCGTCAACAACAGTCACGGCGCTTGCCTGGGAACGCGCCACCTGATTGGGAAAGGCTATCGCGACATCGGCATCTTGTCCGGCTTTCAGCGCTTGTCGACGATGCGCGAACGGCTGGCCGGCTTCGAGCAGGCGCTGGCGGAAGCGAATCTGCCGCTGCGCCAGAACTGGTGCGTCGACAGTCCCTTGACGATTGAAGACGGCAAGGGCGCGATTCAGCAGCTGATGTCGCAGCGTGAGCGGCCCCGCGCTGTTTTCATCTCCAACAATCTCTTGAGCCTGGGCGCTTTGATGGGCTTGCGCGAGCTGGAGCTGGCCTGCCCTGATGACGTTGCTATCGTCAGCTTCGACGACCACCCCTGGGCGCAAGTCTCGGATCCGCCGCTGACGGTCGTGCGCCAGCCGACCTACGCCATCGGGGAGACCGCCGCCCACAAGGTGCTGAAAGCGCTCAATGACGGCGACGCCATCATCCCGTCGGCGCTCTTCAGTTGTCAGCTCGTCGTCCGCCAGTCGTGCTGAGATATCAACTCGAAAGCGCCAAGGACAGATTTAGCGGAAACATGTTGGGGCGACCGAGGTCTGTGTCTACGCGACCTACCTGGTCGCCCGCAAATGGTACAGACTGGTACGGGCGACCCACCGGGTCGCCCGTACAAACGGACGCACTGTGCGTACCAACAAGAAATTCAAAGAAAGTAACGAAGATTACTGCAATGGGAGAACAATCGGAAAGTTGTACGTGCGAGCTGGTGGCTCGTCCACGCTTGCTGTTGATTTCCAGCCTCATTTCGTATGAATGAAGACGTTTTGATCATCAACACAGACGAATGCAATCGGAGCGCAACCATGACCAAACGCTACCAACCAACCTGGGCCTCGCTGAAGACCCATCCCACCGCCGAGTGGATGCGAGCCGCCAAATTCGGCATCTACACCCACTGGGGCATCTACTGTGTGCCCGCCACGGGACCCAACGTCACCTGGTACCCCTACAATATGTACCGCGAAGGAACGCCCCAATTCCAGTATCACTGCAAGACTTATGGTCATCCCTCGCAGTTCGGTTACAAAGACTTCATCCCGATGTTCACCGCCGAGAAATTCGACCCCGATGAATGGGCGGAGCTCTTCCAGCGCGCCGGCGCCAAATTCGCCGGGCCGGTCGCCGAGCATCACGACGGCTTTCCCATGTGGGATGCCAGCGATACCGACTGGTGCGCCGGCAAGATGGGACCAAAGCGCGATGTCGTTGGCGAGCTCGAGCGGGCGATCCGCGCCCAGGGCCTGCGCTACATGGTCGCTATGCACCACGCCGAAAACTGGTGGTTCTTCCCCCATTGGAAGAAGGAATACGACACCTCCGATCCGCGCTGCGCCGGGCTCTACGGCGAGCCGCACAATCTCGATTTCGAGTTTGACGCCCGCGGGCAGGGTCACAATCAGGCCGAGTGGCTGGCGCAGGACAAGCCGAGCAAAGCCTTCCTCCGCCGTTGGTACAATCGCCTGGTCGAAGTGGTCGAGCGCTACCAGCCGGATTACATCTGGTTCGATTTCGGGCTGCGCTTCGTGCACGACCAATACAAGCAAGACTTCCTCGCCTATTACTACAACAAAGAAGCCGAATGGGAGCGCGAGGTGGTCGCCAGTTACAAGTGGCATGATATCCCGCCGGGCGCCGCGCTGCTGGATTTCGAGCTGGGCAAAACCGCCGAGCTGACCCATTACGAGTGGATCACCGACACGACCGTCGATGACGGACAGGGCTGGGGATATATCAAGGAGACCGAGTACAAATCGGTGGCAGAGCTGGTGCAATACCTGGCTGACAACGTCAGCAAGAACGGCTTCATGCTGCTTAATGTCGGTCCCAAGCCCGATGGCGCGATTCCCGCCGAATCCAAAGCCATCCTCGAAGGCATCGGCGACTGGCTGCGGGTCAATGGCGAGGCCATCTACGATACCGTACCCTGGAATACCTATGGCGAGGGGCCAACTCAAATGACCCATGTCGGCGCCTTCAGCGACACCAAAGAGAAACTGGCATACACCGCTCGGGACATACGTTTCACCGTGCGCGACAATTTTCTCTACGCCATGACCTTCGATTGGCCCGAGAAGGAATTCGTCATCGAGTCGACGCGCGCGCTCTATCCCGGCGAAGTGCGCTCGGTCGAGCTGCTAGGGTCCGAAGGCGAATTGAAATGGGAGATGACGCCAGACGGCATCAAGATCGAGCGGCCCGATCAGAAACCCTGCGACCACGTCTACGCCTTCAAGATCACGCGCAATAGGAGTCTGTAACTGTAGTCGTCAAACGTCTTATGCCGTAGACATTTTTTCACCACAGAGGAAACGAGGAAACACAGAGGGCACAGAGGGCTCTTAAACAAAGAGGACGCAGTGATCACAGAGGGTTTGCCGGGGCGATTTATCAAGTCGCACGCTTATGCCTCGCCTGCGGTAAAATCGAGACATAATTCACGCTTGAATTGGAACAAGGCATGACTCGTCGCATAGACTCGCATCAACATTTTTGGCTATACAACGCCGCAGACTACGGCTGGATGGCAGGGGACCGCAGCCCGCTGCAAGTCGATTACATGCCGCCCGACATCCAGCCACTGCTGGAGGCCAGCGGCATCGATGGCACGGTCGCTGTGCAAGCGCGGCAAGTGCTGGGCGAGACCGCGTTTTTGCTCGAGCTCGCCGATCAATACGACTTGATACGTGGCGTGGTCGGCTGGGTGGACATGCGCGCCGAGGACGTCGAAGCCCAGATCGAACGCTTCGCCCCGCATCCGCGTCTGGTCGGGATTCGCCATATCGTGCACGACGAAGCGGACGACCGCTTCATGCTCGGCGGCAACTTCCTGCGCGGCTTGGCGGCGCTCAAAGCCTACGACCTGCGCTATGATTTGCTGCTCTACCCCAAGCATATTCCCATCGCCATTGATGTCGTCAAGCAGTTTCCCGAGCAGCCCTTCGTGCTCGATCACATCGCCAAGCCCTTCATCAAGGACAGCGTCATCGGCGCTTGGGAGGATGACATTCGAACCCTGGCCTCCTTCGAAAACGTCTCTTGCAAAGTCTCCGGCATGGTCACCGAAGCGGCTTGGGGCGCCTGGACGCAAGGCGACTTTGAGCCCTATCTCGATATCGTTTTCGACAGTTTCGGCGTCAACCGGCTGATGTTCGGCAGCGACTGGCCCGTCTGTACGCTGTCCGGCAGTTACAGCGAGGTGGTCGGCATCGTGAAAAATTACATCGCCGCGCTTTCGACAGATGAACAGGCGGCGGTCATGGGCGGGAATGCGGCAGCTTTCTACGGCTTATCGTGATCCGCAACCGTAGGGGCGACTCTGTGAGTCGCCCGCCAATGCGCAAGATCATGTGGGAGTGTGAGACTTGAAAGCCATCGTACTGGAGCAGCCGGGCAAACTGACACTGCGCGATGTCGCCGCGCCGGGGGCGGCGGGACCCGAGCAAGCCCTCTTGCGCGTCAAGCGGGTCGGCATCTGCGGCACCGATCTGCACGCATACGGCGGAAATCAGAACTTCTTCAGCTATCCGCGCGTCATGGGGCATGAATTGGCGGTCGAGGTCATCGACATCGGCGCGACCGACGCCAATTTGGCTTATGAAGTTGGCGATTATTGCTGCGTCATTCCCTATCTGAACTGCGGCGCGTGCATCGCCTGCCGCCGCGGCAAGAGCAATTGCTGCGCGCAGATGCAGGTGCTGGGAGTACATATCGATGGCGGCATGCGCGAACAATTCAGCGTGCCGGTCGACAAGCTGCTCAAAGCCGACGGCGTCCCGCTCGAGCAGCTGGCGCTGGTGGAAATGCTCTGCATCGGCGCTCACGCCGCCAAACGCGCCCGCATCCGCCCCGGCGAAAATGCGCTGGTGATCGGCGCTGGCCCCATCGGCTTAGCCACGGCGCAATTCGCCAAAATCGCCGGCGCTGAGGTCATGATGATGGAGGTCAACCAAAGGCGGCTCGACTTCTGTGAAGAAGTCCTGGGCATCGACAAGCGGATCGACGCCCGCGGCGACGCGATAGGGCAGGTGAAAGACATGCTCGGCGGCGAGTTGCCGACGCTCGTCTTCGATTGCACCGGCAGCGCCAAGTCCATGCACGCCGCCTTTGAATACGCAGCGCACGGCGGTTCGCTCGTGCTGGTCGGGCATATTACCAGCGATATCACCTTCAGCGATCCCCATTTCCATTCGCATGAATTAACGCTGTTGGCCAGCCGCAACGCCACCCCTGCCGATTTCGCCTGGGTCATCGAATGCCTGCGCGCCGGCGCGATCAACCTGGATCCCTGGATCACGCATGAGGCGACGCCGGAGCGCATCGTTGCCGACTTTCCGACGTGGCTGGATCCAGCGACCGGGGTGATCAAGGCGATGCTGCGGTTTGATTAGGGGCGGGGAAAATCTGCCATCGGTAGGTCAGGCAGACGGCCCGCAAAGTAGTCTTCAATTGTATAGATTTGAATCACGGGCCAATTGTCCAGATATTTGCCCGCATTGACCGCCGCGTTACGCATGCCACTCGTTACCTTGTCTTTGAAGCACGTGAATACGCCCAACTCAGCCCCCGCTTGCCGTCGCGCTTCATTAAATGCCTGCACCTGACTTGGGTTCGTATTGCCCGCTTTGACCTGCGCGACTACATCGATGAATTGCCCTTTGCGAATGGGCAGCCGCCCCCGTCCGTCGATGCCTTTGTCGCCGCGCTGCTTCTTGTTGGCTTCCATGCCGGGTACAAGAGACGCCGCCCAGCGCTCAAATTTGAATGGGTCGTATGCGGCTAACTCTTGGGCGTCTTCCAAGGTTTTGGGCATGCCGACGAATTGTATGTCATCCCATAAGCTGTCAAAATGACCTTCGATGCGCCTTTGAATTACCTTGCAGGCTTGCACGCAGACGTCTACGCCAATCCAGCGCCGTCCGAGATTCTGCGCCGCGTGAATCGTTGTGCCACAGCCGCAGAACGGGTCGAAGACCACGTCGTCCGGGGCGCTTGATGCCTTGACGATGCGTTCCAGAAGCGCCAAGGGTTTCTCCGTAGGGTAAAGCTGTTTGATAGGCGGGACGCGCGAAATGTCCCAGACGTCGTCCAGCCGAACACCTTCCGATTCTTCTTCCGCGACCTGCGATGGCAATCGCTGGCCCGCCTCATCGTATCCCGAAACGATTCGTTTCTTGCCAAACCGTTTTGTCGTGGAAGCGGTTCTCGGCATAAATAACTGATTAAATGTCCGTTCTCGGGCGCCTGAGCGAGAATAAAAGAACAACACATCGTGATTCCGCTGAAACGCGTACTTTCCAGTGGACCATTTTCGATAATGCCAAATGATTTCATTTCTAAATTGTTTCTTGCCAAAGATACCATCCATGATAATTTTCAGATAATGGCTCATCGTCGGATCGCAGTGCAGATATATGCTGCCTGTCGGCTTCAATACGCGGCGGCATTCGCGCAAGCGATTCGCCATATACGACAAATAAGCCATCTCTCCACCTTCGCCTAAGACACGGCGCAAGCCTTCCATCGTCGGGGCGAGCGATACCTCGCTGGCAACGGCGTGGAAGTCGTCAATCGCCTCGTACCAGCGCCAGGTATCATCAAATGCCACCCATTGCGCGCCACCGATGAAGGCATTGTAGATCCGCTTGGAATTGAAGGGCGGGTCAAGATAAATCAGGTCGACCGATTCGTCCGGCATGTATTCCGCCATGATGTCGAGGCAATCGCCGAAGTACAGTCGGTTGGGGGTTGCAGGGTCAGGCATTTGATCTCCTAATCCGACAACCTGTTGCCGCGTCAAAATGAAGATTGCGCCCAACTCCAATTCTAGCGCATCGTGTTTGCCGCGCGCGCGCCTCAGGCATCATAACTCCCCGCCGTGACATCCCCGCCCGTGCCCGTCCAGTTGGTGTGGAAATACTCCCCGCGCGGACGATCGACCCGCTCGTAAGTATGCGCGCCGAAGTAATCCCGCTGCGCCTGCAGCAGATTCGCTGGCAGCTTCGCCGAGCGATAGCCGTCGTAGAAAGCCAGCGCCCCGCTCATAATCGGCAGGGGGATGCCGTGCCGGATGCCAGTGGTCACCGCCCCGCGCCAAGCCGATTGCGCGCCGATGACGGCCTCGCTGAAGTAATCATCCAGCAGCAGATTCGCCAGGGCCGGGTTCGCCGCAAACGCCTCCTGAATCTTGCCCAGGAAAGCCGAGCGAATGATGCAGCCCTCGCGCCACATCAAAGCCACCCCGCCATAATTCAAGTTCCAGTTGTAAGTTCGCGCCGCGTCCTGCATCAGCATATAACCCTGCGTGTAGCTGATGATCTTGGCGGCGTACACCGCTTGTTCCAGATCGTCGATGAAGCGTCCCTTGTCGCCGCTGAATTCCACTTGCGGACCAGGCAGCGCCTTTGACGCGGCGACCCGCTGCGCTTTGATCGCGGACAGGAAGCGCGCGAAAACCGCCTCGCCGATCAGCGTCAGGGGCGTGCCTTCTTCCAGCGCCGTGATCGCCGTCCATTTGCCCGTGCCCTTCTGGCTGGCGACATCGAGAATTTTGCGCAGCAGCGGCGCGCCATCCTCGTCCTGATAAGCCAGGATCTCGCCGGTGATTTCGATGAGGAAGGACTCCAGAATCCCTCGGTTCCAGCGCTGGAACAGGCCGCTGATTTCGGCTTCGTCCATACCCAGCACCGCGGACATCAGGTGATAAGCCTCGCAGATAAGCTGCATATCGCCGTATTCGATGCCATTGTGCACCATCTTGACAAAATGCCCGGCGCCGTCTTCGCCCACCCAATCACAGCATGGCTCGCCAGAAGGCGCCTTGGCCGCCACCGCCTGCAAGATCGGCTTAACCGATTCCCAAGCCGCCGCCGAGCCGCCCGGCATGATCGACGGCCCATAGCGCGCGCCCTCCTCGCCGCCGCTGATGCCCGCGCCGACGAAGAGCAGCCCCATCGCTTCGACTTGCCGTGTACGCCGTATGCTGTCGTTGAAGTTGGAATTGCCGCCGTCAATGATGATATCGCCCTCGTCGAGCAGGGGCGCCAACTGCGCGATCGACTTGTCCACCGCCGCGCCCGCTTGAATCATCAGGATAATCTTGCGAGGCCGCTGGATGCTCGCCACGAATGCTTCCGGCGTATAAGCGCCGATGATGTCAGAGTCCGCCGCTTCGTTCTCCAGGAAGCGGGTGATCTTCGAAGTCGTGCGGTTGAAGACAGCGACGCGAAAGCCGTGGTCGTGCATGTTCAGGGCGAGATTCTGGCCCATCACCGCCAAGCCGATCAATCCGATGTCCGCCTGATTGTCCATATCGTTTTCCTTTCGCTGTGATCGCCTGCGACAATACCGGCTCTGTGGGCCGGCGCTCACTGCATTGTATCAGCGCCCCAGTCAGTTGACAGGACATAGAATCCAGCGCATTAGGGTCCAAGAGCAAGGGGACCCGGCTTCGCATAGTCATTGATTCTCCCCCGACGGTCGAAGCCCGCGTGACGATTCAGCCTGCTGCCCAAAGATCATGCCGTCGGCCTGATAGCGGATTTTGCTCACAGCCCTGCTCTGGCTGGTGGCGCCAATTGCAAGCCCATCGTTTCCGGCTGGAAGATCTCGGCTGGCATTTGCCGCAGATCGGGGCTGACGCGCAAGTCGATAGCGGCTTGGTCCAGCACATCTTCCTGCAGCCGCGCGCCAGGCGCGATTTCGGTGACGAGCAAGCCCTTCTCGTCCAACTCCAGTACGCAGCGCTCGGTGATGTACATGACCGTCTGTCCCCGCTTCAAAGCCATCTGGCCGCTGAAGGTCTGCGCTTCAATCTCTGGCACGAATTTCTTGAAGCGCCCCTCGCGCTGGATTTGCAGCTGCCCGTTTTCCACCGTGGCTTGCAGCCCGCCGGCGGTGAAGTTGCCGCTAAAAACGATATTCCGCGCGCCGGTGGTGATGTCGATGAAGCCGCCGATTCCCGAAGTGATATGCGGTATGGCGCTGAGGCGGGATACGTTGACGCTGCCAGCCCCGTTCACCTCGACGAATGACAGCAGCGAGCGGTCGAAGCCGCCGCCCTGAAAGAAGGTAAACTGGTCCGGCGACGGCAGGATCGCTTCCGGGTTGGAGGCGCAGCCGAAGGCGTAATCGCGCAGGGGCAAGCCGCCGACCGCGCCTTGTTCGATCACCCAGGTCGTTGCGCCGTGCAAGCCCTCCTCCAGGAATATGTATGGCACCAGCGCCGAGATGCCGAAGCCGAGATTGACTGTCTCCCCTTCGCGCAAGGTCATCGCCGCGCGCCTCGCGATGACTTTGCCGACGCCCCATTCCACCGGCTCGAATTCGCTCAAGGGCGCGTCGACTTCGCCGCTGATGGCCGGATCGTAAAGCGTCTGCGACGCCTGAAGCTGGTCCGGATCCAGCACGATGTAATCCACCAGGGTGCCGGGCACGCGAATCGACTGCGCCGGCAGACCGCCCGCCTGCGCCATGCGTTTGACTTGGGCGATGACGATGCCGCCGTTGTTGTGCGCCGCCAAAGCCTGATCGACTGCGCCCAGATACGAGCCTTCGTGCTCCATGCTCAGGTTGCCGCGTTCATCGGCGGTGGTGGCGCGGATGATCGCTACGTCAATCGGAATCGACTTGTAATAGAGCCAGTCCTCGCCGTCAAACTCGACGCGCCGCACAATATCCGCGCAGTCGCGCTCGTTCATCTTGGCGCCGCGGTGAACCGGGTCGACCACAGTATCCCAGCCGACCTTGGTCAGCAGGCCCGGGCGCCCGGCGGCCGCTTCGCGATGCATGTGATAAAGCACGCCGCTGGGCAAGTTATAAGCCTCGATTTCATCGTTGATGATCATGCGCCAAATCGGCGGCGACTCCATTGACGACGTCCCGCTGGGCAGCGATCCGACGATCACGCGCTTCAAGAGGCCCTGCTGCGCCAGGTGGTTCACGCCGTCGATGCCATACATGTCGCCGGCGGCGATCGGGTGGATGGCGGTCAAATCGCGCGGGGAACCAGTCCGGCGGAAATGATCGCCGATGGACCGCAATGTCGCATCGGGGCAGGCGACGCCGCTGGATGAGCTGACCGTGACGACCGCGCCATCGGGAATGAGACTGGCCGCCTCGCCCAGCGAGATCAGTTTGCTCGCCATCATCCATATCCTTTCCCGCGTCTCCGGCGTAAGTATAGTCGATTCATTTCTAGTTTCCAATTTGCGCCGCGACGCTGCAAGGCAATATCTTTAATCTCTTGGACACAGAGATTTTACCGCTTGCACGCAAACGATGATGTAATGTAGGCGCGACACATTAAGTCGCCCGTTGTAGTGTCCAATCGGCCCTGATAGCGCATGTAGGTCCTTGCGACAATGACCACCGACTCAGAGGGTCCGACGCCTGGGCCGGGTCGTTTGTGGTCCAATAATACAACCCTCTGTGCCCTCAAATTAGCTCGGTGTACTCGGTGGTAAAAAATGATCAGATTCGCCCGCTAGCGCGATCCCCGTCCAACGGTGACGAATGAGCGCGATTGTGCTAGCATGGTGACGATGACTGTTGAATCGATTGACTCAGGAGGCGCTGTGCGCGCTGATTCGCGGATTGTTGACCACTGCAAGCGTATTTTCAGCACCGCCGAAGAAAAGCTGCGCCAGCTCGTCGCCACCCATCCCGGCTACCTGCCGCAATACACGCGCGCCGGTAAGTGGAAGCATGACGGCGCGCCCTGGACCAATTGGTGCCAAGGCTTCCTGCCCGGGCAGCTGTGGCTGCTCTACCTATATTCGGGCGATGCATTCTGGCGGGGCAAAGCCGAGCGCTACTGCGAGCTGATTGAGGCGCGTAAAGACGACCGCGAAACGCACGATCTCGGTTTCCTCTTCTGGCATAGCTGGAAGCGCTGGAGCGATCTCGATGGCGGCGCCCGGCAGCGCGATGTCGTCATCCGGGCGGGGCAGACGATGGGCTTGCGCTATAAAGTGAAGGGCCGCTATCTTTCATCCTTCGTCGCGCCCGAGAGCGCCTTCATCGATATCATGATGAATGTGGGCATCATGTTCTATGCGGCGCGCGAAACCGACGACGCCGCGCTCTACAACAGCGCGCTGCAGAACTGCCTCACCAGCCGGCGCTATCTGGTGCGCGGCGATGGCAGCGCCGTGCACGAAGGCATCTTCGACTTGGAAACGGGCGCCTTCCTGCGCGAGAGCACACACCAGGGCTGGCGTCATGATTCCTCTTGGGCCCGCGGTTTGTCCTGGGCGATCTACGGCTTCTCCACCGCCTATGCCTTCACGCAAGACCCGCGCTTCCTGCAGACCGCCCGCCATTGCGCCGATTATTACATTCTGAACAGCCCGGCGCATGGCATCTGCCCCAACGATTGGCGGGAGCCGAATCCAGCCCGTCCCTTCGAAGCCTCGGCCGCGGCCATCACGTCCAGCGGTTTGCAAGCTCTGGCGGGCCTGGTCGGCGACCCGCTGCGCGCGCGACACTATCGCGATTACGCCGGCCGCATTGTGGAAAGCCTGGCCGCGCCAGCCTTCCTCGCCAGCGGCGATAGCGCATGGGAGGGGCTTTTGAAGCAGGCCGCTTATCACGAGCGGCTGGGCTTGGGCGTCAACGAAAGCACCATGTTTGGCGATTACTTTTTCTTGGAATCGGCCGCCAAGCTGTTGAAACTGATATGACCAGCTCAGGCGGAGCGCGGCGCCAGAAAGTCACCCTGCAGCATGTCGCCGACGCGGCAAAGGTGTCCAAAGCCACCGCCTCCTTGGCATTGAACAACAATTCCCGCATCTCCGCGCCGACGCGGCAGCGCGTCCTGGAGGCGGTCGAGGCGCTCGGCTACGTTTACAACCGACATGCCGCCAGCCTGCGGACGCAGCGGTCTTTTACCATCGGCTTGATCATCAAGGACGTGTCGAATCCCTTCAACGCCGAGCTGACCTCCGGCGCCGAATCGCAACTGGCCGATCACGACTACAGCCTGGTGCTGGCTACAACGGATGACGACCTGGGCAAACAGTCTCGTATGGTGCAGACGATGTTGGAGCGCGATGTGGATGGCATGATTCTGTCACCAGCCGCGCGGACCACGATCGAATCCATGCAGCGGTGGATGCAATATTGTCCGCTCGTTCTGTTGATACCCTATTATCTGGAGCTGGCCGCGGATTGCGTCGGCATGGACGATGAGCAGGGAACGCGGCGGGCAGTGGAACACCTGATTGAACGCGGCCACCGGCGTATCGCCTTTGTCGGTGGTTTCGCGGCGCAGGCGACCCGGCAGAAACGGCTGGAAAGCTATCGCGACACCTTGCGGCGGCATCATATCGCCTATGACCCCGCGCTGTGCATCGCCAGCCCCGTCACACGGCGTGGTGGCTATGACGCGATCGATCAGCTTTTGAGCATGTCGCCGCCGCCGTCAGCGGCCTACTGCTACAGCGATGTCAATGCCTTTGGCGTGATGCTGGGCTTGCGCGCCGCTGGCTTGGAAGCGGGGGAGGATTTTGCCGTCATCGGCTTTGACGATGTTCCAGAAGCGTCGCTATGGCATCCCAGCCTGACGACCGTTTCAGCCGATCCGCGAGGATTGGGCGAAGAAGCCGCCCAGTTGATGCTCCGCCGGATCGCGAGGCCGGACGCGCCGATGAAACGGGTCATCATGCCTTCGCGCTTGATCGTGCGCGATTCGACGGCGGCGCTGGTCAAAGTGCCGCGCTGACACCCCACCCATGCCTCAAACCTTGAAGTTTTGCCGCTGGTAGCTCACGGCGGGGAACGCGGCGACGACCTTGCCGCCCCGCATCAGCCACTTGTAGTCGATTTTGTGGCCGCTGCGGCCATTCTCTACAATTGCCGGGCTACTCATCACGCCGGCGATGGCGATGCGTCCCTTTTCGCTGGTGTTGGGCGGGCTGTAGTGCCAGGCGCTGCTATGCCAAACGACGATGCTGCCCGGCGCCAGCTCGATATGTTCGACGCCGTAGGTATCGATCATCTCCTCGACGCGCTCATTGGGCAGTTGCCGATGGATGCTGTCTTCGTAAAAGACGTGCTCGACGATTTCAGTCTGATAACTGCCAGGGATCATTTGCAGGCAGCCATTTTCGATGGTGGCCGGGTCCAGCGCCATCCAGAAGTTGAAGGGTTCGATGTCGCCATCAAGCCACAAGCCATTGTCTTGATGCCAGGGCGTGGCGCTGCCGCTGCGCGCCGGCTTGAGGAAGCAGCTGTCATATTTCAGCAGAATGTCATCGCCGAGGAAGTAGCGCGCGATTTCCAGGACCGGTTCGCCGCAGTGCGCGTTGTGCCAGATCAATGGATTCCGCTGATTGAACTGGCTCAGCTTTCGGTAGCGCGCGGCGCGCGCCTGTGGCGTATCGTCATTCATCGGGTCCATCGGGTCGGCATCGGTCATGATGTCGCCCGTTTCCGGCGTCATGATCGCGTTCTTGATCACGCCCAGCATCTCGGCCGCCGTCTGCCGCGGGACGACATTTGGCACGGTAAAATAACCCCGTTCTTCGTAACTCCGCTTCTGATCCGCCGTTGGTTCCCAACCCATGTCCCGGTTTCTCCTCAACGCAATTGCATTCGCCAATTTGTCCTACTTCAACTCGATATTCCCAGTATCGGGCGTCGACGACGGCAAGCCACCCGGCTCAATCGCCAGCGGCGGATTGACGCGGTGCACAATCGTGTCCACCGTCAGCGCCAGCGCCGCCCCGCCGATTCCGTTGCGCGCCGCCGCCAACACCGCCGCCGCTGAATCAACGACGCCTTCTTCCTTCATATCGACGATCCGCCCCCGCCGCAAGTCATAGCCGGCGCCATTGGCTTCGGCCGCGACCGCATCAAGGACGAGCCCGGGCGCTTCATGCCCAGCGTTTGCCAGCAGCGCTCGGCAGGGGGCTTCCGCCGCTTTTATCAGGATCTGCCAAGCGGCTCTCTCATGCAGGTCAACGCTGTCCTCATAGCGCGCGCGCAGCCGCTTGACGCATCGCAGCAGCGCCGTCCCGCCGCCGGGCAAGCTCCCCTCCAGCAATGCCGACCGCAGCGCCGCGATCGTCCGCGTGATCAGCTCCGTTTGGTAGCGCAGCTCGCTCTCGCTGCTGCCGGCCGCGTAAACCAGCGCCGAGCCGCCGCGCAGCCGCCCGATGCGCGCCCGCAGCACCAGCCGCCGCCGTTCGTCATCGCTGTTGTCGTATATGGATTCCAGCGCCGCAATCTCGCGCTTGACCACCCCCTCGGCGCCCCCGCCGCCAGCGATGATGCCGAAGCGCTGGCGATCGACCCAAGCCAGCTCAGTCTCGCCAAGGGCATCTAGCGCGACCGCATCCAAGCAGTGCCCGGTGATCGTCCGCAATACCTGACCGCCAGTAATCAGCGCCAAGTCTGCCAGCGCCGCTTCCTGCTCGTCGACCAGCCCAGTCGGCTCGAGATAGACCAGTTGGAAATCTTCCATGCGGCTGTTGGCGCCCTGCGCTGCGATGATCTGCTCGGAAAAAGTCTTCGCCAGGATCACCAGCGAGGCGTAGCCCGCCTGATATACAGCAGTCACCAGCTTGACGAGGGCTGACAAGTCATCCAGTTCAAAGTCGCTGATCAGCCAGGCGCTGTTCTTCAGCTCCATGCGTTCGCCGATGTGCCCGTCAAAGACGATAGGGGACGGGACTTGGCTCTCCCAATGCGAGCCTAGGAAGAATTCATGCCCCAGTTCGCGCCCGCCATCGCGCACTTCAACCGCTCCATGCGCGCCCAGCACATCAAAGATATCAGCCAGCGCCGCCGCGATATCAGGGTCGCCGCAGACGGAAAGGGCGAGCCGCTCCATTTCTTCGATGGTTTTCACCGCTTGCACTTGCCCGCGCAAGTCTGCCAGTAACTCTTTTGAGCCCGCTTCCAGCGCTTGACGCAGCAGCATGGCGTTCCCGTCGGCGCTGATGAATCGCTGGCCTTCGGCGAATACCGTCTGAAACAGCGCCGCCGCCGTCGCCGCGCCGTCGCCAACCTTTTCCCGCTGCTGCCATAGCGTCTCCCGCAGCAGCATGGCGCCGACATCCGCGTCGCGGTCTTCCAATTGCAGGATGCGCCGCGCAATCGTCCCGCCGTCATCGAGCAGCTCGGGCGATCCGCCGCGCGTCTTGTCGTCCAGGGCGACCGGACCGGTGAGCGGTCCCATGGTGGGGATGATCGCGCCGGCCAGCGCGTCGATGCCGGCTTTGAGCGCCTCGCGGGTATGCGGCTGCGACAGGACGCGCTTCATGCGGCTAGCCCTTGAGTCCGGTCAGGGTGATGCCTTCAATGAAGGAGCGCTGGGCGAAGAAGAAGAAGATCACCATCGGTATCGTGAACATGGCCGCCGCCGCCATCAGCAAGCCCCACTCGGCGCCGTATTGGGTGAAATAGAGGCGCAAGCCGATCGACAGCGTGTACTTGGTCGGATGCCGCAGATAAACCAGCGGTCCGATAAAGTCGTGCCAGGTGTGGATGATCTCGAAGATAGCGACGGTGAGGATGGCTGGTTTGGATAGCGGCACCGCCACCCGCCAGAAGATGCCCCATTCGCTGGCGCCGTCGATGCGCGCCGCGTCATCCAGCTCTTTCGGCAGCGTCATCATAAACTGACGCATCAAAAAGATATAGAAGGCGTTGCCGAAGAAGTTGGGCACGATCAGCGGCAGGAAGCTATTCAGCCAGCCTATCCGGGCGAACAGGATATAGAGCGGGATCATGCGCACCTGGAAGGGCAGCATCATGGTGGCGATGACGATGATGAAGAGCACGTTGCGCCCCCGCCAACGCACACGGGCGAAGCCATAAGCGATGAAGGTGTTGGACAGCACCGCGCCGATGGTGGCGAAGATGGTGTAATAGGTGGAATTCCACAAGTATTGCCAGAAGGGGATGGCGTTGGTGGCGTCGATGTAATTCTCAAGGCGGAGCGACTTGGGAATCAAGCGGACGGGAATCTCAAAGATGTCGATGTTCGGTTTGACGGAGGAGCTGATCATCCAGACGAAGGGCAGCATGAAGGCGATGCCGAATGTGATCAAGACGGCATGCTTGATGAGGGATCTCAACCGCTGCAGCAGCAGGTAGTTGCGCTCTTCGACTGTCATGGCGCGGCGACCGTTTGCGGCCGGCTGTAAAACTGCCATGCTAAAGTCCCATCCTAGCGCTCATAGATGACGTGTCCGCTCAAGAATTTGAAAATGATTAAGGTCAAACCCAGGATGAGGAGGAACATGATCCAGGCCAGCGCCGAGGCGTAACCCATGGCGTAATCTTCAAAGGCGCGGTTGTACAAATTGACGGCATAGAGCAGGGTCGAATTTGCGGGCCCGCCCTGCGTCATGATGTAAACCTCGGAGAATGATTGCAGGGAAAAAATGATCAGGGTGACGACGTTGAAGAAGATCTGCGGCGAGAGCAATGGCAGCGTGATTCGCCAGAATTTCTGCAAGCCGGAGGCGCCATCGATATCAGCCGCTTCGTACAGCTGCCGCGGAATGTCATTGAAGCCTGAGAGATAAACGATGACCTGGCGCCCGCTGCCCCAAACGCCGATGAAGATCAACGAGTACATGGCCGTGTCCGGCGACGCCAGCCAGTTCGGTCCTTTGATGCCAACGAGATCGAGCAAGCCATTCATCAAGCCGAAGCGCGGATTCAGAATCCAGATCCAAGTTAAGCTGGCCGCCACCACCGGCACAAGCACCGGGAAGAAGAATATCGTGCGATAAATCGAAAGGAACTTGACATTCTGGCTTAGCAAATAAGCGATGAAGATGTCAAAGACGGTGGCAAAGACAAGCAGCAGGGCGGCGTATCTTATCGAGTTGCTGATGGATGTCCAAAACAGCGGGTCAGCGGTGAAGAGCTCGACATAATTGTCCAAGCCCACCCAGCGCGGCGTGAGATTAATAATGTTGAAATTGGTGAAGCTGTAGTATAGAGAGGCGAAAAAGGGATAGACGGTAAACGCGACGAAGCCGATGATCCAGGGCGCGACGAAGAACAAGCCCCAAGCCGGCAGATTGTCCGTGCGCCAGCTATTCGGTTGGTCGGCGGGGTCGCGCTTCAGCTTGAACATGGAAGGACTGGCAGATTCATTGTTTCATGCTGGCGACTCACCGAGCCGCCCCTGTCGAAACTGACCGTCATAGACGTTTGTAGGGGCGAGCCATTGGCTCGCCCGACAGAGATAATGAATTCAAAATGTGGGCGACACGAGTGTCGCCCCTACGGATGTACTTAAATTGGACTAACCCCGCATGCGTTCTACCTCGCGCCGTGAACGCGCGACCGCGTCGGCGATCACTGTCGCCGGGTCGGCGTCGTTGAACATGACATTTTCGACCGACTCATTCAAGGCGCGGCCGAGAAAGCCGTTTCCGGGGAAGCTCGGTCTTTCCAGCGTATTGGGCAGGATCTCGTCACGCGCCAGGACCGTCCAGGCGCCTTCTTCTTCGACTTCCGGAAGAGTCGCCAACGACGGGCGCGACGGCATGACGCTATCCGGCAGCGCCTTGTTGATCGCCACGAAGGGCGACGAACTCATATAGTTGGCAAAGGCGAAGCCGCCATCGGGGTTGGCGCAATTGGCGGGCACGAAATACATATTGCCGATGGATGTGCCCGGCGTGGCGTCTTCAGCGTCCTCCACGGTCGGGATTGGCGCCACGCCGAAATCGACATCAGGCCCGTATTCACCCATGTCGTTGAACAGCCAACTGCCGATAACCCAGAAGCTGATCAAACCGGTATAGTAGATGCCTTGCGGCGAGTTGCGCCCAAAGCCGTTGCCACCGTAGGTTGAGCGGTAGGCGGCCAGGTTTTCGACGCCGAATTTGTCGCCATAACTCTTGTACCAGTTCAGCAGCTCGACCCAGGCTTCTTCGTCAAGGGCGATGTTGCCCTCCGCCTCGTCCCAGTACTGGCTGCCAAAAGCCGCGCCCCAATCCCAGACTTGCGCGTTCGGCAGCGTCGGCGAAAAGCCAAGCCGCAGGATTTCGCCATCGTCGGCGATATCGTTTAGCTCGGCGCCCATCGCATCTAGCTCGGCGATCGACGTCGGCGGGCTGTCCGGATCCAAGCCGCCCTCTCTCATGCGATCCTTGTTGTAATACATAAAGTTCACGATAGTCGAAATGCTCATCGCGTGCACATCGCCCTGGAATTTCATCTGATTGAGCGTCGCGGGCCAGAAGTCCATCAAGTCGACATTCTGCGCGTCCACGTAGGGCTGCAAATTGGTCAGGGCGCCGATGGCGGCGTCGCCAACAATCCATGCCCAGCCGCGATAAGCATCAGGCGGCGATCCTGCCGAGGTGGCGGCGATCACGCGATCATGAATCTCGCCCCAGGGAACGATGATGTGCTCGGGGGCAAATTCAGGATTCTCCACGGCGAAATTGTCGATCGCGCCCTGCATGGCGTCTGCCATACGCCCTTGACCGAAGCCGGTCCAGATTTCGACTTTGCTCTGCGCGCCGGCTGGCATGCCACGCATCAAGACGGCGGCGCCGCCACCGAGACCGGCGATCTTCGCCAGGCTCAGGCCGGCCGCGCTGCCGCCCAGCATCTTCAGCATGTCGCGCCGGCTGATCTGCTTTTCGTTTCTTTCCGTCATGTCTATCTCCTCATAATAGAAGTGCTGAATTCTAGCCTACACCTGCCGCATCTCCTCACTGCGCCTCCTTCTTACCTAATCGCGTTTGATCGCGCGCTTCGCATTTTGACATTCGACAAACCGGCACAGAGCCGTGCTAAACCGATTAACCTGTTGCCAGAGTCTACCCGATGCTGGAGGCCCTGTCAAATGCAGTCCGCATTATGCCTGCATTTTAATCAACTGCCTATCCAGCGCGGGATCTGAGGCTGTCATAAAAGCGCCAGGCACTGCCGCGCATGATAACACGCGGGCGGCGCGCCTGCCAACGATTCCCATCATTGGCGCAGGCGCCCTATAGGCGTTATTCTCCATGATTATCGTTTCACGCGGAGGTGAATTTAACATGCCCAGAATGACAGGCGGCAAATTGCTGGCGGATACTGTGCACGGTTATGGCGTCACGCACGTCTTCTTCATGCCTTATATCGCGCCGCGCGCGCTGATGGAGATGGAATACCTGGGCATCAAGCGAGTGCAAACACATGGTGAAAAGGCGGCGGCATACATGGCTGACGCCTACGCGCGCGTTAAACGGGCGCCGGCGCTTTGCATGGCGCAGTCGGTCGGGGCGGTCAACCTGGCGGCGGGCTTGCAAGACGCCTGGCTCTCCTGCTCGCCGGTGGTCGCCATTACCGGTCGCGAGTGGCAGGGGCATCAGTTGCGCCACGCCTATCAGGAAGTCGATCACATGGCGCCATTTTCCGCCGTAACCGATTACAGCGCTTATGTCGCCCGCCCGGAGGAGCTCTCCCATCATCTGCGGCAGGCATTTCGCGCCGCCACCAGCGGCACGCCGAGGCCGACGCACCTGGACCTTCAAGGCATTGACGGCGGCGGCGTCGTCAATGTTGAAGCCGAGCTCGAAGTCGTCATCGAAGAGCAATTCGCGGCGCTGCCCCCGTTCCGACCCGTCGCCGATCAAGAGTCGATTGACGAAGCGCTAAAGCTGCTCGCGGCGGCCGAGCGCCCGCTGATAGTCGCCGGCGGCGGCGTGACCTCCTCGGACGCGCGTTCCGAGCTCATCGCCTTGGCCGAGAAGCTGTCTATCCCCGTTGCCACTGCGCTCAACGCCAAAGCGATGTTTCCGGCTGATCATCCCCTGGCGGTCGGCTTGCCCGGCTCATACTCGCGCGCCAGCTCCAATCAAATCGTCTGCGAAGCCGATCTGCTCTTCTACATCGGCAGCCACACCGGCGGGCAACTCACCAACAACTACACCATCCCGCCACCCTGCGTCGCGGTCATCCAGCTTGATATCAATCCGGAAGAGATCGGCCGCAACTACGCCATATCGGCCGGCTTGCAGGGAGACGTCCGCGCCACTTTGCGTCAGATGCTGGCGACGGTTGAAGCCGCCGCGCCGCGCGAGTCCTGGCTCGCCTGGGTTCAGGATCGCGTCGCCGCCTGGTGGCAGGAGGCTGACGAGCACTACAGCTCGGATAGCTTGCCGATGCGCCCCGAGCGGCTCTGCAAGGAACTGAGCGAGAACCTGCCCGCCGATGCCATCCTGGTTTCCGATACCGGGCATTCCGGCGTCTGGACGGGCACGATGCTCGATCTGCGCCATCCCGGTCAATCGTTCATTCGCTGCTCCGGCTCGCTGGGCTGGGGATTGCCGGCGGCCATGGGCGCCAAATGCGCGGCGCCGGATCGCCCGGTGCTCTGCTTCACCGGCGATGGCGGCATCTGGTATCACATCGCCGAGCTGGAGACAGCCGTCCGCTGCGGCATCAACACGGTCACCGTCGTCAACAATAACCACTCGCTGAATCAGGAGCGCGATGGCGTCGAAGCGATCTACGGCGGGACGACGACCGGCTCTGACGAACTCTGGCTCTTTGATGATGTGGACTTTGCCGCGATCGCCAAATCCTTCGGCTGCCTGGGCTTGACCGTGAGCGAGCCCAGCGAGATCGGCTCGGCGCTGGAGCGCGCTTTTGCGGCCGATCGCCCGGTCGTCATTGATGTGAAGACGGCTGTCGATGGCATTGCCCCGCGCGCCTGGGCGCCGGGGTGAGATGCAGACAGTGGCCCGCCAGAAAGCCACAATATTTGCAAATTTTGTACGGGCGAGCCGGTGGCTCGCCCCCTAATCAATTTCTTTAGCCGATAGGAAATCCACGATGCGCAGCCGCCAGTCCATGCGTCTGGCTAACTACGATTACACACATAGCGGCGTCTACTTCATCACCACTGTACTTACCGCTTTGCAGGCTTATTCGGGCGAATCGTAGAGGAAAGATGAAGTTGAATGAGCTCGGGCGGCTTGTCGCTGAAGAATGGCAGAGTACAGCGGCGGTTCGGCCGTCAGTAGAGGTTGATCTATATGTTGTAATGCCCAATCATGTTCACGGTCTGCTTCTTTTCTACAGCGATAAGTCGGAGAAAACCCCCGAACGTACCAGGAGAATGCGGGCAAATTCTCTCGGCTCAATTTTCGCGCAGTTCAGGTCCAAAGTAACTAAGCGAAGTCGAAACCTTGCTAATCCTCAGAGAACGCGGATATGGAAACGCAATTACTATGACCATATTGTACGTAACGAGCAATCGTTAGAACGCATTCGCAACTACATCCTTGAGAATCCATCTCGCTGGAGCGAAGACAGATTCTACAGTGACTGAAGCATGTCGCAGAAAAGTGGGCGAGCCACCGGCTCGCCCGTACAGATTTAACCATTGTTGCTTTATGTCGTGCTATTCTATTGGAACGTCCGCGATCACATAATAGGAACGCTGACTTAGACATGCATACGCGGAGGGATTGAAATGAGCGCGGCAGGACTCGAACCTGCAACCAATTGATTAAAAGTCAACTGCGCTGCCATTGCGCCACGCGCCCAAACAGCCAAGAATTATAGTGTCGCCACAGTTGATGTTCAAGCGCCAGCTCGCCCCCGCCAGCCCACACTACAACAGTGGAATCCAGCCCTGTTATCGCGTCCAGTTTGATTGTCCGAATCTGAATGTCCCTATATACTGAATCTTGATTTACCGGACTTTGCGAAGAATCGCATTCGCGGGGGACTTATGGCGGAATTTCCACCCCTTGAAGCGGCGGTCACGTCGGTGGCGGACTTGCCGCTGCGCCGTCTCGGCCGGCCCATCGGCCGCGACGAGTTGCTTCGCGCGCTGCTGCTGCGCCTGCGCCAAAGCCAACAGCTGGTCCTGCACGGCGCCGCTGGCGCCGGGGTGACCACCGTCGCCGCCACCATCGCCAATGTCTACTTGCAGCAGCACGACCGTCCCGTTTTGTGGCTGAACATCGATAATCCGCCGTTGGTTGAATTGATCGTCCGCATCGCCCGCGCTTACGGCGAACACGATATCAGCAATGCGGACAACCCGCTAACGGGCGCGGCCGCCGTGAAAGCGCTCCTCAGCGAGAAGCAGCCGCTGCTGGTGCTGGACGGCGAGATTGACTCGCGGGTGCTCGCGCCATTTGTCACGCGCTGCGCCGCCGATGTCCCCTTGGTGGTCGCCAGCGCCGCGCCGCTGACGGATGGCGATTGGCGCAACCAACCGATTGGCAACCTGGCGCAGAGCGACGCCGTCCGCCTGTTCAAGCAGAAAGCCGGCATCAAGGATGATAAAGACGATGTCGCCATCCAGGTCATCTCCGCGCAGCTCAAGCATGCCGCTCTTCCGCTGGCGCTGACCGCGCGCAGCATGATCATCGTGCGGCAATCAACCGCCGACTTCAGCGATACCTTGGCGGAAGCGCTCGAAAGCCATGACGATCAGGCGGCGATGGCGGCGCTCAGCATCAGCTTCGCGGGCTTGAACGAGCGCCTGCGCGACCTGCTGCTTTTCCTCTGCGCGACCACGAGGGGCGAGGCCTCTGTCGCTTTCCTCAACCTGCTCAGCGGAATCGCCACCGAGTCAATCGATATGTCGATGACCATCCTCTCGCGCCTTTTCCTGGTGGAGCGCTTTCAAAGCCTCGGTGAAGCCTATTATCGCTTGCATCCCTTGGCGCGCGATTTTCTCCGCGACTGGGCGCTCGAGCGCGACCGCTTTGACGCGCTTCGCGCCGATATCGTGGATACCACGCGCGATTATCTGGATGTGCATCGTGATAGCGACGACTTCATCATGCGCCTCGCGCTCGAGATGGAGAACCTCATCGCCACCGCCGAATGGGCGGCGCAGAACGAAGACGCCGAACTGGCCGGTGATATCGCCGAAACCCTCGAGCCGGTCGAGGCCCAGCTCAAAGAAGCTGGTTACGGCTACGAGTTGATGCGGCTGCGCGCCGTCCGCGACGGCGACGCCCTTGAGTTTGAAGATCTGCCGGAAGTAATCCCCGAACCAGAGCTGGAAGCCGAGGTGAAAGCGGGGGACGCTGCCGACATGGGTGACGACTTGACGCTGCTTGACGACGACGAGCCGCCTTGGGAAGACAGCGACGCCGAGCCGGCCGCGGCTGAAGATGCGGACGAGGACACGGCGCCGCAGACGGTCGCCGCCGATGATTCGACCTTCGTCGCCATCGACGACAAAGACTTGAAATCGGTCAATATCGACCAGCTGCGCACCGCTTTGAATGTCGCCAGCCAAAACAATGAAACGGCGCGCCAACTGCAGATTCTCAAGGCGATCGCCCGCATGCAAATCAACCAGAGCCGCGAGAAAGAAGCCATCGCCACATACGGCGACGTGCTGGAAATCTACGAAAACAGCGAAGACAAAGACGGCGTCCTGGAGACGCTGGATATGCTCGCCGGCTTGCTGGTCAGCAACCAGAGTACGCCACAAGCCATCGAGCAGGTGAAGCTGCGCACGGCGCTGTCCTTCGCCCGTCAGCACGAAGATACGCCGCGCGTCCTGCAAATCTTGGAAGCGGTCGGCAAGGTGCAAATCGATCAGAATCGCGAGGGAGAAGCGGTCTCGACTTACAACGAGATCCTGGCGATTCATGAGAAGCAGGAAGACAACAAAGGCATCCTGGAGACGCTGGACATGCTGGCCGGGCTGCTCGTCCGCAGCGATTCCGCCGTCTCCGCCCTAACGCACGTCCAGCGCGGCTTGCACTTGGCGGAAGAGCTTGCGGACTATGAAGCCGAGATGTTCTTGCAAATCACCCGCGGCGACGCTCACAAGGAGTTAGGCGAAGCCGCAATCGCCGTGGAGGCCTACGAGAGCGCCCTGAGCAGCGCGCGCCATCGCGACGATTTACAGAACGAAGCGTTGATCCTCTACAAGCTGGGCATGGCATACCTCGAGAGCAATGAATCGCGCCGCGCAATCGAAATGCTGGAAGACGCCAACGACCGCTTCAAGCAGCAAGGCAAGCGCGATATGGAAGGGCAGGTGCTGCGCGGCTTGGGCGATGTCAACGTCACGCTGGAGCGCTGGAGCGAAGCGGTCAACTTCCACACCTCGGCGCTGTACATCGCGCGCGAGATCAACGATCGGGCATTGGAAGGGCGGCAGTTGCGGCACCTGGGCCAGATTCTCATCAAGGCGGATAAGCTGCCCGAAGCCTTGACCCGCTTGCGGCAAGCCCTGCACGTCGCCTACGAAGCGCAGAACCGCGATGACATTGTTGGCGTCATCGCCGACTTGGTCAGCCTGATGATGCGCAACCTGTTCCTCTCCTCCATCGCCGAATTGCTCATCAGCGACGGCTTGTCTTACGACCCGGAAAACCGCGAATTGCTGCTGCTCAAGAAGGAAGTGGCCGGCGCCAAAGAACGCGCCGCCGCCCGCGGCATCGCCCTCGCCGTGGTGGCCGGCAGCGCCCGCGATTACGCCGCCAACGCCTACAACTACAGCTAGCGGCTATCACCTGCGCGGACCGTAGCCTATTCCATTTGTAGGGGCGAGCCATTGAATCGCCCGAATTGGAAAGATCGCGCCGGTAAAGACAAACAAAAAGGGCGACGCCTTCGCGTCACCCCGGCAGAATCTTGCCTATAGGCGGCGCTCAGTTGTGGCGCTGCACCATGAGATCGGGCAGATGCTCAATCGCTTGGGACAGCGACGCCTGGTGATCCAAATGCTCGCCGATAATTTCGAAGGGTGAGGCTTGACGCTCTTCGTCGAACAGGATCATCCAACTGCCGTCGCCCGCTTTGACCCAGCGCCCGCCAAAATTGTGCCGGATGGATTCGCCCAGGAAAGCGCCCAGCTTTTCGCGCAGCACCGATTTGTCGCCATCGTCGAGCTTCGCGCGATGCTCATCAATATAGGCGTCCAGCCAGGAAATCGAGTCCGCCGAGTAATCCAGTTGAACGTCTTCTTTCTCGCTCAATACCTCGATCACCAATTCGGCGTCTTCCAACAATTCCGATGATTCAGCAACTTGATACAACGCTCACTCTCCTTCTTGCGGTCTCGGATGCAGCCACAGCGCACCATCATTGGCGCGCGAACCTACGGACGCCACCGCGTCAACGCATCTTACTTGACAGCACAGGCAATTGGCGAGTTCGCCATAGAAAAGCCAATCTTGGAGATTGGCTCGCCTGAGCGGGCAACGGGATTCGAACCCGTGACCTTTTCCTTGGCAAGGAAATGTTCTACCGCTGAACTATGCCCGCGATTTCCAGGCAGTATAACCAAGCAGCGCGCGGTAGGCAAGACCGACTTGGGAGAGGCAGTCGCCGAGGATCTTTGCTAATGCAGAGGGCGCAGAGGTTTCAGAAAATACTGCATTCCTTGATCGTATCGAATTTGTAGGGGCGACCTATTAGGTCGCCCGATGAATATCGCCTTGCGCCTGCGGGCGACCAGGTTGGTCGCCCCTACAGAATGCGCTTATGCCGGTTCTTTATTTTGTGTGAGCCAAGTTGAGACCTGCGAGAGGCTGTCGCGAGCAGCGTTCAGGGCGGTGGCGTAGATAGCCTCAGCCGCTGGTGGGTGTCGGGATGATGATTTCTTCAACCGTCGGACCAAAAGCCGGCTCGCCCGGCTCGACGGCGCTGTTGTCGACGCTGACGTTCAAATTGAAGTGGATATAGCCGCCGCTGAGCGAATCCGCGGCCAGCCGCAATATATAATCGCCGTTTGGCGCCTGCGCCGCGACGGTGTCCCAGATGCCCAGTGAACTTCCATATTGCGGCATCTGCACCAGCGAGGCGCTGATTGGAAAGAAGGTCTCCGGATCATCGGAGCTGGCGTAGAGCAGTTCAAACTTGTCGAAGTCGGGCGCGCTCACCTGCCCGCGCAGCTCCACCGCGCCACGGATCACCGCGCCATCATTCGGATTGCTGATATTGATCAGCGGCAGCTGCTGCCCCTGGGCACAGCCGCGATCCGGCGCCGGCTGGACCGGGAGGCGCAAACCGAGCGACTTGGCGTAAGCCCGTCCTGCTTCGGCATTGTTCAGCCAATCGAGCGCGGCGACATCGCCCACCGTGGCGAAATTCTGCTCGATGACATGGCCCGTGCAAAACTCGTTGGCGCGCTGCAGCGTCCAGCTGTCAACGGTGACTCGCTGGAGGAAACTTGCGTCGGGCGCCGGCGGATACTGTTCATGCAAGAACAGGTCGGTGGTCGGCTCCGGGCAGGTCGAGAAGTTCAGCGTACCCGTCGTCCGGCAGATCTCGCGCGCGACCACGCCGCCTGGATTCTCGAAGGGAGTGGGCGGGTACCAGTTGGTCGCCGCTTCCATTACCCGGTTCCAAAGGGGGGCGGCGCTGCGATAACCGCTGGTGTTGTAGGTCGGCGAATTATCCGATGTGCCCAGCCAGACGCCGACGACGGCTTTGCTGGTGAAACCCATCGTCCAGAGATCGCGGCCGCCGTTGGTGGTGCCGGTTTTGGCGGCGACCGTGTTCTGCGCCGGGATGCCGAGGCGCGCCAGAGTCAGGCTCGAGCCAGGCGGGAAGCTGGGCGCGCGGGAGGCGTCATCGCTGAGGATATTTTGCATCAGATAAGCCAGCGCCAGCGATACCACCTGTTCCCCGCTGGGGCGTTCGCGCGGGAGCTCGACTTGCTCGCCATTGATCGATTCCGTGATGCGCTCAATGACATAGAGCGGGACGCGCCGCCCGCCGCTGGCCAAGACGCCGTAAGCGCCCATCATATCGAAGAGCGTTACCTCGTTTGATCCCAGCGCGCTGGCCAACGAAACGAAAGATGCTTTGGGAAACTGCAAGCCAAGCGCATCGGCAATCTGTTCGAAGCGCCCGGCGCTGACGTTGTCGCGGAATACCTTGACTGTCGGCACATTGTAGCTGTTTTGCAGGGCGATCCGCGCCGACACCGGCCCATGAAATTCGCGGTCGACATTCTGCGGCTCATATATCCCGCCGGCGCCCAAATCTTCGACCAGCGGCACGTCCCAGATGATGCTGGCCGGCGTCAGATAGTTGCCGTCGCTGCCCTGCAGGGCGGCCAGATATACGAAAGGTTTGATGGCGGAACCGGGCTGCTGGAAGGTCAGCGCATTATTGACCTGGCCAGCCTGGGCTTCGTAATAGTCATGGCTTCCCACCATAGCGCGGATGGCGCCGCTGTTCGGATCAGTCACCATGACGGCGCCAGTATGCACGCCGGTCGCCGTCGCTTTCAGCCCCCGCACTTGATCGCTCAAAGCCGCTTGCGCCGCCTCCTGCAGCGCTGGATGCAAGGTGGTGTGGATGCTTAGCCCGCGCTGAAAGAGCGCCTCCTCGCCCAATTCCGCCACAACCGCCGCGCGAACGAAATCGACAAAATGCGGAAAGCGCGCGCGATACTCGCCCGGCTGAAATTGCGTGGTTTCGATCTCGGCGATTTGCAAGATCGCCCGCCCGCCAGCGATCTCGCCCTCCGCGTTGGTTCTCACCAGATCGTCGGCGGCGCCGGCAACGATGCAGAAGGGACCGCGCTCAAGCCAGTCGCCGTGCTGGAATTGCAGGCAGCCTACCTTGATCATCTTGCGCATGGTCGCGCGCATTCCGGCGACGGCGGAATCTCGATTCGCGACCGGGTCATGCTGAACCGGCGATGGCACGATGCTCGCCAGCAGCGCCGCCTCGGCAAAGTTGAGTTGATCGGCGCTGTGTCCAAAATAGAAATTGGCGGCCGCCTCGACGCCGTAATTCTGATTGGCGAAGAAAATCTCGTTGAGATAGAGTTCCAGGATGAATTTCTTGTCGTAGCGATTGGCGATTTCCAGCGCGACCAGGATCTCCTTGAGCTTGCGCTGAACGCTGACATCGCGGTCCTTTAAGACGAGGTTGCGCGCGATCTGCTGCGTGATGGTGCTGGCGCCGGATTCAATGCCGCCGCCACTGACATTTTGGATGAAAGCGCGCGCGATGGCGACCGGGTCAAAGCCTGGATCATCGAAAAATCTTTCATTCTCCTGCGATACGATGGCGTGGATCATGAAGGGGCTGACCTGCTCCAGCGGGATGGCGGTGCGCGCGCCCGTCTCCTTGCTATTGAGCGCGGCGAGCAGATTGCCATCCGCATCGAATATGCGGGCAGTCTGATAGGCGCCGCTATAGTCTTCTAAGGCGGCAATGCCCAGGGCGAAGGGTTCGACCGTATCGCGATACCACATCATGATGACGCCGGCGGCGATGATGCCCCCAGCCAAGGCAGCCATCAGCAGCGAGGCCAGCAAGTTCATCAACAGGCGCGCCCGCCTGCTCCGCCGCGACCTCAGCAAATCCTGAACGACCGGCGACGCCCCCATCTCATAGTCGGCATCGATGGCGCGCGGGATGATCGCGCCCGCATCAGCCGGCGCCGGAATGGGTATCGTGCCCGATAACCGCGCGCCTGAGGCCAAGGTCGGCTGCTGCCCGGGGATTTCATCGGCGAGCGCGGCCGCGCCCGGTACGGTATAGAGCTCGTCTTTGGTGGGCGGCACGGCGCTGATTTGCACGCCGCGTTCGTCATAAACGGGGTCGCCAGCGGCTGGCGCGCCCAGGGTCGCCGGCAGATCGTACTCAGTCAGCGTCTCGTCGCCGTTGAAGCTCGCGCTCCGTTGACGCTCGACCTCGCGCAGCGCGGCCGGGTAATCGACTTTCCATTGGTTGCGGTCCGGGTCGTGGCGATACCAGTCTTCGTTTTCGGCGTCAATCATCCACCAAACGCCGGCCTCGTCCTGAACCATCGCTTCGTAGAGCAGCCGCTGATAATCCTCAAAGCTGATCTCTTCTTTGCTCAGCAAGTCGGCCAGGGTAGCCGCCTGATTGCGCATGTCAATGAAACGCTGGGCGGCTTCGCTAACAGCCCGATCGCGGGACTCATGCGCCTTCGGTTTCGGCTCGTCGACGGGCAAGTCTTCCGGACGGGCATGGCGTTTGGCTTCGATCTCGCCCAGGTGCGAGTCGTAGTCTTCCGGCGGGCTGGGCTCGTCATCCGTTGGCGCTGGCTGGAGCAGCGCCCCCATCATCTCTTCGGGCGACTTTGGCGTCGGCGCCGCGCCTTCGTCGGCGGGCAGTTTCGCCTGGGTCGGGTCGTCGGGCATAGGTCGATTCCCGTCTGGCAAGGTATCGTGACGAGTTCATTATAGTAGAGAGCGCAGATTCGGGGAAATCGGCGCGGTGCTCAACCCGCTGCCGATTCAATCCGCCGAACTGAGGCGATAGGTCGCGTTCCGGCCGTCTTTGCTGATCAGGTCATAGCCGGCATTTTGAATGATTCGATGCAGGCGCAGCCCGGCCAGAAACCACTTGATTGACAGCAACGAGTAGACTTCGTAGGGCCAATCATATTCCAGACAAAGCAGCGTCGGACGGAAACCGTCATGGATCAAGTTGGGGATGACGCGCTGTTCCGCCCCTTTCACGTCCATCTTGATGAAATCAATGTGATCGTGTCCCAATTCAGCGGCGAGGGTCTTGATCGTTCGCATCTCCACCTCGACAAATTCTGAACTTCGGCGCAAGTTGTCGGCGGAATGAGATATCGAATCGTCAGAACTGGGTTTCCAAAACTTGATGATCGTATCATCATCCCAGACACCGACGGGATGAAATTGGAAACCGGGCAGGCTCTTGTCTTCCATGAAAGCAATGGATTCAGGCGTCGGGTCAAAGGCATGAATGGCGCAGCCGTGGCGTTCAACCAGGGCGATGTCGAAGGAGATGTCGTCGCCCACGCCGAAGTCGTAGACCAGCCAATCCGACTGGATCAACTCGCTGGGCAGATGCCAGCCGCCCATTGCGCTGCCATAGCGGATGATCGGAGACTCCTGCGGGACGACATCGTCTTACAGCAGCCGGTGCCAAAGCTGGACGCGGTACTTGTATCGCCTGCGCCAAAGATGCATCGTTCCGCCTCTCCGAGTTCGCCACCGCCAGAAGTATAGCACCAAGCCGAGAAAACTAGGTGAAAACTGGAGTCGCGTTTTGCTTCGTTTTCAGATAGGCGAAGACGATGCGGATTTATCGTATGGGGGATTGCGCCGCAGCAAGTATTCCGCGAGCCGCATCGGCGCGTTGCGCACGGGATATCGTTTGACGACCTTGCAAAGCAGCTCGTACTCTCGCCGCGCCTGCTGTTCCAACGCGTAGTGCTCGAGCGCAAACTGCCTGGCGTTCGCGCCTATTTTCCGCATGAGCTCGGGTTTTGACAGAACCGTCTGAATGGCGGCGGCGATGTTGTCGGCGTCGGTGTCACAGAGGTAGCCGGTGACATTGTGTTGAATGACGCTTCGAATGCCCCGCACATTGCTGCCGATGATGGGCATGCCGCAAGCCATCGCCTCGATTAACACTCGCGGCTGCCCTTCAATGAACGAGCAAAGAACAAAGGCTCGAGACTGATTCATAATGGCGGGCAATGCTTCGTTCTTCAGGCGTCCCAGCCAGCGGATGCGCCCGTCCAGCGTACCGAATTGGCGCCGAAGATTGTCTTCCTCGTCATCATTATTCGCGGGATTCTGAATCGACAGGTTTCGCCCGCCAACGATTGCGATAGACAGGTTCAACTCCTTGACCGCTTGCAGAATCGCGGCCAAGTTCTTTTCAGATGACAGCCGACCGATGTAGATCAGGTCGTACTGTTTTGCCGAAGGGGCAGGCTGAAACCGATCGACGTCAACGAAGTTTGGAATCATCGCTATCTTTGACGCCGCCGCTGGCGAAATCTGAATGACATATTCAGCCATTTCTTGTGTAGTGACAGCAATGTAAGCGGCGCTTGCCAACGCTTTCCGTTCAATTCCTCTAATACGGTCGGCATTTGGCGAACCTGCCGCTTGCCTGAGCCGCGTGAGCTCGGACCAAAAATAATCCATGCGCAGAATCATCGGCACCTGCCAAGCCCAGCTCGCCCGATGCGCCGAAAACAACCCGGAAGTCTGCCAGTTTCGCAGCGCGTCACTTCGCAGCAGGGGCAGCGCGTGAAGCTGGTGAATGCGCCTGATGTAAGTCCGCTGTGGCAAATTGGCGCGATTGCAGAGGATTCCCATTCCCTCGATTCTGTTTGCGTAGTCGAGCTCTTCCTTGCCGCCGTAAGTGAGAATGCGTATATTGACCCCTCTGTCTTGCAGGCGGCGAAGCAAAGCCATTTCGCGGTCGAGCATGCCGATTTCGTCCAGCTTTGCCAGGGTCGATTCATATCCCAAGACGATGGTGAGATTCATCGATCGATCCATGATTCAACTGTTCCTCAACCGTCTACGACAAGGCGCAAGGTCAGTCTTGCCGCGGTTGCGTCTGTATTCTCTAATTTGGGACCTGTCAAGAAGTATGGCGCGGCAAGGGGCATAAAACTAGTTGGCTTTGGCGATGAGTAAGGGGCGACTGCTTGCTGGCACGATTGCCACCGCCGCCAGCATTTGCCTTGCTAGCGCCGCGAAACTCGCCAACCGTTCCGCTCCAAGCGCGATTGACTTTGCGGCGGCGCCATCTCACAACAGACGCCGATGCCAAACGCGCTCTCTAAGCCAGCGCCCCATCCTCTTCTTCGACCAGCTCATGAGACCCGCCGGCCAGATAGCGGTACACGTAGGGATTGCCCAGGACAGCCATATCGGCGACGACGTCATCGCGACGAATGGTGAAGTGAAAAATCTCGATGCAGCGCATACCGGCGAACCAGTGCCGGCGCAAAGTGACGACCTTGTCAATCTCCCAACCTCGAGCGATTGCCGTCAGCAGATTGTCGCCGCCGGCGTAGCGCTCGGAAGAATAGCTCCAGTGCTGAGAGGTGACGTCTTGATCTTGATTTTCGAGATTGTGCCGCCGCTCTGCCGTCATCTTCTCCGTCTTTCCCTGAGAACGCGAATATCGGCGAAGATTATAAGCGCCATCTTCGCCCCCTTCAAGACAGCCATCTGCGCATAAATTGGCTTTTACTCGGACTTAGTCGGGGATGACCGCGCAATCCTGCGTGACATCAAAGATAATGCGTATGTCATTTTGGATGATGTAGCGCTCAATATAAGGGTTGCTCAAAACGGGCATGATCATCAATTGGCTGCCGCGCATCAACGTGAAGTCGTAGACGGTGCGGGGGCGGCTGCCGCTATTCCACACTTGCCGCGCGCTGACCCGAGGCAGAGCCAGGATCCAGCCCTCGCGCATGATGGAGATCAACTGGCTGGCGGCGGCGTACTCTTCGGATTCCGGACTCCAGTACTGATCGCCCTCGGTGTATTTTTCGTGGGTGTAAATGGTCTGGCTCAGTTCCATCTGGTCCGTCTCCATTATCGCCTCATTGCCGTGACGTGGGCTGCCAGGCGGCAAGATCAGGTGGAGCGCTTGGCGGAAGCGTCGACGCCGGCGGTTTACAATCCTGCGGTCCAGCGGATCTATTTCTCACTTCCGCTAATTCCATTATAGTGGAAACGGCCGCGCGCGAGAACAAAATTGGAATTGAGGCGTATCAATTCAACTATGCGCCGTACAAGGTTAACGCGATCGGCGCTGCCTGCCATCTGACGATTGATTCAGGGTCGGTCCGCCTCCCAGGAGGCCGCCCAGTATGCGGCAAGAGCGGCGATCATGTCGCGCAGCGTCGCTTGGTCGGGCTTGATCAATTGGTCGAAGCCATGTTCACGGGCGGCAGCCGATGTCGACCTTCCGATGCAAGCGGCAGGCAGCAGCAGCGCCGCCGACGATGGGCAGCGCCGACGAAAAAATGCGACTGCGGACGGGCTGGTGAAAGTGAGCGCGTCAAGCTCGCGCCGGCTGATCATCGCCGGCAGATCTTCCTCGCCGTCCGCCATGATCGTACGGTAAGCGATGACAGTCGTCACTTGAGCGCCGCGCGCCCGCAGGAGCGCCGCCGTTGACGCGCTGGCGAGGTCAGATTGCGGCAGCAGGATGCGACATGGCTCGCCGAGCGGCAGGCTCCGCGCCAGTTGACCGGCGCCGTATTCGGCCGGCACATGCTGAACCTGACGCGCCAACTGTTCTCGCGCTTCGGCTGCGGTCGCTGCACCGGCGGCGGCCACTCTGATACCCTTGTCGGCCAGCCGAATGTCCAGGGCTGACAGACGCTCGGCGATGGCGCTCACGGTATTACCGCTCGTCAACAGCAGCCAGTCGAATTCGCTGAGCCGCCGCAGGCAGTCTTCGAGCGGTCGCGGGTCGGTCGGCGGCGCAATGGCGATGCAGGGATAGGCTACGGGCGCGCCGCCAAAATCACGGATCAAGGCTTCCAGCGGCGGCGCCTGATGTCGAGCGCGGGTGACGGCGATGCGTTTCCCCGCCAACGGCTTCCTGTCATTCATCGGTCTTCCTTGACGTCGATGGCTTCCAGAATCCGCCGCGCTCCCTGCTCCAGCGCCTTGGCTGCCAAAGCGGCGCCGAGCTCTTGCGCCAGGGTCATGCCGGAGGCGCCTTCGATCGCGCCGGCGCCGCCGGCGACATCCACTTGCCGGCCCCCATCCAGCGCGATGACACGACCTTGAAGCAGCAGCCGATTGCCGTCAACATACGCATAGGCGGCGACGGGCAGCGAACAGCCGGCGTCAAGAACGCTGAGGAAGGCGCGCTCCGCGGCCGTGGCCTGCGTCGTCCGCCAGTCGGCAAGCGGACCGAAGAAAGCCAGATCGTCGCCGTCGTCGCGGCACTGAACAGCCAGCGCCCCTTGCCCAGCGGCGCAAAGCATCTGCCCCTCGTCAAAGATCTGGCTGATCTGCTCCGTGAGTCCCAGGCGATTCAGTCCCGCCGCCGCCAGGACGATGGCGTCAAACTGCCCGTCGTCCGCCCGCAGTTTCTCCAAGCGCGTCGGCACGTTGCCGCGGATGTGCATCATCTTGAGGTCGGGCCGCAGCGCGAGCAGCTGGGCGCGCCGGCGCAGGCTGCCCGTCCCGATCCGCGCGCCTTGCCGCAGTTGAGCCAGCCCAGCGCCGGAACGGCTGACGAATGCGTCGCGGTGATGGCCGCGTTTGGGGACAGCCGCCAACGACAATCCCGGCGCTATCTTCACCGGCAAGTCCTTCAGGCTGTGAACGGCGCCATCGATTTCGCCGGCTAGCAGCGCCGCTTCCAGGGCGTCGGTGAAGAGGCCGCCCCCGCTGATGCTGCGCAGCGGTGCCGACATGTTCCGATCGCTGCGCGTCCGGTATTCGCGGATTTCCACGTCGACGCCCGCGTGATGGCGCCGAATCAAATCCGCAATGTGATTGGCTTGCCAAAGCGCTAATTTGGAACGGCGCGTCCCCAGTCGAACGACCTTCTTCATCTTGCCATCGCCAGGCTCCAGTCTTGTCTCTCAACAGATTATACCTTGCGTCGGGCATTCGTATGGCGGGCGTAGAGAACGCGTTCAGCACGCGCTCGCTCCCGCATGATACGGTTTGGATGCCGATGCGGAATTTAGCCTCTGGCGCTGCCGTTTCTGGGAAGGAGCGAGACGAATGTTTCGATTGGCGAGCTCTATTCTGCTGGCGGCCTGCGTCTGCCTTCCAATCGCGCTGGCCAATGACTCCTTAACGATACTAGAATACGACCCAAGCGTCTGCGCGGCAGCCAAGGGCGCGGCGGAATCGCGCGTGGAGCGTGCGCTTGCGGCCGCCGAAAGCGCAGACTGCCTAGCCATGATGGAGGCTTATCCTCGTCCGGAACTGGAGCGCATCAACCAGGACCACTTTACGCTCAGCCGCTACCATTTCTGGCGCGTCAATCGGGAGGGGGCGAATCTATACAACGCGCCCGGCGGCCCGGCGGTCGACAGGATTTCGGCCGGGTTCAACTTCGTCAATGCGATCAATACCGGCGTTGACGGCTGGATCCAAGAAGAAAGCGGCCGCTGGCTGTCGAGAGAAGACGCCAAACCGGTTCAGGCGTCGTCTTTCACCGGCATGCTGTTGCCGGACGACTGGAGGCATCCCTACGCCATCATCCTGGATAAAGCCGGAACGCGCGCCTCGCTGCGGCCCGGTGGAGCGGCCAGCGCCGACAGCGGATTCATCGCGCGCCGCTACCGACTGGTCAATATCTTCGCCCGCGCCGAAGACGACGCCGGCAAGGTCTGGTACCTGGTTGGGCCGCGGCAATGGCTGCGCCAAGAGCGGGTCGCCAAATTCGCGCCGGCTGAGAAACCCCGCGAAGTCTCAGGGCGCTGGGTGGCGGTCGACCTCTTCGAGCAGACGCTGATCGCCTATGAAGATGACAAGCCGGTCTTCGCCACCGTCATCTCGAGCGGCATGGCCGACTGGGAGACCGACGAAGGCATATTCGACGTGTGGGCCCGCCTGATCAGCGACCCGATGAGTGGGGCGGCGGGCGGACCGGATGCCTACGCCTTGCAAACGGTGCCCTGGGTGATGTACTTCAATCACGGCCAGAGCCTGCACGGAACCTACTGGCACGACTCCTTTGGTTATCGGCGCAGCAAGGGCTGCGTCAACCTGACCATCAGCGACGCGCGCTGGATTTACGACTGGATGCTGGATGCCGCGCCAAACCAAGACGGCGAGATCGTGAATTATGTTTACATCTTCAGCACCGGGGTCTACGACATCACTTGACAAACAGGCGTGATCGTTTCATGCCACGGCAAGTTGATGCGTGGCTAACACAGAAAAACGTAACCGCGCAATTCTGAATCTGTTGGGGCGAGCCATTGGCTCGCCCTTTGATTTCAATGGTATGTTGCATTCGGGACGGGAGACCAAAGGGTCGCCCCTACTTATCCGGTACTGGTCGGATGGGTTCTGTGTCTGTGAAATGCAGGAGTTTGCCGTATTGCCCCTTGCTAGTCACGACTCGGCTCACTTAGTAGATTTAGCCAGCAAGAAAGGAATCTGTAGGTGCGTTTCGCCAAAACGCCCATGATTGTGATAGTGCGTGCTTTAGGGCGAGACAAGTCTCGCCCCTACAGCTCCCTAGTTTGACAGCCACTTAGCTGCTGCGAGTTGGTTCCGGACAAGCCTTACATTTTCCATATCGCAGCGACATCCGTTCAAAGTTTCAAATCAACGAACGCACAGTCGGCTCGAAGCCGATTACTTCGCGGACGCGGTCGATGCTGACCAAGGCCTCCGCGCCTTGAAGCGTTTTCGAGCGGCGCCCCACCTCGGGGAAGAAGGTCGCCAGCAGGGCTTCAGAATCGCTGTTCAAGTAATTCAAATCACTGTTGACGAAGAGGGCGTGGGCGCCCTGGAAGTCGGCGGTCAGCGACTTCTCGAAAGCCTGGGTCGAGTCGTCCGTGTGGATGAAAGCCCAGTAATTGAAGCGATCAAAATAATAGGCGCGCAGGAGCCAGTCGTCGATGGCGTCGCGGTCAAACTGTCCAGACCTGATCGATTCGTATTCTTGTACGCGGCGCGCGCGCAGATCAAGCGTCCGGGCGCGCGCTTCCGCCAGTCGCGCCTCCCGCTCCTTCGGCGGACCCGCGATAAAGTCGTCCAACAACTGCCTTCGCTCCCTAAGACTCTCGCGCAGATGCTGTTCGGCGATATTCGCGTCGCTCCAAACGGCGGGAAAACGAAATGACACGCTGTCGATGCCGCTGCGGCGCTGATAATAGGCGGCGACTTCTTCGACCAGCTGCTTGGAAAAAGAATAGGCGTCGGTGGTGTGCGGCGGATGTTCTTCGTCCAGCGGGAAATAATCGTGCTGGCGATCATCGCAGCCCCAGTAACTGCCGAAGGCGTTGATTGAGCTGGCTTGGGCGATGCGCTTGACGCCGGCGCGCTCAGCCGCTTCAAAGACGTTGTAGGTCCCGGCGACATTGACGCGGAACAGGGTCGGGTCCGGATGGGTCATCGTCGACGGAATCGCGGCGAGGTGTGCAATGGCGTCGCAGCCATCGACCTGCTGCGAAAGGGCGGCGAAATCGCGGATGTCGCACTCGGCGTAGCTGACGCCGTCGATGAGCGGGTCCGGCGCCGTGTCGATGACATGGACGTCCCAGCCATTGCGCGCGAATCGCTCGCAGATCGGCGCCCCGACGTGGCCGGCGCCGCCAGTGATAAGTACGCGCATGACCGGCTAGACGGCCATTTTGAAGGCGATTGGCGCCGACATGGCGACCGACGATCGATAGGTGAGCAGACCGGAATCGGCGTCGATGGAGAAGATGGCGGCGCTGTCGGTGTGGCGGTTGCCGACGACCAGGAACTCCCCGCGCGGGTCAATCATGAAGGCGCGCGGCCAGGCGCCTCGCGTCGCTTCCTGCCCGATCGCCCGCGGCAATCCATCGGCATCCAGCGCGTAGATCACGATGGAATCGTGCCCGCGATTGCTGCCATAGAGGAACTTGCCCTTGGGATGCGCATGCACGTCAGCGCAGGTATTGGGTCTGCCCGCGGGCTGGACAGTGCCGGCCGGCAGCGTCGATTCGATCGAAAGACGCCTCCAGTTGTCGTCTTCATCGAAGGCGAAGGTCGCCATCGTCGAATCCAGCTCGTTGATGACGTACATGCGTGGCAAGCTCGGATGAAAGGCGACGTGGCGCGGTCCGGCGCCGGGCGGCAGTTCCAGCGTCTGCGATAAGTTCAGCGCGCCCGCGTCTGTATCCAGCGCGTAGAGGTAGACCATGTCCGTGCCCAGGTCGGGCACAACCGCGAAGCGATTGTCCGGCGTGGTGACGATCATGTGTGGGTGGGACACCTCTTGCCGGTCGGGATTGGGTCCGCCCCCCTCGTGCTCGATATGCTCGCTGTGTTCGCCTAGTTCGCCGTCGCCGTCGATAGGGTAGACGCGGATATTGCCGCGCGCTTCGCCAACGACGTAATTGACCATCAACACCTGGCGCCCGCTCCCGTCGACGCAAACATAGGCGGGCGAGCTGCCGGCGGCCGGCTGCCGGCTAATGAGCGAGAGCAGACCATCCGCGTCCATGGCGAATGAGACGACTTGCACGCCCGCGTCCATGGTCGTCGCCACCAGATGGCGCCCGTTGGGGTGGGGATTGAGGTAGTGGCATTCGCTGATGTCAGTGACCCGCTGGACGATGTTGAGCGTCGCCTTCTCATAATCCAGCTCGGCGACGGTGATGCCGTAATCGGCGTCGCCGGCGTTGGCGATGTAGACGAGATTGTCGGTCATGCGCTGTCCTTTCCAAACGATGCGAACTGCGTCAAGTTTAGCGCAGATGGTGCGATGCGGCGATATGACGGCGGGCGACTCGCGGCCGGGACTGACGAATCTGTTGACATTCGCGTAATGCCGAGATTGGTAATTTCTTCACCCAGCGGAATCGAGGTAACACAGAGGGCACAGAGGATGGCGTAGGCGATCAAGCAGGTGTGTGTACGGGCGAGACAGTTGCGCGCCCCTACAATCGAATCCGAACGAACTAACGCGACGCCACCTTGGCGTATTGCCAAACCGAGAGCGGCATGAAAACGACGAAGATGCCGATGATCCAGGCCAGGGCGATGGCGATTTCGTCTGGATTGACGGCGCCTGTCATCAGGTCGCGCACGGCATTGGCGACGACGCTGACCGGCTGATTTTCGGCGAAGGCGCGCAGCCAGTCTGGCATGGTCATGGTGGGCACGAAGATCGAGCTGGCGAAGGTCAGCGGGAACATCCAGATGAAGCCGGCCACCTGCGCCGCTTCCGGCTCTTTCACGTACAGGCCGATGGTCGCGCCGATCCAGGTGAAGGCGTGGCCAAAGGCGATTGCCAGCAAAATGCCCAGCAAGCCCGTGCCCCAGTCTTCAAAGCGGAAACCAATGACGAAGCCAGCGACCATCATGATGGTTATGGTTACCGTGCCGCGCACCGTATCAGCGACCGTGCGCCCGGCCAAGACCGCCGCCCGCGACATCGGCAGCGAGCGGAATCGATCGATCATCCCCTGCGACAGGTCGATATTCAAACCGATCGTCGTATTGGTGGAGGCGAAAATGATCGTCTGGATGATGACGCCGGGCAGCAAAAAGTTGATGTAATTGCCGCCGGTGGCGAAGCTGATTGCGCCGCCGAAAACATAGGTGAACAGCAGCAAAAACATCACCGGCTGAATCGTTGCGAAGACCAGCAATTGCGGCTGCCGCGTCAACTGGCGCAGGTTGCGGCGCATCACGATCCAGGTATCGGTGAAATTCCAGAGGAAGCGGCGCAAGACGCCGGCGTTTTCCGCGGCGCGAATGAAGGGAGTCGGTGAAACGGGCTTCAGAGTGTGTTTGGTCATATTGGATTCCATCCTTCTCGATAATTAGATCGCGCAAATCGGTCAAGCGCTGCGGCGGCGGCCAAAAAAGCCGCGCTTCGGTTTGACTTCTTCTTCCACAATCGCCTCGCCGGTGATGCTGAGGAAGACATCGTTCAGGGTCGGCCGGCGCAAGTTCAATTCGGCGATATGGATCGCTTCGCCATCAAGCAAGCGCACGACCTCGGCGATGCGCTGGGCGCCACTATCCACGGCCAGGACAACGTGTCCGCGCCTGTCGTCGATTTGGGGCGTCTCGGTCGAAAGGCGGCCGAGGAGTTCCGATGCCGGCAGCGTTTGCGCCGGGTCGGCAACGGTGATATCGATGAAGTCGGCGGCCATATTGGCTTTGAGCTCGTCGGCGGCGCCTTCGGCGATGACGCGCCCGTGGTCGATAACTACAATGCGGTCGGCGAGCTCGTCGGCTTCTTCCAGGTATTGCGTCGTCAATAGCAGCGTGGCGCCGTCCGAGACCAGTTCGCGAATCGTCTCCCACATGGTGATGCGGGCGCGGGCGTCCAAACCCGTGGTGGGCTCGTCAAGGAAGAGGATCTTAGGCCGGGCGACCATGCTGGCAGCCAGATCCAGGCGGCGGCGCATGCCACCGGAATAAGTCTTGACCGAGCGATCGGCGGCGTCCGTCAGCGCGAATTGGGCCAGCAGTTCAGCAGCCCGCTCTTTTGCGCCTTGATGCGACATGTGATAGAGCCGCCCGACCATGACGAGATTCTCGCGCCCGGTCAATATCTCGTCGACGGCGGCGTATTGCCCAGCCAAGCCAATGATCTCACGCACTCGCTGTTTATGGCGCAAGACATCAATGCCGCCGACGGAGACGACGCCGCTGTCTGGTTTGAGCAGGGTCGCCAGTATGCGCACCAGCGTCGTCTTGCCGGCGCCGTTCGGTCCCAGCAAGCCCAAGACCTTGCCAGTTTCAGCGGCGATAGAAACGCCGTCCAGCGCCTTGACATCGCCGAAGTGTTTGTAGACGTTCTCTGCGATGATCGCGTGACTGTTATTCATAGAGTTTCGCTCCTCAAATAGCTAGCTGCAACGAATCCGCAGGGACGCAATGCGATATCAGTAAGCGCATGGACCGGCGGCGTCCGTCTCGTTTTCGAATAGCGACAGCACACGCTCCAAGGTCGCCAGCGCGGCGCGGCGCTCTGCTTCGGACAGGGGTTCCAGCAATTCTTGCGCCAACAGATGGTGGCGTTCGCGAGCGTGGTTCATGCGTTGGACGCCATCTTCCGTCAGCTCAACCAGTTTGCTGCGGCGGTCGCGCGGGTTATCGATGCGGCATACCAGTCCTTCCGCCACCAGCCGGTCGATCATCTGCGACGCGTTCGACAAATTCGAGAAGACGCCATCGGCGAAGAAGCTGATCGGCTGCGGCGCGCCGGCATCGTAGAGCCGCTTCAGAAACCACAACTGCGGCGGCGAGAGCATGCCGGCGGCTTTGATCTGTTCCGCATGCAAAATCAACTGTCGGCAAATCCGCGATAGCAGAGTGAAGAATTGCTGTTCAAACGGCTCATCGGGCATTCCACCGGCGGCGCAAGATTGATTCATAGCTGAATTATCCATATATGAACCATATACCGACTTTGCGCGTTTGTCTATATGAGTTGTGTTAGAGCTGATGCATGCCGGCGCCCGCGACCGGTGCTAGGGCGCTATGAAGACGACTTCAAAGATCTTTGACCACAGCTTGCCGGTGATGTAGAAGGTTTCGCTTTCCGGACTGTAGGCGATGCCATTGAGCACGCCGCCGGCGGGCTGGTCGGCTCTTTCGGCAGCGGTCAGCAGCGTCGAGGCGTCAATCACCGCGTTGACGGCGCCCGTCCACTTGTCGATGCGGAAGATGAAATCGGTGTTCCAGGCGTTGGCGTATATGTGCTCGCCGACGCATTCCAGCTCGTTCAGCAGTTGCGGCGGGACGATCTGTCCCTGATAGGTCACGGCGGCGCGCACGATGAGCTCAAAGGTCTCGGCATTGCGCAGGGACAGGAACGGAGTGCTGTCACTCATGAAGAGGAAGCGCCCGTCATAACAGAGCCCCCAGCCTTCTCCCTCGTATTCGATGGTGTCCAGCAGGTCGAAGCTTGCCAAGTCATAGACGAATGCGACGCCCGCTTTCCAGGTCAATTGAATGAGCTTGTCGTCCACCCGCTCCAAACCTTCGGCGAAGTAAGCCTCGTCAATGGAGAGCAATACTTGCGGCTCGCCACTCACAATTTCGACGCGCCGCAGCGTCGATTCGCCATAAAGCCCAGTCGATTCGTAGAAATAGCCGTCATGCCATAGCAGCCCTTGGGTGAAGGCTTCGGCATCGTGCGGCAATACGCGCAGCACCTTGGGAATGAGGCGCGCCACCTGGGTGGACTGCGCGTACAGAGGCTGCAGGGATAACAGCAGGGATAGCGGCAGGATGAGCGCCAGGATGATTCGCTTCAATTGGCGGCGACCTCGGCGAACGCTTTTGCAATGGCGTTTCGACAATCGTAACAGCGAGCTGCGACTCGCGGCTAGCCCCGTTTAGACGAGACGCAGCAGGCGCGGAAGCCTGGCCTTAGCGGCGCGGATCAAGATGACCGCGACAAGCTTTAGTGAAAACTCACAAGAAATATCACGCGATTGCCAGTCGATTCGCCGTATCTGTTGTAAGAAATGTCCATTACAATGGCGCTGTTTGTTGATTTAGACGCGAATAGCAGAAGGAAGAACTGAGATGGCAAGGTATGTCCCGCCCGCTTCGGCATTGGAATCTCCCGCCGCCCTGCTGAATTGGGCAAATGAAAACGACGTAGTCGAGATTGATTTGCGCTTTGTCGATATTCGTGGCGTGCCACAGCACTTCAGCATGCCGATTCAGTCGGTCGACGAGGGCGCCTTTGAAGACGGCTTCGGCTTCGATGGCTCGAGCATCCAGGGATTCCAGGCGATCAACGAATCGGACATGATTCTGCTGGCGGACCTGAGCACGGCTTATGTCGATCCCTTCTTCAGCTACAACACGCTGGCTATGTACTGCGATGTGCACGACCCCATCAGCCGCGAACCTTACGCGCTGGATTCGCGCGGCGTCGCCAAACGCGCCGAAGCTTATCTGAACGGCTCCGATCTGGCCGATATCGCCTATTTCGGTCCGGAAGCCGAGTTCTTCATGTTCGACAATGTGCAATACAGCACCTCCGAAAACAGCAGCTTTTACCGCGTCGATTCCTTCGAAGGCGATTGGAACAGCGGCAACGAAGACCCGGCGCAGGGTCACATGAACCGCATCAAGATGGGTTACTTCCCGCTGTCGCCGCTGGACAAGACGCAAGACGTCCGCGCCGAGATGGTGCAGATGATGATTGATGTCGGCATGGAGGTCGAGGTGCATCACCACGAGGTGGGCGGCGCCGGGCAAGCCGAAATCGATTTGAAGTACGCGCCGCTGCTGCAAATGTCCGATATGATGGTGACCTACAAATACATCGTCAAGAATGTGGCGATGGCCAATGGCTTGCACGCCACCTTCATGCCCAAGCCGCTTTTTGAAGAGAACGGCTCCGGCATGCACGTGCACCAGTCATTGTGGAAAGACGGGGCGCCGCTCTTCGGTGGCGACATGTACGCCGGCTTGAGCCAAATGGCGCTCTGGTATATCGGCGGACTGATCAAACACGCCGCCGCGACCGCCGCCTTCACCAACCCGATCACCAACAGCTATCGCCGCCTGGTGCCGGGTTACGAAGCGCCGGTCAACCTGATTTACTCGGCGCGCAACCGCTCCGCCGGCATCCGCATCCCCATGTACAGCAACAATCCCAAAGCCAAACGCGTCGAGGCGCGCTGGCCCGATCCAGCCGCCAATCCCTATCTCTGCATGCCGGCGCTGTTGATGGCGGGCATCGACGGCATCAAGAATCAGATTGACCCCGGCGAAGCGGCGACCGCCGACCTCTACGAGGGCGAGCATGACACGCCGGTGATGCCGGGCACGCTGGGCGACGCCTTGCGCGAGCTGGAAGCGAATCACGATTTCCTGCTCGAAGGCGGCGTCTTCAACGAAGCCTTCATCGAGAACTACATCGACTACAAGCAGGTCGAGGATCAGGACGCGGTGGCGATGCGCCCGCATCCCTACGAGTTCGAGTTGTACTTCAGCATTTAGCGGGGAAGTTTTCGCAAGCAAAGGCCACCTCAAGCAGGTGGCTTTTTTATCAGTACTTGTACGGTCTCGTTTGGACTTTATGTGAGATCGACATAGATTATTTTGCGATAAAGCGCCCGTTTATCCCGTAATGAGTGAACGCAAATTCGCGGCTAATTGCTTTAGACCAAACCAGTTTGGATCGTTCTCCATGAGAATACGAGGAGTGCGAGGTATTGTTCCATCCTCAAGCGCAATAGTAACAGGCAAACAGACCCGCCAGTCGTCATACGCGCTCCGCCGAAGGGCGTTGTCTGTATCAGCGCCGTAGTATTGCTTGAGCCACTCGATCGCCTCTTGATCCTCAATAAGGGGCAGCCCGCGATCAAGCGTTTTGCCTCGGAATATGGCATTTGACACATTACACAATAGAACATCAAAGTCGCCAACCTCATATCGGTCGTTATGTACTTTGGTAAAATTGCTGCGTGACTTATGACACTTCACCGAAAAATGAGGGGCTTTCGTTTTTCTTGTGCCTAGACTGAATTTCCCTCGTACAGCGTTCTTTGTCTCAGCTTTTAATCTGTCTCCAGTTCGAAGGTAAGTTATGCTTAAATCCTCATCGTATTTGCCCGGTTGAGGGTTGAGGTTTAACTTTTGAACATCCCAATCTCGCGGGTCCAGCGCTTGCCTTAGCACTGCCGCGCCTATGAATTCGGTAGCCTTTCCTCGAATCATCGGCAACACTTTTTGATCTTCCAAGATATCCAGCAGGTTTTCTCTTGGTATGTTATACGTTTCGCAGTATTCACGAATGCTAGCATAGACACGGAGCGCATCGTCGTGATTAGACATAGTAGTTCCTTATGAAGAGTTCTCTACCTTTAGAGCGAACACCGCGAAATCCGTCTTTCAACTTGTGGCCGTTGCGCTGATCATCTGTGCGATTTATAGTGTAATTCCACTGCTTATTGTCAACCGACTCAACCCACTCATACATCGACCAGACTTCAGGGTGATCGTCATACGTCAACAAGAACATAATGCGGCCAGCATTACGTCTTAGACAATCCACAAGCCGCTCATGGTCGGCTTTACCAAAGGCACAGTTGTAGAATTTCTGCTGGTCTGCGTCATAATAAGGAGGGTCTACGAATGCAAAGGCACCATTTGGCAATGCGTCAATTACCTCCTCAAAGTCGAAGGAAGTTAGCTCTACACCTTGTAACTTGTCTGACACTGTTCGCAAGTGTGGGGGCCAGTTTTCCGGACGCATTGAGTATTTGCGTCCATAACCCCAATAACAGTTTTCGGGGCGCATAATTCCACTATAAGAGGTGCGGTTAAGGTAAAACCACCTGAACGCCCGTTCCAATCCATTAGTCGGTATATATTCGTTCTTGTAGTAGGCATGGTTTGCCTTCGTCGCGTCGACCCCGGTCAGCAAGCTTATTAGGTCTTCCACACGATCTCTTATCTGGCGCAGCGTATTGACTACATCAATATCTAGATCATTTAAGCTGGAGAATTCTGCGGAATCCTTGGCAAAGAATACGCTTGCACCGCCTGCGAACGGTTCGCAGTAATGCGTGTGCGAAGGTATTTCATCCAAAATAAGCTTTCTAGCATAGAATTTGCCGCCTGGATATCGAAAGGGAGAATTGGAGCGGTTAGAGCGTGGAAGCAAGGCGTCCCTTGCCAGAGGCGGTTTTGCAACAATCATCTATCAGCCTCCTTTATTTCCATTCTTTGCATATTACCCCATCTTATCGAATTCTGATACCGCATACGCTTGCCGAAGGCAAACAAAGAGAGGGGCCCCGTCTATGATTTGAGGATTCGTGCCCGCAAACAGGACGGGCAAGTCTCAAAACTTCTGCGCGGCGAAGGGCGAGTTCGTCCAGTCGCTGTGCTCGTAGCCCGGCTCGGCATGACCGCCGATCGTATTCCAGG
>JAPOXG010000107.1 GCA_026707225.1 Chloroflexota bacterium
AGGGCAGGGGAGATTTCCGAGCGAGGATGTCTTTCGTATGATTAACTTGGTTCTGCTTAGTTGCGGCCGGGGGAATATGCGGAGGAGACTGATTGTTGCCGGAATGCGCGTCAATAATATCGGCTTGCGCCTGGCGAGGTTATAGCTGGCGGCGCCGACGGATACAAAAAAACGGATATGTCGTATCCGCTCCTGGCTGTCGTTGATCTTGAGGATGGCGTCCCGGAGGCTATTCGGGCCGCGGCTCCACGCGAAAACGAACCGCCGTTCGTTCCTGCCCGTCTATATCAACTTCGGTGAAATACGGCGTTGTAACGATGTCCATTTCATCGCGTTCCAGGTAGCCACGCGCGATTGCCAAAGCCTTCACCGCCTGATTGACCGCGCCGGCGCCGATCGCTTGAACTTCGGCGCTGTGATGCTGACGCATCACGCCAGCAATGGCGCCAGCGACAGCGGTAGAACGCGAACGGGCAGATACCTTGATAATATCCGGTCCGTCTTCTGCGGCTGCATCCTCGTCATCCAGGTAAGAATCTGACAGGGATACGTGGCTATCATAGTCGGACATTAATCCCCCTCTAAAGAAAACACTCACTAGCAACACAAAGCAGGTTAACAAGATTTTACATCCGATGCTACGATATGTCTAGCAATTGCCCAATATTGAGCAAAATCAAGGGTTTTCGCCGCCAAGTGTCATCAGTCATTCACAAAAACATAAGTCTGTAGTTGTGAAAGCGTTTGATTAAGTTTGGGCTCGTCGCTGATTTCGATTGTATCGTCAAGGTCAATCAGGCGCTGGAAGGACCGCGCCGATAGCAGTTGGCGAGCTTTCCAATATCCCAAGAAGCGGCATCTGATCGGAACAGGATTCGAGTATGAGAGGCCTGCTGCGATGGCGTTCCTGGCGTTGGTCGCTAGCTGGAGCGAATATCGAACGATAATTGCCTGGGATATCTGGGAAAAATGGGCAAAAAGGCCGCTATGTCGCTCGTATATCCCAAAATGCGCGACGAAAATTCATACGCAGCGCGGTCTAATTATCCCAAAGTTTTGCAGGAAATATCCCAAGCTTAAATTTTCGTGATTGGTTGGCGTTTTGCTTGAGGCGCGAATCGCAATGAATTATACTAATTGAACCTGCGACTAGCGAGCGCTCGCATGGCTTTGGAATTCTGAGTCCGAGCGGGAAGGCATCAATAGCACGCAGGCCGCTGTAGGTCAGTCCGCGATTCTGATGTCATGCCGCAGCCGGCAAACACCCCGGTCGGCTGCTGGACAGAAGGCGGACGCGCCCAATTCAATCACAATTGCGTCAGAAGCCAAGGCGAGGCTGTTGCCTATCGCGTTGCGCCGCCTCAAAGAGCGGCCAGCGCGACCTTGGAGAATCATGGAGATGTCCACCATGGCGAAAGATGCGCGTTCAAGCTGGAAGGCGGCGGCGAAATTGTTGAAGCGGCGTTGGGATCGCGCCAGTTATGAGACCTGGCTGCGCCCGGCGACATTCTTGCGTTATGAGAATGACACCTTTGTCGTCGGTGTACCCGACAGCCACGTATTTGATATGTTGGCGCATCGGCTTCACAGCGATGTCAAGGACGCGTTGCGCGAGGTGTCGGGAAGCGCGGTAGAGGTGGCTTTCCGTGTACAGCATCGTCAGCCCGAGGCGCGAGACGGGGAAGCGGAGATGCCGCTTTTCAAGCTGATGGCGCAGCAATCCAGCGAGCCCGGACCCGCGCTGCGGGAGGCGGCGCGCCAGTCAAAGGCGTTTGAGCCGCCGGAGAGCGCGATTAATCCGCGCATGGTGTTCGATCGATTCATTGTCAACGACTCCAATCACTTGGCTACGGAAGCGGCGCGCGCGGTCGCCGAGCACCCGGCGACGGTTTACAATCCCTTTCTGGTCTATGGCGGGGTCGGCATTGGCAAGACGCATCTGCTGCACGCGATCGCCAATAGCTGCCAGGAGCGGGGTCTTCGCGTCTTGTACGTTTCGTCGGAGGCGTTTACCAATGATCTGGTGCATGCGATTCGCAATCGCAGTTCACCGATGTTTCGCGAAAAGTATCGCTCGGTGGATGTGCTGCTGGTGGATGATATTCAGTTCATCCGAGGCAAGGACACGACTCAGGAAGAGTTCTTCCACACCTTTAATACGCTGGTGAATTTCAACCGGCAGATCGTGCTGGCTTCTGATCGCCATCCGCGCGAGCTGTCGACGCTGGAAGATCGCTTGCGGTCGCGCTTTCAGGGCGGCTTGGTCGCCGATATTGGTCCGCCGGAATTGGAAACGCGAATCGCGATCATGGAATTGTGGGCGCGGGAGCGGGAAATCCAGGTGCCGACCAAGGTCTTGCATGTGATCGCCGAGCGCTCATCGACTTGCATTCGCGAGCTGAATGGCTTGTTCAATCAGATCGCGGCGCGCCTGCGCATCAATGGCAGCGGTGGGCTGAGCGTGAAGCGGGCGGAAGCCACTTTGAACCGTTATGAGAAACCAGCCGAGCAAATCACGGTGAGCCACATCATTGATGTGATCGCGGCGGCTTTCAACCTCGACAGCGAGACACTCAAAGGCAAGAAGCGAGTGGCGCGGATCAATCATGCGCGGCAGGTGGCGATGTTTCTGGCGCGGGAAATGACGGAATCGTCGCTGCCGCAGATCGGCGATGTTTTCGGGCGCAGCCATACGACGGTCTTGCATGGCTGTAATAAGATCGAGGCGGAGATCAAGCTGGATGCGCTGCTGGCTTCGCGCGTACAGCAGCTGCGGAGACAGATCACGCGGGTGTAGTTGCGAGTTGACCATGGGCCGTGCGACTTGTAAATCAGCGACACGTGCATGCGCTGAACAATATACCGTTTTCACCACAGGGGAAGCAAAGGACACATGGAGGGCGCCGAAGAAATGCCATTTGTTGAGAGCTAGCGCGCAGTCATTATCTCCAATGGGAGGGGCGGCGACAGGCCAATGAATCGTTTCCTGCGCGCTTCATTCGCGAAGCGACTCTTCAAACATTTGCCAGCTGCTCTGTTTTGCCTTGCGGGCTAAGTATTTTGAGGCTATCGCCTTGGCATGTCGGAGCCAGCCACCCTGTCAACTCAAGAGTCTAATCGCTACAATCGAGGGTGACGCCGATTGGCTTCGGCAAGTTTTGCTAGCTGATCTGGATTGCTTGTGCAGTTGACCGCCCCGTACGTCGCGCTATTGTTTATTCTGCTCTTGCCCATTGTCTGGGTCATTGGCTTTCCGCGGCATGCCTTCCGGCGCCGGCGCGATGTTTGCAGTTTGCTGCTGCGCACGCTGATTATTGTTTTGCTCATTTTGGCGCTGGCCGGTTTGCAGACGGTGCAAGCGGTCGATCGGCTGGCGGTGGTCTTCCTCGTTGACGCTTCGGACAGCATGGGTAGCGGGAGCGAAGATTTGCAGCGGGCATTCATCCGCGAGGCGATAGCGGCGAAGCAGCCGGATGATGAATGGGCGGCGCTGCTTTTCGGCGACAACGCCGTGCCCGAGACCGACTTCAGCATGGCGCGCGAGATTGATGGCTTTACGTCGATTCCGCGGACCGGCGGCACCGATATCGCCAATGCGATCCAGACGGGTCTGTCGCTGTTTCCGCCGGAAGTTTCGCGCCGCATGGTGATATTGAGTGATGGCCAGGCGACGCAGGGCGATGCCATCGCGCGGGCGCAGCGGGCTGCTGTTGCCAGCGTCGAGATCAGCTATGTGCCCTTCTTTCGCGAGGCGGAGCCCGATGTGCGCATCACGGCTTTGGATGCGCCAGGGCGCGTTTCAGAAAATCAAAGTTTCGATATTTCCGTGGGGATTCATGCGGAACAGGCGGGTCCGGCGGACCTGCTGGTATTCTCCGGCGGGGAACTGATTCATGAAGAATCGCTCAATCTGCAAGCGGGCGATACGCGCTTCAGCTTGACGCAGACGAGCGAAAGCAGCGGCTTCCTCGATTTCTCGGCGCAGATCGTCGTGCCTAGCGCGAATGACAATTTCACGCAAAACAATCAGTTGGGCGCCTTCAGCCAGGTGGTCGGTCCGGCGCGCGTCCTCTTGATTCGCGCGGAACCGTCTGAGGTGGAACATCTGCTGCCGGCGCTGGAGCAAGCGGGAATCGTCGTTGATACAGCCGAGCCGGGGGACCTGCCGCTGAACATGGGGCGCCTGGCGCGATACAAGTGCGTCATCCTGGCTAATGTGCCGGCGACTGAAATGAGCGGGGCGCAGATGAGCCTGCTGGATCAATTCGTCAGCGATATCGGCGGCGGCTTAGTCGTGATCGGCGGACCGCAGAGCTATGCGCCGGGCGGCTATTATCAGACGCCGTTGGAGCGCACCTTGCCGCTGGAGATGCAGATCAAGGATCAGAAGCGCTTGCCGCAGTTGACGATCGCTTATCTGATCGACCGCTCCGGCAGTATGGGGCAGATCGTGCGCGGCGGCGTGCCCAATCTGGAACTGGCGAAGCGCGCGATTGTGCTTTCGCTGGGGCTGCTGCAGCCCTCCGACCGCGTCGCTATCGGCACCTTCGACACTGGCGGCGCCTGGGTGGTTCCCTTCCAGCAGGTGAATGACGCGCAGGCGCTGATCGCCATGACCAACACGATCCGCTCCGGCGGCGGAACCGATATTCTGGCTGGCTTGCGGCTGGTGCAGCGGGATATTGTCGAGGAGCCATCACAGATCAAGCACTTGATTTTGCTGACGGATGGCGGGGCGAGCCCGACCGGTTTGGTCGAGCTGACCGAGCTGCTGCGCGAGCGATTCAATGTCACCCTATCGGCAATCGCGATCGGGCGCAATCCGGGTGCGATGCTGCAGCCGATGGCGGAGGCCGGCGGCGGCAACTTTTATGCGGTGGAGAATGTTGAGCAGATTCCGCTGATATTTGCCCAGGAGACGGTGCTGGCCTCGCGCTCGTACATCGTCGAAGAGAGCTTCAGACCGCGGGTGACCGGCAGCAGCGCCATCATCGATGGCATCGGGGAGACGCCGCCATTGCGCGGTTATGTGGCGACGACGCCAAAGATCGCCGCCCAACGGATCCTGAGCGGACCCGAGCCCTACTCCGACCCGCTATTGGCTTCCTGGCAATATGGGCTGGGACGGGTGGTCGCCTGGACATCGGACGCGAGCGCGCGCTGGGCGAATGAGTGGGCGCCTTGGGAAGACTTCTCGCGCTTCTGGGGGCAGGTGGTGGCTTGGAGCATCAACGCCGGGGCGAGCCAGAACCTGGAAACGCGCATTCTGCTGGAGGACGAGCAGGCGCGGATCCTGGTTGACGCGCGCGATGACGAGGGCCAGTTTCTCGATGGCTTGCAGCTGAGCGGCGCGCTGCTGAATCCGGCCGGCGGCAGCCTGCGCATTCCGCTGCAGCAGACGGCGCCCGGGCGCTATGAAGCGAACTTCTCGCCGCAGAACGAAGGGGCATATTTCCTCACGGTCAGCGGAACGGCGCCGTTGGCGGAGGGGGAGACCAGCTTGACCGATCTCCTCGGCTGGGTGATGTCCTACTCGCCCGAGTATGTTTCCCGCGCCCATGACAAGCGCAGCTTGGCCGAGATCGCGGAAATCACCGGCGGGCGAAACCTGGCCGACGAGCCCGCGGCGGCTTTCGCGCATAATCTGGGCGAGCGTCAAGCGGCGACCGATATCTGGGAACGGCTGGTGCTGCTGGCGCTGATTGTGCTGCCGCTCGATATTGCGGTGCGCAGACTGATCATCACGCGCAGCGATCTGCAGCGGCTGCGGGCATTTCTGACGGGGCGCGGGCTGGATCAATCGCGGTCGCAGCAGATGCAGGCGCTTTTCAGCGCGCGTGGCCGCGGTCGCGCGGCGACGCAATATGG
>JAPOXG010000095.1 GCA_026707225.1 Chloroflexota bacterium
ATCACCGGCTCCGGCGATGTGGTTCGCTTTGGCAAGTACGACGAGCAGACTCGCAAGCCGCAGCCGGAGACGGGCCTGCTGGGCTTGGGGGCGGGGTAGCGACTGTCCTTCTTCTTCGCCGCATGTTTTGGGGATACATCTAACTGATGTGTCCCTTTTGACTGCCCGCGATTTGAATCGACCCAGGTCTCGTTCGCCCCTAATCAGTCGGTTGCGCATATCGGTTTTGCACGAGAGTATAGAAAAATTCGCAATTGGTTAAAGCTGGAGAAAACCAGCCGATGCCTTGCTTGATTTTGCCGTTGTTGTATGCTAATCTCACTGTTGTCTGATTTGTTCCAAAAAGCACAAATGGTTGGAGCCCAATGCCGACCGTCCTGGAATTTGGTCCCGTCACCGCTCTGCTGGTCATCTCCGTCATCCTGGCGCTGATAATCTCCAACATCTCGCGGGTCATGGGTCCGCAACGGCCGACCTATCGCAAATCGGTTCCCTATGAAAGCGGCATGAAGCCGATCGGTCCGGCGACGCGCCGTTTGCCGGTCAAGTTTTATTTGGTCGCCGTTCTTTTCATTATTTTCGACATTGAGGTGATATTCTTCTTGCCTTGGGCGGTATCAATGCGCGACCTCGGCATCTACGGGCTGGCGGTGATGGCGGTGTTCACTGTGATTCTGATCGTCGGCTTCGTATACGAATGGAAGAAAGGTGGTTTGGAATGGGAGTAAGCTCAAAGCTTGGAAACCTCGGCATCGTTACCACCACCGTCGAACAGGCAGTTAATCATGCGCGCGTGGGCGCGATGTGGCCCTTGCTGTTTGGGCTGGCTTGCTGCGCGATTGAGTACATGAGTTCGCAGGCGTCGAGCTATGATTTGTCGCGCTTTGGCATGGAACTGAATCGCGCCACGCCGCGGCAAGCCGACCTTTTGATTGTATCGGGACGCCTGACGCGGAAGATGGCGCCGGTTGTGCGGCAGCTCTACGATCAAATGGCGGAACCGAAGTGGGTCATCTCAATGGGCGATTGCGCTTCTTGCGGGGGCGTCTACAACAATTATGCGATTGTCCAGGGTGTGGACGAAATCATCCCGGTGGATGTCTATGTCGCCGGCTGCCCGCCGCGCCCGGAACAACTGCTGCACGGCATCTTGACCCTGCATGAGAAAGTCAAGGGCGAGCGCATTGCCGATTGGGCTTGATATGGTTTTGGCGAATACGTTGACTTTGGGTGGCGATTAGCGAATGGAATTCCCGGCGGCGAGAGACCCGGTGAGCGCCTTGCGTGATGTATTTGGCGAGGCGCTGCTGCATGTGAAGGAATTCCGCGGCGAAACGACGATTGTCGTCGATGCCGAGCGAACAGCGGAAGTGCTCGACTTCTTGCGCGTCACTTCCGGTTTGGTCTACAACATGCTCTCCGATGTCAGCGCCGTGGATTACTTTCCCAACGATTACGGCGATGCCTTTGATGGCGAAGAGAGCGACTTTCGGCCGGAGCGTTTCGGCGTTTCTTATCACATCCTGTCGATGCTTTACAACCGGCGGCTACGGGTGAAAGCTTTCGCGGCTGCGGAGGATCCGCGTTTGCCGACCGCGACCGTAGTTTGGCCCGCGGCTAATTGGCTGGAGCGTGAGATCGCCGATATGATGGGCATCGTCTTTGAAGGGCATGCGGACCAGCGGCGCTTGCTGATGCCGGAAGATTGGTACGGCCATCCGCATCGGCGCGATTACCCGCTGGGCAAGGAGACGGTCGCCTTTTCCTTCAACGTCGATGAGATTCATCAGCACAAGCCCTTCGCCAGGGACTAGCATACGAGGTCGCTATGGCAGTTGCAGAGCAGACGCAATCCATTGAAGAACAGCGCAGCTGGGAGGGCAGCCTTGATCAGTTGCGCGGTTTGGTATCGGAACGGGCGATCACTGGCGAGACGATGCTGCTCAACATGGGTCCGCATCATCCCAGCACGCACGGCGTATTGCGTCTCTTGCTGGAACTGGATGGCGAGCAAATCGTGAGTTGCCTGCCTGATATCGGTTTTCTGCACACCGGCATCGAGAAATCCCTCGAGGACAAGAGTTACGAAAAGGCGCTGCCGCTGACGGACCGCATGGATTATCTCTCGCCCATGTCCAACAATATGGCTTATGCCGCGGCGGTGGAGAAACTGCTCGATCTGGATGTGCCGGAGCGCGGTCAGATCATCCGCGTCGTCTGCCTGGAGCTGGCGCGCTGCGCGAGCCACCTGGTCTGGCTGGGAACGCACGCCATCGACATGGGCGCCATGAGCGTCTTGCTTTACGCCTTCCGTGAGCGCGAGCGGATTCTGGGCATGTTCGAGATGCTCTCGGGCCAGCGCATGATGAGCAGCTATATTCGACCCGGCGGGGTCTGGCGCGATGTGCCGGATGATTTTCTGCCGACGATCAAGCAATTCCTCGACGACTTCCCCTACAAGGTCGATGATTATGAAGCCTTGCTGACGAAGAATCCAATCTGGAAGGATCGCGCGCAGGGCGTCGGCGTCATTGAGCCGGATGTCGCCTTGGCCTATGGCATGACTGGACCGGCGCTGCGCGGCAGCGGCGTCAACTGGGATTTGCGCAAGGCGCAGCCCTATTGCGGCTACGAGACCTATGACTTCAATGTGCCGCTGGGCGAGCATGGCGATGTCTATGATCGCTACCTGATTCGGATACATGAATTCCGCGAGAGCATGAAAATCCTCAATCAAGCGGTTTCGCGGCTGGAGACGGTCAAGGGACCTTATCGGTCGCAGAATCACAAGTATTGCCCGCCGCTGCGCAGCGAACTGGGGCAGAGCATGGAAGCCGTCATCCATCACTTCAAGCTCTGGACCTACGGCTATGACGCGCCGGATGAAGAAATCTACAGCGCCATCGAAAGCCCGCGCGGCGAGATCGGCTGTTATATCCATGGGACGGGCGGCAACAAGCCGCGGCGCGTGCATTTCAAGACGCCGTCGTTCATTCACATCAGCGCGCTGCCGGTTGTTGCGAAGGGGTATCTCCTGGCCGATATGGTGGCGATTATCGGCAGCGTCGACATCGTGCTCGGCGATTGCGACCGCTGATGAACGACAGATGCAAATGATCTAGATTCTGTAGGGGCGAGCCTTGGCTCGCCCGCAAGCAATTTCGACTGCAAGGGATAGCAGCGCATGGCAATCATTGGCAATCCCAAATACGCGGAACGCATTGATCATCATCTGGCGAAATACGAGACCAAGCGCTCGGCGGTGATGCCGCTGTTATTCATTGCGCAGGAAGAATACGGCTGGGTCAACGCCGAAGGCATCGACGAGGTAGCGCAGATTCTCAATCTCGATCCTACGCAGGTGAAGTCGATCGCCGGCTTCTACACCATGTATTCCGAGCGTCCCAAAGGCAAATATTGGCTGCAAGTTTGCACCGACCTGCCTTGCGCGCTCAAAGGCGCTGATGATTTTCATGCCTGGCTGAAAGACGAACTTGGCGTGGAAGAGGGTGGCACGACCAAAGACGGGATGTTCACCGTCGAGCATGTCATGTGTCTGGCCGCTTGCGACAAGGCGCCGATGCTGCAATGCAATTTCCACTATGTGGAGAATCTCGATCAAGACAAGATGCGCGAACTGCTGGCGAAGTGGCGCCTGGAAGCGGCGCAGGCAGCGAACGGGCGCGGCTGAAGTGGTATAAATCAGGAAACAAGAGTGACTATGCACATTCTCTTGCGCGGGCGGGATATCGAAAATATCAAGCAGCTTGATGTCTATGAAGGGCATGGCGGGTTCGCTGGCTTGCAGAAGGCGCTGGCGATGACGCCGTCCGAAGTCATTGACGTGGTCAAAGCATCGGGTTTGCGCGGCCGCGGTGGCGCCGGCTTCCCCACGGGGGTCAAATGGAGCTTCATCCCTCAGCATGAGCCGGTCAAATTTGTCACGGTGAACGCCGATGAAAGCGAGACTGGCACCTTTAAAGATCGCGAGATCATGGAGGAGAACCCTTACCAGTTGATCGAAGGCTCGCTGATTTGCGCTTACGCGATACAAGCGAAAGCGGTCTACATTTATCTGCGTGGCGAGTTCTGGGATATCGGCGATCAGCTCGACGAGTGCATAGAATCGCTGCGCGCGAAGGGTTACGTGGGCGAGAATATCATGGGCTCCGGCTACAACTGCGAGGTCTACACCCACCTCGGCGCCGGCGCCTATATCTGTGGCGAAGAGAGCGCGCTGCTCAACAGCCTCGAAGGCTATCTGGGGCAGCCGCGCGTACGCCCCCCGTTCCCGGCGCAGAAGGGCGGCGGTCTCTACAAGGAAGCGACCGTCGTCAACAACGTCGAGACGCTGGCCAACGTCCCCTTCATATTGAGCGAAGGGGCGGATGCCTTTAAGGCGATCGGCACCGAACAAAGCACGGGAAACAAAATCTACTGCGTCAGCGGTCATGTGAAGCGCCCGGACAATTATGAATTGCCGATGGGCACGACATTTCGCGAGCTCCTATATGAGCAGGCCGGCGGACCGCTGTATGAGGAGCGCCCATTCAAAGCGATGCTGCCATCGGGCGGTTCGGGACCGATCGTGCCCTTGACAGATGAAGTACTGGATACGCCAATGAGCTACGAAGACTGCGCCAACATCGGCACCATCATTGGCTCGGCATCGATCATCGTCATGGACGAAACGGTGGATATGACCTGGGTGGCGTCGAAAGTCACCAAGTTTTTCCAGCACGAGAGCTGTGGCAAATGCACGCCCTGCCGCGAGGGCACTTATTGGCTGGACAAGGTGATCGATCGGATTCTGGATGGGCGCGGCTCGCCGGAAGACGTCAAGCGCATCGCTGATGTGGCGGAGAATATGGCGGGCACGACGCTCTGCGCCTTGGGCGATTTCGCCGCCAACCCGATTATCCATACGATTCGACATTTCCCCGATGATTTCGCGCGGCATGTGCAAACCTAATCGGCCCGTCGGAGTCCGGATGATATGAAGGCGCTCGACAGACGCGGCATCGTGGGCGAACTGGCCAGCCGGCTGTTTCAGTCGCCCTTGGAACGCGATAGATCGTTTTACCGGCGTTATCGCGAATTGAGCGGTGTGATCGACGAAGCGCCGGATGCACTGGTCGCCTATACGCTGCGCGGCGAGTTGAATCTGGAACGGGGAGAATACGAGCGCGCGCGAACTGACTTTGGGACCGCCGTCGAATTGGCGGATGCTTTGGATGAGGACCAGGGCTGGCATTTGATAGAACAGGTCATGCGCGATCGCGCGCTGTATGGGCTGGAAGTGGCGCGGGAAGCGTTGCGGGTGGCGCGCTGATTGCGGCGGATTCGAATTTGTGGAGGCCTGAATGTCCGACAGGGTGACAATCAACGTTGACGGGAAAGATTATGCGGTAGCGGCTGGCTCGAACCTGGTTGATGCTGCCAAGTGGCACGCGGGCAACGATATCCCCGTGTTCTGCTATCACCCGAAGATGGAGCCGGTGGGCATGTGCCGGATGTGCCTGGTTGAATTGGGAACGCCCTCCCGCGACCGCGCCACTGGCGAAGTTATGCTTAATGACGACGGCAGCCCGCAGATTCGTTATTTCCCCAAACTGCAGACGGCTTGCACCACGACAGTCAGCGATGGCATGCACGTCAAGACGAATACGCAGGCGGTGATTGACGCGCGCAATGATGTGCTGGAATTTCTGCTTTCGAGCCATCCGCTGGATTGTCCAATCTGCGACAAAGGCGGCGAATGCCCGCTGCAAAATTTGACCATGCGCCACGGTCCGCAATCGTCGCGCATGTATTTCGAAGACAAACAATTATTGGAAAAGCATTATCCGCTTGGCGATTTGATCTTCCTCGACCGCGAACGCTGCATTCAGTGCGCGCGCTGCGTCCGTTTTCAGGACGAAGTGGTCGGCGATGATGTGCTGGCTTTCCACGAGCGTGGGCGCCGCTTGCAGATCATCACGAATTCGGATCCCGGCTTTGACACTTATTTCAGCGGCAATACCACTGATGTATGCCCGGTCGGCGCCTTGACCACGACTGATTTCCGCTTCGGCGCGCGGCCTTGGGAATTGAATGAAGTGCCGAGCATTTCGCCCTGGGACGCGGCTGGCGAGAATATCAACCTCAGCATGCGGCTCGATCGCGACTTCGGCGGCAAGGCGCAGATCAAACGGGTCATGCCACGGCAGAATGAGCGCGTCAACGAAATCTGGATTAGTGACAAGACGCGCTTCGGTCATCATTTCACGCGCAGCGAAGATCGCTTGACTCTGCCGCTGATGAGAGCCGGCGGCGCCCTGCGGGAGTCCAATTGGTCCGCCGTGACGCCAGCAATCGCGGCCGCGCTGGAGAGCGCCGATGGCGATGTCGCGGCCATTGCCGGCGGCAGCATGACCAACGAAGACCTCTGGGAATTGCGCAAGCTGGTGGAAGGGCTCGGTGGCTCGCGGCTGGGCGCCTGGATGCCGACCCATGGCGGCGCCGAGATTGTCGCGGAAGTCGGCGTCGGCTTCGGCACCAACCTCGGTCAGCTCGGGCGCGGCGACGCGATTTTGGTGATCGCCTCGGATCTGGAAGAAGAAGTGCCGATGTGGCGTCTGCGGCTGAAACAGGCGCAAGACCGCGGCGCATATTTGGTTGTCGCCAATGCGCGGCATACGCGGCTGGAAGATTTCGCCGTTCAAGGCGCGCGCAATGACAAGGTGGTCGAAGGCGATTTCATCCGTTATGGCGCCGGCGAGGCGGTGGCGGTCATGCAGAATCTCAGCGCCGATCAGCCGGAAATCGCTGAGCGTTTGAGCAAGGCGGAGAATCTGGTGATTGTCGCTGGCGCGGAAGGTTTGACGCTCGACGGCAGCAAGGCGCTGGCGCAGGCGGCCGCCAACTTCCTAATTGAATCCGGTCATATCGGGCGGCGCAACAACGGCTTGCTCATTCCCTTTCCCGGCGCCAATGGCATGGGTTTGCATTACTTGGGATACAGGCCGGAAGCGACGCTCGACATCATGGAGAACCCGCCCAAGACGCTGATCGTCGCCCAGGCAGAATTGCTTGATGACGATCCGGCGGCCCGCGCTTGGTTGAGCCGGGTCGAGACTATCATCTACGCCAACTTCTTCGACGATGGCATCTCGGAATTGGCGGATTATGTCTTGGCGATACAAAGCTTCGCCGAGCGCGATGGCAGCTTCGTTAATGGCGAGCGGCGCGTGCAGCGCTTCTATACCGCCCAGGGTCCAATTGGCCAGTCACTGCCCGCCTGGCGGGTCTTCGGCGGCATCCGGCAGGCGCTTGGGAATGGTCCGCTTCAGCCTTCCGCGGCCGCGGTTATGCTGGACTTGAGCGACAAAATCAGCGAGTTCGACGGCATTACTTACGAGGCGCTGGCGCAGGTCAAGCGCGAATTCCCCGATGTGGGCGGCCGCGATCAATATTATGGCGGCACTGCGTACAGCAATACGGGCGGGCTCGGCGTTCAAATTCCGACCGCCTCCGACAAGCGCAAGGGCCGGCGCCCGCGCCGATTGAATGCGCCTGAGCCGCCAGCGGCCAGCGCGAATGAAGTCTTGCTGATGCCGATCACGCGCCTGTATAACCGCCAGCGCAACTTTGCGCCAACGCTGATTCTGGCGCCGCGGATCCTTAGGCCATTTGCCATCGTCAATTCGGATGACGCCGCGGCGATGGGGATCGGCCAGGGCGACATCGTCGAGATCCGCGCCGGCGAGGCGGTTGTTCGCGTTCAGGCGGCGCTCAGCGACGACATTTCGGCTGGAGCGGTCGCGCTGCCTCGTCATTTGACCGCGGAAGCGATTCCGCTGGCAATCACGGCTGGCAGCATCAGCAAAATCGCGGAAGCGGTCGCCCTCGCCGATTGATGACAGAGGATCGAAAGCATGAGCCGTAATTTGAAGATCGCGATTGGCATCATCGTCCTGGGCGGGCTAGCCGTCACGATAGTGATCGTGGCGCTAATTATCGCCAATCTCGGCGCGATCGCGACCTGGATCGGCTTCGATGACGCCCTGAACCTGGACGGACGTCAAGGCGCGATTGGCATGCTGCTCCATCCTGAAGCGCGCGTGCAGAATGTCGTTCAATGCCAGGATCACGCCGGCTGTTCAGCGCTCTGGCCAATCATTTTCGCCGCTGGATTCGCCTTCGTCATCGTCACCGGATTTGCTTACACCACCTTGCTTGAGCGGCGATTGCTTGCTTTCCTGCAGCATCGCGTGGGACCGAATCGCGTCGGACCGCAGGGATTCTTGCAGCCAGCGGCCGATGGCGTCAAGCTCGTTTTCAAAGAGGATTTGATCCCGGCCGGCGCCGACAAGTGGGTCTTCCGCCTGGCGCCGATGATCAAGGTCATACCGATCTTGATGATCGCGGCGGTGATTCCGATGGGACCCGATCTGGTCTTGCCCTGGTTCGCGCCGTCGCTGGGTGATGTATGGTTCCAGGCGCCGCAAGGATTGGTCGATACCAATGTCGGCATCCTCTGGGTGATCGCCATCACCAGCATCGCCACCTATGGCGTAGTCTTGGCGGGCTGGTCAAGCGATAATAAATACGCCATGCTGGGCGCCCTGCGCGCGTCGGCGCAAATGATCAGCTACGAGCTCAGCTTCGCCTTGACGCTGGCAATCCCGGTCATGATCGTCGGCAGCATGGCGATCGGCGATATCATCGACGCCCAGCGCAACATTTGGGATTGGTTCGTCTTTCAGAATCCCTTGGCCGCGGCAGTTTTGATTTTAGCGCTGCTTGCGGAAACCAACCGCGCGCCCTTTGACCTGACCGAGGCCGAGCAGGAACTCACGCAGGGTTACATGACCGAATACAGCGGCATGAAGTTCGCCCTGTTCATGATGGCCGAATACCTTGGCATGATCGCGGTCAGTCTGGTGGCGATTGCGGTGTTCTTCGGCGGATATCACCTGTGGCCGATGGATGGCTTGCCGATTCTGGCGCCGGTCATCTTCATTCTCAAAGTATTCTTGATGCTCTGCTTCATGATCTGGATCCGGGCGACGCTGCCGCGCATTCGCTACGACCGCCTGATGCAATTCGGCTGGAAGGTGATGATCCCGCTGGCGCTGCTGGCGGTGGCTTGGACGGCGGTGTCCATCGTCGTCGGTGATGCGCTGGGCGGCACGGCTTACCCATTCATCTCCGGCATCGTATTTGTGGTCGTGTTGCTGATTGGCGCCCTGGCGCTGCGGCGGATGAGCCGCGAAAGCGACAGCGAAGAAGCGATTCCGCTGGAAGATGACCCGGCTTATACCGGCGAACGGCGTGGCTTGGGCTGGGCATTGGCGCATTTGGTCGGCATGTTGATCGCGATCCCGCTGGCGCAAATTCGCTTTCAGGTCAGGGCGCTTGAAGGCTTGGCGAGCTTGGGGCGGACGCCGGAAGAAGATCGCATCTTGGAAAGCAGAGAGACCGCCATCAAGCGAGCCGGCGGCGATTAATCGACTCGGGGCGCTCACGGCTGGGGAGCCGGCTCCAAAAACATGGACGCGAGGATAGGATTATGAACGTCATCAAAGGATTCCAAACAACTTTGAAGCACCTCATGGATGACGCGGTCACCGTGCAGTATCCGGAACAGGTGCAGAAATTTCACGATCGCTACAAGGGCCGACATCATCTTCGCCGTTACGAAAATGGCCTGGAAAAGTGTATCGGCTGTTCGCTCTGCGCCGCTGCCTGCCCGGCCGATGCAATCTGGGTGGAAGCGGCGGAGAATACCGATGAAGAGCGTTTCAGCCCGGGCGAGCGCTACGCGAAGACCTACGAGATCAACATGCTGCGCTGCATTTTCTGCGGCTATTGTGAAGACGCCTGCCCGACGGAAGCGATTCAACTGGGGCATGAACATCAGATGTCCTTCACCGATCGCCGAGACGCGATTTATACCAAAGACATGCTAATCGACGCGCCGGACGAAGGCGCCCAAGACACGCCGCAGGAAGTCGAGCCGGGCGCTTACGATCGCTCGATACCGGATATGGAAGACCCGTCATAGCGGCGTCGCGGGCAATGGCCTGCCTGGGCATTCGTAAAACTGTGGACACTTTCCATGTAAGGTACTCTGTAAGTTTTTGCCACCGAGATCACCGAGAATAAACGGAGGACACAGAGCTCTCTGATTACCCGGTTAATTTCGCATCCAAACATTATAAAGAGCTACATTGGAAGAGCGTGGATGAGCCGACTCATAGCGCGAACAAAAATCAGCGAGACCGCTGTATTCTCTGTGTTGCCTTCTTTTCTCTGCGGTGAAGATTTGGAATGTGCCCGGCATAAGGCGATTCTTAACAAATCTACCAGACCCGCGCCTAATGCAAATTGAAGCGAAATGGACATTGTGCTAAAATGCACAAAGTCGTTCTGAGTGGGAATTAGATCGTATGGAATGGTTGTTTCTGGCGGTTAGCTTTGTGGCGGTTTTGGCGGCCGCCATGATGCTTACACGGCAAAACGCAGTGCATAGCGCCCTGTTCCTGATTGTCAACTTCGGCTGCGTCGCCTTCCTATATTTGATGTTGGACGCGCCCTTCCTGGCGATGGTGCAGGTGACGGTGTACACCGGCGCTATCATGGTGCTCTTCCTCTTTGTCATTATGCTGCTGGGCGCCGAAACGACTACCGACGCCTCTGGGCGCATGCGCTGGCTGGGGCTGGCTGGCTCGGCGGTGGCGATTATTCTGCTATTGATTTTCGCCTTCCCCATCGCATCGGATATGCTGGCGGACGAGAGCCCCGAAGCGCTATCTAACCGCGCCCGCCTGCGCGTCATCAACGCGATACCGGGTGGGGAAGCGGAAGCGTACACCGTGATGGAAATGGGTTTTGCGATGCCCCTGGCTGGCACGGTCAGCGCCAATGTCGCGCTAGACGCGCTTGACGAAACGATGATGGATAGCAGAATCGACGGCGTGGTTTACGGCGACGCGCGCGAGGCCGTCCGCGGCTACACCGAGCTCGAAGCGGGAGAATACACCGTCTTGGTCGGCGTCGATGACGGCAGCTATGTATCAGGACCCATCTATACCAAAGATCTGATCCTACCGCCGGAATCGGCCTTCTCGCTGGTCGTATTCGAAAACGATGAAGACTTGGTCGATGTCGCGGTGCTTGCGGATGACATCGGCGCGCCAGCGGTCGGCATGATGCGCCTGACGCTCTTCAATGCGGTGACCGACCGGCAAGTGTCGTTGGTTGATGTAGGGCAATACACGGCGCGGCGCAGCTTGTGCGAGGACGCGGCCTGCAATCGCTTGATCCCGCATCGCAAGCTGATTGATCAGCTGCCGGCCGGGGACCACACAGGTCTTGAGTTGGATGAGGGAACTTACAATCTGGCTTTCGTCGATCAAGATCATAATGTATTGCGCACGCTGGCGGATTATCAGGCGGATCGCGGTCTCATCGAGACGCGCGTGCTGGTGCGCGAACCGGGCGCGCCGGGCAGCCAAGCCACTTACCGCGCCGCTGTCTACCATGCTTTCGGCGTACCGGCTTTCGGCAGCCCCGAGTCGGTCGGGCAGGTCTTGTTCATCGAATACGTGCTGCCCGTGATGTTGGTGGGCATGCTGCTTCTGGTCGCGCTGATTGGCGTCATCGTGCTGGCCCGGCCCGATGCGCTGGCGCAGGCGGAACGCCGGCGGATCAATCGGCGGCGGCGGGTGAATCGCCCGCTCGTCAGCGTGATTTCGCAGCAGACTGGCGCGGATGTATTGAGCGGCGACTATCTGGCGAAGCTGCCAGGCGGGTCCGGTGATGGCTCAGCCGAGTAGGCGCGGGAGAAGTTAGGCGATGAATCCAATCGGCGCCGAACCCTATATCGTCTTGAGCATGGTGCTGTTCTTGATGGGGGCGCTGGGCGTGCTCATGCGGCGCAACGCCATCCTGGTATTCATGTCGGTCGAGTTGATGCTGAATTCAGCGAACCTGGCGCTGGTCGCCTTCGCGCGCGAGTGGGGCCAGGTCAACGGGCATGTGTTTGTATTCTTTGTCATGACCGTGGCCGCAGCGGAAGTGGCGGTGGGCTTGGCGCTGATCGTGAATATTTTCCGCGAGCGTCAAAGCATCAATATAGACGACTTGCAGCAGATGCAAGGCTGATAGATAGCCCGTCGGAAGAGGCGCTAGTTATATGGAAAACCTCCCGCTCCTGGTTCCACTTGTGATACTCGTGCCCGCGTTGGGCGCCTTTATCAACTTTTTCTTCGGCGCCAAACTCGAAGAGAAGTGGTCTGGTTATATCGGCTGTTTCGCTTCGATTCTTTCCTTCATTGTTTCGCTGCTTTTATTGACTTATGTGACTGGCACCAATGGCGGCGCGGCGGTGGTCAATCCGCCCTTCGTTGACGGCTGGCTGCGGATTGAATCCATCGGCCTTGATATTTCCTGGCAGCAGCGCGTCGATTCGCTCAGCGTGACGATGATGCTGGTGGTCACCGGCGTCGGCTCGCTGATTCATCTTTACGCCCGCGGTTATATGCACGGCGACAAATGGTATCCGCGCTTCTTCGCTTATCTGAATATGTTCCTGGCTTTCATGCTCATCCTGGTGACGGGCAACAATTTCCTGATGCTCTTCGTCGGCTGGGAGGGCGTCGGGCTGTGTTCCTTCTTGCTCATCGGCTTTTGGTGGGACAAGAAAGCGCCTGAGGGCTGGAAAAACAGCAACGCCGCGCGCAAAGCCTTCATCGTCAATCGCATCGGCGACTTCGGTCTGCTGATGGCGATGTTCCTCATTTTCTGGACCTTTGGCACGCTGGATTTTCATAAGGCGGGCGAGCTGCCCAACACGGAAGCCAAATACCTGGTGCATTGGCGCGAGCACAATGGGCTGCTGGAGCACCATGAAGACGGCGACGCGAGCAAGGACGACAAGTCGGCAGATGGGTACGGGGGCAGCTACAAATGCGTGCCCGCCGCCCACGGAGAAGACGACGGTCATGGCAGGGATGACGGGCATGGCGCGCCGAATCCCCTGGCCAGCGACATCCGCGCCATCTACTGCGACAACCATCATTTTGATGTGGCGCTGCTGGGCGTCTTTGGGCAGACGACCGAGCGCTTTGGAAAGGGCGAGATCGTCGACTTCGGCGGCTTCCAGATGGCTTTCGATGATGTCATCTTCTTGATCGCGCTCTTCATTTTACTGGGCGTCACCGGCAAGTCGGCACAGATCCCGCTCTTCGTCTGGCTGCCGGACGCGATGGCTGGTCCAACGCCGGTCAGCGCGCTGATACACGCGGCGACCATGGTGACCGCTGGCGTCTTCATCTTGGTGCGTTCCAATGTCTTCTTGTGGGAGCTGAATCACGGCGGATACGTCATCGGCATGGTAATTACTCTGATCGGCGCCGGCACCGCGCTGATGGCGGGTTATATCGCGCTCGGGCAGTGGGATATCAAACGCGTGCTGGCTTATTCAACGATATCGCAGCTCGGCTTCATGGTGGCGGCGGTGGGCATTGGCGCGTATGTCGCGGCGATGTTTCACCTGGTCACGCACGCCGTCTTCAAGGCGCTGCTCTTCCTCGGCAGCGGCTCGGTGATCCACGGCGTCGAGCACGGTCATCATCACGCCCATGAACATGGACAAAGCGAAGACCACCACGACGACCATGCTTCCCCCCATAGCGATGGGGGGACCGAGGGGGGTTTCGACCCGCAAGATATGCGCAATATGGGCGGCTTGCGCAAACGCATGCCCATCACCTACATCACTTATTTGATAGGCACGCTGGCGCTGGCGGGGATATTCCCCTTCGCCGGTTTCTGGTCGAAGGATGAGATTCTGGCTGACGCCTGGTACGAAGGCTTTGAACTCAACGAATTGAGCGGATTCATCGCCTTTGGCGTACTGTTGGTCGCGGCTGCTTTCACCGCCTTTTACATGTGGCGTCAAATTGTGCTGGTCTTTTTTGACGAAGCGCGCAGCGAATCGGCTGAGCAGGCGCCGGAGAGCAATGGCGCGATGCTGCTGCCGCTGCTGATTCTGGCGATCTTCACCCTCGTCATTGGTCTCATTAACGTGCCCAAATCCACGCCGATATTTGATGGCATTTATCAGCCATACGAATTCAAGCATTTCCTCGAGCACAGCCTGGTCAGCGTTTCGCGCGGGCACTCGCTCGATTTCAACCTCTCCATTGCCGGCATCGCGCTGGTATTGGGCATCGCTTCCATGCTAGTCGCCAATCGGATTTACAAGGGCAATGGACTGGGGAGCGGCAATCGCGATTTGCTGGAAGAAGGCGGCGCTTCTCGGCCCTTGTTCCGGCTGGCGAATGCCCGTTTGTATTGGGACGAAGTCTATTCGGCCATGGCCGAACAGCCATTTAACCGGCTGGCCGGCTTCCTGGCTGATCGCGTCGATTGGGATTTCCTGCACAATTATTTTCACGACAGCATCATCAAGCGCGGCTTTGATACCATCGCTGAATTGTTAGGCAAGCCATTCGATCTCGGCATTGTGGACGGCGCGGTCAACGGCGTTGGCGCCTTCGTGCTGCGCGCGGCCGAGTGGATGCGGCGCGCTCAAACCGGCTATGTGCGGCTGTATGCGGTGGTCTTGTTCATCGGCGTCGTGGCTGTGATCGCTCTCATGATATATCCCTTTGTTCAGACGCTTTTCGGAAGCGGCGCTTAAGGAGAACGCAGTCCTATGGATGTAACTGGACTTTCGCTCACAACAATCACTCTGTTCTTGCCTATGGTCGGTCTCGCGATTCTGCTCTTCATGAATGGCGAGACGCAGAAGGCGAATCTGAAGTGGGTTGCCTTCGCGACCAGCGTGGTCACCTTTGTCGCTTCGGTCCTGATGTGGATCAACTTTGATCCGAGCAGCGCCGGGCTGCAGATGGTCCAGCGCAATACCTGGGCGGAAGTTTCTTTGGGCGAATCGGTCATCAACATTAGTTACTTCGTCGGCGTGGACGGCATCAGCATGCTATTGGTCTTGCTGACGACCTTCATCATGCCGATTTCGATTTTGGGCTCCTTTGGCAGCCATATCTTTGAAGAACGCGGGCGCGAGAAGCTCTATTACATTTTCCTGATGCTGCTCGAATGGTCGATGATTGGCGTCTTCGTGGTCCACGATCTGATCATCTTTTACGTATTCTGGGAAATCACGCTGGTGCCGATGTATTTCCTGATCGGCATTTGGGGCTCGGAAGAGCGGATTTACGCCGCCGTCAAGTTCTTCCTTTATACGATGGCGGGCTCAATCTTGATGCTGATCGCCATTCTCTATGTCGGCAATCGCTCGGGCACATTCAGCACTTACAGCGCCGGTGGCGATATCGGCGTCATTGAGCGGGTGCAGGCTTGGGAAGGCGAGGGCACCTATTGGGATGCGGTGGGTCCAGAGGGCGAGCAAGAGGGTTTCCTCTTGAATTCGGTTGAGAGTTGGCTCTTCCTGGGCTTCCTGGTGGCTTTCGCCATTAAAGTGCCTATTTTTCCCTTCCACAGCTGGCTGCCCGACGCGCACGTGCAAGCGCCGACAGCCGGCTCGGTGATTCTGGCTGGCGTGCTGCTAAAGATGGGCACCTATGGCATCGTGCGCTTCAATCTGAATTTGTTCCCCGAGGCGACTGTGGCTTGGGCGCCGACCATCGCGTTTCTCGGTGTGGTCGGCATCATCTACGGCGCTTGGGTCAGCTATGCGCAGGACAATGTCAAGAAACTGGTGGCTTATTCGTCGGTCAGCCATCTTGGCTTTGTGGTGGTGGGCATATTCGCCCTGAACGCGCAAGGCTTGCAAGGCGCCACGCTGCAGATGGTCAATCATGGCATCAGCACTGGCGGTCTCTTTTTGATCGTCGGCATGCTTTACGAGCGCTGGCATACCAAAGAGATGGCTGATTATGGCGGCGTCTGGAAAGTGATGCCGCTCTTCGGCGCGATCAGCCTGGTGATATCGCTTAGCAGCATGGGCTTGCCCGGCTTGAATGGCTTTATCGGCGAGTTCACCATTCTGCTCGGCTCGCTGGGCAGTGAATATCTGGGCTTCGCCTTTACGCTCTTCGCAACGCTTGGCGTCATCATGGCGGCAGTCTACCTGCTGAAGATGTTCCAGCACGTTTTCATGGGCGAATTGAAGCGACCGCTGAGCAGCGAAGAAGGCTACCAGCTCACCTGGAGCGAGAAAGCGGCTTTCATCCCGATCATCATCATGATCTTCTGGATGGGCATTCAGCCGATCGTCTTCTTCAACATGCTGGATGTCTCGGTGGATAGCATCGTCGCGCTGTTTGTTCGCTAGGAGAGAACATGTTTGAATCGCCCACGATAGCGGAATTCCTGGCGCAATCCAACCTGGCGTCCACCCTGCCCGCCACGCTGCTGCTTGCTTGGACGCTGATCCTGGTCCTGGTCGATCTATTCGCCGGAGAAGACCGCGCGCATTGGACGCCGGTGATGGCCGGCGTCGGTCTGGGCATCAGCTTTGTGGCGAATCTCTTTGTATATTCGCCGGCGGAGAGCGAGCAGATTGCGCTTTATGGCATGTTCATCGCCGATGCTTTCACCGGCTTCCTGAATATGGTGATTCTGGTCGCCACTTTGATCGCGGTCTTGATGAGCTGGGATTATCTCAATCGCGCCGATATCCATCGCGGCGAGTATTATATTCTGGCGCTGATATCGTCGGCAGGCGCCATGTTCATGGTGGCGGCCAACGATTTGATCGTCATCTTCGTCGCGCTTGAGTTGCTGAGCATCCCGCTTTACATCTTGGCGGCTTTTCGTTCAATCCGGAACGACGGTAGCGAGTTGTCGTTGAAATCGGAAGAAAGCGGCATGAAGTATTTCATCCTCGGCGCGTTTTCCAGCGCGTTTCTGGTATTCGGCGCGGCGCTGGTCTACGGGGCGACCGGCACGACCAATCTGCCGCAGATCTTCAGCCTCGTTGGCGGCATCGTCGGCGGGACGTCGGCAGCCGCATTCTATCTCTTGATAGGCGCGGCGCTGCTGGTGGTCGGCTTGGGCTTCAAAGTGGCGGTTGTGCCCTTCCACATGTGGACGCCCGATGTCTATGAAGGCGCGCCGACGCCGGTGACCGCCTTCATGAGCGTGACGGCCAAGGTTGGCGGCTTCGCGGCGCTGCTGCGCGTATTGGTCAGCGGGCTCTCTGCGCTCGTCCTGGTTGAGGGCGGGGCGGCTGCCTGGCAAACGACCGCGACGATCATCGCCATATTGACCCTCGTGCTCGGCAACTTCGTCGCGATTTCCCAGCGCAATCTCAAACGGATGCTGGCTTATTCGTCGATCGCGCACGCCGGCTACATTATGGTGGCGGTAGCGGCCGCGGGAACGGCAAACGCAATCGACGCGGCAACGCAGAGCGCCCTCGTCTACATGATGGCTTATATGTTCACCAACCTGGGCGCATTCGCCGTGGTCATGGCCATTGAGCGTGAAGACGGCAGCGGCGGCAATATCGACGACATCACCGGGCTGGCGAAGTCGCGTCCATTGATGGCGATGGCGATGGCCGTCTTCATGCTCAGTTTGACGGGCATACCGCTCACCGCCGGCTTCGTGGGCAAGTTCATGATATTTGCCTCGGCGCTTCAGGCGGGCTTGTTTGGGCTGGCTGTCATCGGCGTGTTGACCAGCGTAGTCAGCGCTTTCTATTATGTGCGCGTGGTTGTGAATATGTACCTGCGCGAGGGCGCCGTCGACTTGCAGCCGGCGCTGGAAACGCCATACGTCCGCTGGGCGATTAACATCGCGCTGGCCGGCACGATAATCTTTGGCGTCTTTTATCCGCTGGCGACCAATCTGGTCGGCATGGTCAGCATCGCTTGAGCGGAGCGGCGGGCATTCTCAGGCAGGTTGCGGGGTTGGGCTAACGCTCGCCTCGTTTTCTTTTTTGGGGAAGCGTCGCTATGATGACGTCAGTCGACTCTACTGGACGACAATGACAAGAGGCGAACGAGAAGGATTCCTCTGGATCATCTTGGCGGCGGCGGGATTTTCCGTCATGCCGACCCTGGTGAAGCTGACCTATCTGCATTCGACATTTGCGCCGATGGATATCGCCATTTGGCGCTTTGTCCTGGCCGCTCCGATCATGTGGGCGCTGGTTCTCTACAGCCGTCGTTCGCAACGGGTGCAGACAGATGAACAACTTCCAGTGACGCGATTGCTCGTCATCGGCCTATTCATTGCCGCGGCCGTTATGGCGGCTTTCTTCGCCTTGGAACGGCTGCCGGGCAGCACTTATATTGTCTTGCTATACGCGTATCCGGCGATGGTGGCGCTGCTCTCGCGCCTCTTGGGGGACAAGATCCACGCTCGAACCTGGCTCGCGCTTGCTTTGGCGCTTGTCGGCGTCGCGTTGACCGTGCCGAACTTCACTTCGGCGGGGGGCGTCGATGCGGTCGGTGTGGGATTGGCGCTGCTGAACGCCGCGATCATCGCCATCTATTACTTGCTGACGCGGCGCGCTCTGGACGGCGTGGTTGATGTCTCTCGCGCGAGCGCGGTCATGATGATTAGCACTCTGGCCATCATGCTCACGCTCATTCCGATTCGCGGACTGCAATTGCCGCAGAATCCGCTGACGGTGTACCTGCTGATCAGCATCGGCATATTTGGCACCGTCTTGCCGATATTCGGCGTGAACATCGCTGTTCAGCGGATCGGCGCCGCGCAGGCCTCCCTGGTCAGCACCGTTGAGCCAATCATGTCGATGATCATATCCATGCTGATATTGAGTGAAGTGATACAATCGCTCCAGTGGATCGGCGCGGCTCTGATCGTCGTCAGCGTCATCGTCTTGCAGCTGCGCCCGCGCGACCGGATTGACCTGAGTATCGCGCACGAGGCGGGTTAGGGGGCACGATGTCCAGTATTGACAAACTGCCGAATGAAATGGTCGCCGACATTAAGCGAAACCGCGAGGGACGGCTTTCGTCGCGGCAGCGCGTCGAGTTGGTGACTGAACCGCTGGCGACGCTGCTTTTGCTTTCCGTGCCCTTGATCTTGATCGCCGGTCGATATGGACCAGCCGGACGCGTCTTCGTTTTGGCTTTGGTCGCCGGATTCGCGCTCACCATCGTGACGCGCGCCCTGCGCTTCGCCCGCGTGAAGCTGTGTTACCGCGTACTCTTTGCGGAGCGGCTGCACGCTCGCTGGATGTTCTGGCGCAAGACGACCTTGACTGACAGGTCCGGCGAGCCGGTGCGTTTCGATCACAGGCTGTCGCGCAAGCTCAAGATAAAGCCCGATCAATCCTTGCATGTCTATTATGTTGAGGCGGCGGGCCGGCGCATCATGCTGAATATGACACCCCGCGACCACCCGCAAGGGGAGCTCGCCGAGCCAAGCGATAACTTCACTTACGCTGGCGGGGTGCTGTATGGCGATTGATCACGCGGGTACGGTAAAAGAGCCTTGCCAGCTGTCTACGGCGGCGGAGCCGGGCGCGATGGGCCTGGCGCAGGTTCAGGCGGCGCTTGACGAATTGCGGCTGGGCATTTCGGTGATCGAATTCGAAAGCTCTAACGCCACATCACAGCAGGCGGCAGACAATGTCGGCTGTCAATTGGGGCAGATCGTCAAGAGCCTGGGATTCATGATCAGCAAGACGACGCCGGTACTGGTCCTGGCCAGCGGCGATCAATCGATTGATGAACGAAAGCTGGCGGCGCTCTTCGGCGTGGGGCGCAAACGAGCGCGAATGATGAATGCCGAGCAGTGCCTTGCCGTGCTCGGTTACGCGCCGGGTGGCGTCCCGCCGATCGCCCATTGCAGCAGCGGTTTCACGGTCTATTTGGACGAAACGCTGCAACGTTTCGACATGGTTTATGCCGCGGGCGGCGCCGCCAACGCGATCTTCCCCGTGCCTTTGCCCCTTCTGCGAGAGATGACGCGCGGCATCTATGCCGATTTGGTCAGAGCTTGACTTGCGATTCCGCGGGCATCCTGACTAGGGACCGAATGCGCCCACAAGACTGATTTTCTCCTCCAATTGCGCGAGGATGTCCAGCAGCCGATCTTGCCAGTGACCGTCGTCGGCTACTATCTGCACTTCGGTCCGCGTCACCTCGACGTCTTCGCCCAGCGTCAGCGCCAGCAGGTCGCGGTTGACGGTGGCGAGGAAGGGCAGCTTGATTCGAATCTGCTCGCGCGGCATCAGCACGTGCGTTGCGTGAAGCGCCTGCGCCAAAACCTTCACCCGTATCTGGTAGAGCAGTCCTTTGACCGCAGCCGGCAGCGGACCGAAGCGATCGATCAATTCTGCCTGCATTCCTTCAACTTCTTCAATATCTTTGATATTGCCGATACGGCGATAGAGTTGAAGGCGCAGCGCCATCTCCGGGATCCAGTCGGTCGGGAGATAAGCGGGCAGCGGCAGGTCGATGATGAGCCGCTCGCGGGCCGAAGCGGGCGCCAATCCCGAATCGCTGGCGACCGCGCCGCCCTGCTGATCTTTGACCGCCTGCTGCAGCATCTCCGTATACAGATGCAAGCCGACGCTGGCGATATGCCCCGATTGGCGCGTGCTGAGAATATCGCCGCTGCCCCGCAGCTCCAGGTCGCGAATCGCGATCTGGAAGCCGGCGCCAAGCTGCGCGTTTTCCGCCAGCGTCTCCAGCCGCGCGCGCGCTTCTTCAGTAAGCGTGCCAGGTCCGTGAAAGAAATAGGCGTAGGCTTGCTGCGCTGAACGCCCGACGCGCCCCCGCAGTTGATAGAGCTGCGCCACGCCAAATTGATCGGCGCGATCGACGATCAAAGTGTTGACGCGCGGCATATCGATGCCGTTTTCGATGATGGATGTCGATAACAGAATATCGAATTCGCCGCGGGTAAATTCGGACATGATTTTTTCCAGGGCGCGCGCGGTCATTTGCCCGTGAGCGATGGCGATGGTGGCTTCCGGCGCGATGCGCTCAATCCGGTTGCGGATGATGTGGATTGAGCCGACCCGATTGTGCACGACAAAAATCTGTCCCCCGCGCTCAAGCTCGCGCATGATGGCCAGCCGCGCCAGCTTATCATCCCAAGAGCCGACCTGCGTGATCACCGGCAAGCGCTCTTCCGGCGGCGACTGAATCATGCTGATATCGCGGATGCCGCTCAAGCTCAGGTAGAGCGTACGCGGGATCGGCGTCGCCGTCAGCGTGAGGATATCGATGCGGGCGCGCAATCGCTTGAAATGTTCCTTTTGCTTGACGCCAAATCGCTGCTCTTCGTCGATGATCATCAAGCCGAGCTGTTTGAAGCGGATATCAGCCGAGAGCAGCCGATGGGTGCCGATCACGATATCGACTTCACCACTGGCCAGGCGGTCGGTGATCTCCTTTAGCTGCGCCTTGGTGCGAAAGCGGGAGAGCATTTCTATCACCACCGGAAAAGCCGACAAGCGCGCCCTGAAATTGTCGTAATGCTGCTGTGCCAGCACAGTCGTCGGCACCAGCACCGCGACCTGCGCGCCATCCTGCACCGCTTTGAAAGCCGCGCGCAAGGCGACCTCCGTCTTGCCAAAGCCGACATCGCCGCAGATCAGGCGGTCCATCGGCTTGGGGCTGCGCATATCGGCTTTGACTTCCTGAATGACGCGCAGTTGATCCTCGGTTTCGACGAAAGCGAAGCCGGCTTCCATTTCGTGCTGCCAAGCGCTGTCCGGGCTGAAGACGAAGCCGGTTGCCCGAGCGCGCCGACTGTAAACCTCCAGCAGCTCTTTCGCTTCCTCTTCGGCGTTGCGGCGGGCTTTGTCCCGCGCTTTGGTCCATTGCTCCGGCTTCCCCAATTGATTGAGCTTGGGGGGCGTTTCTTCGGCGCCGACATAGCGTGAGATGCGGTCAGCCTGGTGGATGGGCACGTATATGGTGTCGGCGTCTTTGTACTCCACCAGCAGATATTCGCGTTCGGTCGCGTTGACGGTACGATGGCGCATGCCCATAAATCGGCCGATGCCGTAATCGACATGAACGACGTGGGCGCCGACCTCCCAGTCGGTGTAGGAAGTGTCCGTCACCGCGCTGGCGCGCCCGCCTTTCGCTTCGCTTCGACGCCGCGGTTCAGGGCGAGACCAGCCGAAGATCTCGGCATCGGTGATGAAACGCAGCGCCCCAGCCTCGCTAAGCAGCGCCCAGCCTTCAGCCGCCGCCCCGCGAACGAAACGCAGCGAACCCGGCGGGGGCGCCTCGTCGATGGTTTCCACCGTGGGAATGTAAGCGGAGGCATCTTGCTCGTACCATAGATTTTCTAGCCGTTCTACTTGTTCGGTGATGATCACGGCGCGGTCGCCGCTGCTGCGATGCCGTCGCACGCGATTGAGCATGGGGCGAAGCTGCCCGCCAAAGCGTTCGCCTGGTTCAAAGATCCGCTGCGCTTCGCCGGCCGGCAGGATGGATAGCGACACTTGCCGGAGACGCTTCAGACTGGGTTCAAGGGCGGGCAAGCGCAGGTAGGGCGCCGGATGGTCCGGCGAAATTTGTAAAGCGGACAGAGCCTCCGCGCGGCTGTCTTCCGCGTTCTCGGCAATTTCCTGCGCGGTCGATTCCAAGAAGTCAGGCTCTTCAAGCAGAATCAGCGCATTGTCCGGCGCGTAATCCAGCAAGCTGGCGGGCTCATCGTAGAGATAGGGCAGATAATGCTCAAGGCGGGCGAAGGCGCTTCCCTGTTGAAGCGATTCGATATCGGCGCTGAGGCTCGAGGATTGCCCGTCCGCATCGTTCAGCGCTTTCAGCGACTTCTCCAACCTGGCGCCGAGCGACGGCGTTCGCTGTGGCAGCGCTTCGCGCGCGGGGACGATTCGCGCCGAATCCACCCGCTTGACGCTGCGCTGGTTGGAGGGGTCAAAGTGGCGCAGGCTATCGATTTCGTCGTCAAAGAATTCGATGCGCAGCGGGTATGGGCGCGCCAGGGGAAAGATGTCGAGGATGCCGCCACGACGGCTGAATGTACCGGGCTCGACCACGACGGTCGCCGGTTCATATCCCATGCCGATCCAGCGCAGAATCAGCGACTCCATCTGGAAACGCTGACCGACCGCAATGTCGATTGTCGCGCCGTCAAAGAGCGCCGGTGGAAGGGTCGCCTGCATCAGGGCGCGCGCGGAGGCGATGACCACGGGATATCGCCCGCGATTGTCATTCGCAAGCGCCGAAAGCGCGTCAATGCGGTTGCGTATGACACTGGCGTCCCAAGGCGCGCGATCATAAAGCAGGGCGGAAGGTTCCGCGAAGCGATAAAGGCGATCGCTATCCGCCAGCCATAGCGGCAACTGTTCGCTGACGTTGTAGGCGCGGCGGACGGCGGCCGTCAGGAAGATTATGGGTCCGTCCCAGTCTAGCGCCAGCGCCGCCAACAAAAAGGGGCGCGCCGATCGAACGATGTCGAAGGCGATGTGACCCTGCTTGGCTGAAAGCTGGGCAAGCAAGGTCTGATAACTCTCGCCTTCGCGCAGGATGTCCAGCAAGCCCGAGAGATTCAGCGACATGATGGCCTTTGGCAGTTGAATGAATGCGACGGACGAGTATATCAGAGCGTAGATTAGGGAGCTAGACGGGGTGACCGCTGCCGTGGGGGCTACCGTCTCCAACCATAGTCACACTTATTGAATGGGCGCGCAAGACATGAGATGGCGGCAGGCTGTCTCGCTGGGCGGTCCAGGTGATTTCACGGATGTAGCCGAGTCACGTCAATTCAATTGGATTCACCTGATTCTGGTGAGGAATCGCCGCTAATCCACCAGCGCTTGATAGGTCAGGGCGCGGAAGTCTTGCTGGAAGAACAGCATGTTGTCCATGAGCTGCGTCATGATAATGCCGACGAGCTGCTCCTGTGGATCGACCCAGAAATTGGTCGCCGCCGCGCCACTCCAGCCAAAGTTGCCATCCGAATTGAGCACGCCCGTCTGCGCCGCGTCCATGACGACATCGAAGCCGAGTCCAAAGCCTCGCCCCGGCATGGGGTTCGGCCCAATGGCCAGCGGCAGCAAGTCCGGATTGATGTGGTTGCGGGTCATGAATTCCAATGTCTTGCGGCCGATAATGCGCGCGTCGCCGGCTTCGCCATCATTCAAGAGCATATTCGCGAAGCGCCAGTAGTCCGCGGTAGTTGAGACCAAGCCTCCGCCGCCCGACGGCGCGCTGGCTGGTTGAGTATAGTCATGGAAGGGTATATTGGGCGCGCCCTTGTATTCGCGGAAACCGCCAGTCTGCGGCAGGTGCTGATAGAGCCTGGCGAAACGGTCGACGTTTCCCTCAGAAACGTGGAATGACGTATCCACCATTCCTAGCGGGCGGAAGATCTTCTCCTCAAGGTAATCTTCAAAGGGCATATCGGCCAGCAGTTGGACCAGATAGCCGCAGACATCGGTTGCGATGCTGTAGGTCCAGGCGCTGCCCGGCTGGAAACGCAAGGGAAGCTCGGCCATGCCGGTGATCTTCTCTTCCAGCGTCGCCGTCTCGCTGCGAAAGATTGAGTTGCGGTACATCTCGTCAATGGGGCTGTCCAGGAAGAAGCCGTAGCTCAAGCCGGCCGTATGCGTGAGCAGGTGATGAATCGTCATCGGCGGATTCTGCGGCGCGAGCTGATGCCCCAGGAAACCGACGCCGCTCAAGACCTTCGTCTTGCCGAAAGCGGGAATGAAGCGGCTGACCGGTTGGGAGAGGTGGAATTTGCCGCGCTCATAGAGCTGCATCAGCGCGATGGAGGCAATCGGCTTGGTCATGCTGTAGATGCGGAAGATCGTATCGCGCTTCATCGGCAGCTTGTTCTCGGCATCGCGGTAGCCACAGGGTTCGAAGTGCGCGACCTCCGATTCGCGGGCGACAAGCGTGACGAAGCCGGCGACTTGGCCGCGGTCGACATATTCTTGCAGTCTGTCGCTGACGCTACTCAGCCGTTCCGCTGAAATGCCGACGGCTTCGGGCGCTACCACTTGCATCGTATTATTCCCCCGTCCTTGCGTTGGGACGCTACTCGGTTTCAATTTGTGGTTGCAGGCTTCGTTGATAAGCCAGCGCTTTTGGATGCAGCGGGTTGATTGCAAGCGCCCTTTCAATTTCGTTTAGCGCCGCCGCCGGATCGTGCTCGCGGTAGTATTCAGCCAGGATGAGATAGCGCGCCACCGCTTTCTTGTTCTGGTCCTGAGAAAGATACCATTCAGCGATCGCGCGCTGCAGATCGACAAGCGCCGGTCTGATTGCCACGGCTTTGACCCGTTCCGCGTTCGCCCGGCTGCTTTCGCCTAGTCCATCATACAAGGCCGCCAGCTTAAGATGCCCGGCCAGCGCCTCATCAATCATGCCGAGTTTCTTTTGGATGGCGACCAGTTTTATCAAGACTTTGGGGTCCGATGGCGCCAGTTCATGCGCGCGTTGGCTGATGGCGAGCTGAGCCTCCAGGTCAGCTTTTGATCGCCCCTCACGCTGGCTGGGCGCGTCGCCGTTGAAGCGCGACATGGCCAGCTCAATGCCGTCGCTCAACCAAGCCTCGATGGCGTCAGCCGCTCGCGCCGCCAATTCTGTTGCCTGAATCGCGTCGTCGCCTTTGAAGGTCCGCAGCACATAATCGACCGGCTGCATCTTTCCCGGCGGGCGTCCAATGCCAAAGCGCAGGCGCGCGAACTCTCTGTCCCCCAGGTGCTGAATGACGCTGCGCAAGCCCCGCTGTCCGCCGTGCCCGCCCGCCTTGCGCAAGCGCAGAGCGCCGAAGGGCGTGTCCAGGTCATCGTGCACGACGATCAATCGGTCGAGGGGGATTTCATAATAGTCCATCAGGGCGCGCAGGCATTCGCCGCTGCGGTTCATATAGGTGAGTGGCTTCGCCAGCTTGACGCGCTGACCGCGGATAGCGCCATCCCAGGTTTGCGCGCGCCGCTCGCTGCGGCCGGCGCCGAGTTGGTAGCGGGTCGCCAACACGTCAATCACGCGCCAGCCAACATTGTGGCGGGTTTGCTCATATTTTGCGCCGGGGTTGCCCAGCCCAACAATCAATCGCATTTCCGCCATTTGCAGCCCAGCACTCGCGTCATCGCCGATATGTTAGCAGACATAGGCTCAGATAGTATAGCGAAGGCGGCGGTCAGATGCGGCTGTCATCCACGTAGCGCGGATAGGTGGTTTTCGCCAGCTCGGCCTGGGCGAGATCCAGATCCAGCGTGACGAAGGGTTTCGCTGGCGACGTGCTGGCGAGCACGACGCCATCCGGGTCACAGATCCAGCCGGCGCCGCCCAATTGCAATTTGCCCGCGCGCCCGGCATGATTCGATGACAGGCAGAAAGCCCCCGAAACGACCGCCGCCGTCCGGCCGCCAGCCAGCCACTTGTCATTGGTATGCGCCGGCGTACTGCGTGGATTGAGCAGCAACTGTACGCCACGCTTGCCATAGTCTCGCGCATGCTGCATGAACCAAATTTCGGTGCATATCATCAGGCCGATGGAACGTCCCTTGAGGTCCAGCGGCTGGAAGTCGATCGGCGCGCGATCATACCAGTTGGCTTCCCAATAGCCTTCATCGTTGGGGAGATACGTCTTCCGGTGGTTCCAACGCAGCCCATGCTCAGCCGTCCACAGGTAGGCGACATTGTAACGCTTTCCGCCTTCGTCCCGGGGCGCCGTGCCGACGATCGCCGACGCGCCCATTTCGGGCAGGCGCTCAATCCAGCCTTCGTGAGCGGACACGGCCGCATGCCAAACTGAATCTTCGCGTTCTGGCGCCGCGCAAAACCAGGGCGAGAAGCACATCTCCGGCAGCAGCACGAGTTCAGACTGTTCGCGGCTGACATGCGTTTTGAGCGCATCCCAGTCGCGCTCCAGCCAGCTCGCGTCGAGTTGCGCAATCGTCGCCTTCAAGTCAACCGCCCGTTAAGCCAATTCATGCTGCTGGCTGAACTGAGTTTCATAGAGCTTGGCATAGAGCCCGTTCTTCGTCAGTAGCTCGGCGTGGGAGCCCTGCTCGACGATTGCGCCGCGGTCGAGCGCGATAATGGTATCGGCGGCCAGAATCGTACTGAGGCGATGAGCGATGACGATGCTGGCGCGCCCGCGCATGATATGGCTCAGCGCGTCTTGGATCAGCGCTTCCGACTGGCTGTCGAGATGGCTCGTCGCTTCGTCAAGCACGAGAATTCGCGGGTCCTTCAGGACGACGCGCGCGATCGCCATGCGCTGCTTTTCGCCGCCGCTCAACCGGTAGCCGCGCTCGCCGACGATGGAATCGTAACCTTCGCTCAAGCCCATGATGAAATCGTGAATATGGGCGACTTCGGCCGCCGCTTCCAGTTCGGCCTGTGAGGCGTCTGGCTTGGCGTAGAGCAGGTTGGTGCGGATCGTATCGTGGAAGAGGTAGGTCTCCTGCGTCACCATGCCGATGTTCTCCGCCATGGTGCTCAGGGTCAAATCGCGCAGATCGCAGCCATCGAGCGTTATCCGCCCCGCCGTCGGATCGTAAAGCCGCGGGATCAAATAGGTCAGGGTCGTCTTGCCGGCGCCGCTGGGACCGACGAGCGCGACCAACTGCCCCGGCTCGATGCGGAAGGAGATATTCTCCAACGCCATTTCGCGCGCCTGGTGCGCGACGCCGGAGGCTGGCGGCCCATTCTGCCGGCGATCCGCATTTCCCGACCGCGTCACCGCCACGCTGGCGAAGCGACCGATTCGCTCGACATCTGATAGCAGTGGCGCGTCATCGATATGGTAGCGAAAGCCGACATCTTCGAAAGCCAGCTTTCCCTCCACTTCGTCCAAACGGATCGCATCGTCGGCCTCGGCGATTTCCAGCGGCAGGTCGATGATCTCGAAGACGCGCTCGAAGCTGACAATGGACTGAGCGAATTCCACCGGCGCGTTGGCGAGCATCTCCAACGGAAAATATAGCCGCGTGGCGTAAACCACGAAGGCGACAATGGTGCCTACCGAAAGCGCCTCCCCAATCACCAGCAGCCCGCCGATCCAGTATACCAGCGCCGTGCTGATGTATTCCAAGAGCCCGAGCAACGTCGAGAATTGTATGCCCATCACGGCGCGCTTGACGCCGGCGTCGCGAACATCGGCGGCGCGCCGATCGAAATGCTCGACCTCGGCTTCCAAGCGCCCGAATAGCTTGACCAGCAAGGCGCCGCTGATGTTCAGCGTTTCATTCATCATCGCGTTCATCTGCGCGTCATGAACCCGCTGCTGGCGCGAAATCTTCTCGAGCCGCGCGCCCAGCCGACGCATAAAGACGAGGTAAAGCGGCAGCACGACGACGCTCAAAACAGTCAAGCGCCATTCCAAATGAAGCATGATCGCCAAGGTGGCGATCACCATAAAGAAGTTGGTGATGATCGAGACGATGGTGTTGCTGACGGCGTTCTGCGCGCCGATCACATCGTTGTTCAGGCGGCTCATCAATTCGCCGGTTTTTGTATTGGTGAAAAACTGTAGCGACATCTGCTGCAGGTGACGGTAGAGCGAGACTCGCAGGTCGTAGATGACCCCTTCGCCAATGGTGACATTCAGCTTGCGCTGCACAATACGGACGGCGGCCACGGTCAGCGGCAAAACGAGCATAGCGAAAGCCAGCGCATTCAGCATGCCGATATCCTTCGCAGGGAGCGCAACGTCGATTATCTGGCGGAAAATCAGCGGGTTGACCAATCCCAGGCTGGTCGTCAGCACAATGGCGACCAGCATGCCTGCGATATGCAGCCGGTATGGCCGGGCATAGCGCAATACGCGCAATAGCAGACGCCCCGACACATTGGGCTTCGCCTTCGCGTCGAAGCGGCGCCTGCTACGGAACCAGCCACCGCCGCCAATCATTCCCATGAGTTTGCCTCATCTCCTGAAATGACTATAGCATAGGCGAAGCGCAGCCGGCGGAAACACTGCGCTTTGGGCTAGGGCGCGCTGACCGTCTGGCTAGGTCAAGAGCCATGAAAGAGATAGCGCCTTTGCCGGTGATAGAATGAATCAATCAGTTGTCGACCGAGGCGCTCGGCAATTGCGGGTGGTCTTAGCGATCCAGCGCCAGGCCGCGCACGATCGCCCGCGCGTCAGCCATATTGGGCGCAAAGAGGACTTCGCGCCCTTCCACGGCGCTGTTGAATGTCTTTTGAATCGTCTGGTAGATGGTGCGGATGGCGCCGTTCGCGCCGACGACGACGCGGGCGCCTTCATTGGGTCGCGCATCGCCTGAGGCTAGCAATGTCTTGGCGGCGGTGAGAACATCGCGCGGGATGGTTGTGCCTTCCAGGTCGATAATCAGGTCGACGAAGTGCTCCACGCTGCCGATTAACTGGTCGGCTTTGTGCACCGCTCCTTCTAGTTCTTCCCAATTCCATTCGGACTCGAATTCAAGAAGAATGACTGTCTGCTTCTTGTTGTCCCAGCGGGTCACAATCGCCATCTCGCCTGTCCTGTTGCTCGCCGTTAGTTACAAATCGCTATACGTAAGATTATGCCAGGAGTTGCTTTCGATGCCAGTATGAGCTTGGCCGCGCGTCGCCGGAGTGTTCATGCCGAATCGCGCGCTGCTCGGCTCAGTTTGAGACAATCTGAAAAGCCACCGGCGACGACAGCGGCGCGCCGTCTACGCTGATCTCGACGCTCCAGGATCCTACGGTGAATGGCGTATTCGTCTGGTCGATGTAGAACCAGATGCAGCTGTCGTTAATCTCATGTTCGCGGTGGAAACTGAAGCTGACAACGTCGACACCCGCGCGCCGCCAGGTGGACGATATGGTAGCGCCGGCGGGAATGCGGTAGGCGCGCCCGACCACGTAAATCGCTGTTGAGGCCGGCGTAAAACGGGGATTGACATCGCGGGCGCATTCGAACTCATTGACCCCCGATGCCATGGTGATGTTCTCCAGGCGCGGTCCTCTCTCGGTGGTTGTCGGCGCCGGCGTCACTGCGGGCGGCGTCACGATGGTTCCGGGTCTTTGGGTTGGCGGCCGCGCAACGGCGGTGACGGCGCCCGAGGCTTGCTCGACAGGCGTACTGAGTGACACCGGTGTCGCGAGCTCTTCCAATCCCGCAAGGTTTTCTTCGATGTACGCGGCTTCCGTGCCGAGGCCAATTAAGTTGGAGGCGAGGAATGCGCGCGCGGATTGCGCCTGGCCGACGCGTGTGCCGGCGTAGTCCAGCGTGGTTTGAACGCGGGCGCGGACGACTGTTGCCGTAGCGCGCAGAGCCTCAATATTGGCGACAGCTTCTTGATAAACGGCGGTGGCGGTTTGCTGCGGCTCGTTGGAGCTGCAAGCGGTCAATATGGCGGCGGCGCCTGCGACGATCAAACAGCGGACGACGCGGCGCATGCGCAGTGGATGCCTGCTGAACATAATGCGCTGGATTATAACCTAGGAAAGCCGCTCGGCGGGGGCGAATAGAATCAACCGCGCTCAGTCAAAATAATGCGGCTTCTCCTTACGGGAGCGTGGGACAATTAAAAGAACGAACCGCCTTACGTTGCGCAAGGCGGTCGGTGGAGTGGAAGCGCCGGGGACCTGCCCCCCGGGTCCGCTGGTTTCGAATCTCGCACATCTACAAGCTTAGCCCTCTGAAATGTTTCGCGCCGCGCAGCCCAGAAGGCGCGGTTCACACTGCGCTAGCCGATTGATCTTGGCGCCGTCTTATCGGCGTCGACGGCGGGCGCCCTAGCTTTTTATGACACTCGTTGCAGTTCGTGCAGGGAGACGAGTCTGCAGGAGCGGTAGAGGGCTATTTGCCTCTACTCCCTCAGTCAGGTTGGCTAGGCCACCATCGGGAGGGGTTGGAAATTGGGTTTTGCACCTATGTGCGTTGCCAGTTTAACGTGTCTTGGCGCCACGGCTTGCCGTGCGGCTTCAGCCACCAACGTCGAATCTGATTCGCCCCCATGATGGCTGATGACATCGGCTGCCCAATCAGTCCCTGTCACCAGGCACATACAGTGTATCACAAGGCACAGCCGCTGTAAAGCGACTGGGTGTTAGAGCCGCGATAGAGCGCGGCCACATACGATGCGGAAGAGTTCGCCTAACATATTGTGGTGAATGCGGTATGATTGGCATTCAACAGAATCGGCTGGCGAAAGGCGCCTGATGTGGCGGTGGATGTCTTGATTGTGGGTGCTGGGCTATCGGGAATCATGGCGGCTCGGACATTGCTGGACCGAGGGCGGACCGTACAAGTGATCGATAAGGGGCGAAGCGTCGGGGGCCGCCTCGCGACCCGGCGCGTTGGCGAGAATGGTTTGGCCGATCACGGCGCGCAATTCTTCACCGTTCGCACTTCGACCCTGCGGCGTTATGTGGATCGCTGGCGCGCCCTTGATTTGGTGTATATCTGGGGAACGGGCTGGTCCGATGGCAGCGTCAAACGCACCGTCAGCGATGGTCATCCGCGCTACGTGGTTCGCGGCGGCATGAACGAGTTGGCCAAGCATCTGGCCCGGGGCATCGACATTTCTGTCGACCGTCTGGTTGCCTCAGTGCGAACAAGGGCTGAGGGCTGGGCGCTTGAAGACAGCGATGGCAATACCTATGAGAGCCGCGGTCTTATTTTGACGCCGCCGATGCCGGAGACGCTCGAGTTGTTGACCGCCAGCGGCGTGCATCTCAGCGCCGAAGATTTTGCCGAATTGCGGCGGATACGTTTTGGTCCCTGTCTCTGCGGGATACACACGGTCAACGGCGGCGTTGATTTGCCGGAGCCGGGCGCGATGCAGAATTTCCAAAGCGAGGTGTACTGGGTGGCGGACAATCAGGCGAAAGGCATCTCGGAGACGACGATCATCACCAGCCACGCCAACGCGAAATTCAGCCGACAGAATTGGGATGCTTCCGAAGCCGATATCATTCGGGCGCTGGAATCGGCCGTGCAGCCATATCTCAAGGAAGGCGCGCGCATTGTGCAGACGCAGCTCAAAAAGTGGCGCTATTCTGTGCCGCTGACCACGCATCCACAAGAGACAGTTTTGGCGAGTGATCTGCCGCCATTAGCGTTCGCCGGCGACGCTTTCGGCGGGCGCGGGCGCGTGGAAGGCGCCTTTACGTCTGGCTTGGCCGCGGGCGAGGCCATGGCTGAGGCGCTTGCTTCTAGCGCTTAATTCAAAAACGAGAAATCTAATCCATGCCGCATTGGCTACGCCGCAATCCTGCGCATCATGCGTAAGGCTGGAAGGTGAATTTAGTCCGTGTTAGATTAAACCTTGGATAAAGAGCTTTGAGGTGACCGCGATGAATGAAGTTGCGTTGGAGTCATTGGCGGGTCCGCAGTTCAAATTGAGCGAAGAGCAAGACATGCTGGTGCGGATGGCGCGCGATTTTGTGGCTGACAACGTCATCCCGGTCGCGGCTGAATTCGACGAGAAGGCGATTTTCCCCGAAGAGATATTCCATAAGGCGCGTGAACTCGGCATTGTAAACATGCTCATTCCGGAAGCATACGGCGGCGTCGGCGCGTCTTGTTTTGAAGAGGCGCTGGTATCGGAGGAGTTGGGTTATGGCTGCACCGGCATCAGCACGAGCTTGGGCGTCAATTCCCTGGCGATGCTGCCGATTTTGATCGCTGGCAGCGACGAGCAAAAAGCCTACTGGCTGGGCGAACGGGCCGGCGAGCAGGGCCAATTCTGTTCCTATGGCGTGACCGAAGCCAACGCCGGCTCCAATGTGGCTGGCATTCAGACGCGCGCGGACAAGAAGGGCGCCGCCTACATCATAAACGGGAGCAAGACATTCATCACCAACGCCAGCTACGCGCATTTCTATACGATATTCGCCAAGACGGATCCGGCCGCGGGTCATCGCGGCATGACCTGTTTCCTCGTGGATCGCGACAGCCCGGGATTGAGCGTCGGCAAGAAATTCGACAAGCTGGGTCAACGGGCATCGGATACCTCGGAGATCGTCTTCGAAAATGTCGAGGCGCCGGAAGAGAATATCGTCGGCGAGGTCGGGCAAGGTTTCTACATCGCGATGAAGGTATTCGATTTCAGTCGCCCGGGGGTGGCGGCCGCCGCCTGTGGATTGCAGAGGCGCGCGCTGGAAGAGAGCGTCAAATATGCGCGCGAGCGAGAAGCCTTTGGCCTGCCGATTTATCAACATCAGGCGGTGGGCCACAAGATCGCTGATATGGCGATCAACTACGAAGCGTCGCGCCTGCTGACCTGGCAGGCGGCTTGGCAGGTGGACGAGGGCGTATTCAATCCGCGGATACCAGCTTATGCCAAAGCTTTTGCCGCCGATATGGCGACGAAGGCGGCAGTCGACGCGGTGCAAGTCTTCGGCGGCTATGGCTATATGAAAGAGTATCCGGTTGAGAAGCTGCTGCGCGATGTGAAGATTTTCCAGATTTATGAAGGCACGAGCGAAATTCAGCGCAATATCATTGTGCGCGAATTGTTCCGCGGGCGGTAGTGTTCACGCCCATCGTTTAGCTGCACGGTGCGAATGTAGGGGCGACATACCATGTCGCCCGCATAGGACGATTAGAAAATGACGGGCGACCTAATAGGTCGCCCCTACGCATTCGACGAGGCATTGGTTGCGAATTTGCAAGTGAACACTTCGACACAAGACGAATTCACAGTAACTCGACCAGAAACGTCTTGACAACCCAATTCTCAGTTGATAATATGCGCGATTGCACTCGCAGCCAGCAACCTCCCTGTCGGAGGCGCTGCGGGCTGAATTGAGCAGATATGACGAAAGTGCTTTGCGGGCGCGGGGCGTCTCGTCATGAGCGAAATGAAGAATGGGCGTCGGCTGAACGCCTATTTGCATGTCTAAACGCAAAGCAGCACCTAAGCGAAAAATGGAGAATTCTATGCCCACTATTAACCAATTGGTGCGCAAAGGGCGCAAGACCAAGGGCAAGAAAAATAAGGCGCCGGCGCTGCAATTTACCTTTAACGCTTTGAAGCAGCGGCGATCACGCCAGCAGAAGGGCGCGCCACAAAAACGTGGAGTGTGCACGCAAGTCAAGACGATGACGCCGAAGAAACCCAATTCGGCGCTTCGCAAAGTTGCGCGCGTCCGCTTGACCAATGGGATTGAAGTTACCGCTTATATCGGTGGCGAAGGGCACAATTTGCAAGAGCATAGCGTTGTGCTCGTGCGGGGCGGTCGCGTACGGGACCTGCCCGGCGTTCGCTACCATATCGTTCGCGGAACGCTTGATACCAGCGGCGTCGACAGCCGCGAGCAGGGCCGCAGCAAATATGGGACGAAGCGCTCCAAGTAATCAGTCGCGCGCGCGAGTAAGGAGTTGAAACATGCCGAGAAGGAACCGACCGCCAAAGCGGATCCCGCCGCCCGATGTGAAGTATGGCAATCTCCATGTGGCGATGTTCATCAATCGCATGATGCGCGGTGGCAAGAAGAGCGTGGCAACGCGGATCATGTACGATGCCTTGGATTCAATCGGCGAGCGCACAAAGAAGGATCCGGTAGAGGTCTTTGAGATGGCGATCCGCAACGTAGCGCCGGCGGTGGAAGTCAAGCCGAAGCGCGTTGGCGGCTCGACCTACCAGGTGCCGATTGATGTCACGCAAGAGCGCGGCATCACCCTGGCGATGCGCTGGCTGATTCAATTTGCGCGCGAACGCAGCGGCCGCAGCATGGCGGAAAAGCTGACCAACGAACTCACCGATGCCTACAATGGGCAGGGCAGCGCGATCCGCCGCAAGGATGATACCCACCGCATGGCGGAAGCGAACCGCGCCTTCGCGCACTTCCGCTAGAAAGCGAATCTCGTCATCCCGAGGCTCAAAATCGGGAAGTGGATGGAAATGACTAATTCGATCGCTGACATTGATCTCAACAAAGTCCGTAACATCGGCATCATAGCTCATATTGACGCTGGCAAGACGACGGTCACCGAGCGTGTTCTCTATTACACCGGCATGGTTCATCGAATCGGCGAGACGCACGAAGGCTCGGCCGCGATGGATTACATGGAGCAGGAACGCGAACGCGGGATCACGATCACATCGGCGGCCGTCACCGCCAGCTGGGCTGATCATCAGATTAACATCATTGATACGCCCGGTCATGTGGATTTCACCGCCGAGGTGCAGCGCAGCTTGCGCGTCCTCGATGGCGGCATCACCGTGTTTGACAGCGTCGCCGGCGTGGAACCGCAATCGGAAACGGTTTGGCGGCAAGCCTCGGAATACCAGGTGCCGCGCTTGTGTTTTGTCAACAAGATGGATCGGACCGGCGCTGATTTCGATCGCTGCGTGAATATGATGGTTGATCGGCTGAAAGCCAATCCCGTCGTCATTCAAGCGCCTTACGGCAGCGGCGAAAACTTCGAAGGCATCATTGACCTGCTTAAAATGGAGCTGCTGACTTACGGCAACGACGAGGGCACCGACATCAATTCACACCCGATACCGGAGAGCCATCGGGAAATGGCCGAGACGCGCCGCGAGGAAATGATCGAGAAAATCGTCGAACACGATGAATATCTCACCATGAAATTCCTTGAAGAAGAGACGATCGCCGATGAGGAGTTGCTGGCGGCGCTGCGCTCGGGCACGATCTCCGGTCAACTGCATCCGGTCCTTTGCGGCGCGGCGCTGAAAAACAAGGGCGTACAGGCGCTGCTGAACATGGTTGTGGCGCTATTGCCCTCGCCACTGGATATCCCGCCGGTCAAAGGCGAACACCCGCGGGACGGCAGCGCGCTCCTGCGACATGCCGATGATGACGCGCCTTTGGCGGCGCTAGTCTTCAAGATCGTCTCCGATCGGTACGGCAGGCTGGCGTTTACGCGCGTCTATTCCGGCGTTTTGCAAGCCGGTAGCATGGTGCTCAACACGGCGAATGGACGGCGCGAGCGCATTGGCCGCATCGTGCGCATGTTCGCCGACAGCCGCGAGGATGTCAAAGCGGTGCGCGCGGGCGATATTGCCGCTGTCATCGGCATGAAGGAGACCTTCACCGGCGACACGTTGAGCGCGACCAACAGTCCCATCTTGCTGGAAAACATCAGCTTTCCGGCGCCGGTGGTTGAAGTCGCGATTGAACCGAATACCAAAGCCGATCAGGACAAGATGGGCTTGGGATTGCGGCGGCTGGCGGAAGAAGACCCGACCTTTCAAATCGAGGTTGACGACCAGCTGGGCCAGACCAAAATCAAGGGCATGGGCGAGCTGCACCTGGAAGTGCTGGTGGATCGCCTCATGCGCGAATATGGGGTTGACGCCCGTGTGGGGCGCCCGCGGGTCGCCTATCGCGAGACGATCACGCGCATGGTGGAGATTGACACGACCTTCAAGCGGCAGACGGGCGGCGCCGGTCAGTATGCGCGCTGCGCCATTCGCTTTGAGGAGCTGCCGGCCGAAGAAAAAGCGGAGGCTGATGGCGAGCTGCTCTTTGTCGATGGCATCCGCGGCGGGTCGATCCCGAAGGAATTCATCCCGGCGGTGAAGAAAGGCGTCAAGCAGGCGATGCAAGGTGGCGTAATCGCCGGTTATCCGGTGGTGGATATCAAAGCGACCTTGATCGATGGCGCCTACCACGAAGTTGATTCGAGCGAGATCGCTTTCACCATCGCTGGCTCCATGTGCTTGAAGGAAGGGATTCAGAAGGGGAGACCGGTCATTCTGGAGCCGTCGATGAGTGTGGAGATCGTTGTGCCGGACAATTATACTGGCGCTGTGGTCGGTGATATCGCTTCGCGGCGCGGCGTCGTGCAAGGCATGGAGCCGCACAGTGAAGGCATCTCGGTGATCAAGGCGCAAGTGCCATTAGGAGAGATGTTCGGCTACGCCAATGACCTGCGCAATAACACACAGGGACGCGGCAACTTTAGCATGGAGTTTGACCGGTATACGGTCGCGCCGGAGGAAATCGCGGAAGCGGTGAAGTCCGGGTCGCGGTAGTAGAAGGACGGGGGCGCCTCGTCAGCAGTTATCGTTCGCGAATACGATTTCAGATCACGAAGTTAGCAAGAGGGATTGTCAGATGTCAAAAGGGAAATTCGAGCGCACCAAGCCTCATGTAAACATCGGAACCATTGGTCATGTCGACCATGGCAAGACTACCTTAACGGCGGCGATCACCAAGGTGCTGGCGTTAAAGGGGCAGGCGCAGGAGCGCGAATACGGCGATATCGACAATGCGCCGGAAGAGCGCGCGCGCGGCATCACCATCAATATTCGGCACGTCGAATATGAAACCGACGCCCGTCACTACGCGCATGTGGATTGCCCGGGGCACCGCGATTACATCAAGAACATGATCACCGGCGCGGCGCAGATGGACGGCGCCATCCTGGTGGTTAGCGCGCCAGACGGTCCCATGCCGCAGACCCGCGAGCACGTCTTGCTGGCGAAGCAGGTGGAAGTGCCGGCGATGGTGGTCTATCTCAACAAGACTGACCAGATGGATGACGAAGAGTTGATTGAACTGGTTGAGATGGAACTCGCCGAATTACTGGAAGGCTATGATTTCGATCCCGATACGCCGATCATAAAGGGCTCGGCCTTGGCGGCGGAAGAGAGCGAGAGCAGCGACCCGAGCGCGCCCGAGTACGCTTCGATCGTTGAGTTGATGGACGCGGTTGACGAATGGATCCCGACGCCGATGCGCGATGTCGACAAGCCCTTCATGATGGCGATCGAAGATGTCTTCTCCATCAAGGGGCGCGGCACAGTCGTCACCGGCAGCGTCGCTCGTGGCACGCTGCTCAAGGGCACCGAGGTTGATATAGTCGGCTTGCGCGACGAAATCGTCAAAACGGTCGTCACCGGCATCGAGATGTTCAACAAGGAACTCGACCAGGCGCAAGCGGGCGACAACGCCGGTATTTTGCTGCGAGGCATTGGCCGCGAGGAAGTTCAGCGCGGCATGGTCATCGCCAAGGTCGGTTCGATTACGCCGCACAAGAAATTCAAGTGCGAGGTTTATGTCCTGCGCCGCGATGAAGGCGGGCGCCATAAAGCCTTCTTCACCGGTTACCGTCCGCAGTTCTACATTCGCACCATGGATGTCACCGGCACGATCACGCTGCCCGATGGCGTTGAAATGGTGATGCCTGGCGACAACGTGAATCTCGATGTGGAGTTGATCACGCCGGTCGCGCTGGAACGCGGTTCGTCCTTCGCTATTCGCGAGGGCGGCTTGACGGTGGGCGCTGGCCGCATCACTGAGATTCTTGAGTAGCTCTCCTAGGGACGAGAGCGACCGGAGCCGGGTCAACAGCCCGGCTCGACTTTCCTGGTCGGCGTCCCGGATGAACGGATAAAGGTTGCTAAATGGCAAAGAACAAGATACGCATCCGACTCAAGGCTTATGACCATCGTGTGCTCGATCAATCGGCGCAGCGGATTGTGGATACAGCGGAACGGACCGGTTCTCGAGTGGTAGGTCCCGTGCCGCTGCCGACGCGCATCGAGCGATTCACCGTCAGGCGGTCGCCCTTTATTGACAAGGATTCGCAAGAACACTTCGAAGTCCGGACGCACAAGCGGCTGATTGATGTGCTCGATCCGGACAGCAAGACCATTGATACGCTCATGCGCCTTAACCTGCCAGCGGGCGTGGATATCGAAATCAAGATTTAGGATGATCGCGGAAGCATCGGCAGAGCGATCGATTGGAAGCCGCGCGGCGCTCGCGCTCATTCCGCGAAAGTCCGAGGCGCGGTGGGCGACCCGCCCGCAAGCAAGGCGATGGGTCCGCTGTGATCAGATTCATTGAAGCAGCGGCGCACCCGAGTGGAGGCTAGGCTCATGAAGGGCATGATTGGCAAAAAAGTGGGGATGACCCAGGTCTTTGATGAACAGGGCACCGTCGTACCGGTCACCGTCATTCAAGCCGGTCCCTGCTATGTGACCCAGGTCCGCAACACTGAACGGGATGGCTACGTGTCGGTGCAGCTCGGCTTTGGAGAGACCAAGCCCAAGAACCTGACCAAAGGGCAGTTGGGCCATCTGCAAAAGCTGGACCTGCCGGCGCTGCGTCATCTGCGCGAGTTTCGCTTGTCGGAGGCCGCGGAGGCTGCCGTCGAGGAGGGGCAGGAAATCAAGGTGGACGTTTTTGAGCGCGGCGACCGCGTAGACATCATCGGCACTAGCAAAGGGCGCGGCCACGCCGGCACGATCAAACGGCATGGTTTCTCGCGCGGTCCCAAGACCCATGGTCAATCAGACCGGATGCGCTCCCCCGGCTCAATTGGCATGTGCGCCACGCCGGGCCGTACGCTCAAGGGGAAAAAGATGGCTGGGCGGATGGGCAACGATCGGGTGACGGTTCAGAATCTGCCGCTGGTCGTTGTCGACGCTGAAAAGAACTTGCTGGCGGTCAAGGGTTCCGTCCCCGGCGCCAAGGGCAGCATCGTTATGATCAAGCCCTCGGCCAAACGAGCTTAGCTGACCGGCCGCGTGTGTAACAGGAGTGACAGAATGCAGTTTCCAGTGATGGACAGCGCCGGACGGGAAGTGTCACAGGTTGAGCTGCCGGCTGATGTCTTTGAAGCGAAGATTAACGTCGGTCTGATGCACCAGGCTTACGTTCGCCAAATGGCCAATGCGCGCCAGGGATCGCATAGCACGCGCTCCCGCAGCGAGATTCGCGCGACCGGCGCGAAATGGTACCGCCAGAAAGGCAGCGGACGGGCCCGTCATGGCGCTCAAAGCGCGCCGATTTTCGTCGGCGGCGGCTTGGCGCATGGACCCAAACCGCGCGATTACAGCAAGAAGATGCCGAAGAAGATGCGGCGCGGCGCGATCCGTTCCAGCTTGAGCGCCCTGGTTCGTGATGAGCAGCTGGTGATCGTGGACAAACTCGACATCGAGGCGCCAAAGACGAGGGTGATGCGCGACTTGTTCGCGACGCTGGTAGGCGGGCAATCGGCGCTGTTGGTGGTGGCGAGCGAGCAGAACGCCGTGCGCAAAGGCGTCAGCAACCTGCCAAACGCTCATTCGATTATCGCCAACAATCTCAACATCCGGGACCTGCTTAAGTACGACCGGGTGATTATGACGCTGGACGCGCTCGAAGTCGTGACGAGCATTTGGGGGATGGGAGACTGACATGCCCGAGCTTCATCTCTATGATGTTATTCGCCGCCCGGTGATCACGGAAAAGTCGACCGAATTGGCTGAAGGGCAGAACAAATACGTTTTCGAAGTGGCCCGCCAAGCCAATAAAATCCAGGTGAAGGAAGCGGTTGAAGAGATTTTCGACCTGGAAGGCAAGGTCATCAAAGTGAATACGATGAACATGCCGGCCAAGCGCGGACGCCGGGGCCGCAATACCTATGTCCGGTCGCGCGCCTGGAAAAAGGCGGTCGTTACGCTGGAAGAGGGCGTCTCGATTGAGTTGTTTAACGTTTAATGGGAGCATGAGCGATGCCCATCAAAGTCTATAAACCGACATCGCCCGGTCGCCGCGATATGACTGGCTATACATTTGAAGAGATCACCAAGAGCAAGCCGGAGCGCTCGTTGACGCGCGCCTTGCGCAAGAAGGGCGGGCGCAACAACACAGGGCGCATCACCGTTCGACATCGCGGCGGCGGGCATAAACGGCGTTATCGGCTCATTGATTTCAAGCGCAACAAGGAAGATTGCCGCGCCGAAGTCATCGCGATCGAATACGACCCCAACCGCTCCGCGCGCATCGCGCTGCTGCAATACGAAGACGGGGTGAAGAGCTATATCATTGCGCCGATGGGGGTTCAAGTCGGCGACATGATTGGCAACGGCGCGATGAGCACCCTGCGCCCGGGGAATTGCCGCGCGCTGAAAGATATTCCACTGGGCACGGTCGTGCACAACATTGAGCTGCGCCCCGGCAAAGGCGCCCAGTTGGCGCGCTCGGCCGGCACGTCAGCGCAGATCTTGGCGTCGGAAGACAAGTATATCACTTTGCGCCTGCCCAGCGGTGAAATGCGCATGATATTGAACACCTGCCGCGCGACGATTGGCCAAGTCGGCAATGCCGAACACGCCAATGTCAAGTTGGGCAAAGCCGGGCGCAAGCGCTGGCTCGGTTGGCGCCCTACGGTTCGCGGCTCGGCGATGGATCCGGCCAGCCATCCTCATGGCGGGGGCGAGGGCAAAGCGGGCATCGGTATGGCGGCGCCCAAGACGCCATGGGGCAAGAAGGCGCTGGGGGTTCGAACGAGGCGCAACAAGCGCACCAATCGATTTATCGTACGCCGCCGCGGCAAGCGCCGTTAATGCCATTGCGGCGGCAGCGGAAAGTTCTGCTGAGGTATAGCGGAACGTCAACCTGGGCGCCTCTGATGTAAGACGCGGTTTGTCGACCGAGGAGAGACTGACATGTCACGTTCATTGAAAAAGGGCTACTACGTCAGCCCGAAGCTGCTGGAGAAAATCGAACGGCTTAACCAGCAGAACAAAAAGGTCGTCATTCGCACCTGGAGCCGGGCGAGCACCATCTTCCCGCAGATGGTGGGGCATACGATCGCGGTGCATGATGGCCGCCGGCACGTGCCGATATACATCACCGAGAACATGGTCGGGCACAAACTGGGCGAATTCGCGCCCACCCGGACCTTCCGCGGTCACATCGTGGATAGCAGGCGCTAGGGGAGCGAAAGATGGAAGTTCGCGCATTGACCAGATACTTGCCAATCTCGCCGCGGAAGCTGCGCCTCGTTTGCGACAAGGTGCGCGGGATGGATGCGCAGGAAGCCTTGATCGTTCTGGATTACATGCCGCAAAAAGGTTCCGCCTTCGTCAGCAAAACATTGTCTTCGGCGATGGCGAACGCGGCCAACAACTTTGATCTCAACCCGGACGAGCTTTATGTATCGAAGATATACGCCGGCGACGGGCCGACATTGAAGCGCTTCAAAGCGGGCGCCCGCGGTCGTTTCAAGCCGCGCCTGAAGCGCACGTCTCACCTCTGGGTGATTCTGTCTGAGCGAGAGGAAGAGGACTAATGGGTCGTAAGGTGCATCCAAAGGGATTCCGTCTCAAGGTAATCCGCGAGTGGGACGCTCGCTGGTATGCCGAAGGCGAGCGCTATGTCAATTTGTTGATGGAAGATCGCAAAATACGCAAATATTTGAAGGCGAAGACGACGCGCGCCGGCGTCTCGCGCATCGAGATTGAGCGGCATCCGAACCAGGTCATCATTACGATTAATACGGTGCGCCCTGGATTGATCATCGGGCGCAAGGGCGAGGCAGTCAAAGAGCTGCGTCAACAGCTGCAGGATATGACTGGCAAGACGGTGAAAGTCGAAGTCAGCGAGATTGAAAAGCCGGATCTGGACGCCACCCTGGTCGCCGAAAACGTAGCCTCCCAGTTGGTGCGGCGGATAGGGCACAGCCGGGCGATGAAGCGCGCCATCATGCAGGCGATGCGTCAAGGCGCCGGCGGCATCCGCGTCGAGGTGAGCGGGCGCCTGGGCGGCTCGGACATGGCGCGGCGCGAATGGATGTTCGACGGCCGGGTGCCGCGCAATACGCTGCGCGCTGATATTGATTATGGATTCGCTGAAGCGCTGACGACCTTCGGGCAGATCGGCGTCAAAGTCTGGATTTACAAAGGCGACATCCTGCCGGGCGAAGATCCGTTCAGCAGCCCGGCGCAGCGCCCCGCAGATCACGGTGGGCGCCGCGGCCGCCGGAACTAGCAAGATTATCGAGCGCGTGTAGCGGCGAGGCGGTGGCTCGCCCCCAATATGCGCGGCAATTGTAGGAGCAAGTGCCATGTTAATGCCGAAACGGAGAAAGCATAACAAGCAGATGCGCGGCCGGATGCGGGGCAAGGCGCGCCGCGGCGCCGTCGTGCAATTCGGCGATTTCGGCTTGCAGGCGCTGGAGCCGAGCTGGGTTACCAGCCGACAGATCGAAGCGTGCCGGCGGGCGATGGTGCGCTACATCCGCCGGCGGGGCAAGGTCTGGATCCGCATCTTCCCTGACAAACCAGTGACGCAGAAAGCGGCCGAAACGCGCATGGGCAAGGGCAAGGGCTCGGTCGAAAAATGGGTCTGCGTCGTCAAGCCGGGGCGCATCCTTTTTGAGATGAGCGGCGTGCCCGAATCTGACGCGCGGGAAGCGCTGCGGCTGGCGTCGCACAAGCTGCCAATCAAAACCAAGTTTGTCAAGCGCTTCGATCCGATTTCCGGGCGGGAGGTCAGTTGATGTACATGGGCGAGATCCGCGCCATGTCCACGGACGAAATCCTGGACAAGATTGAAGATCTGAAAGTTGAAATGTATACCTTTCGCATCCAGAAGGAATCGGGTGAGTTAAAGGATACCACCCTGTTCCGCAAGACACGGCGCGATATCGCGCGGCTGAAAACGGCGCTGCGCGAGCGTGAACTGGCGGCGGAACTCGTGGCTCAAGGGGGAGAGAATGGCGAATAATCGCAAGCGCTTGGTCGGCACCGTTGTCAGCGACAAGATGGAAAAGACCGTTGTCGTCGCGATCGAAAACCGCAAGATGCACCCGGTGTATCACAAGGTGGTGACCTCGACGAAAAAGGTGATGGCTCATGATGAGACGGGCGCCGGCATCGGCGCGCTGGTGCGTATCGTGCAGAGCCGCCCCATTAGCAAGCGCAAACGCTGGGTGGTCGAAGCGGTTTTGGAAAACGCGGAATAGCTGGCGAACGACGCATAGGCCTGGAACGCCGGACTCTTGAACGGAGAATGATAGCGATGATTCAAACGGAATCGCGTTTGAAGATAGCCGACAATAGCGGCGCGCAGGAGCTGCTGGTAATCCGCGTGCTCGGCGGCTCAAAAGTGAAGTACGGCTATGTCGGCGATATCGTGGTCGGTACAGTGAAAGCCGCCAGCACGACCGGCGGCGTCAAGAAGGGCGAGCTCGTGCGCGCTGTCATAGTGCGGACGCATAAGGAATATCGGCGAATTGACGGGTCGACAATCCGCTTCGACGATAACGCGGCGGTGGTGCTGGCGGAGGATCTTGAGAATCCCCGGGGGACGCGCGTCTTCGGTCCGGTTGCGCGTGAATTGCGCGACAAGGGTTTCATGAAGATCGTATCGCTGGCGCCAGAGACCTTATAGGCGAGGTGCTGAAATGCAACGAGTGCAGCAAGGCGACTTGGTAGAAGTGATCGCCGGCAAGGACAAAGGCCTGCGCGGCGAAGTGGTTCGTGTCCTGGTTAAGAAAAACCGCGTCATTGTAAACGGGGTCAACATCATGAAGCGCCACCGCAAAGCGCGACCGGCGCCCGGCGGGCAGCAGATCCCGGCGCAAATCATTGAGTTTGAGGCGCCATTGCACCTTTCTAATGTGATGCTGGTCTGCCCAGACACCGATGAGCGGACGCGGGTCGGCTTTCGCTTCACCGATGATGGGCGCAAAGTGCGCTACAGCAAAAAAAGCGGCAGCGTAATCGAGTAGCGGAGCGAGGTGAATTGTGGAAAACCGAATGTACACCCGCTATATGGAAGAAGTCGTGCCGACCCTAACGGCGGAATTTGGCTATACCAATTCGATGCAGGTGCCCACGATTAGCAAGATCACGCTGAATGTTGGCGTTGGCGAGGCGATTGACGAGCCGCGGTCTTTGGATGGCGCCGTGGAAGACTTGAAGGTCATCACCGGACAGCAGCCGGTCATCACCAAAGCCAAGAAAAGCATCGCCACCTACAAGCTGCGCGAAGGGCGGGCGATCGGCGTCAAGGTGACCCTGCGCAAAGAACGGATGTGGTCGCTCTATGACCGCCTGGTCAACATCGCCTTGCCTCGAATTCGGGACTTTCGCGGCGTTTCGGCCAAGCTGGACGGGCGCGGCAATCTCACGGTTGGTTTGCGGGAGCAGCTTGTCTTCCCGGAAATCGACTTCGACAAAATCGACAAGGTCCGTGGAATGGAAGTGACGATCGTCACCACGGCCAGAACGGACGAAGAAGGACGCCGGCTGCTGTCGCTGCTCGGTATGCCCTTCCAGGGAAACTAGAGGGAATATATGGCGAAGAAATGCATGCAATTTCGGGAAGAACGGCGCAAATACGCGGTTCGTGTGCGCCATCGCTGCAAGGTTTGCGGGCGCCCGCGCGGGTACATCCGCCGCTTTGGCTTATGCCGGATTTGCTTCCGCGAGATGGCGCTTAATGGCGAGATTCCCGGCGTTGTGAAGTCGAGCTGGTAGGAGGCGGCGACAGTGTCTAATGTAACGAACGATCCAATTGCAGATATGTTGACGCGCATTCGCAACGCATTGACGCGCGGCATGACAGAAGTCGTCGTGCCCAAAAGCGCGATCAAGATTGATATCGCCCGCATCCTTAAGGAAGAGGGATATATCGAAGATTATGCTATCGGAGACGAAAGCCCAATTCCGCTGATCAAGGTCCAGCTCAAGTATTTCGGGTCTCGGCGCGACCGGCGGCCGGTAATCACGCAGCTTAAACGGATCAGCAAACCAGGGCGGCGCGTGTATCGCAAACGCCGGGAGCTGCCCATCGTTTTGAGTGGGACCGGCATCGCGATCGTGACGACGCCCAAGGGCGTCATGACCGCGCAGCAGGCGCGTCGTAACGGCGTCGGTGGCGAAGTCCTCTGTTACGTCTGGTGACGGAAAGGGTATTGACATGTCGCGCGTTGGGCAGCAGCCCGTGCAGTTACCCGACAAGGTGACTGCGACAATCGATAGAAACTCGGTCACGATCGCTGGTCCCAAAGGCGAACTATCGCAGGACTTCAGCCCGGAATTGACGATCAGACAAGAGAACGGGTCAATCGTTGTGGAGCGTCCGTCGGACCTGCGTCATCACAAGGCTTTGCATGGATTGACGCGCGCCCTGGTGTCCAACATGGTTATCGGGGTATCCGAGGGTTTCCGCAAGACATTGGAGATTCAGGGCGTTGGTTATCAAGCCTCCATTCAGGGAAAGAATTTGCAGCTTCGGCTGGGGCATTCGCATGATGTAGTCGTCGAACCGCCGGCGGACGTTACCTTTGAGGTGCCGCAGGAATCACGGGGTACGATCATCCATGTGGATGGCATAGACAAGCAGGTGGTTGGACAGGTGGCGGCGGATATCCGCGGCTGGCGTCCGCCCGAGCCATATAAGGGCAAGGGTGTGCGTTACCTGGGTGAATATGTGCGCCGCAAGGCCGGCAAAGCGGGCAAACGCTAGTTGCGCGCGCCTTCCAAGGGCGTGAAGGATTTGGCAGAGGGAAGAGCAGATGGCTGATATCATTGGTCGAAAGAAATACCTAGCGCGCAAGCGGCGCCATCGGCGGGTGCGCAAGAAAATTTCCGGCACGGCGGCGCGGCCGCGCATGAACGTTTACCGCAGCAATCGCCATGTCTTTGTGCAAGTGATTGACGATGTCCAGGGGCGTACGCTGGTATCCTGCTCGACGATTGACAAGGCGCTGGCGCCGCAATTGAGCGAGCTGAAAAAGGTGGACGCGGCAAAGCTCGTCGGGCAGACGGTGGCCGCGCGCGCGAAAGAAGCGGGCATCGAATCAGTCGTCTTTGATCGGGGGGGATTTCGCTTCACCGGACGGGTGGCGGCTGTGGCCGAGGGCGCTCGCGAAGCAGGGTTGCAATTGTAGGCGTGGAGATTGAATATGGCTGACAGAAGAAGACGGGATTCACGCAGAAATCAAGAAGAACGCGATGAATTTGACGAGCGCGTTGTCGATATTCGCCGCGTCGCCAAAGTCATCAAAGGCGGTCGCCGTTTCGCCTTTCGAACCGTTGTGGTCGTGGGCGACAATCGCGGCAATGTCGGGATCGGCATCGGCAAGGCGCGCGCAGTGCCGGATAGCATTCGCAAAGCGGCTGAGCGGGCGCGGCGCAATATCCAGGGCGTGGCGCTTTCCGGCACGACCATTCCCTACCCGGTGACCGGACGGCATGGCGGCGCTCGCGTGCTGCTGAAGCCGGCCGCGCCGGGCACGGGCGTCATCGCCGGTGGCGGCGTGCGCGCTGTTCTGGAAGTCGTCGGCGTTCGCAATATCTTAACCAAGAGCCAAGGCAGCGCCAATTTGCTCAACGTGACGATGGCGACGCTGGACGCGCTGAATCAGCTGCGCAGCGCCGATCAACTGGCGGATATGCGCGGCAAGCGCGTTCATGAGGTGGCGCCCTTCTGGGAGCGTCGAACCGAACGGAGCGCCGATAATGTCTGAGAGCGGCGGCAAGATGCTCAAAATCACGCTGGTCAAGAGCCCGATTGGCTACAACCATAGGCAGAAGGCGACGGTCAAGTCGCTCGGATTGCGCCGGATGAGCCAGAGCGTACTGATTGGTGACGCGCCGCAGATTCGCGGCATGGTCGCCAAGGTCAGCCATCTGGTGAAAGTCGAAGAGGTCGAAGAAGAATGAAATTGCATGATTTGAAACCCGACCTGGGCTCGAAGCGCAGGCGCAAGCGCGTCGGCCGTGGCATCGCCGCTGGCCAAGGCAAGACCGCCGGCCGGGGCCACAAGGGTCAGGGCGCGCGCAGTGGCGGCGGCAAGGGACCCTACTTCGAGGGCGGTCAGTTGCCTTTGGTGCGGCGCTTGCCATTCAAACGCGGCTTCACCAATATCTTCGCCATCCATTTTCAGGAAGTGAACGTGGATATGCTGGAAGCGCGGTTTGACGATGGCGCTGTGGTCAATGGCGCGTCGCTTCTCGCAGTCGGCTTGGTTCGGAAAGCCGATGATCCCATCAAGGTGCTCGGTCGCGGCGATTTGAACAAGCGACTGGAAGTGCATGCCAATAAGTTCAGCAAGAGCGCGGCGCAGAAAATCGAGAAAGCCGGCGGCAGTGTCCATGCGCATGCGCTGAAAGTGACCGGCGCGCGCGCGACCGTCAAGCGGCTGCGCAAGGCGGATATGGAACGCCTCTACGGTGACGCCGACTGAGGAGCGCTTGAATCGGGTCGTCCCTAAGCAGAACGCTTCAAGCCGATATTGCGTATACGGTATAGCGGCGGCCAGAGACAAGCGCGGCTGAGGCAGCGGCGTTGCTGGCTTCTCATGATTGATGAGGAACAGATTCTATGATTCAAGCATTGAAAAACGCATGGCGCCTGCCGGATGTGCGCAATAAGCTGCTCTTCACCGTCTTCATCCTGATCGTCTATCAATTCGCCGCGCATGTGCCGGTAGTCGGCGTCGATCGCAATGTTCTGCGGCAAGTCTTCGAAAGCGGCAGCAGCGCCGGCAACTTGATCCAGGTGATGAACCTGCTGTCCGGTGGCGCGGTCGCCAATTTCAGCGTGATCGCCAACGGCGTGTATCCCTACATTACCGCCTCGATTATCTTTCAGCTGCTGGTGCCGATTGTGCCAGCGCTCGAGCGCATCCAGCGCGAACCCGGTGGGCAGGAGAAAATCCAGCGCTACACCTACTATGTGGCGATTCCGATGGCGGTTTTGCAGGCGCTGGGGCAGATCAGCATCTTCAATTTGGCGACTGGGACCGGTGCCGAGATCATCCCCGGCTTCGGATTCGGTTTGGGCAGCAATTTGCTGCTGACCGTTTCGGTGCTGACGACCATGACGGCGGGCACAATGTTCGCCATCTGGCTCGGCGAATTGATTACGGAGCAGGGTATCGGCAATGGTATTTCTATCATCATCTTCGCCGGCATCGTCGCGCAGGCGCCGCAGAATTTGATACGCTTGCTGACACAGCAGCCCGATCGCAGCATTTACAATCTGGTCCTGTTTATCGTCATCACTGTCCTTAGCGTGCTCGCGGTCGTCGTGATACAAGAAGGCGTGCGGCGCATTCCGGTGCAGTATGGCCGCCGGGTGCGCGGCAACCGCCAGTTTGCCCAGCAAGACAGCTTCATTCCGCTGCGCGTCAATCCGGTCGGCATGATCCCGCTCATCTTCGCCCAGTCGATCATCACGTTTCCCGCGATTATCGCCAGTCTGTTCCCGCCGGGCGCCGTCGGCAATACGATTCAAACCACCTTCGGCAATCAACAGGGCTTGCTCTATTGGGGCACCTTCTTCCTGATGACGGTCGGCTTCACCTTCTTCTACGCCGAGGTGATGGTGGGCAATCAGAATCTGGCGGAGACGCTGCAGCGCAATGGCGGCTTTATCCCGGGAATCCGCCCGGGCAAGCGGACCGAGGACTACATCAAGAGCACGACGCGGCGCATCACCTTCGTTGGCGCTTTCTTCCTGGGTGTGATCGCGATTATTCCCGGCATGGTCGACTTGGTGAATCGCATCATATTCCCCTTGGAAGCCTCGGCATCGGGCGCGGTCATCAACGCTGGCCTGGTCATTTCCGGCTCCGGCTTGATCATCGTCGTCGGCGTCGTCATTGACACGATGCGCCAATTGGAAGCGCAGCTGGTGATGCGGAATTACGAAGGATTCATGCGCTAGTTCGCATTGGCGAGTCGATTCGAAAAAGCCGAGCATTTCATATTTCTGATCTCGGCTTTGTTTTTGTTAAGCGACAATTCCAAAGACCACGGCGAAAAAGCGGGGGCCCGACAGAAACGTCGGGAGTTTGCGCGATGAGCTTGTATGTCATTTTGATGGGGGTACAAGGCGCCGGCAAAGGTTTGCAGGCGAAGTTGATCGAAGAGCGCTACGGCATCCCGCAAGTCTCCACCGGTGATCTCTTCCGGGCGATGCGCGCGCGCAAGGATGCGCTGGCGCGAAAAGTACAAGCCATCATGGTTTCGGGGCAATTGGTGGATGATGACACGACCAACGCGATAGTCGCCGATCGGCTGGCGCAAGCGGACGCGCAAAATGGCGTGATTCTCGATGGTTACCCGCGCAATCGAATTCAGGCGGCTTTCTTGGAACGGCATTTGCAGGCGAAGGGCGCTCGCGTAAATGCCGTGCTATTGCTCGAGCTTGACCTCTATGTCGCTTTCAAGCGCGCTTTCGGTCGGGTATCAGCCGATGACGGCGCCAGCTACAATTATTACTACAACGCTGATGGGGTAGACTTTTCCTGGACGCCGGCTGACGACAGCTCATATCCCCCGCGTCTGGACGCTTCGCTGAGTGACGGCGGCGAAGTCCTCAAACGGCGCCCGGATGACGCCAGCGCCGACGCGATCATCAAGCGCATTGATACCTTTCTGGAAACGACCCAGCCGCTCATCAGTTATTTTCAAGCGAAAGGCATTGTGCGCAAGATCAATGCGGATCAGAGCATTGAAGCTGTTTGGGCAGAAATCGAGCGAGCTCTTGAGACGGACTAATGTCCGCATGGTTCTTGCTAATCGAAGCCCATGGCCCCAGTCCTGAAGACAGCCGAAGAGCTGGAGATCATGCGCCAGGCCGGGCGTATCGTGGCTATCGCGCATGAAGAGATGCGGCGCGCGATTGAACCAGGGGTTTCGACCAAGCGACTGGATTCGATTGCTCTGACGGTCCTGCGCGATCACGGCGCTGAGCCTTGCTTCCTCGGTTACGCGCCCGGCAACCATCCGCCCTTTCCCGCCACGATTACCGCTTCCATCAATAACGAACTCGTGCATGGCATTCCATCTGAATCGCGCGCGCTCGCCGAGGGCGATGTCATTGGCATTGACGTCGCTTGCTTTTATCAGGGCTATGTGGGCGACGCCGCCTTCACCCATCCAGTCGGCGAGATATCGCGCTCGGCCAAGCGCCTGCTCAACGCGACCGAGGCTGCTCTGGACGCTGCCATTCAAGCATCGATCCTCGGCAACAAGATTAGCGATGTCGCTAAAGCGACTTCGAAATGCGCCGGCCGGCAAGGCTATAGCGTGGCGCGCGAGTATACTGGCCACGGGGTCGGCCAAGCGATGCATGAAGAGCCGCAAGTCCCCAACTGGTGGCATAGCAAGAAGAGCAAACATCAATGGGAAGATTATGACCTGCAGATCGGCATGACCTATGCCATCGAGCCGATGCTGATTGCGGGGCGACCCGATCTGGCGGAGCTGGACGATGGCTGGACGGTGGTCACGAAAGACGGCTCGCTGACCGCCCATTTTGAGCATACGGTCGCGATCACGGAAGCGGGACCGCGAATCTTGACGCTGGCCTAGGAGAGAGCGTTTATGCGTGGATGCTGTCTGTGTCTGCTGCTCCTGTGGCTCTTGCCGGCCGCAGGCGCTCAGGAGTCGGCAGTCGAGATTGCAGCCGTGGCTTGCCCCGAGCGTTTTCTTGCCGACGCCGGCGCGATGAAAGCGCGAATCAGTTGCAGTCGGGCATTGATGCCTGAGGATCGTCAAGCGCCGGGCACGAAGCGCTGGGTCAATCATTTTGTCCTTCGCATACCGCCCGAGACGGAGGCGGGGAATGCTCCCATTCTCCATTTGTCCGGCGGACCGGGCGACCCGGCTTCGGCCGATTTGAGATTCTGGCTCGGATCGCCCTTGCATCAGGAATACGAAATCATACTGGTCGATCAGCGGGGAACGGGTCTTTCGCTTCCATCCCTTGATTGCCCGGAATATGGCGCTGGCGAAGACGCGGTTTGGATTCGCCCCTGCCGTCAGCGCCTGATCGAACAGGGCGTGGACTTATCGCAATTTCAATACCTTTCCGTCGTATGGGATATGCATGACTTGTTGGTCGCTCTCGAGCTCGAAAACGTGAATCTGTACGGCAATTCTTACGGCAGTCGGCTGGCATTGCTGCTGTCGTCCACTGTTCCCGAGCGCGTTAGATCAATGGTTCTCGATGGCGTCTATCCGCCACCGCGCAATGACCTGGTGGAACTCGCGAGCAATTCCGCGGGCGCGCTGGAGCGTCTATTTGCCGATTGCCAGGCTGACGCAGCTTGCGATGAATTGTATCCGCAGCTGCGAGATATGTTTTACCGGGTCGTCGCCAAGATGAATGCCGCGCCGCCCGAGCTTTACCATTTGGGAGAGAGCACGGGACGGACCTTGAACGGTGATCAATTCCTTGCCTGGACCGTCGGCGTGATGCGTTACCAGGAATCGATCCCCATTCTGCCGCTTCTCATTGCCTCTTTTGACGCCGGCGTCTACGACCTGTTCGTTTTGATAGACGAGCTCTTGAAAATGCCGCATTGGAATGACCGCGACTTTCGCAGCGAAGGCTTCGAGCTGAGCGTACGCTGCTCTGAGGCTGCGCAGTCGGCTGTTTCGCCACGCGAGGAGAAAAATGAATCGTCGGTTTCCGAAGCGGTGGCGCGCGTCATCGATCCGATTGTTCGGCGTCTTCGCGATCAATGTGAGCTGTGGAATGTGCCGGCGGCGCCAGGCAGGATCTCGCGAGCGGTCGAGAGCGATGTGCCGGCGCTGTTGCTGTCGGGCGCTTACGATCCAGCAACGCCGCCTCACTGGGCGCAGTTCGCTGCTGAGCATTTGAGTAGAAGTTGGCGGGTCGTCTTCCCGCATGTGGGGCACGGGGTGCTGGCGTCTGATGAATGCGCGGGGGAGCTCATGCGCGTATGGTATTCTAATCCGCTGCAGAAGCCGGACGCCGAGTGCTTATCGTCCCTCAAGCCACCGCAATTTGTCGAGCAAGACCAAGATGATGGCTAATCGGCGGAAATGTCCATTTACATAGCGGAACGCTGTGATACAATGCTGGTTCGCTGCGACGCGCCTCGTGACCAAGCGGCACGATTGCGGAAAAGTAGATTGTCTCATATCAATTATTCGCGCATCTGCAGAAGGATGTTTCTGTAAGTTGCGCGCCTATTGCGAAAATGACATTCGGCGAGTTGAAGTGAAACAGAGGGAAAGCGCATGAAGGTATCAGCAAGCGTCAAACGACGTTGCCCGAAGTGCCGAGTCATCAAGCGGAAGCGGCGGGTGATGATCATCTGTGAAAACCCGAAGCACAAACAAAGGCAGGGCTAGATCCGCCGGAATAAGCAAGGAGTATTATTATGGCTCGTATTGAAGGTGTTGATCTGCCGCGGGACAAGCGCGTTGTCATTGGTCTGACCTATATTTTCGGCATCGGCAAGTCCACCAGTCTGCGGCTTTTGGATAGCGCCGGCATCGACCAGAACACGCGCGTACGCGATTTGAGTGAAAGCGAATTGCAGCGCATTCGTGAATTGGTGAGCGGATTGACCATTGAAGGCGACTTGCGCCGTCAAACGCAGCTGAACATCAAACGACTGATGGAAATCAACTCTTATCGCGGTCTGCGACATCGGCGGCGTCTGCCGGTGCGCGGTCAGCGAACGCGCACTAACGGGCGTACGCGGCGCGGCAAGAAGCAAACGGTCGCCGGGCGCGGCCGCCGTCGTGGCGCCACCAAGAAATAGGCGCGTATTGACACTGTTGACGCCCGAGCGGCAAATGCGTTGAGGCGGTAACCGTGGCGATGCCGCCGGCGGCATCTGAAATAGCGGACTCTTGCAGCAGCGGAAATCGAAGTCTATCTGGAGCGAATAAATGGCAAGAACAGGGCGAGGCAGTCGCGGAACTGCCAGACGAGTCTTTAAGAATATCCCGTATGGTCAGGCGCATATTCATGCCACCTTCAACAACACCATCGTATCAATGACGGATCAATCGGGCAACGTCATCACCTGGGCGAGCGCCGGCACTTCCGGCTTTACTGGCAGCCGCAAGAACACACCCTACGCGGCGCGCATGGCGGCGGAAACCGCGGCGGCGAACTCGCAGCAGCACGGCATGAAAGAGGTTGATATCTTCGTCAAGGGTCCCGGACCGGGCCGAGAAGCGGCGATTCGTTCCATCCAGCAGAGCGGGTTGAAGGTTCGCTCAATATCGGATGTGACGCCGGTGCCGCATAATGGCGTTCGCCCGCCCAAGCGCCGGCGCGTGTAGTCGAAAAGGAAGCCTGGTTATATGGTATACCCAACAGAGTCCGCATCGGCCGAGCAAAGCGTCGTTGATGCCAATCTAGTGACGGCCAACATGGTTCTGCCGCATCAGGTGGAGAGCCAGAACATCACCAAGGATTATGGTCGTTTTGTCATCAGCCCGCTGGAGAGCGGCTATGGCTTGACCCTGGGCAACGCGCTGCGGCGTGTTCTGCTTTCGTCTTTGCCCGGGGCGGCAGTCACGAGCATTCGCGTCTCGGATGTGCATCATGAATTCTCCGAAGTCCCGCATGTGCGCGAAGACATGACGCAGCTTATCCTGCAGATCAAGCAGCTGCGGCTGGTCTTGCATGGTGTGGAAAGCTCGCGGCTGCGCCTGACCTATAGCGGCGCCGACGGGACCGTGACGGCGGCGGATATCTGGGCGCCGGCGGAAGCGCAAATCGAGAATCCCAGCCTCTATCTGTTCACGGTCGACGGGCACGATGTCAACATTGAGATGGAATTCGAAGTGCAAATGGGACGTGGATTCAGCCCGGCTGAGGAGCGTGGACGTCTGCCAATCGGGGAATTGCCCGTGGACGCCATTTTCAGTCCCATTAAACGGGTCAACTTTGAAGTTGAGCGCGCCCGCGTCGGACAGCGGACCAACTACGACAGACTGGTGCTTGAGCTTTGGACGGACGGGACGGTCCGACCAGAAGAGGCTTTGGCGCAATCGGCTCAGATTTTGATGCATCATCTCAAGGTGGTCGCCGGCGTCGATGACGACTGGTTCCGCAATATCGAGCTGCCCCCGCAGATCGAGGATGAGCCGACCTATCCGCCGCTCTATGACAAGCCGATCGAAGAGTTGGACCTGAGCGTGCGGGTGTTCAATTCCCTGAAGCGCACCGGCATCACGTCGGTGGGCGACGTGCTTGATATGCTAAATCGCGGACCGGATGCCATGCTGGCGATTCGCAACTTCGGCGAGAAGTCCCTGGACGAGCTGGAGCAGAAGCTGCAGGAAAAGAACTACTGGCCGCATGAGAAGACCGAGCAGTAAGTAAGCGAGGCGGAAGTATGCGACATCGTCGTCATGGAAAGAAATTGAATCGCAGCGGCAGCCATCGCAAGGCGCTGCGCATGAATCTGGCGAGTCAATTGTTCGTTCATGGACGGATCAGAACGACTTATCACAAAGCCAAATTCGTACAGGGCCATGCCGAGCGACTGATCACAATTGCCAAACGCGGGTTGGCGAAAGCGGAGGCGAAGGGGGACGACCTGATCGCCGTGCACGCGCGCCGCCAAGTCGCCCGGCGCTTGAACAATGACCGCGAGCTGGTCGGCGTGGTATTTGATGAATTGGCGCCGCTCTATGAAGATCGGCCCGGCGGCTATACGCGGATCTACAAGTTGGGACCGCGAATGGGCGATAACGCCGAAATGGCGCTGATTGAGCTGGTGGATCACGAGGCGGAGGATTGACCCGCTCCTTGCAATGAGGCGATACGCCGCGATCTTGGCTTATGATGGAACCGCCTATCAAGGCTTTCAGCGTCAGCCGCAGCCGACGCCGACGATTCAGGCGGCGGTCGAGAAGGCCATCAGCCGAGTGATCGCGCAGCCGACACGCATTGTCGCCGCCGGCAGAACCGATACCGGTGTGCATGCAAGCGGGCAAGTAATCGCGTTTGATGTCGAATGGAAGCATGGGAACGATGAATTATTGCGCGCGATCAATTCGCAGTTGGGGGCGGATATCGCCCTGCGGGAGATTTGGCGGCAAGAGCGCTTTCACCCGCGATTTGACGCGCTATGGCGGCAATACGCCTACCGAATCGCGACGCCGGCGACCCGCCATCCGCTGCTTACCCGGCATGTATGGCAGCTCATTGGCGAATCGCTTGATTTGGAGCGGATGAATGCGGCCGCGGCGATCTGCCTGGGCGAACATGACTTTGCCGCCTTCGGCCGGCCGCCGCAAGAGGGCAGTGCAAATACGATGCGGCAGATTTATCTGTCGCGCTGGGAGACTGAATCGGGAGAATTTGGGAAGACATTGCGCTATCGAATTCGCGGGACGGCATTTTTGTACCACATGGCGCGCCGCTTGGTAGGAGTGATGGCGCAGGTCGGTCAGGGGCTGATAAGCCCGGGTGAGTTCGAAGCGATTTTGCGCAGTCGTGACATTGCCAGGGCGAAACTGCTGGCGCCGGCGAAGGGGCTTATCCTGGAAGCGGTCGGCTACCCGCAGAGACACGCGACTGAATCAACGACTCGCGCGGAACCGCTAGACAAAATGGCGGCTGGGCCGGAGGGTAGGACATGAGACAGATTGTGCAGAAGACTTACGCGACCACGCCGGGCGTCATTGAACGGCGCTGGTGGGTGATTGATGCGAAAGGCATGACTTTGGGGCGCGTCGCCTCAAAGGTAGCGCCACTCTTGCGCGGCACGCACAAAGCTTACTTTACGCCGCATCTCGACACCGGCGATTATGTCATCATCGTCAATGCCGACAAGATCCATGTCACCGGCAAGCGGATGGACCAAAAGACCTATTACCGCCACAGCGGTTATCCCGGCGGCTTGAAGTCGATGACGCTGCGCGAACTGATGGACAAGGTCCCCAACCGCGCGTTGAAGCTCGCGATTAAGGGTATGCTGCCCAAAGGTCCGCTGGGACGCCGTATGTTCAAAAAGCTCAAAGTTTACGCCGGCGCCGATCATCCGCACCGGGCGCAGCAGCCGCAGCTTCTGGATCTGTAGGCTGCGGGAGAATGGAAAGCGCCGCGCGCGAATAACGACCAGGCGTCGTTCGCGGAGCGCACAGTTTGAGGAGAGATTGAATGTCAGCACAGTATTACGAAGGCATCGGGCGCCGCAAGTCCGCTTCCGCGCGCGTCAGGCTGTTTCCCGGCGGCACGGGCCGCTTCATCATCAATGGCAAAGAGGGCATGGCGTACTTGCCGCGGCTGGGCGATACCGAGCTTTGCTTGGCGCCCTTGACGCATATTGGGCAGGAACGCCATTACGATATCTCGGTCCACGTCAACGGCGGCGGCATCACCGGACAGCGTGACGCCATCTTGCTGGGCATCGCCCGCGCGCTGGAGAAGATTGACCCGGACTTGCGCGGGACGCTCAAGCGCGAGGGGTTCCTATCGCGGGACGCGCGTGTGAAGGAACGCAAAAAGCCCGGTCTCAAGCGCGCCCGTAAAGCGCCGACCTACACCAAACGTTAAAGCCAGGCTGGAATACGCGCCTGTCAGCCAGCGCTCGCCGAGGGTCGCTGGCTGTTTTTGTTGAAGCGCGCGCAACTAAAGCCGGTGGCTATGTAAGTGGCTCCTTATGATTAGAATTCTGGGATTGGGACCAGGCGCCGTAGACGATCTGTCCCGACGAGCCTGGGAAATCATTTGCGGCACGCCGACGCTGTATTTGCGCACGGCGCGGCATCCCTGCGTGGCTGGTCTTCCAGCGACCTGCGAAGTCGTCAGTTTCGATGACGTTTACCAACAGTTTGCGCAGTTTGACGACGTCTACGCCGAAATCTCCGCGCGGGTCATTCAATTGGCGCGGGAAGCGGGCGAGGTCGTTTACGGCGTACCGGGTGACCCGCTCGTGGGCGAAGCTACCGTGACGCGCATTCTGGAGCGCGCCCGGGAGGAGGCGATCCAAGTCGAGATCGCGCATGGCATCAGCTTCATCGAGCCCTGTCTATCGCTGCTGGGCTTTGACGCGCTGGATGGGCTGCAAGTGTTGGACGCTCTCACCGTCGCCGAGCAGTACCATCCACCACTCAATCCGGCGCTGCCGGCGCTCTTGGCGCAGGTCTACAGTCCAGCGGTCGCTTCCAATCTCAAGCTGACTTTGATGAATCAGTATGAGGATGAGTTCCCGGTTAAGCTGATACACGCGGCCGGGACCGCCAAATCCCTTGTCGAATCCCTTCGATTGTACGAAATCGACCGCAGCTCGCGGATTGATGTGATGACATCGCTCTACATTCCGGCGATGGACGAACTGAGCAGCTTCGAAGCGCTGCAAAACATCATCGCGCGCCTGCGATCGGCCGAGGGCTGCCCCTGGGACCGCGAGCAGACGCACAAGTCATTGCGCCCATTTTTAATTGAAGAAGCTTATGAGACGCTGGACGCGCTGGACGCGGGCGATCCGCGGGCGCTGTACCAAGAAATGGGGGATCTGCTCTTGCAGATCTTGCTGCACACGCAGATCGCCATCGACGAAGGCGAATTCAAGATGCCTGATTTACTGCGGCATCTCAACGAAAAAATGATTCGGCGTCATCCGCATGTCTTTGGTGATATCGAAGCGACCGACGATCTGGGGCAGCTTTCGCGTATCTGGCACGAGGTCAAGCAGGCGGAAAAAGCCAGCGACAGCGAGCCGCTTGAGTCGCTCTTGGATGGGATTCCCAAGGGCGCGCCCGCTCTGTTCGTGGCGCAGCGATACTCGCAGCGGGCGGCCAAGGTCGGCTTTGACTGGCCTGACGCCAGCGGCGTCGAAGCCAAATTTCGGGAAGAACTGGCTGAGGTATTCGAGGCGAGCTCGGCCGAGGCGCGCGCCAAAGAAATCGGTGATCTTATCTTCGTCCTGGTGAATTGGCTGCGCTGGCTCGGTGTTGACGATCCGGAAAGCCTGCTGCGGCAAACCAATGCCAAGTTCTACCGCCGCTTCCGCCATGTGGAGCAGCGGGCGCAGGCGGCAGGCAAGCCGATTGCCGATTTCAGCCTGGATGAACTCGAAGTTTGGTGGCGGGAAGCCAAGCGGTTGACCGACTGATGCCGCCAGCATGCCATATTCTGGAAGGCTACCTGTCAATTCGGGCGGCGCTCGAAGCGGACTTTCGCGATGTCCACCAGATTCTGATTGATGAAAGCAAGCGACGCGACCGGCGACTGCGCGAACTGCGCCGGCAAGCCCAAGCCGCCGGTGTGCCAGTTATATTCGCAGCGCGCGCGGCCATCGAGAAATGCGCATCCGGCGGCTCCCACGGTGGACTGATCGCGCGGGTGAGCGAACGGCGTTTTTGCTTGCTGAATCAGCTGCTGCCGAAGGATGGCGCCGCCTTCATCGTCATGCTGGATGGCATCGAGGATCCCTACAATTTCGCCGGGGCGCTGCGGGCGCTTTACGCCGCCGGTGTCGATGGCGCTGTGCTTCGACCGCGAAATTGGAGCAGCGCCAGCGCGCTCGTCGGCAGAGCGAGCGCCGGAGCGATAGAGCGGCTGCCGCTGGCGATTGCCGACTCGGCTGCTGAAGCCGCCGCATTTTATCGCGGCCGGGGGCTCGCCATTGCTTGCGCGGCCAAGACTGAATCGCCGCGTTCAATTTATGAGGCGGATCTGACTCGACCGCTATTTCTGTTGATCGGCGGTGAAAAGCGCGGAGTCACGCGCTCATTCCTGCGCTCGGCTGATTTGCCCCTGCGAATTCCTTACGGGCGCGAATTTGCTCAGTCGCTGGGCGCCGTTGGCGCGGCATCCGTCATTGCTTTTGAGGTGATGCGACAACGCCGCTGTAAAAGCCTTTGAAGCAACAGGCGGGCGATTGCCTGTCGCGAAATGGCAAGCTCTGCTACCATGCGAGTCAGATCTCATTGACGGCAGGCATTGAACAGGAGATGACATGAAAGCGTTGATTCTGGCGGCTGGGCAGGGTACGCGCTTGCGCCCGGTGACGTTAACCATGCCCAAGTCGCTGGTGCCGGTCGCGAACCGCTGGCTGATCAATTACGCGATGGATGCGCTGAAGAAGTCCGGTCTGACCGATATTGGCATCGTCGTCAACAGCATGGATTCTCCGATCGTCGCCAACCTGGGCGATGGCAAGCTGCTCGGCGTCAACATCGAATATATCGTGCAGGACGAACAGCTCGGCCTCGCGCATGCGACCGCGCTCAGCCACGAATTTGTCGGCGACGAGCCCTTCACTATTTTCCTTGGCGACAACATCTTCCAGGACAAGATGACCGGCCTGCTCACGTCTTTTGCCGATTCGCCGAACGAAGCCGCGGTTGTGCTGGGCCGCGTGCCGGACCCGACGCGTTTTGGCATTGCGGAGATCAACAACGGCAACATCGTGCGCGTGGTCGAAAAGCCACAGAATCCGCCATCCAACCTGGCGATCGCCGGCGTCTATCTCTTTCGCTCTTCCATCTTTGACGCGATTAAGCGAATCAAGCCATCGGGCCGCAATGAGCTTGAAATCACGGACGCCATCCAGGTGCTGATCAACAATGGCCTGCATGTCGCGTCTTACGAGCTCAATGGCTGGTGGATTGACGCTGGCAAGCCCAACGCGATCATCATGGCCAACCAGTTGGTATTGGAAGAACTGCCCTATACGCCGGCGCCGGAGAATAGCGACCAGATTGAAGGCGACAGCGAAGTGTCGCACCGCGTCCTCATCGGGCGCAACAGCCGGATCATCGACAGCGTCATACGCGGGCCCGTCATCATCGGCCAGGACACCATCATCCGCAACAGCTATGTGGGACCCTATACATCGCTTGGCGACAATGTCGTGGTCGAAGGCAGCGAAATCGAAGCCAGCATCGTCATGAAGAACTGCGAAATCCGCAATATCCTCGGACGGATAGACCGAAGCCTGCTGGCCGACAACGCCCGCGTCACCTCCGCCACGCACATGCCGGACGCGCACCGCTTCGTATTGGCGGAAAACAGCTACGTGCAGTTCTAGCCGTTTATTTCAAGAGCCGTGGCGGCAATAGACCATGGCGCCGCAAATAGGCTTCCGAGGGTCCCTGCCAGCCAACGCCAGCGAAATTGACCTTGCCGCTCTCGTCAAAGCGTACGCCTTCCGCTTCCAACAGACGCCGCTGTTCCTCGGCTTGGGCGCTGCCGGCGGGAAAGCTGATCGTGCCTCGACTGTTAATGACACGGTGCCAGGGGATGGACTTGCCGCGCGGGGTCTTGCGCATAGCGGCGCCCACCCAGCGCGGCGCCAAACGGCGCAGTTGGGTCGGCTCCATATCGGCGTCCGGGGGGATCATCGACGCGATTTGGCCGTAACTGCTGACTTTGCCGGCCGGGATCTGCAGCACGATGTCCCAGACTGTTTCAAAAAAGGACTTCGCATTTGGTGGATTGAACATGATGGCTCTGATGTCTCGCTTGAATGTCCGATACGTCAGCTACAATTGGATTTTAAGGCGATTTATTCGGGAGATTGAATATGCAATTGGTTGGGCTGACCGTAGCTGCTATCAATATGAAAGAGATGGTGAGATTTTACAACGCCGTATTCTGCGCGGGGCTCAAGCCGACCGTGCATATTGGGGATGACCAATTCTATGCCGGTGAACTCGGCGGCATGAAGCTGACCTTCTGCCCAAACACGATAGCCGGCGTCGTCGCCGAGCAAAATCGCCAGCAGTTTCGCTATCAGGTGGCTGACATTGATGCGGTAATGGCGAAGGGGCTGGCCAATCACGGCGGCGAGATCAACCCCATTGAAGAATACAAAGGGGCTAAAGTCGCGTCGCTGGCTGACCCCGATGGCAACACCATCGAGTTCGTCGAGATCCTCTCATAATTCGCCGTCGATGCAGCGAATCAGTTCGGCCGGCGTCGGCGCATAATTGCCGAAGTGCCGCACCACGATGCCGCTGGCGTAATTTGCCAGCATGAGCGCCTCACGCTCGTCAATTCCGGCGGCCAGCGCCAGGGTAAGGGTCGCGATGGCTGTATCGCCCGCGCCGACAGTATCATAGACGTCGCTGACGCTCGGCGCCGGGCAATGTGTGGTTTCGCCATTTGCCGCCAGGGTCGCGCCAGCTGCCCCGCGCGTGATGATAGTCGCCCGGCGAATGCCCAAGCGGTCGTGCAGCTGCAGCGCCGCCTGGCTGAAGTCTTCATCGGAAGCCAGCTGTCGGTTGAGATAGCGCTGCGCGTCTTCGGCATTGCATTTGATGACATCCAGCTGGCTGAATATACCAAAGTCGCCTTGAACATCGGCGGCTTGCAGGACACCGTAAGCGGCGCAGAGATCGCGGATTCTTCGCACGAGCGACGGCGTCAGCAGGCCGCCATGGTAATGAGAAAGCAACACCGCATTGACATCGGCCAATTTTCCGCTGGCGAAATCGACCACCAGCGATTCCGTCTCGCCGTCGATTGGCTGGCGTGTGAGTGTGTCAATACGCGTCACCTGCTGCGGGAAGCGCAAGCCCATCTGCGCCAGGATGCGCGTCTTGACGGTCGTCGGTCGATCGGCGCGGCGCAAGATGCCGTCCGCCTCGATGCCCTGTTCGACCAATAGCTGCCGAAGCTGTTCCCCGGGCGCGTCCTCGCCGACGATCCCAACCTGAATCGCGCGTCCGCCCAAGGAGGCGATGTTGGCCGCGGGATTGGCGGCGCCCCCGGCGATGTAACGCTTTGACTCCAGTTCGAGAACGGGGACCGGCGCCTCGCGGCTCATACGGGTCACGCGACCGGTGATGTATTCGTCCAGGATGACATCGCCGATCACAAGTACGGTGCGGTCTGCCAGGCTCGCGACATGAGACTTCAACAGCGTTGACATTCTTGGGCGGATGTCCTTTGCGAATTATCAAATCGATAGTTTACTGTAAAGGAAACGCGATACAAACAGTGTGTTTACTTAGGGCTTTTCCCCTGCCTTCTGCCGCAGAACCGCGAGCGCAAATCGAGGCAGGCGGAGCATTCGTCTTAGCCGCCAGGGTTGGCGCAGCAGGCGGTATAGCCACTCGAGGCCGCGCGCGCGCATCCATTGCGGCGCACGGGGCACGACGCCAGCGATAAAGTCGAGCGATCCGCCGATGCCCATCGCCATCGCCACATCCAGACGCGGAAGATTGCGGGCGATCCATTTGTCCTGATTCGGCGCGCCATAGGCGACCAGCAAGATATCGGCTCCGCTGGCGTTGATTCTGGAGACGATTTCATCTTCTTCAGACGGGGCCGGGCTGCCGCCATAGCTGCCGGCGATGATGAGCCCCGGCTGCTGCTCGCGCAGAATGGCGGCCGCGCGCTCGGCGATTCCTTCAGCCGCGCCGAGCAAGAAAAGCTTCCAGCCTTTTTGTGCCGCATGACGCGCGATCAAGGGCACGCCGTCCGAGCCGGTAACGCGTTCCGGTATTGGCGCGCCCAGATGCCGGCTCGCCCAAAGCAAGCCGACGCCGTCCGCGACACAGATTTCGGCTCGATTCAGGATGTTGAAGAAAATGGGATCGGCTTGCGCGATCATGATAAATTCGGGATTCACCGTGCAAACATGCCGCGCGCTTCCGCCCGCCGCCACCCATGAACCTATCCGCCGCATCCAGCTGTCATAAGTGATGGCGTCGATCGGCACACCCAGTACCTTCAAGCGGGGTTCAGCCTTGGGGGGCGCGGTCTCGGCTAGGGTCCTCCCTCTTGGAAAGGATTCTGCGTCGGCGGCATCGAGGAGGTTGCGCGCTGCCGCCAGCACCCGCTCCGGGCGCAGTAGTTTCATGCAAGTGCGCGCCTCGCAGCCTGCGCGCGCGCCAATCCCATGCCCGACATAGCTGCATGGGCTGCATTCCACGCCGCTGCTGAGCACCGTTGCAGGACCGCCAGCGGTCCAGGGACTCCAGGCATCGGGGTTGCTGGGTCCGAAAATGCTCAAGACGGGACTGCCGGCCGCGGCGGCAATGTGCATCACGCCGCTGTCCGCGCCGATGAACAGATCCGCGTTGGCGATGACATCGGCGAGCTGCGGCAGGCTGGTCGCGCCAATCAGATTTGTCGGCTTCTGTTCCAGCAGATTTTCGACCCGATCCCCGTTATCTTCTGGCTGGCCAACCAGGACGATCTCTGCGCCGCGCTCTTGTTGAAGGCCGCGAGCGACCGCGGCGAAACCCTCGGCGGACCAGCGCCGCGCGTTACTATAGCCGCCGCTCCCCGCGTGTATGATGACGCAGGGGTGCCCGCTTGCTGGCAGGGCCAGGGCGGATATTGCCTCGCGCTTGACTTGAGCCGGACGCGCGCAGCCGCTCGCCCCCAAGAGCGCCACCAGATCAAGCCAGTATTGCGCCTGGTGCCGGGCGCCGAATCCTTCATCATCGACTGCGTCGGTGAGGAAGCCAATGTTCTGATTTTTCAAACCGATGATACGACGGGCGCCGCTGGCTTTCGCTAGAATCCAGAATTTGAAGACGCCAACGCGAAACGTGAAGTGATGGAAGAAAACGACCGCCTCGTATTTCCGCGCGCGCAATGTTAAAAGCATGCGCAGGTTCGGCAAAGAGAATACTTCACGGCTGGCGCTGCCACCGCCGCGGCTGAAAGGAATCAGGCGGTTGACCAATCCCGATGGCATCAGCGGCAGCGCATGTTCCGAGGCCAATAGATCAATCTGAGATTTTGGACGGGATTCACGCAATGCGGCTATCGCCGGCGTGGTCAATACCAGGTCGCCGATATCCGCCAACTGGACCAGAAGAATGCGTTCGTTCGCCATTGTATTCGCTGCGGCTCGCCCAATGCCATTCTATCAGATTGGCGAGCGACTGTTGCTGGCGCGTCTGCCCAGCTCGTCTAACGATACCATCACGTGCTCTGCCGCCGCGTCCCAGGTAAATCGTTTCGCCCGCTGGATGCCGCGCTCGCTTAGCAGCTCTCTCAGGGCGGCATCGTCGCTGCAGCGCCCCATCGCCTCCGCAATCGCTGCTACGTCTAGCGGATCGACCAGCAAGCCGGCGTCGCCGACCAGCTCCGGCAGGCTGGATGTTTGGCTGGCGATGACTGGCGTGCCGCAATGCATCGCTTCCACCGCCGGGAAGCCAAACCCTTCATACAGGCTGGGGAAGACCAAGGCGATCGCCCCGGCCAGCAAGCCGCCCTTGTCCGCCTCGTCAACGTAGCCGGTGACGATTACATTCGTCGCGCCTTCCAGCCAGGATGCGTCAAAATGCCAGCCCTCCCCGCCGGCGAGCGCCAGCGCAGTAGCGTCATCGTCATGTTCTCGCTGCCAACTCCGGAAGGCTTTCACGATCCGCTCTATATTTTTGCGCGGTTGCAGCGTGCCGATGAAGATGAAGTAGCGCGCGGGCAGCTGATACTTGGCGCGCGCCGATTTAATGTCTTGGGCGGATGATTTCCGAATGGCGCCGTCAACCCCTGGATAAACGACTCGTATTTTGTCGGTCCTCGTGCCGTAAAACCGGCTGAGATCGGCCGCAGTCGCCTCGCTGTCCGCCAACACGAGCGCCGCTCGCTGCTGACTGTATCGCGTGCTGAGCTCCAGATAGGCGCGCTGGACCCTCGAATGCGCCTTGGGGAAGTGCCTGTATCCCAAATCGTGCACCGTTACCAAGCCTGCGCCGGGAAAGGCGAATGGCAGGGTATGCGCCGGCACAAAGGTGATATCGGGTCGCGTTCGCTGCAAAGCCGCGGCAAAACGCAGATGAGTCCACAGCCGCGGAAAGGGAATGACGATTTCTTTGACATAATCAGAAGTCGCGAAGAGGCCCATCGGTGGCGCATCACGAAAATAGAGCGACAAATGATATGGCGCCGGTCTAGATTCGTTCGCGGCGATTAGCGATTGAATCAGCCGCAGGGCGTAATGCTCTGTACCCGTCGGCTCTGGTCTCGTGGTTCTGCTGGCGTCAATCGCGATTCGGAGCGACATCAGAAAATTTATGGTTGTGGACGGTTCGCGACTGATCGCTGGGACGGCGCGTCATAAGCTGATGATATGCCCCCGGCCGCGGTCGCTGTATACGTGGCGGGTGTCTACGATGACGTGGCTGTTCCGCGAAATCTCATCCCAATCAAAGACGCTATGATCGGTGACAATGACCACGCAATGCGCTTCACGCAGGAGCTGCAAATCATAGTCCTTTGACTGCATGAGCAGATCGCTCTCCAGGTTAATCTGCGGCACGTGTGGATCGTGATAGTCGACTACCGCCCCGCGCTGTCGCAGCAGGCTGATGATATCCAGTGCCGGGCTCTCGCGCACGTCATCGACGTTTCGCTTGTAGGCGACGCCCAGAATCAAGATGCGCGAACCACGCACGGCGCGTTCCTGATTGTTCAGCGCTTCGGTGATCTTGTTCGCGACATAGTAGGGCATCGAGGTGTTCACTTCGCTCGCCAATTCGATAAAGCGGGCGTTGTAGTTAAGCGTCTTGAGCTTCCAACTCAGATAAAGCGGATCCACCGGAATGCAGTGCCCGCCAAGGCCTGGGCCGGGATAGAAGGGCATGTAGCCGAAGGGTTTGGTGGCGGCAGCTTGAATCACTTCCCAAACATCGATATCTAGTTTGTCGCACATCAGCGCCATTTCGTTGACGAGCCCGATATTCACCGCGCGAAAGGTGTTCTCCAGCAATTTGACCATTTCCGCCGCCGTCGGCGAGGACACAGCGATGACCTGATCGACAGCCGAGCGATAGAGCTCAATGGCGACTTCGGTGCAATCGGCGGTGATGCCGCCGACCACCTTGGGCGTGTTGCGAACAGAATACATTGCATTGCCCGGGTCGATTCGTTCTGGCGAGTAGGCGATGAAGATGTCTTCGCCGACGGTAAGGTCATCGCCGACGATCTCCGGCAAAATGATTTCTTCAGTCGTTCCGGGATAGGTCGTGCTTTCCAGCACGATCAGCATGCCGGGCCGGCGGATCTCGGCGATCGACCGCGCCGCCTGGACGATGAATGCCATATCCGGATCGCGCGTTTTCCGCAGGGGCGTCGGCACGCAGATGCTGATGGCATCGGCTTTTCGCAGCTCGCCGTAACAGTTGGTCGCGCAGAACTTGCCATTGCCGACAAGATTGCCGACGCGCTCGCTGGAGACATCGTCAATATAGCTTAGGCCGCCGTTGATCTGTTGTACTTTCTCGACGTCGACATCCATGCCGATGACGCGAAAGCCCGCTTCCGCGAATTCGACCGCCAGCGGCAGACCAACATAGCCCAAGCCAACCACCGCGATCCGCGCTTCGCGGGCAGCGATCTTATGCCGTAGATCTTCTTTGCAACCCATGCGTTCCCTTAGACAGACCATTCGCCCAGCGCGATTATAGTATGCTCATTGTACACGCTACAGGTTGAAATCAGCGAATGCCGCTGCGGGCGAAGCTTTCCACGAATTGCCGTTGGAACAACAAGAACAGGATAACGAGCGGCGCGATGACGATCAGCGTGCCGGCCATCAACTGCCCGTAAAAGGCGCCTTGATCAGTCGTCTTGATGAGCTTGTTCAGCCCCACGGTCAGCGGGCGGATCCCCTCCGAGCGCGTGATGATAAAGGGCCAGAGGAACTCATTCCAATGCGTGCTGACGGAGACCAGCGCGAAGGCCAAGTAGGCTGGTATGGCGTTTGTCACATAGACATGCCGAATGACTTGCGCGAGATTGGCGCCGTCAATCCGCGCCGCTTCTTCCAGCTCGATGGGAACCTCGCGAAAGGTTTGGCGTAGAAGCAGCACGCCAAAGGCCGAGCCCCAGTAGGGAATCATCAGCGCGATGCGCGTATCAAAAAGCCCAAGCGTATTGATCATGCGAAAATTCTGCACCAGCAAGACGCCAGAGGGGATCATCAACTGCAAGAGAATCACTATCAGCAGCAGGTCGCGCCCCAAAAAGCGCATGCGCGCGAAGGCGTAGGCGGCGCCAGTCACCGTGACCAGTTGGACGAGCAAGACGCCGGCGACGAAAATGATGCTGTTGATGTAGTGCAAGCTCCAGGGCGCGATCACAAAGGCGCGCTGGTAATTCTCAAATGTCAGTTCGCTGCCGAAAAAGATATTGCCCTTCGTTACCGGTTCGGTCTCGGGCCGCAGGCTGACCAGCAGCGTGAAGATCAGCGGGATGAGAAACAAGATCGCGATGACCGTTTTCGTCACCGACGCAATTTGACGCAAGAGGCCTCCAGAACGGCTACTCAATTGCCCTCATCCCGCTCAAACAGCAAAAAATTGGCGATGGTAAATGTCAGCACGACGCCGATGAGCACAATCGTCATGGCGTTAACATAGCCCCAATTCCGCCGTTCCGATATGTTTTGGAAGATCAGATAGAGCAGCAGATTCGCCGAATCGTTCGGTCCGCCCTCGCCAAGCGCCTGCAACTGCTCAACCGTCTGAAAGGCGAAGATGAAAGAAATGACGATGACGAACAGAAGCGTACGCCGAAGCAATGGCAGCGTGAGCGAGGCGAACTGCTGCAAATCGCTGGCGCCGTCCAGTGAGGCTGATTCATAAATGTCGCGCGGGATATGCTGCAAACCAGCTAGAAAGAATATCATGAAGTAGCCGGCCTGCTTCCAGATATTGACGATGATCACCGAAAGCAGCGCCAGGTTGCGGTCGCCCAGCCAGTTCAGCCCGGGATGGCCCAGGGATTTCAAGACGGCGTTTGCCAGCCCGATGCTGTCGGAGAAGATGAAGGACCAGATGCTGGCGGCGCCGATGAGCGGCAGCAGCGACGGATAGAATACCGCGAAGCGCCAAAGGCCGCGCAGCGGCTGCTTGTGATTGAGCAGCAGCGCCAGCAGCAGGCCCAGCGGCACGCCGATGACGACCGTCGCCAGGGCGAAGACGATCGTATTGCGGAAGGCGCGCCGGAAACGCGCGCCCATATAATGCGACTCATCGAAGAGATCTTGGAAGTTCTGCAAGCCGACGTAATCGGGCGCTTTACCGGCGGCGTTGAGGCCCCGCGCCGGTCGATGCAGGCTGTCGGTCACCGTCTTGATCGCGGGCAGGACGTTGAACATCAGCACCAGAATCAAGGTTGGCGCGATCAGCAGATAGGGCTGCAAATGCGAAAAAAACGAATGACGCGGCGATTGCGCGCGCATGCAAGAGCCTGCTATTGGATCGGAGCGGAAAAGAAGAGGGCGAGCTTCGTCGTACGCCCTCAAATCGCCTTACTTATATTCGGCGAGGATGCCGTCGATTTGCGCCTGCGCTGCGTCCATCGCCGCCTGCGCGTCCTCCGATTCGCCGGTCAGGATGCTTTCCAGCGTCTTGTTGATGATGCCCTGGATGGTGATGGTGGCATAGCTGGAGAATTCCTTGTCGGCGTGCTGCAACTGATCGCGCGCAACGCCGTACTGCGCGTATTCCATCGCGCGCGAGGCCAGTGGCTCGGTCTCCCAAGCGGTCGCGTTTGAGGCGATGTAGCCCGTGGTCGCGCCCCAATCGGACTGAATCTCTGGTGAGGACAGGAACAGCACCCACTTCCAGATCGCATCCAGTTCCTCTTTGGATTTGCTGCCGTCATCAAAGATGTAGAGATTGCCGCCGCCAGTGGGCGAGCCATAGCCAGTGCCGTCTTCGCCCGCCGGGCCGCTGGGAAGATACCAAACGCCGACTTCAAAGTCCGCGCCATCGAGAATGCGGCTCAGATTGCCCGTCGTGTGGTAGATCATCGCCGCTTGACCAGCCAGGAAGGCGACCGGCGTATCGCCCCAGGCGGCGCCGCCCGCTGGACCCACGCCAAGATCCGTGCCCAATGACCGCACAAACTCGACTGCGGCCACCGCTTCCGGCGTATTGAAGTAGACTTTGGTCGGGTCATCGCTGACGATATTTTGCCCATAGGCGATGGCGAAGCTTTGATACATCCAAATGGGGAAGCCCCCGGCGACCGGCACCAGCAAACCATCGCGTTCGTCGGTGGTCAAAGCCTGCGCGATTTCGACTAGCTCGGCGTTGTTGGTCGGCGGTGAATCGTAGCCGGCCTCCGCCAGCAGATCGGCATTGTAGTAGAGGATCGGCGTGCTGCGCTGGAAGGGAATCGACCAGACCGTGCCCATTTCATCGATGCCGTTCGCCATCAAAGCTGGGAAGAAGTCGCTGATATAGGCGCCGCCGTCTGCCATCGCGTCGATGAAGGTCTGCGCTGGCACAATATAGCCTTCTTCGGCAAAGCTATAGAGATCGATCGACAGCATCACCGCGACATCGGGTCCGGCGCCGCCACCCTGCAATTCGGTGAGGATCGTATTGCGCGTATCTGTGTAGCTGCCGGAGAACACGGAATTGATGGTGATGCCGGGATTTTCTTCCTGGAACATATCGGCGTAGCGCTGAAAGATGCCTTCGGCGTCGTTGGCGGTGGCCGAGGGGAAGTAGAAATCAATGACGATGTCATCATGCGCCAAGGCGGCGCCAGAGACGAAGAGCGCCAGCAGCGTGAACAGAATCATCACTCTGATTTGATGGTTCATTTCGATTCTCCTATGTCTATGACATGCGGTTGGACGCAGCAGAACGATACTGCGCGGCATCATACCGTCGCGGGGTTAAGCTTGCATTATGACGAGCATAACGATTGCGAGCGCCATGCGCAAACTTCGCGACACTGCAGCTTCAGACGCCGATGTCGCGTCTTTCGTAGCGATAAAGCGACGCCAGCAGCAAGACCCCGGACAAGATGACAAAGCCGGCGATATGGGGCCAGATGAAGCCCTGGGCCAGGATGTCACCGGTGTTGTAATAGGTCAAAAAGGAGACGGCGCCGATGGGCTCGGCAACGGTGCCTTCGGCGGCTAAACCAATCGTCTGCAGCATGTAGCTGGCGATGACGAAGGCGGTGACGATGCCCAGCGCGACCATCCGCCGGCGCGCCAGCACGGCGATCAGCATGGTCGCCGCCATGATGAAGACCATCAGCGGGATGAGATAGAAGGTAACTTCCGCCAGGCGCAAAGCATCCAATTCGACGCCGCCGAGAATCACGCCGATATGTAGCCCCAGGTAGATCAGGATTACAACGCCGACGCAGCTGACGCCGTAGGCGAGGAACTTCTCGATGACGACGCGCGCTCGCTCCACCGGCAGGCTGAGCAGGACGTCCATCGTGCCGTTATCCTCTTCGTTCGCCGTGATGCGCATGCCCATGACGACCGGATACACGGCAAAGATGAGCGCCGATTTGCCGAAGAAGCCGATGGCGACGAATCCCTCGTTTGTGGCGAAAACTTCCAGGTCTTTGCCAACGCCGATCATGGCGAGAATCACGGGCGGGAAACTCTCCAGCAGCTTTTGCATATCTTGCATATTGAATAGCGGCACCATGATGACGACGAGAAGCCCCATCGCCGACAAACCGATGCCCCAATAAACCATTTGCTTCCAGGTCGTCTTCAATGTCTCGAGGAATACAGCACCAATCATTGCGCAGCCTCCTATACGCCAATGTCGCGGCTGACGAACATGTTCAGGGAGATGGCAAAACCAAGTACAATGGCGACAAGAATGATGACGGAATCGACCGGGTCGTATGTGCCAGTCACGAAGGCTTCACCGTGAATATAACTGAAGTAGGATACCGACTCCATCAGATCGGCGATGGCGCCGCTGGCTGCAGCGCCAATGACATTGAAGATGTAGCTGACCACGACGAAAGCGGCCGCGGCGCCGATCGCGACGGCGCGCCTGCGCAGGCTGGTCGCCAGCAGACCAGTCACGGTCATCACCAGCAGCGTCGCGGGATACAAGTTTAATATGCTCTTCAAAATCACATCCTGCGGCGCGTCAACATTCATGCCGATGAGGCCCCCAACCGTGATCAGCGCGCAAAGCAGGACGATGCCCAAGCCAATCAGCGCGAAGCCAATCCAACGTTCAAGCAAATAGGCGCCGCGTGAAATCGGCAGCGACAAAATCACGTCCATCACCCCCGATTGCTCATCGTTGGCGGTGATGTTCAAGCCGGCCATGACCGCGAATACGGACAAGAATATCGCCGCTTCTGATACAAAGACCGATACGATCCAGCCTTCCGCCGTGGTCAGCAGCGCGATGTCGCTGGCGCCGAAGGCCTGCAGCATAGCGGGCGGCATGGACTTGAGCAGGTCGGCATAACCCGAAATGATATCCGGGCTCATGGCGATGAAGTCGATGTAGAGCCCAAGAACGCCCAGCCCCAGCCCCCAATAGAGGATCTGCTTCCAGGACGTGCGCAGCGTGTTTCCAACGACAGTACCGTTCATATTGTTGTCTCCTCGTCGCCGCTGTAAAAGGCCAGGAAGATCTCCTCGAGCGACGGCTCTTCGACGTGCAGCGTTTCGACGTAGCCGCTGCTGATTGCCCGCAACAGCGGATCAAAGTCGCCCGCCATGCGCATGCGGACTCGCGCGCCGTTTGTGCTGATATTGGTAATTGACGGCAGGCTCTCCAACTGCTGCTGCAAGCCGGCGGGCAGCGTGTCGCGGAAGGTGACATCGACCCAATGGAATTCAACATTCGTGATCTTTTCGACCGATTCGACCGCTTTGAGCTCGCCGTCGCGCAAGATGCCAACGCGGTCGCAGATCGCCTGCACCTCGCTGAGCACGTGTGATGACAGGAATACCGTCCGACCTTTGGCGCGATAATCGTCCATCATTTCGTGAAATGTCTGCTGAACCAAGGGGTCAAGCCCGCCGGTTGGCTCGTCGAGAATGAGCAGCGCCGGCGAGTGCATCATGGCGATGACGAGCCCGAGCTTGCGCTTGTTGCCGGAAGAGAGATCGCGGACGCGCTTGGACGTATCCAAATCCAGCTGCTCGGCAAGCTCGCCGGCCTGTTTAGCGATGCCTCTGGTATCGCCGCGCACACTGGCGACATAATGGATGATTTGGTCGCCGGTGCGCCCTTCCCACAGGCTTAACTCGCCGGGCAAGAAGCCAATCCGCCGGTGAATTTCCACGCTGTCGGCGCGGGTGTCCAAACCGAAGATCCGAGCCGAACCGCTGCTGGGGCGGATCAGATCCAGCAGCAGGCGGATGGTGGTCGTTTTGCCAGCGCCATTCGGTCCCAGATAGCCAAATATCTCGCCCCGATGCACACTCAGATCGAGCCGGTTCAACGCTAGAGTCTGCATTTTGCCAGCGCCATAAGTCTTCGATAATCCACTGATCTCCAGGACAGATTCGGACGCCATCATTCACTCCTTTACGACTGTTAGAGCGCGACTGCGAGGGGTGAAGCCACTTGTCAGCCTGAATCGATTATAGAATTTACCTATAATCGCTGTCAACGAGAATCGAGCCTACCCCTGAAGATTGGGAGAATGACAGGTTCTACATTGACGCCACCCCAGAGGAAATTTTCAGGGCGACCATCCAGCGCTCTGCCAACAGCCAGCCCATCTGATCCCTCGACCAATCCACTGGAGGCGACTTCCATGTCCACGACTCCAAAGAAACCCAAATCTCCGAGCAACAAGAACTCAACCAAGCCCACGAATCCCAAGACCAGAAACTCCACGAAGCCCAAAAGCCAATTGGGTTGCTCATTGCTTGCGTTTTCTGTATATTATTATAGGTAACGAGCCTGCGGGCACCGAGGCTATGCGGCTAGAATAGTCACTGATGAGCACGCATCCTCAGACTCACAGTTGCGGAGCCTAGGAAAGTTGGCACTATTCGACTGGAATAGTACGGAACTTGGATCCTTCCTAGGCTTGCACTTTTAGTCTAACTGAAGCTGCGAAATCCACAATCCTTACGAACAAAAAAGAGCAGAGCAATCGCACCACAATTGGATTCTGGCTCAATACAACCGTTTTCTTATCGGTAACGCTACCTTGAACTCATATTTCTTGCTTTTTGGTGGATTCTAAATCGGCGATGCGCGATTCTTTTTCGAGAAAATGCCCTTTTTCTCTGTTAGGATTCGCAATTTTGCATCTAAAGAATTGATTTAGAATTGAATTGTGTCGAAAAAGAGTTGGTGAGATTGCTCTGCAAAAGGAGGCGGAAGCAAGAACTTCCGCCTTTCATCTCATTTCTACTTATCTGACTTGGGAGGTGAGCGTAAGGCTCGGCAAATTCTGCGGTAGATTGCGATGAGAATTAGAGCGATCACCACGATCAGTATGAGTTCCTGTATGCCAATCATGTACTCAGGCATTTTTCACACAACTTAGGTTGATTGCCTTCGTACTGATTGGGATGCCAGCGAACCAATATTTGACCTGACCGTCAAATCGAACCTTGATCCTGGAGCCGCCGCCCTGAATGCTGGCGCTGGAATTGCCCGTAACAACCGCATCAAACGTAGGCCACCATGTCGTCCAGCTATAGTTCCAGCCAGTGCTAGTGATTTCTGTGATTTTGCCACCAGAAACATTAGCATCAGCCCAGTAGTTGATCGTTAACCCGTGTCCAGCGTACCATCTGGTTGCTGAGCATTTGTAGCGCTTGTTATTCGAACTCGCCAGGAAAGTGTCGTCGACACTCTGAGAGACAAAGGAAGCGCTGTTTATGCCTTGAATTGCGGAAACCAATTCAGAAGCGGTGACGCTCACTTCATGACCGTCGGCGAGTGCTTGCGCGATTGCTCGCTCAGCCTACGTGTTGAGGCTCGCCGCACCAGTATCTGATGCCAGAGACGAACTCATGAAAGATGCTGCTAAAACGACTACTGACAGAAAACTTGCTAGTTGCTTAAACATGACAAACCTCCTGTACTAAATAGTCGTCACCCTTAGCATTAGAGGAAGTTAGCGGCGTGTCAACCCCAGTGGACTTTGATGGACTTATTGTGATAGAATACTCAATTTATCTGTGTAAAGCCGTGCCTTAATTATTGGGGGGGGGGGGAAGCCGTGCTTTGGCGCCTAGTTGATGATTTCGGCGCCGCCGAGGTAGGTCCGCAGCGCTTCGGGAATCACGACGCTGCCATCGGCTTGCTGATAATTCTCCATGATGGCGATCATCACGCGTGGCGTCGCCAGCCCGCTGCCGTTGAGCGTGTGCAGGTAGCGCGTCTTGCGCGTCCCGCTCGGATAATAGCGGAGCATCGCCCGGCGAGCCTGAAAATCTTCGGTATTGCTGCAGGAGCTGACTTCGAGCCATTCGCCGCAGCCGGGCGCCCACATCTCAATATCGTATTTCTTGGTTGCGCTGAAGCCGAGATCACCGCTGACGATCTCCAGCCGGCGATAAGGGATTTCGAGCTTGGCGCAGATCGCCTCCGCCTGCCGCGTCAGCGTTTCGAGCTCGTCGTAGCTTGTTTCGGGACTGGCGTATTTGAACATCTCCACCTTCTCAAATTGATGCACGCGCTTGATGCCGCGCACATCGCGCCCGGCGCTGGCTTTCTCGCTGCGGAAGCAAGGACTGTGGGCGACATAATGCAAGGGCAAGTCGGCTTCTTCCAGAATCTCGCCGCGATGCAAATTGGCGATGCCGACTTCCGCCGTCGGTATCAGATACTTCCCGTCATCTGCCAGCGCGAAAACGGTGTCCTGGAATTTGGGGAATTGCGCCGCGCCATAGAGCATCTCACCGTGTACGATGTACGGAACGTAGACCTCGGTGAAGCCGTTCTCCCGCGCCTCCTCAAGAAAGAAGCTGATCAGCGCCCGCTGCAAACGCGCGCCCCAGCCTTTAAGCGTGTAATAGCGGCTGCCCGCCAGCTTGACGCCCCGCTCGAAGTCGATAATGTCCAGCGCTGGACCCAGCTCCCAATGCGGCTTGGGCTCGAAGTCGAATTCGCGCAAGTAGCCTTGCAGCGGTCCGGGGATGTTGTCGTCTTCGCTTTCGGCGACGGGCACGCTCTCATGCGGCAGGTTGGGAATCCAGAGCATGTTCTCACCCAGTTCGGCTTCGATCGAGTCGATTTGCTGGAAGCCGTCTTCAATCGCGTCGCCCATTGCGCGCAGCTTTCCGATTAACTCGTCGAAGGCCGCTTTGGAATCGGCATTCTCGTCGCGGGCCGCTGGCAGGGAGCCGTCCAATAATCGACCAGCGTCTTCATAGTCGCCTGCGCCGAGCGCGGCTGCCGCCAGCTGAGCGCGGTTCGCTTTCTCATCATGCGACATGTCCGTGTTGCCGCGCAGCTTGCCCATCGCGCGGTTAAGTCGGTTGCGCGCCGCCTGCGCCGTTTCGATGCGCGTCCGGGTTTCGCGCCGCCGCGCATCCAGTCCAACGATGGCATCAATCCGAGCGAGCGCGCCTTCATCGTTGAGCTTCGCGATTTGTTGTTTTACCCAATCCGGCTTTGCGCGGATTAGCGCGATATCGAGCATGGTTGTTTATTCTCCTGGGATATTCATTACTTTTTGGAATACATAGTATTGTGCTGATGCCATTTGTCGCTGACGACCGAGTTTCATGCCCGCTCAGGACGGCGCCGGTTGCTAAGAGTCGCTGGATGGCGCGTCCTCCGGCAAAGGACCGGTGATGTCCTTGCGGAAGCGGCGCGCGGCGATCAGCAGGCCAAGGGCGATGTTGATAATGATGATCGCGTCAAAGACTTCGGGCTTGAGGAATTCGAGATACATGGGAAGTTCGGTTTATGCAGTCATTTCGGGCAGGGCTGAGTGTAGCGCTCAGGCTTCACTGAGCGACGTCCAGAAGTCGGCGGCTGAAATCTCTATCAAGTTTTCGTCAATGCGGTAAAGCGCCTCGTCCGTCATCACATAGAGATAGCCAGCAAAAGCTTTGCGCAGGTTCCGCAGCTGAGGCAGCGCGCCCTCAAGCGCATTCGCCAGCCGGTATTCAACGCCAACGTTGGGCGCGGGCAGATAGAGCGCGAGCCGCCGCTTCGTCCCCGCGAGCTGATGATCCAGCCGATATTCGAATCCCCTGACAGCGGCCTCAAGCATGAATTGGCCGCGCAGATCAGCCTCAGTCATCTGCTGCGAGCGCAAATGCGGGTAGAGCAGCACATCGCGTATGCTGGTCTGGTCGGTCAGCAGCATCACCATGCGGTCGACGCCGCTGCCGAACCCGCCATTGGGCGGCATGCCATAGCGCATGGCTTTCAAATAATCTTCGTCCAGCGGCGTGGTCTCGTCGGATTCTGCGGCATAGAGCCGCTTCATATCGACGAATCGCTCTTGCTGATCGCGCGGGTCGTTGAGCTCGGTGAAGGCGTTGCCCATTTCCATACCGGCGATGAAAAACTCGAAACGCTCAGTATGGCTCTCAATATAATGCCGCTCCTTTTCGTCAGCGCTCGCTGGCTCCCCTTGAAGGCGCTTGGCGAAGGGCGACATATCACGCGGATAGTCTTTGATGATGGTCGGCTGAATCAAATGAGGCTCGATATAGTTGCCCAGGAGATGTTCGACGATCATGCGGCCCCAGGTGTCGCTCGGTTCCAGCCCCTCGGCCAAGCCGCGCGAATCCAGGTAGGCGTAGAGCGTATCGCTGGTGGGGTAATCCATGTAATCGAATCCGAGCAGCTCCTGCGCCGCGTCGCGAATGCTGACGCGCTTCCAGGGCGGCGCCAGATTGATCGCCTGCCCTTGATAGGTGATTTGCGCCGACCCGGTCACCTGCTGCGCCACCTTGGCAAACATCCGCTCGGTGATGTCCATCACGCCCATGTAGTCGATGTAAGCCTTGTAGAATTCCAGCATGGTGAACTCGGTATTGTGCTTGTAGCTGACGCCTTCGTTGCGGAAGTCGCGCCCGATCTCATAGACGGCGTCGTATCCGCCGACCAGCAGCCGCTTCAGATACAGCTCGAAGCTGACGCGCAGATAGAGATCCTGATGCAGTTGATTGTGATGCGTGCTAAAGGGACGGGCCGCCGCGCCACCGTAGAGCGGCTGCAAGACCGGCGTCTCAACCTCCAGCATGCCTTCGCCATCGAGAAAGTCACGCAGAGCTTTGATCGTGCGCGCGCGCCGGATGAAGATCTCGCGCACGGATTTGTTCACCGCTAAATCGGCGTAGCGCTGGCGGTAACGGCTTTCCGTGTCTTTGAATTCGCCGTATTCGATGACCGCCCCGTCGGCGAGGCGCTGCTCCTTCACCACCGGCAGCGGACTCAGCGCCTTGCTGAGCAGGCGAATATCGTCGACATTCACGCTGACTTCGCCGGTTCTCGTCCGCATCATGGCGCCGCTGGCTTGGACAAAATCATCAATGTCAATCAGCTTGCGGCGAATCAATTCGTAGCTGTCTTCTCCCAGCGCGTTGACGCGCATAAAGAGCTGCACGCGGCCGCTTTCGTCTTCAATGTGGGCGAAGGAAACCTTGCCTTTGCTATTCAAACGGCGAATGCGACCCGTGACCGTCACCTCGATCGCTTCGGCCGGCGCGTCAGCCTCCGAACGCAGAAAAAGCGCGACCGCAGCGGCGATGTTATGGCTGCGTTCGACGCGCGCGGGATAAAGCTCAAGGCCCCTGCACTGAAGGCGCTCCGCCTTTTCCAAACGCTCAAGTTCCAGTTTGGTCGGTTGCCACATGCCACATGCGCTCTTCCAGCCCTTGCCGGCTCGCCTCGGATTCAGCCTGCCGCTGGCGCCAAGGAATGTCAGACGCCGACCGGCAAATTGAAAGCGGGCGGGCGCCCGCTCTCTATGACCTTTCTCAAGGCAGATTCCTCCGAGAATATTATAGTTTGACGCGGAAATACAGGTTGAATCACGATAGCCAGATTGCCCCGGATTCTCGCTTGAAATAGAAGCGAAATATTGTATCCTAGCCGAATTTGCAAAAAAAGTTGCAGGGAGCGGGCCTTCGTGCAAGACGCTGAAGAATCTCAGCCTCCCAATCGCTGGTTCGTCACGCTGATCGTCGTATCACTGGCGCAGGCGCTTGGCACCGGTGGCATTTCCCTCGTATACCCATTTCTGCCTTTATATATTCAGACACTGAGAGACGCCCACTTCATCAGCCCCGAATTGCTGGCGGGCTTGGTGATCGGCGCGCCGCCTTTGGTGGCTTCGCTGGCTATGCCCTTTTGGGGCCGCCTGGCTGATCAATACGGGCGCAAGAAAATGGTCATGCGGGCGCTCTTCGGCGCCTCAATCGTTCTGCTTTTGATGGGCTTCGCCGAGACCGCTCTGGCGCTCATCGCCTTGCGCGCGCTGCAAGGATTGACCAGCGGAATCATCGCTTCGAGCATGGCGCTGGTCGCTGGCGAGACGCCGCGCGACCGGATCGGATTCGCCCTCGGCACGCTGCAAGTGGGTTTGTTCGGTGGCGCCGCCATTGGTCCACTGGTCGGCGGCATCCTTGCCGAACGATTCGGATTTCAGCTTCCTTTCCTCTTTACATCGGCAATGCTGGTGCTGGCTGGTTTGCTGGTTACGCTGGCTGTCCATGAGACTTACGCGCCCGCGGCTGACAAGCGACTGGACCTCAATCCCATGAAGATGATTCGCGCTTGGCGCGGCATCTTGCGTACGCGCGGCGTGAAGACAGTTTACTCTCTGCGCTTCCTGAACGGCTTCGCCCAGCGCTCAGTCATGCCGATAGCGCCTCTCTTTGTCGCCGCTCTGATCCCGAGCGCCATGGCCGCCGGCGCAAGCAGCTACGCCGGTCTGGTGCTGACGGTGTCGTCAATCGCCATCACCGCCGGCTCCTTTATCTTTGGCTGGCTCGGCGACAAGTGGGGCTACCGCAATGTGTTGATTTTGACCGCCTGCCTGGCGATGGTGTTTTACATCCCGCAGGCGCTGGTCAGCAACGTTTATCAATTGCTCGTCTTGCAAGCGCTGGCTGGGATCGCGGCGGGCGGCGTCTTGTCCGCGCCGGCGGCCATGCTGGCGAAGTATACCGACCTGGGCGACGAGGGCTCAGTCTATGGCCTTGACGCGTCTGTGTCTTCATTCGCCAACGGCATGGCGCCCATGACCGCCTCCGTCATCGCCGCCATGTTTGGCTTGCGGGCTGTCTTTGCCGCCGTCGCCCTCTATTACTGTTCCATTCTGCTTATCGGCGCGCGGCTCATGCCGAAATCGAAGCGGAAACTCTTCCGCTTTGCCACCGGCGCCGCCACAGGTAGTTGAGTGCGCTGTCTTCACGAATGGAGTGGCGCATGCTGTATCAGGCAGAACAAGAATTTTTTACCCATGAATCGGGGTTAAGTTAGATGGCTAAAGTTCTCTCGGCGCAGACCCACTCCCTCACCCGCGCTTTTGCCGTCCCGCATACCTGGAAGCTCACGCTGAGCGTCGCCTTCGTCGCGCAGGTCTTGTCCGCCGTCGGCTTTTCGATGATGTTTCCCTTCTTGCCGCTGCATATTGAGACCTTAGGTACGACGACCGGCTTGAGCACGGAATTGGCCGCCGGATTGATCATATCGGTGCAGGGCCTCACCATGATGGTTACGGCGCCATTCTGGGGCGTCGCCGCCGATCGATTCGGCCGCAAGAAGATGATTATGCGAGCGCTCTTTGGCGGCGCGATCACCATGGCGATGATGGGCTTCGCGCAGACGGCCGAGCAGTTGATCGTGATCCGCGCCATGCAAGGCTTGGTAACGGGAACCGTTTCCGCCAATAACGCGCTGGTAGCGGCGGCGGCGCCGCGGCGCCGCGTCGGCTTCGCAATGGGCACGCTTCAATTGGGATTGTGGGCCGGGGTCGCCGTGGGCCCGCTGATGGGCGGCATTCTCGCCGATCACTTCGGCTACAACATGCCGTACTTGATAACCGCCCTGCTGCTGATGACCGGCGGATTAGTGGTTTACTTCGGCGTAAGCGAGAGTTTCAGCGCCTCGAAAGAAGCGGTCGAATTTCACCCGGTATCGCTGGCGCGGGGCTGGAAGAACATCCTGGGCACTTCCGGTGTGAGCCTCGCGCTCATCATTCGCTTCCTGTCGGGCCTCGCGCGCACAACCATCGTGCCCATCGCGCCGCTCTTCGTGGTTTCACTGATCGCGAGCGAGACTGGCGCGACCAATACTTACGCGGGCCTCTTTATGGCGGTGTCGGCGGCCGCCTCCACAGTGGGCGCCGTCTGGCTGGGCAGCCTGGGCGACCGCATCAGTCACCGCAAAGTGCTATTCTACTGTTCGCTGGCGGCCGCGATATTCTACCTGCCGCAAGCGCTGGTCGCCGATATCTGGCAGTTGCTGGTCTTGCAGGCTTTGGCGGGGATCGCTGCTGGCGGGCTGGTGGCTTCGCCCAGCGCCTTGCTCTCGCGTTATGCTGGCACCGAGCGCGCCGGCGCCATCTATGGGCTGGAGAATTCGGTGATGTCCGGCTCGCGCGCGGTGGCGCCGCTCTTTGGCGCCTCAGTCGCCATCATGCTCGGCATGCGTGGCGTCTTCCTGGCGGCGGCTGTGGTCTTCGCCCTCATCGCGCTGACCGCCTGGTACTTGCTGCCGCAAGACAAAGTTGAGCCGGCTCGCCGGAGCTCACCGCGGGCGACCGCCGCCTGAGTTCGCTTGCGCTACGACAATCCATCGCTTGCAGAGCGCCATCCGCGCAGTACAATGGACGCATGGCTCGCAAACGTGATCCGCTGGAAAAAGTGGATAATCTCGCCCGGCGCAAGGCAAAGTACGCGCCCGTCGCCGCTGCCTTGACCGCGGTCTATGGGGAGCTGGATTGGTCGCGCAATCAGGATGGCATGGACGAATTAGTCAGCTGCATCTTGAGCCAAAGCACGAATGACATGAATCGCGATCGCGCCTTTGCGCGCTTGAAAGAGCGATTCCCGAATTGGGAGGCGGTGCGCTTTGCCGTCCTCGATGATTTGATAGACGCGGTTCGACCGGCAGGACTCGCGAATCAAAAGGCGCCGCGGATTCAAGACGCTTTGACGGTCATCTTCGAAACCGCGGGAGAATACAACATCGACTTTCTTAATGACCTGCCGCTGGATGAGGCAAAAGCATGGCTGGTCTCGCTCAAAGGCATCGGACCCAAAACGGCGGCCATCGTCTTGTGTTTCGCTTACGGCCGCCCGGCATTCCCAGTCGACACCCATATCTTTCGCGTCTGCAAGCGGGTCGGATTTCTGCCGGAGAAGCTCTCTGCGGATGACGCCCATCCGGTGATGGAAGCCATCGCCCCGCCGGAGGACTATTACCAGTTTCATATTCAAGTGATTCAGCACGGCCGCGATACCTGCCACGCGCGCAAGCCAGCCTGCGATCGCTGCCCTATCAGCGGGCATTGCGACTATTTCGTCAACGAGAGTTAGACTGCCTGAGGCGCAACCGGTAAAAGAAGAGGACAGATTGGCGGCCGAAATGCCATCCGAAACCCATGTCATCATCTCGCCTCATTTTGACGATGGCGTCTTCAGCTGTGGCGGCGCTGCGCGTCAATTGACGGCGGCCGGGCATGCCGTGCTCGTGATCACCATGATGGGCGGACTCTTTGATGGCGAGCTGCCGGCGACGCCGATCTTGGACGATCTGCACCGGCGTTGGGGCGCGGGCGTCGATCCCCTGCGCCAGCGCCAAATCGAAGATGAACGCGCCTCGCGGGCGCTTGGCGTCGACTTCATGCACGTCCCGCTGCCGGATTGCGTCTATCGTTTGGCCGGTGACATGGCGCTCTATCCGTCGGAGGCGTCGCTCTTTGGCGCGGTTCATCCCGCTGATTACGCGCCGCGTCTGCTGAAAGGCATTCAGATCCCGGAATTGGAAACGGCGACGAAGGTCTATCTGCCCTTGGGCGTCGGTCATCATGTGGATCACCAGATCGCGCGCGACTGGGGGATGACGCAAATGCGCGACGCGCCGGACCCGTCTGCCCTCCGCTTTTATGTGGAGTTCCCTTATTCAAAGGCGGATCGGTCCACCGAGATGGCTCTGGGCGCGATTGACCTGCCGCTGGAGCCGGCCGATATCACCTTGAGTCAAGCTGAAATGAAAGCGAAAATCGGCGCGATCGCTTGCTATGATTCGCAGATCAGCACATTTTGGGCGGACCTGGAGGCGATGGAAAGGGACGTGCGGCGAGCGTTCACGGATTCGGTTACGGGCGCTTATGCCGAACGCTTCTGGAAGATCGCGACCTAGAACTCACAGCTTGCGGCTATCGCGCCGATCGATATCTCCGTTCAAACCTTTGTGGTGGGTTCGGGAATAGATCGAGGCAACTTGGGTAGTGCCGCGGTTGAGGCGACGGTGGGATTCGAACCCACGAATGAAGGTTTTGCAAACCTCTGCCTTACCACTTGGCTACGTCGCCTGAGAGCGCACATATTATACTTCGCGGTCAAGCCTTTTCAAGCGCAATTTAGGGTGGCTCATCGCTCGGGGACCAGCCAAAGGGCAAGTCTTCATCAAGCGCGTCATAGGGACCTTCTTCATCCGCTCGCTGCGGGATATAAGTTTCCATTGAAGCGGCCGCCTGGCGGGGCATGCCACGACGGATCCGCGCCTGAAGGTCTCGGGCGTATACGATTCGCCAATCCTCATCAGGCAACAGAGCGAGCTTCGCGACGCCGCGCGCCAAGGCGTCGACGGCGACCGGCGCGATTCTGCCCAGATAAAACCATGACAAGGGCGGAAGCGCGCCAAGCAGGGACAGGGTTCGGTAAAAGAGGGGACGGCTTCGCCCAGGCGCGTATAGCAGCGGCGCGCGAACGATCGTGGCGCGCAAACCGGTTCTGCTGATGTAATCCTCTGCCTCGCGTTTAGAGCGAATATACGCGCGATTGATCCAGGGCGCGCCCACGCCGCTGAGCAAGATGATGCGCTCTACGCCATCGCTGACGCACATATTGGCGACGTTGCGCGCTGATTCAAAGTTGAGACGGCGATACGACAAACCCTGCGCCGGATCCGCCGTCAGGCTGCCGACGGTATGAATGACTGCCGAGTGCAAGCGCGCCTTGCCACGCAAGCTGGCGGGGCTCCAGACATCCGCCGTCGACCAGCGCGTATGCTGCGCCAGCGGTCCCAATTTGTCTTCAGCGCCGGGCCGAACCAGCAGGCTCACCTTGGCGCCCTCCGCCAGCAGAGCCGCCGCGATGTTGTCGCCGAGAAAAGTCCCGCCGCCCGTCACTAAAATGCCGCGCGAATGCCTCGCCATCCTTCACACCTGTAGCGCGCAATGCCTCGACCATGGCTCTCTTTGAATCGGTCGGCGCCTGGCGGCCTATCGCGTCAGACGCTGAGGCTGAGCTTGTTGTATCATTCGACAATTTTGGCATTAATTGCGAAATCTGCCGCTGTCGACATACGTTAATCCGGCAAAAGCCTCGCGACCGATAATACAAGACTTGCCAATGTCGGTTTTTTTGTATAATAGGAAGTGTCCGGTAGATGACATTCTTGTCATTGCCGTCGCTTGAGCAAGCAAAACCTAGACCACCGACTCGAGTCGCGGCTCACAGATGGAAGCAGCTGTGACGAGAAGAGGTGGCGAAATGCAATGCGAATTTGGCGAATAACGAGAGATAACGTACTCCGCTGAATTTGCGGCTGCGGATTACACCGCGCAAATGGCGAGCGATCAAATGGCTCGCCGCAGGATTGGATCAGATTGACATGGACTTTCATTTCGAAAGTTCAACAGTGAATATACTGACGCGCTATGCCGTAGCGCTTGGGAAGAGACTACGGGGCGTTTCGAACTGATTCTATTGGCGTTGTTACTGTCACCTTGGTGATTTGACGCATTCTGCAATTTGTCGCTGGTGAGGCCGCAGCTTCAGCGGAACTGCGGCTATTTGTATTGGACGAGTGCAATGCCTGTCGTCACTGGCATGGAAGTTCATCAGCGCGATAAGGAAAGAGTAAGACTCTTCCTTGATGATGAATATGTCCTGGACCTGCCCCTGATGGAGGCCGCTCGCCTCAGCAGAGGGCAGACGCTGACGGATTCAGAAGTGGACCAGTTGGCCGACGCTCGGCGTCTCCAGCGCGCTTATGATCTGGCTCTGCGCTATCTGTCCTATCGACCACGCAGTACTGAAGAAGTTCGCCGTCATCTCGCCAAGAAGCAGTTACCGGATTCTCGAATCGCCGAGGTGCTTGAGCGATTGCGGCAGCGTGGCTATGTTGACGACATGGAATTCGCGCGCTTCTGGATAAGCAGTCGCGTTCGATTCAAGCCAATGGGTTTGCGCGCGCTGAAATATGAGCTGCGTCAGAAGGGCGTCGATGACGAAATCGTCGAGGCCTTGCTGGCGGAAGTCGATGAGGAGGCATCGGCAATTCGCGCTGCGCAAACGCGGATGTCGCGGTATCGGGGCAGTTCTCCTCAAGCGTTCCGGCACAAGCTGAGCGCGATGCTCCGCCGCCGCGGTTTCGGCGAATACACAATCAGGGATGTCGTTCTGCGCTTGCAGTTGGAGCTTGAGGAGCGCGATCCTGGCTACTTTCAAGACGATGCGGACTAGTATCGGCGGACTACCGCCGATTCAATTGAAGAAAGGAGCAAGACGAATGTATCCAATGGATACCGTCAAGCCACTATGGAAATCCAAGATCTTACAACAGTCGTACTCGCAGTTGTCGTCGCCATCGTTGGGATTATCGCGGGTTATGTCGTCGGCGGCCGCCGGAGTGTGGGCGCGCTGCTGAAAAAGCAGCAGGACGAAGGACAGAGCGCGCTGCTCGAAGCGTCGGAAGACGCGAAACAGATTCTTGACAATGCCGAAGCGGAAAAGGCCGCGATACTCGCCAATGCCGATAGCGATGCGCAGCGCCGCGTCAGCGAGGCGGAAACGAAAATCTCGCGCCGCCGCCGCGATCTAAGCGACGAAGACGAACGCATACAGCGCCGGCGCAAAGATCTCGACAATCGGATGGAACGTCTCGAGCAGCGCGATCAGCAGTTGAACAAGCGCCAAAGCCGCCTGGATAGAAAGGAAAACGACCTCAAGAAGTCCGAAGCCATTATGGTCGAGAGGCTCGAGGTCATCGCCCAAATGACGATCGATGAAGCGCGTCAGCAGCTGCTGGATTCGATCGAACTGGATGCGCGCAACGATATGGCGCGGATTATCCGGCAGGTCGAAGCGGAAGCGCGTGAAACCGCCGATCAACGGGCGCGCAGCCTCATCGCCATGGCTATACAGCGTCTGGCTTCCGAGCAAGTGAACGAGATCTCAGTCAGTGTGGTTCATCTGCCCAGCGACGACATGAAAGGCCGCATCATCGGCCGCAACGGGCGCAATATCCGCTCATTTGAATTGGCGACCGGCGTCGATGTCGTGGTGGACGACTCGCCGGAGTCGGTCACCATCAGCAGTTTCGATCCAGTGCGCCGAGAAGTGGCGAAGCGGACCATGGCGAAACTGGTGGTCGACGGGCGCATTCATCCAGCGCGGATAGAAAAACTGGTCGAAGATACGCGGGCGGAAGTGGAACAGATCGTTCGCGAAGAGGGCGAGCGAGCCGCTTACGAGACCGGGATCCATGGCCTGCACACGGAAGTGCTGAAGCTATTGGGCCAATTGAAATTCCGCACCAGCTACGGACAGAATCAGCATGCCCATGCCATTGAGACGGCGCATATCGCCGGCATGATAGCGATGGAGTTGGGCGCCGATGTCAACATCGCCAAAGCCGGCGGTCTGCTGCATGACATCGGCAAGGCGATTGACCACAGCGTCGAAGGCACGCACGCGCTGATCGGCGCCGAGTTCGTCAAGCGCTATGGCGGCAAAGACGCGGTCGTGAATTGTGTCGCCGCCCATCATCACGAAGTGGAGAAAGAGTGCGTCGAAGCCTTCATCGTCGAGGCGGCTGACGCTATATCCGGCGCGCGCCCCGGCGCCCGGCGCGAAAGCCTCGATTCGTACATCCGCCGCGTCAAGCAGTTGGAGGAAATCGCCAACACCTTCGACGGCGTCGACCAGAGCTACGCGCTGCAGGCTGGGCGCGAGGTGCGCATCATCGTGCGGCCGGAGGTGGTCGATGACTACGCCTCGATTCAACTGGCGCGCGATATCGCCAAGCGGATCGAGAACGATATGCAGTACCCGGGACAGATTAAGGTGCACGTCATCCGCGAGACGCGGCGGGTGGAGTACGCGAAGTAGGGGATGGGATTATCCTGGCCTACAGGCAAAATCTAGTACATCGCTTGTACAGGCGAGCAGGCGGCTCTCCTTTCATGTTGCTGATGTAAACAGACTTGCTTGCCTAAGCTGACCAAAACAAAAAACCCCTGCCATCTGACAGGGGCTTCTGAATCTTCCAGCTATCAGCGGCTTACTTGCTCGCCACCCTCAGCGTCACCTCAATCTGCAAGATCTCGCCATCGCGCAGGATATCGAGCGTCACCCGCTCGCCCGGCTCGTGGAAATAGATGCGGTTGCGCAGGTCGATCTCCATCGTGACCGGCTCGCCAGCGACCGCGATGATGATGTCGCCTTCCTGAACGCCGGCTTTCACCGCGGGCAGGCCTTCGATGACCTCGGCGATGTAGGCGCCCTGATTGACCGAGCGGCCCTCAAAGTGGGGGCTGTCCGGCTCCAGCTGCAGGTAGCGCACGCCCAGCGTGACCTGCTTCTCGTGCAAGCCCAGCCACTGCGAGCGATCCTGCTCGACCGGCTCGACATCGCCGAAGATCAGCAGCGGCGCCGCCGATACAGGTACGTCGAATCGCAGGGTGCGATTCATGCGCTCGACTGCGATTTTGATCGTGTCGCCACTGAACAGGTCATACGCTGCTTCTACCGGCGCGCCATTTGCTTCGACGATGAGGTCAAATTGGCGCAGACCAGCCGCATACAGCTCATGCGCCGGATCCAGGACGCTCACGACAACGAAGCCATCACCGTAACCCAGCTCGATATTTTGGGAGACGTAAGCGCGTTCAACCTCCAGGCGCGGATGCGGCCGGCGTGGCGGACCGCGACGGGGATCGCGCCGGCGGTGGTCTTCGGCGAAGACCTTGATCGTCATTGCCCGCTCGCCGCGCAAGATGTCGAATCTGAGCGGATCGCCTGCGTTCAGGACGGAAACGGCCGCGTCGGCTTCGCCAATGGTGTGCACGTCGCCGCCATTAATCGCGGTGATTTCGTCGTAAATGTGGAAACCGGCGGTCGCAATCTCCGAATCGGACAAGGCGCCCATCACCAGCAGCTTGTCATCGCACTGCGCAACAAACAGACCGACCGAGGCCAGATCCAATGGCATCGCGTAATCGGGATTCTCGAACAAATCCTCGGGCAGCGCCATGAGCGTCAGATCTTGCTCGAAGCGCCGGCCGGCGCGGTCAATGCTCAAGGAAATGGTGGCACCGATTTCGTGTTTCCAAACCACTTCGCGCACGTTTTCAACGCGGAGGGTTTCGCCATTGACAGCCATGACGATATCGCCCGCTTTCATTTCCACCTCGGCCGCAGGCGTATTGGGGATGATGCCGGTGACGAACAGCCCTTCATCGTGATACCAGTACCGGATGCCGATGAACGGAGGAGTGGCCGCGCTTGCACTTGGCGCTTCCTCCTGCGCCAATGCGACGGCGGGCGTCATCAATAGCGTCAACAGGACGAGAACGCATAAGAAAATGCCTAGGATTCGTTTCATTGTGGGATGCCCCCTTAACTTCAACAGACTGCTCAAGCAATTGGTCATGCTTCAAAAGTAGCTTACTACCGATAACTTTATCTCATTTGTTGCCCGCGGTCAAATATTTGTTGAGGTCCCGCCTGCCATTTCCAACGCGGTCAAAATTGAATGCCACGTTTCCCGCAATCAGAATCTATGAGTTCGGCTTATCTGTCGCCGTCCTTGTTCCCGCCAAACAGGCGCTTGCCGACCGCGCTGCCGAAGAGCGTGCCAGCAATTGACGTATCATATTGGACGCGCGCGGAAGGCTGCTCGCCCCAATCGCCTTTATGACGCTTGTTGATCCACTCCTGGTATTCATCCGAGGCCTCGATCAAGAATGCTTCAATGGCGCTTTCGTCGCCTTCCGCAAGTCGATCGCGCAATTGACGCAAGGTCGCCAAAAACTCGTCGATGGCGCGTACCAACGAGTCGCTATTCGCCAGCCATTCATCGCGCAGCGCATCGGGATGGTGGGTCAGCAGGTAGCGCGTCAGTACATTGAAGGGCGGGTTCGTCAGGCGTTGCGCGTCGCCCCAGGCATTGTGCTTCATGGCGGCTGAGTAGGCGGCAACGCTGAGCACTTGCGGTATCTCTTCCGTGACTGTTGTCAAACTGTCGTGCTCGGCGGGATCAAGAAAATGCGGCTTGCCATCGAGGATAAGCGAGAAGTTGACGGCGAGGTCAATCGCTTCCCTGATGCTGTTGACAGCCGGTGTCAGATAAATCCGGCAATCGTGGAAGTAGTCATCGGCGGCATACTCGGGCGTCAACTGATGCTCCAGCATGTAATCCGCATTGACAATGGGACTGAAGCCGATCAGGTGATGTTCGTCATTCAGGAACTCGGCCGCCCAGCGAAGCGACGGCTGCTTTATCACCGCCGTGTCCAGGATAACAACGCCTTCCCGCAAAGACGCAGCCACCAATTCATAGCCGGCGCGCAGGTCTTCGAATGGCAAGTTCATGATGACCAGGTCAGCGGATTCAACAGCGGCGTAGGCTTTGCGCTCTACTTTGTCAAAGACCTTGAGTTTGCGCGCGGGCTTTTCAAAGTCTTCGCGGCTGTCGTAGCCGATAAGCTCAAAGCGGTGCTGGCCCCCTTTTTCGACGTAGGTTCGCAGGCGCAGCGCAATCGAGGCGCCGAGCCGGTCCAAACCGAGAATAGCGACCGTCAACTTTGCCATGGCTAGATCCTCATGTCTATAGAGCCGCGTCACCCAACTATATCGCAGGGAGCGGCAACCTTTCTATAGCCAACTCGACGCTCCATATAGTGCGCCCCCTTGCTCGCGCAAGGAGAGGGATCGTTATTTTGTGTGAGCGCGGCTGTATCTTTTCGCTGTCGCCGGGCGGCTACCGGCGGACACGTGTCAGCATTGCCCGTCGGCGCGTTGCAGGCTCGCCAGCAGCTCGTAGCGCTGACTGTTGCGATGCCGCTCCGGGTCGTCCTGATGGCTTTCCACCAACCAGATGACATCAGCGCCTGAGTCGCAGTTTCGCAGAATCTCGCCGCTCCACTTCGCGTGATGTCGCCGCAGGACGAATGGCGCGCGCCAGAAACTGATAGTTTCATCCTCGCTTAAGCGACGGCTCAAACGGGGGGCAATCGCCTCGATGATCACGGCGAAGGTCTTTTGCCAAGTCGAAAGATGACAGCGTGATTTGCCCACATCGTGCAGCAGCGCCGCGGTCCTGAGCGACCTTGGCGCGGCGGGATCAGCCTTGAGCGCCTTCCGCAGCACGTTCAGGCTGTGCAGCTGTTCCGACCGCGACATCAAGCGAAAGGCATGGTACTCGCAAGGGGACAGATGCCGGCGCGCCAAGTCCAAATCGGGCGATCTGGCGAAGGCGAACAGGGCGCCGGCGCCTTGCGCGAAACGGTGAACAGCCCCCTTCATCAAGTTAAAATAGCAGGAGGCGGAGCAGGGCGTTTGTCGGCTGCGCGATGAACATGCCAAAGGGATTGAAGCCGCTAAATGGCATGAAGGAAATGAAAATGAGCGCGATGAAGACGTAGTAACTCGCCATCTGCCAATCCCGCCATTTGAACGCCGGGCGCATGAGAAACTCGGAGAGTGGACGCAAACTCCGCTGGATGACGACGGGAACTTGCATGTGATTCAGCCAGCGGCCCGGCAGCAAGCTCAAGACGATATGCCAGCCGTCAATCGGGAAGAGTGGAATCAGATTGAAGACGAAGAGCAGCAGATTCCAGAATACCATCGCGTAGAGGAGCGCCGCCAACATGCTTATCGGATCGGCGATCGACACTTGACCATAATAAGCCAGGAAGCCATGCGCGCTTAACCCGCTGAAGCGCAGCATGATGGCAAAGATCAGCGCCAGCCCCAAGTTGGAAAAGGGACCAGCCGCGACCGCCGCCAAGTAGCCCTTGCGTGGATCACGCATACGTTCCGCCGAAATCGGGGCGCTGCCCAGAATGCCGAAGCCGATGATCGCGAACATCAGCCAGCCCACCCAATTGATGTGCGCCAGTGGGTTCAAGGTCAGCCGTCCTTGCAGTCTCGGTACCTCGTCGCCCATCTTCCAGGCGACGTAATTGTGCGCGAATTCGTGCACCGTCATGGCGGCGCCGAGGACGATCAGATTGATGATGATTGTGATCGGGTTCAGGTCGAGAAAAGCCATATCGTCACTTCACTCTAATTTGCTAGCATCTTCAATATACACGATTTCACGCTGATTTGGAAAATGCATATATATCGCTGTTTCGTTGACAGGTTTGCCATCGGTCGCGCTTCGCCATCTTTTAGGATGCTCGGCGTAATTGGCAGCCTTTGAGAATTGACAAGAGGATGACGGGCACAGAGGGATGATTGATCTGCGCTGTCTGCGCGAACCAGAGCGTCTCCCGCTGTCGCCGCGCTCTACAAATCAGTTCCTTTGGGCGCAATCAGTGTTAAAGTAGTGGCGAGGCGATGCAGGCATAATGCCGCGCGTCGCCACCGATATGTCTTGCAATAGATGATGGACTTATGCGATCTATCTTTGCCCGGGAATCCACTGCGTGACCAAGAGGGTCCTGTTCCTGTTCTCCGATACCGGCGGCGGGCACCGCTCGGCGTTTCAGGCGATTCAAGACGCCATGAAGATTCGCTATGGCGACGCCGTCGACTTCGACGCGGTGGATGTCTTGCGCGAATGCAAGTGGCCGCTAAACAAGCAGCCGGAACTGTATCCGCGCGTGGTCAATACCTCCAAAATTTTGTGGGCGCTGGTTTATCACAGTTTCGATGGCAAGCGCCGCACCGGTCTCGCGCGTCAGCTGATCTATCGCAACAACCGGCGGATCCTGCGCCGAATCGTCGCCGAGCATCCGGCCGATGTCGTCGTCTGCACCCATTCCGTCATCGGCAATCCGTCTTTTCGCGCCTTGCTCACGCTGGAAGAACGCCCGCCATTCCTGACCGTCGTCACCGATTTGGTCACGACGCCATCCTTCTGGTACGATCCGCGCGTCGATCATTGCTTCGTGCCGACTGCGACCGCCTTCCGCCGTGGTCTGCGTCTGGGCATGTCGCCTTCTCAGATGCAGATCACCGGCCTGCCCGTGAACCCGCACTTCATCAATTCGATGACGACAAAAGAAGCGGCGCGCGCCGAATTTAAGTTCGATCCCGATTTGCCTGCTGTTTTGATCGTCGCTGGCGGTGAAGGCATGGGCACCATTCAAAAAATGGTGGAAGCCTTGGACGCCCGGCCGCTGGATGCGCAGCTATTGGTGGTCTGTGGCCGTAACGAGGAACTGAAGACTAAGCTGGAAAATCGGAGCTGGACGAATCCGCATCACATCTTCGGATTCGTCACCAACCATCAAGCGATGCCGCGCATCATGGCTGCCTCCGATATCATCGTCACCAAAGCCGGCCCTTCCACGATCAGCGAAGCCGCCATCGCCGGACTGCCGATGATCATCAGCGATCGTATCCCGGGCCAGGAGACGGGAAACGTGCGGCTGGTCACCGAGAATAAGGCCGGCGTCTACCTGCCCAAGCCGGAGAAAGTGGCGGAGCGGATTCGGGAATGGCTTGAGGAAGGACCCGAAGCGCTAGCGGAGCGCGCGGCAAACGCCAGGCGCATCGCCCGGCCTGACGCGGTTTGGGAAATCGCCAGCGCCGTTTGGGATTGGGCGAATCGCCCGAAGTTCGCCCGATCGCGCCTGTCCTAGTGTTCTCCTATTTGGCCAAGGTAAATCGCGTCGGCAACGGTGACGAGCCGGCCATCTTCCAACTCGACCTTTAGCGTCGCGCCACTCTGCTCGGCCGCGACCAGCGCCGCCCGGCTCCGCTCGCTAAATCCAAGCGGACGAATTGTTCCCGCGATTGGGCTGCTGGCGATCCGCTGGCGCCCGTTTTCGATGTCGACGTGTACGAGGACGGATCGAATTTCGTCTTGCTCGCCAGCCAGTTCGCGGACTTGGGACAAGGCATAGACCGCCTGTTTGCCGTCCGCGCTGATCAGGATGTTGCCGCCCTCGCTGTAATTGCCGCGGGAGAGCGCTGGGATGGTCTGCTTTTCGCCGCTGTCCAAGGCATAGATTTCAACATCCAAGCCATTCGTCGCGCGATTCGGCGTCAGGCGCAGCATCCGATTCGCGCCAAAACCGATGGCGCAGAAACAAGTCTGATCGCCCGGCAGCGCCCGGGTGACAAGCTCGCCTTCCACCAGCGCGAGCGCGAATAACCCGGTTCGCCGCCTATAAATCCCCGATTCCTCGCTGCCGAGCGCCAGCGCTTCCATGAAGATTTCGCTCTGGTCTTCGCCGAAGCTGATCGGCCGCAGTTGGATGCCGTCGCGTGGACCGTAAACCAATAGCTCGCGAATTTCCGTGCCAGCGACGTCGGAAAGCCAGGTCGCGGTAATCAGCTGCCCATCCTCTTCCCGGCGGCTGATGGACCAAACGATCCATTCTTTGTCATTTGATACCGCCCAATCGACGCGATGCGATTCGGCTGTCAAGTTGATAAAGGGATGATCGCGGATGACGCCGTCAGCTTTCCCCAGTTTCACCTGCCGCTCGGCGATGTCAAAATAGATGACGCCGGTGGTGGCAAGCGTGAATCGCTCGCCAGTTGCGCTGAGCGTCGATTGATCGCCCGAGAGGAGATCAATGAAGATCACAACCGTCTGAGACGCGTTTTCCGCATTGCCTCTCGTGAAGACATCCCAGCTGCGCAGCTGCGGCTCGGGCTGCGCGCTGTCTTGGCCAAATGCAGTCCAAGCAGGCAGAAGCGCAAGCATGACAATGAGAATAGATTTCATGAATCGTAAGTTGTGTTCGCCAGGCTGACATCGATTATAGAGCCGAGTCGAGAAGCGGGCAATTTGACGACGCGTCTCGGAATCAAAAAGAGCCCCGCTTGGGCGAGGCTCATCGGGCTAGAATGCCGATTCTCTCAGTAAGTCCTGCGATTGCGATGAAGTCGCCGCTGCATCCAATCGGTGGCTTTGCGGTGCTTCCTCTCGGTCAAGAAGCGCTCAATCCTCGCTTCTTCCATCAATTCGTGCATGCGCTGCTTGTGAAAGCTCGGCGTGATAATGCTCAAGTTCTCCATTGTGATCCTCCGCGCGGTTAAGATGATTCCTCCATTAGACTACACAACTTGGGCATATCTTACAAGGCTTTTCCTAAAACTGCTATGCAAATTATCTAGTCGCTTGAAGAATCCGGGAACGTCCGGCATTGGGGATTCAGCGGGCCTGCTGCTCTTGGCGCTTTATTGCTACAATAGCGCACGGCGGAGGCGCTAGATGGAGGCGCGCTATTGAAATCGGTCACGATTCAAGAGATAAAGCTGCATGTCATTGCGCTGCCCCTGGTCGAATTGCTCAAGACCAGTTTCGGCGCTGAACCCTACAAGTCGGCCATCATCGTCGAAGCCGTAGATAGCGAAGGGCTCGTCGGCTGGGGCGAATCCGCTCTCAAGACCATGCCCTCTTATGGCTCAGAGACGATCCTGACCGCGCTGCACATCACCAGAGATTTTCTGATTCCCCAGCTGGTCGGCCAGCGCCTCGACTCGCCGACCCAAGTCCCGGACTTGCTTAAGTCCGTACGCGGCAATCATCATGCCCGCGCCGGCGTCGAAGCGGCAATTTGGGATTTGATGGCGAAGGCGAATGGCATGCGCCTCACCGACTATTTCGCCCGGCATCTGCCGCCTGGTCATACGCCGCGGGAATCGGCTCTGGTCGGCGTCAGCATCGGCATTCAGGAATCGCTGGACGTGCAGATGGCGCTCATTCAGAGGCGTCTCGACGAAGGCTATCAGCGCATCAAGCTCAAGATCGCGCCCGGCTGGGACCTTGAATTGGCGCGCGCGGCGCGGCGGCATTTCCCCGATATCATGCTGATGCTGGATGCCAACAGCGCCTACACGCTGGCCGATGCCGATCATCTGCGCCAGTTGGATCAATTCGATCTGCTGATGATCGAGCAGCCGCTGGCTTACGACGATATCTACCAACACAGTCTGCTGCAGCCGCAGTTCAGCACGCCGATTTGCCTGGACGAAAGCATCTATTCAGCCCACGATTGGCGGATCGCCCTCGAGCTCGGCGCGGGGAAGGTCCTCAATCTCAAGCCTACGCGAGTCGGCGGCTTCAGCGAAAGCCTGAAAATATATGAGCTCTGCGTCGAGCGCGCGACGCCGCTTTGGATCGGCGGCATGTTGGAAACCGGCATCGGCCGCGCCGCCAATTTGTCTTTCGCAGCGCTGCCGGGGGTGACGTTGCCCAGCGATATTTCAGCGACCGACCGCTATTTCGACCCCGATATCACCGAGCCGCCCTTCGTGTTGCGGGCTGATAGCGCGTTGAAGCTGCCCGAAGGGGCGGGCATCGGCGTCGAGGTGCAACGCGATCGCCTGGCTGAGGCGGAAGCGCGCTGGCGGGCGCGCAATCCCTATGCGCCGCTCTTTTAGCGCCATGCCCTAGTACGGGCAGTCATATCTCACTTTCGGGAGCGCCTCGCGCGGCGGACCGTCCAATTCGAATGTCATGATCGAGGCTGTCGCCGGATAATCCACTGGCAGCGCATATTCGATCAGCCTGTCCTTCATCAGCGCATCCGGTTCCACACCCTGGGCGTAGAGCCAGGGGAAGACCAGAATGTCGCCATGCGCGACCGCAACCACCGACTCATTATTGTGCGCCGCGGCGATATGCGCCATGAAATCGAGGACACGCTCGAGCGCCATCTCCGGCGATTCATAGGGCGGCTCGTTGCCGCTATATAGATCCCAGCCCGCTGCTGCCAATTCCGCGATCGGGCGCCCCTCGTACGGCGTCAATACTTCGAGGATTCGCTCGTCGATCTGCGGCGAGAGCGCGTCCTGCCGCTGCGCCACGATCGACGCCGTTTGCCGCGCCCGCTCCATTGGGCTGCTGTAAATCGCTTTGATGGGCTTGTCAGCCAGCCATTCGCCAGCCGCTTGCGCCTGCTGGATCCCCAGTTCGCTCAGTCGAAAGCCGGGGAGGCGCCCGTAGAGGATGTTGGTCGGATTATGCACGTGCCCGTGCCGCATGAGGTAAAGTCTAGTCGCCAAGATTGTCTCCCTGGATCCGCGCCGCAAGACAGTCGCTCCATTCTACCACCGTCTCATTGACCCTTCGTTCAAGGTTGCGGCGACATCATTTTCACTAACGATTGTTCAGACTTTGACATATCATAGCGGAAACTGCCCGGTGGAATACATCAGGTTCAAGTCCGCTTGAAACGCCAGCTTGCTATCATTGATCGCCGCCTGTTCACCATTTTGCTGATCGTATTCGTGCAGATGGTAGGCACATCCATGGTCCATCCAATCCTGCCACTTTATGCGCAGACAGGTTTCGGCATGGACGCTGAGGTCATTACGCTGTTGATCACGACTTTCTTCGCCGCGCAGTTCGTGGCGGGTCCATTCATCGGCCGCTTGTCTGACCAGCGCGGTCGGCTGCCCATCCTGCTCATCAGCCAGATCGGTACGGTCATCGCCTTTCTGATGATCGGATTCGCCCAATCGGCGGCGGTTCTGTTTCTCGCCCGCGTGCTTGACGGCGTCACCGGCGGCAACATCGTCGTCGCCCAGGCTTATGTCACGGACATCATGCCAGAGAAGCGCCGCACCGAGGCTTTGGGTTATACGATGGCTGCCTTTGGGCTCGGCTTCATCGTTGGTCCGGCCGCCGGTGGCATCCTGGCCAGCCTTTATGGTCCGCGGGCGCCATTTATGTTGGCGGCGGCCGCGGCGCTGGCCACGGTTATTCTGACCTGGCTCACGCTGGAGGAATCCCTAAGCGCCGAAGACAAAGCGCGCAGCCGTGGCCGTGATTCCCCGCGTTTGCGTCCGGCAGAACTGGTGAGAAATGTTCCGCTGGTGGCGGCGCTCATCGTATCTTTCATGTCCCGTTTTGGCATGGGACTGCTCATTGGAACCTTTGCGCTTTTTGCCGAAGCCGTCTTATTCCGCAGCCATGATTTCGCGACTGTCAGCCTGGGCGTCGGGCTGATGCTGATGGTCGTGGGCTTGGGCCAGTTCTTGACCCAGATTTTTGTCTTGCCGGCCTCATTGAAGCGCTACGGCGATCCGTTGATCCTGCTGCTTGGGGTGGTGGCGCGCGCCCTGTCGATGTTTCTGCTGGCAGTCGCGGTGGAGCCCATCGTCGGTACACTGAGCCTGGCTGTTTTTGCCCTGGGCAGCGGGCTGCTGTTTCCACCTTTGCAGTCGCTGCTGACGAAAACGGTGGCGAGAGAGTTGCGCGGCGGCGTGCTTGGACTGAATCAGTCCGTCATGAACCTCGGTGTCATTCTGTCTACTGCCATTGCCGGGACCTTATTTGCGCAGAGTCCAGCGCTGCCAAATTGCTTGGGTGGCATCCTATATTGCCTGGCTCTGGTCCCCGGCGTCTTTCTTTGGGCCTGGTCGCGCGGCGGCGAAAAGGATCGCCAACGATTGGCTGCGGCCCCATGAAAAAACGCCATCTCCTGGATGACGAGCGTCTCTGGCTGTCGGGGCGGCGGGATTTGAACCCACGACCTCACCGACCCGAACGGTGCGCGCTACCGGGCTGCGCCACGCCCCGACAAAAGCGCGACCAGTGTAGCGAAGCCGCCCGCTGCTGGCAAGCCTCGATATGCCGAGGGACCCACTGATGACGCTCACCGATCGGCTGCGAAAGTTGACGCGCGCTCCCCTTGACCGCTGCGCCGGTTTTGTCGCGCGCCTGGGCATTCACCCCGACTGGATCTCTGTTTTTGCTCTGCTCTTGGTCGCCGTGGCGGCCTGGTTCATCGCTGGCGGAGATTTCGTGGTTGGGGGTATCGTGCTACTGCTGAGCCTGCCGCTCGACGCCCTAGACGGCGCCGTCGCGCGGGCGATGGATCGGCAAGGCGCCTTCGGCATGGTGCTCGATTCGACGCTCGACCGTTATGCTGACGGTGTTATTTTCGCCGCTTTCGGTTACTATTTTGCCGAGTCCGGACGCATGGATATGCTTCTTGCCGCGCTTGCCGCGCTGACGGGCAGTTATCTGGTGAGCTACGTCCGCGCTCGCGCTGATGACGCCGAGGTCAATGTCAGCGTAACGGTCGGTTGGTTCAGCCGGCTGGAACGAGTCCTTGTCCTGCTGGTGATGACGCTCGCGGCCGGCGCGCTTGAGAGTGTGGCGCCGCTGGAGATCGGCTTGCTTGTTCTGGCGATCGGCACGAATATAACGGCGCTGCAGCGGCTTTGGCATGTTTACCACATTTTGAGAGACCGAGGTGACTAAATGGAGTTTGAACAAACTCATCTTGTGATCGGGAATCTGCAGATTCGCTACTACGGCATCATCGTCGTGGTCGCCCTTTTGGCCGGCGCCTACGTCGCTTCTCTGTTGGCGGCGCGCAGCGGACGCGATTCCGATCATATTTGGGGCGGCTTAACCTGGGCGATCATCCCTGGCATCATCGGCGCGCGACTGTGGTTCATCTTGTTTCCGCCGATATCTCTGGTGGCCGGCTGTGGCATTGAAGGCGAAGTCTGCCAGGATACCGCCTGGTTTCTCGAGAACTTTTTCGACCGGCAAAGCGGCGCGATCGCGATCTGGACCGGCGGGCTCGGCATCTTTGGCGGCATGATCGGGGCGGCTTTTGGCGTCTACCTCTATTTGAGCCATTGGCACAACCGCATCATCGGCTTGTTCACAACGATTCTCACGCCGCTGCTCTGGCTGCTTCAATTGCTGAACTGGCTGGTCGCCAAGGTTGTCAGCGTCTTCAAAGGTCAGGACCTTCCCTCATTCCGCTATCAGCGCCCGGCGAGCGCCTTCCCGGACGAGGGCATGAGACTGTCGCCCTGGCTCGACATCGCCGCCGTTTCAATCCCGCTGGGCCAGGCGATCGGCCGCATCGCCAACTATGTGAATCAAGAGCTGTACGGCTCGCCGACGAACCTGCCATGGGGCATTCAGATTCCGCGTGACGCGCGCGTGGAGCCCTATGAGAGTTTGGTCGAATATCCTATCGATACGCTCTTCCATCCTATCTGGGCTTACGAGGCGATTTGGAGCCTCATCGCGTTTTACGTCTTGTGGCGCATTTATCATCAGTATCGCGACCGCCTTCAAAGCGGCGACATTCTCCTGCTTTACATCGCGCAGTATTCTTTCGCGCGCTTCCTGCTGGAGTTTCTGCGCGTCGAAATTGCGGTAATCGGCGCATCTGGCATTAACAGCTCGCAGGCGATCACAGTCCTTGGTTTTGTCGTTTCCGTCGTCCTATTGATAATTCGCCATCGATCGGCCGCCGCGTCAGAGCAGGATGCTGAGGCCGACCGCGCGGAAGGGCTGCATCCCGCTATCAACCGAGATTAAACTCTTTAGCGTGAGACATGAGCCCCGCGTTTGTATCCGCGCCACGTTTTCAAGTTGACAATCGACGACAGTGTGGCAGGCGTTTGGCGCGCCCCAGGCCTGCGCCAGGATCGATTCCTGCGGGAGCGTGTTTATTTTGGGAAGCCCTGTGTTATTTTTCCTCCGTCTTACTTGAGACGCTTCGGATTTGATATACTGAGAATGGTCTCATCCACAAGGCAGAAGGCGACGTTATGGCGCGGGTAATCATTCTGGGTACGGCAGGCGCGGTCAATAACGCCCAACATGACTACACGCATTTTCTGCTCATCGGCGAAGAGGACAGCCCGGTTCTGATCGATGCCGGTTCCAATCCCCTGGATAAGATACGGGCGCTCGGCATTGATGATGACAATTTGAAAGACATCATCCTGACGCACTTTCACTCGGATCATGTGGCGGGCGTTCCCAATATGCTGATGCACATGTGGCAGATGGGGCGCAAAACGCCGATTCGCTTCTACGGCATTCCCCATTGCATCAATCGCATTGAGGATACGATGGATATGTACGGCTGGGAGTATTGGCCCAACTTTTTCCCGGTGTCATTTTCGCGGATCGGGCTGCAAGACAACACGCTTCTATTCGAGAACAAAGATTTCCTCATTCACTCCTTCCCGGTTGTGCACTTCATCCCCACGATTGGCATGCGCATCACCAACAAGCACAACGGCAATGTCCTTGCCTATAGCTGCGATACCGAGCCCTGCCCCAATGCGCTGAAGATTGGCAAAGAAGCGGATATTTTCATCCATGAAGCCGGCGGCCCGCCGCCGGGCCATAGCACCGCGCGCATGGCGGGACAAGCCGCGGCGCAAGCCCGCGCCAAAGAATTGCGCCTGATACACTACCAAGTCTGGAATCAAGATCCAGAGCCGCTGGCGCGAGAGGCCGCTGAAGCCTTCGACGGTCCCATCCATCTATGTCGGGACTTTGACGAATTCGAGTTTTAGCGCTGCGCATTTGACTCAAGATCTTGCTAACATCCAAAGCGGGCATCGCCAAAATGCGAGGCGCGCCTTCGCTTCAGCTTTTGTCGTCGTGCTAAATTGCGTTACACTAAGGTATGCTCGTCTAGCGAAAGGCGGTAAGACGAGCAAGACCATTCACCCCAACTTGGAGGAAAAACGATGAATAGATTTCGCCGCAGATTATCGATTTCTTTACTCTTGCTGCTGGTTCTAGGCGCGCTGACCGCCGCGGCTGGGAGCCAAGACGAATTATTGAGCTTCGCCGCGGAGGATTGCGACTACGGGGGCAACCTCAAATCGGTCGAAGCGGTTGACGAACTCACCGTTGTCGTCACGCTTTGCAACCCGGACGCGATCTTCGCGCAGGAGATGGCCAGCCTCGGCTTGTCCATTCATCCGCGCGAATATCTCGATGCGACCGGTGGCGAGGGCGATATTCTGACCAAAGCAATCGGCACCGGACCGCTGCGCCTCGTCAATTGGGACCAGGGCAACGAGATTGTCTTCGAGCGCTTTGACGACTATTGGGGCGAGCCCTCGATTGAGGACACCGTCATCTTGCGCTGGAATTCAGAGGCGGCCGCCCGCGCCACCGAGCTGCGCGCCGGCGCCATCGATGGCATGAAATTCGCCAATCCCGATGATATCCCGGTCTTTGACGCCGATCCCAATTTCAACCTCATAGATATACCGCCGTTGACCGGCGTGTATGTCGCCATGAGCAATTTCTTCGAGCCGCTGAATGATGTGCGCGTGCGCAAAGCGATCGCCATGGGCATCGACCGTCAGCGCATCGTCGACAACTTCTTCCCGCCGGGCTCGCCTTTGACGCCGGACTTCGTGCCGCCTGCGGTCTTTGGCCATGTCGGTGAAGGCGGCGTGCCCGGCTTCGATCAAGGGGCGGCGGCCGCGCTGTTGGAAGAGGCGGCTGCGGATCTCGGTTTCGCCCTGCCCTTGGATACGGTGGTGGACCGGCGCACGGGCGAATCCCGTCCTTTGACCTTGACCTGGCGCGATGTCGTGCGTGGTTACTTGCCGAATCCGGGCATTATCGCCAACGATGTCCAGGCGCAGCTGACGGCGATCGGCGTCGTCGCTGATGTTCAGGTGGTCGAGTCCGGCGCCTTCATCGCCTCGGCGCTCGCCGGCAATGAGCCGCTGCATATCCTCGGCTGGCACGCGGATTTCCCCGATGCCTCCAATTTCCTGACTTGCTGCCATGGACCCAACTACAATCAGATGGGCGATCCCTACCCCGAGATCTACGAGCCCTTGATTGAGGCCGGTCAAGCCTTAGATCCAGACACGCGGATGGAGTTATTCCAGCAAGTGGCGGAAGGTATGGCTTCTGCCGTGCCATGGGTGCCATTCGGCCATGCCGGCGCTGCTGATGTCTGGCAAGCGCGCATCATCGGCGTGCATCCCGGTGTGCTTGATGGCACGGAAGAATTCTCGCGCATTGAAGATCCCGATGATGACAATGTCATCTACATGCAGAACGCTGAGCCGATTTCGCTCTATTGCAACGATACTTGGGACGGCGAATCCTTCCGCGCCTGCCATCAAGTGTCGGAATCCCTGCTCGATTTCGCCAAAGGCGGTGTTGACGTGATTCCGGGACTGGCGGAGACCTGGGACGTTTCTGAGGACGGCACAGTCTGGACCTTCAACCTGCGGGATGGCGTGCTCTTCCATGACGGCTCCAGCCTGGACGCCAACGATGTTGTCGCTTCCTGGCACGCGTCAGCGGATTGCGCCAGCCCCAACCATACCGGGACCGGTCAGGGTTTCGCTATCTACAAGTCCATCTTCCAGCAGTTTATCAACGCCGATCAGTGCTAGCATTGCCCCCGAATTGTAAATTGTAGGGGGACGCTCGGGTCTCCCAATCGTTTAGCGTGAAATGTAGGGGCGACTCTTGAGTCGCCCTAATTTATCGACAATGGAGGATAAAGAGCAGTTGCCTTAACTCCGATTCAGCCGCGGATCCAGGGCGTCGCGCATGCCATCGCCCAAGAGATTGAAGCCCAGCACGGTAATCATGATCGCAAAGCCGGGGAAAAATACGAGATGCGGCGATGTGAAGAGGTAATTGCGCGACTCGCTGAGGATCTGTCCCCATTCCGGCGTCGGCGGCTGCGCGCCCAGGCCGAGAAACGATAAGGCGGCCGCGTCAAGTATCGCCGTGCCCACGCCCAGCGTCCCCTGCACGATGATCGGCGTGATGGCGTTGGGCAGGATATGCGCCAGCACGATGCGCAGCGGGCTCGCCCCCAGCGCCTGCTCCGCGACTACGAACTCTTGCTCTTTGATCGAAAGCACACTGGCGCGAGACAGCCGCGCGTATTGCGGGATGAATGTAATGGTAATGCCGAGCAGGGCATTGGTCAGGCCAGGACCCAGGATGGTCACAATGGAGATGGCCAACAGCAGGGCGGGGAAAGCCAACACCACGTCCATCAGGCGCATGATGACATTGTCCACTCGACCGCCCATGTAACCCGCGCTGATCCCCAGCGCCGTGCCCGCCAGGATCGACAGGCTGATCGTGATGACGCCCACTGACAGCGATGTGCGCGTGCCGTAGATGACGCGGCTGTAGAGATCGCGCGCATTCAGGTCGAGGCCCAGGATATGCTGAGGCTCTTCACAGCCCAAAATTGGGATGCAGGGCGGCTTGCTCGGGAGGCGGCCCGTCTCGCCGGGCACGCCGATCATCGTCTGTATCGGATCATGCGTGGCGAAAGCCGGCGCGAAAACCGCGATGATCACCAGCGCGCCAATGACCGCCGAACCGATCAGCGCCGATGGACTGTGCCGCAGGTTGCGCAGCGCCTCCAGCCACAAGTTGGCCGATCGATACTGGTCTGAAAGAGCCAGTATTGCCGGTTCGGAATTCTCCATGAAATGCAGTCCCAATTGATTCCAAGCAAGTGATGATTATGACTGCCGTATGAAAGAAATCAACAAAGCAATTGAAAAGTTGTAGGGGCGAGCCGGTGGCTCGCCCACTCTTGCTTTGCTTTCCCAATGAATTTACGAATGACCACTTGAAACTACTCCTGCTCGCCCGCTAGTTGAAGCGAATGCGGGGATCGAGATAGCCGTATAGTATATCCACCACCATATTGATGATGACAAAGCCAGCGGCGATCACCACGGTGAAGCCTTGCACCAGCGTGTAATCGCGCGAGGTGATGCTATCCACCAGGGTGCGCCCGACGCCGGTTAAGCTGAAGATGGTCTCGGTCAATACGGCGCCGCTGATGACCAGGCCGAAATTCAAGCCGATGACGGTGATGACTGGCAGCATCGCGTTCTTAAGCGCGTGCTTGCCCACGACAACGCGCTCGCGCAGCCCCTTCGCCCGCGCCGTCCGCACATAATCCTGGTTGAGCACTTCCAATACGCTTGAGCGGCTCATGCGCGCGATGATCGCCAGCGGTATCGTACCGACTGCCACCGCCGGCAGAATCAGGTGACGCAGCGCGTCAATGAGCAGTTCGCCATTCAAAGTGAGGATGGCGTTCAAGGTGTGAATGCGCGAAAAGAACCGCAGAATGCCGAGCGGTTCTTCGCCCTCGGCATACCAGCCGGCGACCAGATAGAAGGGTTCCGGGTTGGCGCCCGGCGTCAACCGACCCGATGGCGGCAGCGCGAATGGCGTGTCTTTCAAGAGGACGGCGAAGAGGTAAGCCAGCATCAAGCCGAGCCAGAATACCGGCATGGAGACGCCGATATTGGCGCCAATCATGGCGCCGACATCGAGCGCCGATTTGTGTCGATAGGCGCTCAAAACGCCAACTGGCACGCCGACGCTGATCGCAAATAGCAGGGCGAAGAAGCCGAGCTCCACCGTCGTGGGCAGCCGATCGACGAGCAGCTCCATCACCGGGCGATGAAAGCGCAGTGAATCGCCGAGATCGCCGCCTAGAAAGTTGCGCATGTAGATCAGCAGCTGCGCGGGCAGGGGTTGATCAAGACCGTTGCGGCGGAAGAACGTCTCGCAGATTTCCTCAGTGGCGCGCTCGCCGAGCACTGCCAAGCAGGGGTCGCCCGGTATCGCCCGCGCCAAAATGAAGGTCATGAGCAGAATCCCGATCAAAACCGGTATGGAAAAGGTCAGCCGTCTAATGACGAACTTGAGCATCAACGCATCTCGCCAGCTGCCGATGACCCTAGTATAGCGGAAACGCAATTGCTTAACGGGTTGCTCGGGCTACTCCATTGCCCAGCCGCGCGCGCGTTCGACGGCGCGCAGCCAGCCGCTGTAAAGCGATTCCCGCTGATCAGCCGACATGGCCGGCTCGAAGCATCGCTCAAGCTGCCATTGCCCGGCGATTTCCTCTTGCGACGTCCAGAAGCCGGTCGCGAGTCCCGCCAAATAAGCGGCGCCGAGGGCGGTGGTTTCGGTCACCGCCGGACGCTGCACCGGCACGCCCAGAATATCGGCTTGAAATTGCATCAGGAAATTGTTGACAACAGCGCCGCCATCCACACGAAGCGTCTCCAGCGCGAGGCCCGAATCGGCGGTCATGGCGGCGACGACATCGCGCGTTTGATAGGCGATGGACTCAAGCGTGGCGCGGACGATCTGCGCCCGGCCGCTGCCGCGTGTCAGTCCGACGATGGCGCCGCGCGCGTACTGATCCCAATAGGGCGCGCCCAAACCAACGAAGGCGGGCACCAGGTAGACGCCGTCGGCGCTCTCGATTTCGGCTGCGATCGCTTCGCTCTCGGCGGCGTCTTTGAGCAGCTTCATCTCATCGCGCAGCCATTGGACGGCGGCGCCCGCCATAAAGATGCTGCCTTCCAAGGCGTATTGCATCGCCTCGCCCCCAACTTGCCAGGCAATGGTGGAGAGCAGGTTGTTGGCGGAGGATTGTGGCGCATCGCCGGTATTCATCAGCATGAAGCAGCCGGTGCCATAAGTATTTTTCGCCATGCCGGCTTGGTAGGCGGCTTGGCCGAAGGCGGCTGCCTGCTGGTCGCCCGCCATGCCCGCGATAGGGATTGAAGCGCCGAAGAGCGAGGCATCGCACGCGCCGTAAAGTTGGCTGCAAGGTCGTATAGCGGGCAGGATGGCGCGCGGGATATTGAGACGCTCGAGAATGGCGTCGGCCCATCCGCCGCGATGAATATCAAAAAGCATGGTTCGCGCCGCGTTGCTGACATCGGTGATGTGAAGATCGCCGCCTGTGAGCTTCCAGACCAGAAAGCTGTCCACCGTGCCGAAAGCCAAATCGCCGGCTTCCGCTTTTTCGCGCGCGCCCGCAACTTTATCCAACAGCCAGGCGACCTTTGTGGCGGAAAAATAGGCGTCCGTGACCAAGCCGGTGCGCTCCAAAATGGTCTGGTCGAAGCCCTCGGCTTTGAGCTCGTCGCAGAGCGCTGAGGTGCGCCGATCTTGCCAGACGATGGCATTGTGGATCGGCTCGCCCGTCGTGCGGTCCCAGATGATTGTCGTTTCGCGCTGGTTGCTGATGCCGATTGCCGTGATAGCGGCAGGATCGTCGATGACAGCGCGCGCGACTTCCAGCTGTGATGCCCAGATCTCCTCCGCGTCATGCTCCACCCAGCCGGGGCGGGGATAGAATTGCCTGAACTCCTTTTGAGCGCTGCGCATGATGCTGCCGTTTCGGTCGAAGAGAATCGCGCGCGATGAGGTCGTTCCCTGATCCAGCGCAAGGATGTAATCTGTCATTTGCGGTCAAGCCCCCAACCAGCTTGTTGTCGTAGTTTGAGTCCATTGTAGCGCAGACTAATGCGATGGTCGCGTCAGTGAGAATGGCGCCAGTCCACGCCCAGTTTGAGCAAGAGACCGATTCCCAAGCCGGCCAGCCCGCCCGCCAGCGCCCAAGCGGGAATCCTCTCCAGCGTAGCCAGCATCATGCCCGCAGGATAATCGGGAAAGATATGAGCGTGCCGCAAATTCTTGAAGAGCATCAGCAGCGGCGTCGCTACACCGGCGAGCGCCCCGATCAAGGCGCCGGCCAACGCCCCTTGTATCGGCCGCCTCCCGCGCGCCATCACCGGGCGAAACCGCTGCGCGTCCAGAATCATCATCCCCGCTGCCGTCGCCAGAAGCGCGCCCAACAGTGTGACCAGCAGGGCGTCGCTGTCTTCCATGCCGGACCAGAGCAGCACTGCGATTCCACTGACCAGCAGCAGGTGCCGGGCGCGTTTCGAGTGGTTCTTGTTTGCTTGGTCAGTTGGCATGTTTCGACTGCTGGATGCTTGCTTCGCTCGTCGAGCCCTTTTGCTTTCGTGACCAGTTTAGCCTGAATTTTGGTCGAAGCGAAGTATATGCGCGCCGTAGGGCGGCGCCTCCAATTGCAAGCCCCGCTCAAGCAGCGCCGCGCCGCTGTGCTTCGTATATGATTCGCTCAAGATGTCATACAGCAGCCACATTCCAATTTCCAGCGGGAGCCACTCGTCAAGACGAATTGCAGCGCGCGACCATTCCCCACTCAAATTAACCACGACCAGGCGAGCGTCGCCCGCGCTCGTCCAAGCGTACATAAGCAAATTGTTTTGGGTATAGTCGGCCGGATGCATCGGCTCGGGCTCAACCAGGCGCCATCGTCCTTCGTGATAGAGCGGATGGCTGACCTCACGCAGCAAGCGCCGGTAAAAGCGCTCAAGCATGGGGCGAATGCTTTCCTGCGCTCCCCGGCTGATTTGCACGGGCAGCTTGATTCGCCGTCCTTCAATCTGTCCCTGGTGGAGCAGCGTCGCGCCGGGCAAGGTGCAAATCAGCGCCGCCGCCGACCGCTGCCGGTCTTCGCCGAATGTTTCCATCGCGCGCGGCTCATCGTGATTTTCGATAAAGCGGATGTTGGATTGCAGATAAGACAAATCCGCTTGCAAGTGCGTTCTGATATCGCCCGCCTCGCCATGAACGAGCCGGTCATACATTCGTTTATCGTAGGTATAGTCGAAGCCTTGCCGCTGCATTTCGCGCTCGAGGTCCCAATAGACTTCGGCCATGAACAGCATTTGCGGATGCGCCGCGCGAACGGCAGGGATGACTTCGGGCCAGAAGTCAACTGACGGCGTTTCGCCAACATAACCGTTCCAGGTCTCGGCGAAGATGTCGTTACTCATCAGCATCGCCATATCGCAGCGCAGGCCGTCGCACTGGTCGCCAATGTCGATCAGAATATCGATGAGCGCCCGCCGCAGCCCGGGATCAAAGGCGTTGAGCTGGGCCGTGTCGATCCAGGCGGGGAAGTATGGATCGCGCCCGCGAGCGACCACCAGCGGCTCATCCGCCGCCTCTCCGATGGAAAAGAAGCTGTTCGGCTGCATTTCAAGGTCTTCCAACGCGCCGCAGACGAAATACTCCGGATGCTCAAACAGCCAGCGATGATCGGCGGCGACATGATTGGGCACGAAATCAAGAATCAGCTTGATGCCATGTTCTCGCAGCTGCTGGCGGAAGATCGCCAGCCCGTCACGCCCGCCCAACCGCTCCTCGACCCGATAGTCGCGGATGGCGAAGGCTGAGCCGGGCACATCGGCTTCGGTGACATCAGGCAGCGCTTGACGGTACTCATGCAAGTAATTGAGCGCGCTCGCACGCGTGGCTGGACCGCGATGCCACAGTCCCATCAGCCAGACAGCGTCAAACTGCCAGGATGCAAGCGCCTCCAGTTCCCGCGCCGGGACCTTCGCCAAGGTGATCGGGCGATCATAGGCGCCGCTCAGTTGGTTCAGCCAGACCCAGGTGTTGATTTCATAAATGATTGGATTGGCTTTCCAGCCGGCGCGCGCTGGCGCTTGAGTCGCAAGTGGAGATTCGTGCAAGGCTTTCATGAAGGGCCGGCGACGTCCTGTTGAGCGGGTCGGCAGTCAGTTTAGCAGCCAACCATTGGCGTGCCAGACGGAACTGAGATTCGCGAGGACTTGGATCAATTGGCGGCAGCGGCGCGCAGGTGCGCCAGCGTCCTCCGGTAGAAGGCGCCGCGCTCCTGATCATGAACGGCGTGCCCGCAGGGAAACATCACCAGCCGGCCGTTGGGGGTTGCGGCGACGAATCGTTCGCCATTGCGCCGCGGATTCAGCTTGTCCTTTTCGCCCAGCATGATGAGCAGCGGACAGGTGATGCCGGGCGCCAGGCTCAAGCTGACATCGCCGCCAGCGTCAATCATCCGCGTCATGGCGCGCAGCCATTCGCCGGTGAATCGAGCGGGATCACCAAAGCCATGAATGCGCTTATCTTCTTCGGTGATCCAGTCGCCCGGATACATGCGCTGAAACACGGAACGCAATTCGGGCGTGAAATTGCCGACAGCGCCAATCGCAATGCAGGAGGCGATGCGCTCCGGCGCTCGCCCGGCCGCGATCAGCGCGACCTCGCCACCATCCGAATAACCGATGAGATGGGCGCGCTCGATCTTCAGCGCGTCCATGAAGGCGATCAGATCTTCCGCATCTCGCTGGTAGAAGCGATCGGGAAAGTCACGCGGCTTTGGTCCCGATTCGCCATAACCGCGTAAGGTCAAGCCGATAGCGCGAAAGCCCTGCGCGGGCAGCCAATCCATCACATGACCCAGCTGGATCCGTGCCGTGCCTAACATGCCGTGAATTAAGATTACGGGAAGCTGAACGCGCGCGGGACCCAAGTCTTCATAATGCAGCGCGGCGCCAGTCCGCAAGTCAACGATGGGCACGTTCAAATCCCGGCTATGCGCAGCTTGTTTGCGCCGCCCCTAATGCTGGAACTGTCGCTCCAGCTCCATTTGCGCCAGCTCGTCGACAAGAGCGACATCCAGCACCTCATCCAGATGTTCCACCAGGATGAAGTTCAACTCGCCGCGGACATCCTCCGGCACATCGTCCAGATCGTTCTCGTTTTTGCGCGGCAGAATCACCGAGTCCGCGCCCAGGCGATGCGCCGCCAGCACCTTGTCTTTGATGCCGCCGACCGGCAGCACCTGCCCACTGAGCGTCAACTCGCCGGTCATGGCGATATTGCTTTTGGCGCTGCGTCCCGTCAGCAGCGAAGCCAGCGCCGTCGCCATGGTCACGCCGGCGCTTGGACCATCCTTGGGTACGGCGCCGGCCGGCACATGCAAGTGGATGTCATACTCGTCGTAAAATGCCGGATCAACGCCGAGCTCCTCGGCCCGTGAACGCGCGAAGCTGTAGGCGATTTTGGCGCTCTCCTGCATGATTTCCCCGAGCTGCCCCGTGTATTGGAAGCCCTTGCCGCCCTTCATCATGGTCGCCTCGATGAACAGGGCGTCGCCGCCCGTTGGCGTCCAGGCCAAGCCCGTGGCGACGCCGGGGATTTCGGTGCGATCCTGCAATTCGCTGCGATGCCCGAAGCGCGCCTTGCCCAGCAAATCTGCAACCTCATCCTCACTGACTTGCTCTGATTCGACGGCGCCTTCGGCGATCCGCGTCACCACCTTGCGGGCGGCTTTGCCAATTTCCCGTTCCAAGTGTCTTACGCCGGCTTCGCGCGTGTAATCGCGGATGATCTTCAACAGCGCGTCGTCGGTGAATGCGAGTTCCTCGCTGCGCAGGCCATTCTCCCGCCGTTGGCGCGGCACGAGGTACTGCGCGGCGATCGCCTGTTTTTCCAGCTCGGTATAGCCGCTCAGCTGGATGACCTCCATTCGGTCGCGCAGGGGTCCAGGGATCGTATCCAGCGCGTTGGCTGTGGTGATGAACATCACGTCGCTCAGATCAAATGCCACGTCCAGGTAGTGATCGCGGAATTCGGCGTTCTGCTCCGGATCCAGTACTTCAAGCAGGGCAGAGCCGGGATCGCCCCGGAAGTCGCGGCCGAGCTTGTCAATCTCATCAAGCATGATCAAGGGATTGCGCGACTTCGCCCGGCGGATCGCTTGGATGATGCGGCCCGGCATGGCGCCGATATAGGTGCGGCGGAAACCGCGGATCTCCGCTTCATCGCGAATGCCGCCCAGGCTCATGCGGATAAACTCGCGTCCCATCGCGCGCGCAATCGACGCGCCTAGCGAGGTCTTGCCAACACCGGGCGGTCCCACAAAGAGCAGGATTGCCCCCGAGCGATCCCGCCGGACTGGGTCAAATGGTTCGTTCCCGGCGAAATCGTCTTCGCGTTCAGCCCGCAGCTTGCGCACGGCCAGGAATTCGAGGATGCGCTCTTTGACATCAGGCAAGCCGTAATGATCTTCATCCAGTATTTCTCGCGCATGGGCGATGTCCAGCTTGTCCTCCGTCCGCAGATCCCAGGGCATGCTGCAGATCCAGTCCAGGTACGTGCGGATCACGCCATATTCCGCCGCCGCGACCGACAGCTTGGAAAGCCGGTTCAATTCGCGCTCGGCTTCCTTGCGCGCTTCCTCCGGCATATTCGCCTCTTCGATCAACTGCCGAAATTTCTCAATCTCCTGCTGATCTTCGTCTTCCTCCAGCTCGCGCTGGATCGCTTTCATCTGTTCGCGCAAGTAATAATCGCGCTGCGATTTCTCCATTTCGTGCTGGGCGTCTTCCTGGATCTTGCGCCCCAAAGACAGGACCTCGAACTCTTTGGTGAGCAGCTTAAGCAGATGGCGTATTTTATCGCCGACATGATCCATTTCCAGCAGAGCCTGCGCGTCATCAAGATCAATGCGAACGTAAGTGGCGATGGAATACACCAGCTGCAACGGGTCTTCTACATTCAGAGCATTATTGACCAGTTCTTGCGGGATGCTCGGCACCAGCTCGGCTAGAGCGGTGAAGCGATCGACAATGCTGCGTACCAGTGCTTCCATCTCGATATCGTCGGCGAAGGCGATTTCATCTTCGGGGATGCGCGTCACGCGCGCTTTGAGGTAGGGCGCTGTCTCGATGAATTCGTCAATTCTGATGCGCTGCAAGCCCTGTATCAACAAGCGGATCGTGCCATCCGGCGTACGAAACAAACGGTGAATGGTGGCCAGCGTGCCGATCGTCTGCACTTGATCGGGTCCGGGCGTCGCCTGGCTCGGGTCTGTCGATGCCACCAAGCCCACCATGCGGTTGCCGGCGACGGCGTCATCCACCAACTGAATGCTGCGTTCTTGACCCACCGTCAGTGGAATCGCCGTCTGCGGATAGACGACCATGCCGCGCAAGGGCAGGATCGGCAATTCCTCCGGCAGGTCGATCGCCGCGCCTTCATCTTCCAAGTCTTCGTTCAGTTCAATTTCAATTTGGGTCTGTGGCGCTTCAGTATCGCTCAACCGCTGCTCCCAATAGATCATCTGCGTCATTTCCTTGTCGACTGAATTTATCGCGGTGGAACGCCCATCGCCGCTGTTGGCGGCCCTGCATCCGCATTTGGCTGCCGCGCTGTCTCCGTTTCCGAGCCGAGGCGGCGCTTGGACCAGCTAGCTGCCTCGCTTGCAGGAATTTAATCCTCGCGCGCGCCTTGACGCGAAGGAACTCTGGCTTATTCGCTCACCTTACTTTACCGAAAGACGCATAATAAATGTATCAGAGTTCTGTCGCCGGCTGGATTTTGATACATTTCTAAGACGAGAGAATGAGCTCGCTCAACTGATGAAAGCGCGATTGCCCGCCCATCGACTTTGCCGCTTTTGCCAGTTTGACTACAATGAATCCTGATTAGTGCATTCGCGAATCAGGAATTGCCTTGGATGAAAGCCGAATCCGCCAAGCCAGGCAGAAGAAAAGCCAAACGCGCTCGTGACCGTAATTTGGCGCGGCAACAACGGCGTCTCGCCATGATGGAGCGTGGGGGGGCTACCGGCGGCGCGCATACGTTTTTGCGCCGCTATTTTCCTTCCTACAATGAAGACAAATTATCGCACCGCGCCTTGGCCTGGCTGTTCTCCAGCCGTTCGCCCGTGGCAAAGCTCACCGCGCTGGTCGCCATGGTGGTCGTGGTATTTTTCGTTTCGAACTTTCTGATGGCTGGGCGCATTTTCCCTAACGTCTACGCCATGGGCGTCGCCGTCGGCGAAATGACCCCGGAGGAAGCCGAAACAGCGCTGCGACAACATTGGGACTTTGATGTTCGAATTGACATCACCGTGGACGGCCAAGTGTTGAAGCAAGCGCGTCCGGATGAACTCGGCCTTTCTATTGATTTATCGTCCATGGCGAATGCCGCCAGAGCCGCTGGGCTGGCGGGCATCCCATTTGGCATCAATATTGAGCCTCAGTTGACTGTATCGCACAGCCGGGCGCAATCGCTTCTGCTTGACTTCACGGAAGCCGTATACGTACAGCAATATGAAGCCGGTTACCGATGGTCGGGCGGGCGATTAATCGCGGTGCCCGGGCGGCGCGGGCGCCATCTGGACGTCACCGAGAGCTTGCGCCTGCTGAAAGAGAACACCGCCAACGTGGTTTCTCAAAGCCGCCTTGAATTGCAGACCATCCCCCTGAATCCTACCGTCTTTGACAGCTCTCCATTTCTCGGTCAAGCAATCATATTCCTGCAGGATGGCGTTCGCATAAGCGGCTACGACCCATTCAAGGATCATATACTCTCGTTCGCTGTTGACAGATTGCAGGTGGCGGAATGGTTGACGGCTGGCGAAAACGGACTGTCTGTTCGCGAGAATGCTTTCCGGCAATTCGTGGACCGCCAAAACCTCGAACTGGTAAAAGGCGGTCGTTACATCGATGAGTTGCAGGCGACCAGCAGTCTGCAGGAGGCGCTTGTTTCCGGCACAACGGATATCACTTTGCGTCTGAATTACCTGCCCGAGCCATATTCTGTCGCGAAAAAAGACACGGGATTCCTCATAGGGCGCAAGGAAGGCATTCCCTATGAATTGATCCGAGATGCGAATCCTACAGTGAACTGGAACGCGCTGGTAGTTGGGCAAGAGATTCAGATACCTTCGCGCGATGTCTTGCTGCCGCGGGACCCGGTACCGCACAAGCGCATCATCGTCGACCTGGATTCTCAGTGGCTGGTCGCCTTTGAAAACAATGATCTGCTCTTCAGCTGGGGCATCTCATCAGGCCGGGAAGAGGCGCCGACTTATCCGGGCGTATTCCAGATTTTGACGCACAATCCCAAGTCCTTCGGCAGCAGCTATGCGCTTTGCAGTGATTTGGGGACCAATTGCAATCAGTGGGAGATGTTCTGGTTCATGGGCATTTACGAGGTGGTGCCCGGATTGATGAACGGATTTCATGGCGCCGTCCTGCTGCCTAACGGCAACTTGCTTGGCGGCGGCTATACCTACGAGCCAACGACTTTTGGCTGCATCATGTCGCTGAACAGACGGGCCAAGGAACTCTACGATTGGGCGGAAACTGGCACGGTCGTCGAAATCGTATCCGAAGAATTCGCGCCGGAAAGCGATCTGGCCCGGCTTGCCTTGGAGTACATCAGCACGATAGACACGAATTATCGACCGATCGAGTGATCGCGCGCCATTGCCTACCAACCAAAAGTTGCTGTTGCCAGCTACTTGACAGCGAAACGCTCTGCGGCTAAAGTACAGACGGTTGACGCTGTAACCCAATGAATCATTTCATGCTACTGGATTTAGTCACAGGATGCCCACGCGAGTGGGCATTTTGTGTTTGATTGCCGTCAGGTACAATTCGCAGCCGATGTCAGATCCAGGTAAAGGCGCATAGTATGAGCAAAGCTTTCGGCGCTTGGGCCAGCCCCATCAGCGGCGCTTCCATCGCCGGCGGCGTCAGCCTGCGCGATGTGCAGTGGAATCGCGCCGGGGATACGCTGGTATGGTGGGAGAATCGCTCCAAGACAGGGGTATTGCAGGCGCAGACAGGTCGGCAGGCGCCGCGCGACTTGACCGACACGACGCTGAATGTCGCCGGGCGGGTTGGTTATGGCGGCGGCGCGTTCACGCTCGCCGATGGCAAGGTCTATTTTGTCGCCAAGGGCCGGCTCCATAGTCAGGCGCTGGCTGGCGGCGCCCCCGGGGCGATCAGCCCCGAATTCGGCAGTTACGCTTCGCCCGCCGTCTCGCCCGATGGCGAGTGGGTCGCCTTTGTACACAGCTACGAACATGTCGATGGCCTCGCTATCGTGGACGCGGCCGGCGAAGATTTCCCCCGTAAACTCGCCTACGGTACCGATTTCGTCATGCAGCCGACCTGGCATCCGGGGGGAAGGCGCATCGCCTTTATCGCCTGGAATCATCCGCAGATGCCCTGGAACGGCAGCGAGCTGCGCTTGGTCTCGCTTGAGTCTGACGGCGTGGCATTGGCACGGGCGCAAGATATCGTGACGGTGGCCGGCGACATCGACACGGCGATTTTCCAGCCCGAATTCTCGCCGGACGGCCGCTATCTGTCTTACATCAGCGACGCCAGCGGCTGGAGCCAGATTTGCCTGTACGATTTGGAGGAGCGGGCGCACAGGCAGTTGACTTGCGAAGCGGTGGAACATGGAACGCCGGCTTGGGCGCAGGGCATGCGGACCTACGCATGGGCTGGCGACAGCCGTTCGATTTTCTACCTGGAGAATTGTCAGGGCTTTTTCGGTTTGCGGCGCTATGATCTGTCATCGTCCTCGAGCGAGAAGGTCGCCGGTTTGGAAGCCTACACCGATATGGAACAGATCAGCGTATCGCCTCAAAGCGGCGCCATCGCCGTGATCGCGTCTTCCGCCGTAATTCCGCCTCGCGTCGTCTCTGTCGATACGAGCGGAGCGGTGACCGTTCACCGCCGGCAGGGCGTGGAGAATCTGCGGGAGGATCAGCTTTCGGTCGGGCGCGCAATCACCTGGACGGGCGACGATCAGGGTGATGTATACGGACTGTATTATCCGCCGGCGCCGCAGGACGACATGCCAGCGGGATTGCCGCCGCTCATCGTCAACGTGCACGGCGGCCCGACTTCTCAGCGCCGCGCCGGCTATTATAATCAAGTTCAGTTTTTCACCACCCGCGGCTACGCTGTCCTGCTGGTCAATCACCGCGGCAGCACCGGCTATGGCAAAGCTTATATGAATATGCACCGTGGCAATTGGGGCCTCTACGATGTGATCGACTCGATAGCCGGTGTGAAGCATCTGGCGCAGGAAGGGCTGATCGATGAGAGCAGAGCTGTCATCATGGGCGGCAGCGCCGGCGGCTTCACCGTTTTGCAATCGCTGGTTGATTATCCCGGCTTCTACAAGGCCGGCGTCTGCTCCTATGGCGTCTCCAACCAATTCGGCTTGCTGATGGACACGCACAAATTCGAAGAGCGCTATACCTACTGGCTGCTGGGCGAATTGCCGGAGGCGGCTGATCTCTATCGCGAGCGCTCGCCAGTCTTCCATGCGGACCAGATCGTCGATCCTTTAATCGTATTCCAGGGCAGGGATGATGTCGTCGTCCCGCAAGACCAATCGGAGGGAATCGTGGCCTCGTTGAAGCGGCGCGGCATCCCGCACGAATATCATCTCTTTGAGGGAGAGGGACATGGCTGGCGCAAACCGGAGACGATTGAAACCTACTACAGCAGCATCGATCGCTTCCTGCTCCAGCATGTCATATATGCCTGATCGCGCTTGGTCCGCGTTCAAGTCGTCCAGAGGAACATAGCCGATGCTCATGAACGCGGCTTTGCTCTTCGCCGGGCTAGTCGCCCTATTCTTCGGCGGCAACTGGCTGGTGCGGGGCGCCTCGAATCTGGCCATGTCCTTTGGCGTGTCCGTACTCGTGATCGCGCTCACATTCGTCGCCATCGGCACCTCCATGCCAGAAATGCTCGTCAGCCTTCAAGCGGCGCTGGTGGGCAAGAGCGATCTGGCGATTGGCAACGTGATCGGCTCCAACATCGCCAACATTGGCTTGATTCTGGGCGCGACCGGCTTGATCGCGCCTTTGAGCGTCAAAGCGATTTTGCTGCGGCGCGAGATTCCGATCATGATCTTCTTCTCGATCATGGCCGCTGCCCTCACGCTGGATGGCGGCATTGATCGGCTTGATGGCGCGGTGCTGCTGCTCGGCTTTGTTGGCTTCAACGCGATGCTGTACCGCCTGGCGAAAAACGAGCAGGACGAAAGGGATCGACTGCTGGCGGATCTGGGCGAAGCGCCGCGCCTTGTTCAAAATCGCGGACGAGAAATCTTTTGGTTGCTGCTCGGGATCTTAACATTGCTGGTCGGCTCGCGGTTGATGGTGGAGGGCGCCGTCAATCTTGCGCGGCTGCTGGGCGTTAGCGAACTGATTATCGCCATCACCTTGGTCGCTTTTGGCACGTCGCTGCCCGAGCTAGCCGCCTCGCTCTCGGCCGCCTGGCGCCGCGAAACGGACTTGGCCATCGGAAACGTTGTCGGCTCCAACGTCGCGAACCTCCTGCTGATCCTGGGCTTGACCGCCTTTGTGCAGCCGATAACGGTTCGGAGCGGGGAGGCGCAGCTGAAATTCCTCGTGATGATCGCCTTTGCCGTCCTCTTGATACCACTCTTGCGCCATCAGCGGCTGGGGCGACGGGGCGCGGCGGTTTTCCTGGGCGCCTATATCGCGTTTATCCTATATAGTTTCGCGACCGGCAGCGTCAATCCGCATCCGAGTTGAATCCGTTCGTCTCATCGCCGGGCGAACCCGAGGCATCATCGAGTTGAAGTAGAAATGGCTCCATCGTGCAACGATTACCATCCGTAGAGCATTTCCACAGCAGCAGCGGCGTCGACATTTACCGCTTGCCGATGGTGCTTTTCCCCAACAACTTCTCCGGTTACGCCTTCGTGCTGGAAGGCGCTGGCGCGCTCACGCTTGTCGACACCGGCTCGGGCATGGGGCGCAGCAACGACGACTTGCTTGATGGTTTCCGCCAAATACAAGCGAAATTCGGCCGATCGTTCAGGCTGGGAGATATCGAGCGCATCATCATCTCTCATGGTCATATCGACCACTTTGGCGGCTTGGCTTTCGTCAAGGAGCATACGGACGCTGTGGTGGGCATTCACGAGCTTGACCGCCGGGTGCTGACCAATTATGAAGAGCGCGTGATTGTGGCGACCAAGGCGCTGGGCATTTACTTCGAGCGCGCCGGCATCAAACCCTCCTTGCGCGAAACGCTATTCGACATGTATGGCTTCGCCAAGAAACATGTAACTTCGATTCATGTCGACTTCAGCCTCGAGGACGAGGGGATCATTGACGGTATGGAGTTCATTCACACGCCGGGCCATTGTCCGGGGCAGGTCTGCATTCGGCTGGGCGATGTCTTGCTAAGCGCTGATCACGTCTTGTCGCGCACAACGCCGCACCAGTCGCCGGAGAGCATCACGCATTACATGGGCTTGGATCATTACGCCGATTCGCTGCGCAAGCTGCTGCGCTACGAGGGGATAAGCCTCGCTCTGGGCGGGCATGAAGATCCGATCCATGACCTGTACGGGCGGATTCAGGCCATCCGCGCCAGCCACAATCGGAAGCTCGACCGCATCCGCAAAATCATGCGCGATCATGGCGCGCCGATGACCATCAGCCAGATTTCCCAGGCGATGTATCCCGATGTTCAGGGATATCATATTCTTCTCGCCATTGAAGAAGCCGGCGCCCATATCGAATATCTTTATCAGCACGGCCATCTCACGATCGCCAACCTGAAGGAGTTTGAAGCGGAGACCAACCCGGCGATTCTATACGAATTGCATGATTGACTGCCACAGTGGAAGCGGCGCTCGATTGACCGGGCACGAGTGCTGATAGTACACTTACGGACCGCCTGCAGTTCTCGGCGGCTGTTGTCATTGGCGCGAGATTCAGGAGGTACAGTCGGTATGCAAGAGAAAAGCAAACATCTTCAGCTAAATGGTCCGTCGAATTTGCCGCTGTCCCGCCGCAGATTGTCCTGCCGGCTCCCACAATTGATATGTCCACAGGCTTAAACCTAAATGCCTTAAAGAGATCGTTTGGCGTCTCCCGTTATCAGGCTGACGAGCGTTACCGCGCCGCTCTAAATGCGCACGGCGAACGGGACCTGAAGACGGCGATGCAGGAGATTGAAGCCTCGATTGCGCTGCTGCCGAGCCACGCCGAGTACCACGCGGCGCTGGGTTTCTTCCTTCTGGAAAGCAAAGACCTTGCCCCGGCGAAAGAAGCATTCCAGCGCGCGCTTGCCTTGCAACCCTATGAGATGCTTGCCAATTATGGGCTGGGCGCGATTGCTTATCGCGACAAGGATTGGAAGCGGGCGGCCGCCTTTTTCAGCAATGCCTTGGCGGCGCAGCCAGAGCGAGCGGAAACTCACTACTACTTGGCGATGGTCAAACATCGGCTGGGCGACAATCAAGCGGCCCTGGACTGGATGAAGTCTGCTGAAGCGCTATTTGCCAAATCTGAAGACCGGCGAGAAAGCCACTGTCAAGCATGGATTCGCGAGTTCGCGCGACTTATCTGACGGCAACCGAACTGACGCGGCAAGTCCCGTTGACCATGCGGCCGAGCCATGCGGGCAGCCGCGGTCTCGCTCTGGAAAGACGCCGATTGTTCCGAGCCACAATCGGCATGAGCACGACTGAGCGCCAGCTCGCAAGAATTTTCCAACTTGATGAAGTCGGGCTATAATGTGCGCTGTAATGAAATGAAAAGTAAGAGGTCTTGGCGATGACCGCTTTCACCATTCGCCCGCTTGAACGCGCCGATCGCGAGTGGGTTGCGCACTTCTTGGATGAACGCTGGGGAACGACGCAAATCGTCTCGCGCGGGAAGGCCGTTTACGGGCATCTGCTGCCTGGTTTCATGGCCGAGCGGGGCATGGCAGCTGAAGCCGAGGATCATGAAGAAGAATCCTCGGCGGAAAATATCGGCTTGATCACGGTGCATATCGGCGAGAAGGATTGCGAAATCACCACTTTGGACAGCTTGGATGAATCGATGGGAGTCGGAAGCGCGTTGGTGGAAGCGGTCGAGGAATGGGCGCGCGAGGCGGGCATAGAGCGGCTCTGGCTCGTCACCACCAACGACAATCTCGAAGCGCTCAAATTTTGGCAAAAGCGCGGTTATGAATTGGTTTCCGTACACCGAAACGCCATTGCTGACGCGCGGCGCATTAAGCCGCAGATCCCAATCACCGGGCTGAATGGCATCACGATTCGCGACGAAATCGAACTGGAAAAGCTCATCTAGCTTCTTCCGATTCGCGCGCTGCGTCCATTGTCCGTGGCCTTGACTCTGCCTCTCGGCGGTTGCGATCTCGCCAGAGACTTTCAGCAAATATCAGCATCACGCCGAATACGATGGCGTGATCGGCCGGATTGGAAACATTTGAAATCAGATTCGGAATCTGATAGTGGATGAAGTCGATCACGTGGCCGTGCTGCAGGCGATCGATGATGTTGCCGACGGCGCCGCCGATGACCAGCCCAACGGCAAAAGGCGCCAGTCGTGATTCCGCTGGCAGCGAGCGCAGGTACCACAGCAGGGCGGCAACAATAAAGAGCGCGAGGATGAGGAAGACATCGCCCGCCATTGGCAGGATGCCGAAGGCAGCGCCCGTGTTGCTGCTGCGCGTCAATTGGAAGAAGGGCGCCAGCGCCGGAATCGGCTGAATGCTCTGGTAAAGGTCCAAGTTAGAGAGCACCCAGGACTTTGCGATTTGGTCGAGTATGGCAGCCAGACCGAGTGAAACGGCCAGCATTGTCCATTTCCGCATCTTGCGCCCCTGCTGAACTTGCCGGCTTCATTTTATCAGACATTGCCATAAACCAAACTCAGGCGTAGATTATGTCATCAGCCGACGGCATTTTGACTGGTATCAATTTCCACGGACCTTTGAATGGCGGACCTTGCGAAGCGGACAATGGATCAACAGCGGCAGCTGTGGCTGGAAATCGCTCAGTGCGCGCTACGGCGCTGGGACATTGTGCCGCAGAAGACGCGCTGGCTAGGCCGTGGCAGCAACGTGGTTTTCCGGGTCACCGCAGGCGATGCCGATTATGCGCTGCGCCTGCATCCACCGGGCAGCACAGGCGCCGCCCGGCTGCGCTCTGAGCTGGAGTGGCTGTCTTCAATCCGCCGCGAAACGCATCTGCTGGCGCCGCACCCGGTCCTGGCGCGGGTTGACGGTCGTGAGCAACAATACCTTGCATTGCATCACGATTTGCTGCCGCCGCCATCGACTGTGTATGCCGTCCTGTTTGATTACATCGGGGGCGAGAGCAAGCCAGCGAGCGAATTGAGCGCGGACGACGTCTATCGCATCGGTGTATTGCTTGGCGCGCTGCACAGCGAAGCCCAATTCAAAGCCGCTGGCGATTTTGAAGGACGCCTTTTGGATTGGGCCGGATTGTTCGGCGAGGATTCGCCCTACGCTTCGCCGTCAGCGGGCGCCTCGCTGCGCGCGGAACAAGGCCGTATCCTCGACCAGGCGGCGCAGCAGCTGCGGGCGCAGATGTCAACGCTGGCGTCCAAATCGGGTGCGATGGGTTTGATCCACGCCGACTTGCTGGCGAAGAATATCTTGTTCCATGCGGATTCCATCGCCGCGCTGGATTTCGAATACTGCGGCTGGGGATTTTATCTCTACGACCTGGCACCGCTCCTCTGGCAGTTGAAGGGCGAACGAGCCGCTGATTATCTCATGCTCGAAGACGTGATGTGGCGTGGATACACATCAGTCAGCCGCATGGACGAAGGCGACCGGGCGCTGCTGGAGACATTCATCGCCGCGCGGCAGATTGCTTCGATTCGCTGGCTGCTCCGTAATCTGGTTAATCCAATGGTGAGCGCGGTCGCGCCCGCTCTCATCGCCGAGCGCTGCGTCGAATTGGAAGTCTTCCTCGAAACTGGTACGCTGCGCCGCGCCTCGCCGACCCTTTGACTGCGAGACCCTCATGGCTCCGAGAGCAATCTTCCCCAAGGCTGACGCCTATAAGTTGTACCTGCTGGCAATGGGTCTGTCAGCCTTCGCCACGACCCTGGCTTATACCGTTCATTTGGTTTACCAGGTCAAACAAGTTGGCTTGAATCCTCTGCAACTGGTCTTGGTTGGCACGACCCTGGAACTGACAGCGCTGCTGACAGAAATCCCGACCGGCGTCGTGGCTGATGTCTACAGCCGTCGGTTGTCAGTCATTGTCGGTTTTCTGTTACTGGGGCTTGGTCTCATCCTGGAAGGCAGCCTTCCCGTCTTTGAAGTGCTGCTAGTTGGGCAGGTTGTCGCCGGTTTGGGCTATACTTTTCTCAGCGGCGCGACATCGGCTTGGATCGTAGATGAGATAGGATTGGAACGGGCGGGAAAAGCATTTCTGCGCGGGGCGCAGGCGGAGCAGATTTTTGCCTTCTGCGGGATCTTCGTCAGCGTCGCCCTGGCGAGCGTGAGCTTGCAACTCGCCATCGTCTGCGGCGGCATTCTGCTCGCGCTTCTTGCTGCGTTTCTGGCGCTATTCATGCCGGAGACCGGCTTTCAGCGACGCCCAGCGAGCGATCGAGAATCTTGGCGCATGTTCGTCGCCACTTTCCGCGATGGGTTCGCTTTGGTCCGGGCGCGTCAAATCCTGCTGCTAATCACCTTTGCCGCCATCATTCATGGCGCGTTCAGCGAGGGCTACGACCGACTCTGGATTACGCATACGCTAGAGAATTTCAGCTTGCCGCCCCTGGGCCAATTCGATGAGGTCGTATGGTTCGGCATTATCAGCGCCGTATCGATGCCCCTTAGCTTGGCAGTCACAGAAGGTTTGCGGCGGCGTCTCGATTTGTCCGATAACAGGCAGGTCGCCCTGACCTTGATCGGCGTCTACGCGGCGTTGATCGGCAGTGTGCTTCTCTTCATCCTCGCCGAGAGATTTGCTTTCGTGCTGCTGGGCTTGTGGCTGACGGGCGCGGCGAGAGCGGTCCGCAATCCCTTGATGGAGGCTTGGATCAATCAGCACACCGAATCAGACGTCCGCGCCACCGTCCTTTCGATTCAAGGGCAGGCTGACGCCTTCGGACAGATCGCGGGGGGACCGCTCGTCGGCGCGGTAGGCTTGCTCTCTTCGGTGCGGCTGGCGATTTCGCTGTCGGCGCTTTTGCTGCTGCCGATCCTTCCCGTATTTCGCCTGACGCTAAATGCGAAACGCTCACGAGATTCCGGCCCGGACTAGCGAGGCAGTGACACCTATTCGTATTGCCGAGACGCCATGTACAATGCGCGGCTATGACCGAATGGTGAGGCAGGGACGCATGAATCAAAGACAGATGCTGGAAGAACTGAAGAATTTCGATACGCCATCGATAACCAATGTGATCGCGACCTATCCGGAGTCGCCGCTCTGCCTGGGGCTTTACAATCCCTGGACCGAAAACTGGTACACGGATACGTCCATCCGCTGCATGTACCCCGAATTGGGGCGGCGCGTCGGCTATGCGGTGACTTGCGTCTACGGCCTGCCCGATCCAAATTATTCGCGCCTCAGCTTCATGGACGTGCTAGAGGCAATGGAAGCATCGCCGCAGCCGACGGTGCTGGTGATTGAGCAGAAGTTCCCAGCCGAGATCGCGGACAAGGTGGGCTTGGCCGGCGGCAATATGGTCTCGGCGATGAAGGCGCTGGGCTGTGTCGGCTTGCTGTCAAATGGTCCCTCGCGCGACCTGGACGAAATCCGCGAAATGAACTTCCAGTATATGTTGAGTGGAGTGACGGCGGGCCATGGCGCTATGGCGGTGCATGCTGTCAATGTGCCGGTCGCGGTCGGCGGCATGGACGTCGCGCCGGGCGAGCTGATTCACATGGACGAAAACGGCGCCTGCAAATTCCCCGCCGATCAGCTGGAGGCAGTGCTGATCAACGCGCGCGCTTTGCAAAAGGAAGAAGCCGCTAGAATGAGCGCTTTGCAGGCCGCCAGGTCCGCCGCCGAAATACGGGCGATCTTCGGCGGGCACAGCTACGGAGACGACGAGTAGATGCCTCATCTCATCACCGCCACAAACGCTATCCAATTGGGACGTTGCAGATGAAGGGAAAGCGCGTTCTCATCACCGGCGCCACCAACGGGATCGGCATGCAGGCGGCGCTTGAACTCATGAAGATGGGCGCCGATGTCGTCATCGTCGGCCGCGACGCAATCAAGACGCGGGTGGTCAGCAGCGATCTGAAGGCGCTTAGCGGCAGCTCTCGAATTGACATGCTTGTCGCGGACTTGTCTTCCATGGACGAGATCCGCCGCATCGCTGATGAGTTCCGCGCCAATTTCGACCGGCTGGACGTCTTGCTGAACAACGCCGGCGCCGTCTTTTCCCAATATCAGCGATCGGTCGACGGCTACGAAATGACCTTCGCGCTCAATCATTTGAGCTATTATCTGCTGACCCGCCTGCTGCTTGACATTCTGATGCGGACAGCGAACGAGCAGGGCGAGGCGCGCATCATCAACGTGTCGTCGAGCGCGCACAGAAGTGCCACTCTGCGCTTGGATAATCTCCACGATGAGAGCGGCTACAGTTTTATGAATAGTTACGGCGCGAGCAAACTGATGAATGTGCAATTTACCTATGAGTTGGCGCGGTGGCTGGAGGACATGCCCTTAACCGTCAACGCTGTGCATCCCGGTTTGGTCGCTACTGGTTTCGGGCACAGCACGGGCCGTGTCTGGTCCGGCTTTATCAAGCTGGCGCAAAAGCTGTTCGGCATTTCGCCGCAGAAGGGCGCCGAGACCCTCGTCTACCTCGCATCGTCAGCGGAAGTTGCGGGCATCAGCGGCAAGTATTGGAACGAGAAACAGCAGAAGCGGTCCAGCGACAACTCCTACGACCGCGAGCAGCAGAAACGCCTTTGGGAATTCAGCGCAAAGGCGACCGGCCTTGGTAAACCAGCATTATTAGAGGATTAAGGCAATCCCCGCGGCAAGGTGAAGCCCGTCTCTAGCTCAATTAAGTCGTGAACTTCGAGAACCGCATCGAGGTTCAGCGGACCATACAGGTGCGGAAAGAGCGAGTCGCTGCTCAACGCGCTGTCGATTGGCGGTTGCGGATGGGCGGGCGCTTCCCAGCGCAATTCGGCGTCGAGCCTGCCTTCGTCTATGCAGAGCGCTACCAGACCGGCTTGACCGCGATAGAAGTCATTGGCAACTTGCATCAGTTGAGCGCGCGTCGAGCAGTGGATGAAGCCCTCTTTATCCAGCGATGGCGCGCTGTAATGTCCATGTGTCTGCGCTTCCGCCCAGGCTGAGCGGATGGTGATGTGGTAGATCAAGCGAGCGCCTGCTGCAAGTCCGCGATTAGATCGGCCGGATGTTCAAGGCCGATCGATACGCGCAGCAGGTTAGCCGGCGTCGACGAGCCTTCCTCGATTGATTCGCGATGTTCGATCAAGCTGTGAGTGCCGCCGAAGCTGGTCGCGTTGGTGAAGAGCTGCAGCCGATTCACCAATTCAAGTGCGGACCCGCGCCCGCCTTTGACCAATATCGACATCAAGCCGCTCCCCAATGCCATTTGCCGCAACGCCAACTCGTATTGAGGATGGCTGGGATGGTGCGGGTAGAGCACCTGTTCAATTTTGGGATGTTCCGCCAGGAAACAGGCGACCTCCAGCGCGCTCTCGCTGTGGGCGCGGACGCGCTGCGACAGGCTCTGCAGCCCACGCGCCGCCAGCCAGCAGTTCATCGGTGACAGTACGCCGCCGCCAATCCGCACCAGCCGCATGACCCGTTGCGCCAGCTCGCCGTCTTCCGCGAAAATGACGACGCCGCCGAGCACATCGTGGTGGCCCGCGATGTACTTGGTCAATGATATCACCACGATGTCCGCCCCAAGCTGAATCGGATTCTGAGCGACGGGCGTGGCCACCGTGTTGTCGACCAATAGCGTCGCATCGAATTCCTGGGCAATGTCGGCAATGGCCGCGATATCGGCCAAGCGGATCATCGGATTGGTCGGCGATTCAAGGATGACCAGCCTGGTTTCCGGGCGCATGGCCGCGCGCACCGCGTCAAGATCGCTCATATTGACATAGGTGGTATGCAAGCCCCAAGGGGCGAAGAATTCATTCAGTTGCACGCGAATGCCAAAATACATGTCATCGCTCGAGACGATGTGATCGCCGGGCCGCAGCGCCTGGAAGATGGTGAGCATCGCCGCTGAACCGCTGGATATGGCATGGGCGACGGCGCCGCCTTCCAACGCGGCCATCGTGCTCTCCAGCGCGGCGCGGTTGGGATTCTGCCAGCGTGTATAGATCAGTTGATCGGGATCCTGCTCCAAGCCTGTCGTCTCATATTCGAAGGTCGTGCTGAGCACGATCGGCGGCACGATGGCGCCGCTGCTGGGATCTGTCGCCGCGCTGTGGACGGCTCTGGTCTCGGGTCGCAGCCTCATGGATTCGCTCGCTTGCTTAGTGTTCATCTGCGCTAATCATAGTGCTTCATCCCTTCCACTGCCATGCCAAGCTCAGAGTGCCGCCAAAAAAGTGAGCGGACATGTGGAAACTAGGTAAAATGTATTTTGAGCCTTTGTAGAGCGGCGCGGAGAGCCGGCTCGGCAATTGACTGCGACGCCAGACAGGGGAGGGTGATCCATGCCAGATATGATTGTCAAATTATATGATCTGCCAGCGCTCGAACCTGCGATCGCGAGCCAGCGCGCTTTGGGCGTCAATATACGCCGGGTCATGACGCCGGAGAAATTCTTGGTGCTCGGCTGGATTCGCGAACACTTCAGCGAATATTGGGTGAGCGAAGCGGACGCGGGCTTTTCGGCACACCCGACCACGGTTATGCTGGCGCATCGGGGCGATCAGGTCTTGGGATTCGCCTGTTACGATACGACCTTCAAGAACTTCTTCGGTCCTACCGGCGTGGACGCGGCCGAAAGAGGGCAGGGCATCGGCACGGCGCTCTTGCTGTCGACGCTGCACGCCATGCGCGACGCGGGCTATATGTACGCGATTATCGGCGGGGCGGGTCCGGTTGGCTATTACGAAAAGGCGGGCGCCGCCGTCATCCCCGATTCAGAGCCGTCGCGCGCCTATCGCGGAATGCTGGGCACCGAGGCGGTGTACACGCAGGGCGCTCCCAGCGACTCTTTCTTGGGCATGGAACCCATCAATCAGAATGGAGACGCTGTCTAGCCTGGTACACGACCGCGTTGATGAGTTCGGTCAGCCCGCGCCCCTTGCCCATGGAAATATCTTTGCCGAAGAAGGTGAAGACGACTTCGCCGTTTATGGCCGCCACTTGATCAAGCGGCGCGCCGGAGCAGGCTTGGTCCAGGATCGCGCTCATCGCCATCGCCGATAGCCCTTGCGGATTCAGCACATCGAAGTAGAAGTCGAGCGTGCCATCGGGACGGTCGATCGCCCAGACGAAAGCCTCTGACTCGCAGCCAATGACGCGGCGCGCCTCGTCGTAGGGTTTGCTGGCGATGGTGTCCGGCACCGGCTGGAATTCGTCGGCGATGTCGATCAGGAAATCGACGCGGTCCTCGCGCGATGATATGAAGCCGAAGTCGTCAAGGTATTCTTGAAGCTTGGGCGGATAGTTTGCCATAGGCCTCTCGTGGATGGAGGGAAAAGCGGGGAAGCGCGCAGCCCCTCCCCGCCCTGTCGGATCTTGACTACTTCTCGATGGGCAAGCCGACGCTGTTTCCCCACTCTGTCCATGAGCCATCGTAGTTGCGCACATCGCTGAAGCCAAGCAGGTAGGTCAAGACGAACCAGGTATGGCTGCTGCGCTCGCCGATGCGGCAGTAAGCGATGGTGGGCGCGGACGAGTCCAACCCCAACTCGTCGTTGTAGATGGCGCGCAGTTGAGCCGCGTCCTTGAAGGTGTCGTCATCGTTGGCCGCCCGCGACCAGGGGCAGCTGCTCGCGCCAGGGATGTGCCCGCCACGGACCGCGCCTTCCTGCGGATAACCGGGGATATGCAGCAAGTCGCCCGCGAATTCGCCTGGGCTGCGCACATCGACCAGTTGTCCGTCGGCGCCAATATGCGACAGCACGCCGTCGCGAAAGGCGCGGATCTGGCTGTCGTCGCGCTCGGGCGCATTGTAGCTTGTTGGGCTGACGCTCGGCTTCTCGCGCGTGAGTTCGCGTTCCTCTTCCACCCACTTCAGGCGCCCGCCATCCATGATCTTGGAATTGCTGTGCCCGAATAGCTCGAACACCCAAAGCGCGTAGGTCGCCCACCAATTGCTCTTGTCGCCGTAGAAGACGGCGGTCGTCTCCGGCGTGATGCCAATGCGGCTGGCTAGCGCTTCGAAACCCGATTTGTCGAGATAGTCGCGGCGCAGCGGATCATTGAGATCTTTCACCCAGTCGACCTCGACCGCGCCGGGAACGTGCCCGCTGGGATAGAGCAAGGGATCTTCGTTGGACTCAATGACGCGGACGTCCGCGTCGTTCAGATGTTGCGCCACCCAAGCCGTCGAAACGAGCTTGTCGGCATTGGCATACCCGCGACTGCTGATTTCACTCATTAGCTTTGCTCCTAGTCTGCTTAACAGTTGTCATTCTGCCCACGGCAATTCCACAATCAAAAAAGCCAACCGGCGCGGGTTGACTTGTTGGTGGCGTATAGCCGAATTCATGGCAAACCAATCATACCCGCCTAGAGGACGCTGCGACAACAACAGTCATTCGAGATCGGACTCTGCTTGATTGACTTGCGCATAGCAGTACGCTACCACAGCCGCATCGAGATTTCAAGCAGCGAGCCAAGCGTCGGTCACATTGGTTCCGCGAAGGGCCTGAGGTCAAGCGCTGTGTTGAGATCAGCCAGACAAACCTGGCAGTTTTCCAGCTTTAGAGAAATATGCGCCTGCCGTGGCAATCTGATGTCGAACGTTGCGCGGCCGAGGCTGCCGATTATCGCTTTGCGCCGGGCAATCATGTAAACGCCGGCTTCATCTTGATCGGCGGCCAACTGCCAGCCGAATCCCGCTTGCAGCTCGACTTTGGCCAGAACCTCAGGCCGGTCATGCGAAACCAGGTGGATGTCAGCGTATTCCGCTTGGAGGAAGAAGGTTGTGCCCGCGGCTACTTTCCAATTGAAGCGGCGCGTTTCTATCGCCATTTCGCGCGCCGCGCCGACGATCCGGAGCGCCCTCCAGAAATTATCCAGCATCCGCATCACAATTCTTCCAGATGATCGTCGACCCAGCGCTGATAGGCAGCCCGCAGAGCCAATGTCGCCGCGCCGACGCGTCCATTGCCAATCGGCATCCCGTCGAGTTCAACCACCGGAAGAATGCCCCGGCTGCTGCTCGAAAGAAATACTTCGCTGAAACGATCGATATCGGCGATGTTAGGCGCCTCCGGGTCCAGCGGGACAATGCTCTCGCAGACGGCGAGGACGATCATCCTCGAGATGCCCGCCAGCACGCCAGCGGACGCCGTGCGGAGCGCGCCATCGAGAATGACATAGACGTTGCTGGAAGCGCCTTCCAGCAGTTTGCCTTGGGCATCCACCAGAAACGTCTCATATATGCCCGTTGCTTGCGCCGCCTCAAGCGCCCGCCGCCGATGCATCCATTCGCTGGATTTCGAAGCGGGATTGTGACGGACCTCGGCGGATGTGATGCAGCGCGCGCCTCGCTCAATCAGTTGGGCGCTCGGCGGCTGGAACGGTTCGATAGATAAGCGCGTCTCGTCCGCGGGTTCCGCTGTCGCCGAGATGCGAAAGCGAACATCGCCGTAATCGGATTCAAGTATCATCTGACGCAGCGCAGCGCGCAGCCGAGTTGGGTCGCAGTCAAGCGCAAATCCCTGCTGCCGCGCAGACTCTTGCAGGCGGCTCAAGTGCTCGCCGAACAGCAGCGACTTCGTGCGCTGGTAGGTTTTGCCGACGGTATAAACGCCGGCGCGCGGTTCGTGCTTGGCCGCGTCAAGCAGGCTGCCTGCGCTGAACGCTACGCTGGCGAGCCCTTGCTTGGTTAAGCGTTTGATTGTCGCGGGCATGATCAGCCGCGGCCGCTACCGCCGCAGCCACGATTCGCGGAATACATCCCAATCGGATTTGCTAAGCTGTTCATCAGAGTAAATGGCAATACCGGTCAAGCGGGAACGCTTGTCCTCGTCCAGCCGCCGCAAGCCTTTGCTAACGCCATCCAGCGCCCAAGCCATCGTTTCTATCTGTGGATTGTGCGCGGAACTCTCGCCGCTGTAATCAGGTATGCTGGCCAGGATGTCTGTCTCGTCCTCCATTTCATTGACATAGGTTTCCACATGGTATGCCACCCAATGGATATAGTCGAGCGGCTCTTGTCGGTAACTTTGATACATCAGCAGAATAATCTCGTCGGCGGCCGCCATCACTTTCTTTTTGAAACTCGACGACCACATGGTTCCGGGCGCAATGGACCCGATGTTTTGCGCGCCTAGCGCCGGTGGCGTCAAATCGGCCGTGACGGCGACGGCAATCGGAATGTGCAACCCAACCGCCGACTGCACCCGTCCGATCAGGCGTATAAGATCATCATTGTCGCTGAACAGCGGTTTGACATCAAGGACGATGCCGTCGAAGCCGAGCTGTGAGACCAGCAGCCGGCTGAAGTCGGCGATATTTCTCTGAAGATCGGTATCAGCGAGACGATTGTTATTTGCATTGTCGAGACGAGTCCAAATCTCAATCCAGCCGTAAACCCGCAACTGTTCGTTTTGACTTTTAAACGCGCGGACAAAGTCGGCAACGGCAGACCGCGAATCCATGAAGCCGCCCTCGCCCTGAAGCCCGCCAGTCCAACGGTTATCGATGCCAAGCGAACTCACATAAACATAGGCGGTCCCAATTTGGTTTTCAATTAAACGACCGGCAAATGCGCGCAAGCGGTTGCTATCGAGGTCGCCAAATGTCCAAGTACGGTCCAGCCAGATGGCGTTATATAGCGGCAATTCGTCAGGGCTGCGAAATGCAAGCGAGCCAACCGCAATTCCTGCGATGATCATCACACCGGCGACGCTGATTCTAAATCGATTTCGCGGCGCGAGCAGTGTGGACAGCCGGACTGCCCGGCGAGAACCGAGATGTCCGCCTTGTCTGCTGACTCCTGCTTGTTCGTCGGGCGATTTTCTAATTCGCGCAGCCTGTGAAGAAACACTCGCTAGAATGGAACGCAGCCATCGCCCGGGCGGCGATTTCTCTGAGACAGATTCGCGGGGCATGGACATGCGAATATCCGAACTTCAAATGGTCGTCGATCGTGCCTGCATCTTAACATAAGTAATGTTTAAAGTCTAACGGAATCGTAATTGTTGCGTCAGGCGGGCGCGGCAATCGTCTTCAGCCAGTCGAAAAGAGGCGGACCGAGTATGAGCCACCCGATGAGGATGGCGACAATAACCGTGATCAAAACAGCGGCCGCCGCGACATCCTTCGCTGCCTTTGCCATCGGGTGAATCTCCGAAACCGATACGTTGACGGCTGCCTCAATGGCGGCGTTTATGAATTCCGTCACCCAAACGCTCCCGATCGTGAGGATCAGGAGCGACCATTGCAGGGCGTCGATTTCGAGCGCTGTGGCAACCGGGATGACGACTGCGGTTGCCGCCAGCAGAATACGCGTGTTTTTCTGATGGCGCAGCATATAGGCGCAGCCGGCAATGGCAAATCCGAGACTGCGGATGCGATTGGGGCTTGTGGTCGGGCTATATCGCTTCGGATCAGCCGCCGCGTTGTGAGCTCGGCGCCGCATGCTTCTAGTCATTTGCGATATGCCCGTATGTTTCGACCACTGCCGGGTCGACTTGAATGGACCGCAGAGCCAGCGCTTGCGCCGCCCACATTCTCTCCCGAGCCAAACGCGTATCGTGATCGTAGCCCAAGAGATGCAGCGTGCCGTGGATGACCAGGAGGCAAAGCACGTCACCTAGAGCTGCCCGCGTCTTTCCGGCTTGATCCGTCGCATAGTCATAGGCGATGACGATATCGCCTAGGTAATGCGCGCAATCGCCTGACACTTGCGGCATTTGTTCCGCGGGAAAGGAGAGAACGTCCGTTGGAGCATCGACATTCGCGTAGCGCAAATTCATCGCGCTGATCGTCCTGGCATCGGCAATCACAATGCTGAGTTCTCCGGCTTCATCTTTGCGATGGCCAGCCAATGCCGCTCGGGCTCCCCGCTTGAGACGTTCGGAATCAATCGGATAGCGGCTGGGGTTCTCCAGGTTGATGGCTCGGCTCAAGAGGACGCGTCCACTTCCTCAGGACGCTTGCCTTTTTCTACATGCTGGGGAGATTTGTGGCCATTGCGCTTCGGCAAGGGCGGGACCTCGAACAGCGGTTCGTCGTCTTCCATTATGTGTGCGGCTTTTTCCTCAGTCGCCTGCTGCTCCGCTTCGGCCACCGACGCGGCGTCGTTCAAATCGGGAAGCGATGCGTCCGGACTCCGGCGGCCTTCCTCAGCGCCGGTCGCGTCCGCTATCTCACTGTCAAGATTGATCGGTTGCCGGTCGATTGATTTGCCCGCATCAGGCTCGATGCGTTGACTGCGCTTGCCATTGCCAGCGCCCGGTTCAGCTTTGGGCGCGCCTGGCGCTGGGATCGCCTTGGCATAATCGATGCGGGGATGAAAGAGCCCGCGGAATATATCGATGAAAGTGGCTTCGATCTTGCGCAAGTCGTTGAGCGTTAGCGCGGAGGCGTCAAGCTGGCCTTTGTTGCGCTTGTCTTCAATGATCCCGTGCACGAGGTCGGCAATGTCCTGGCTGCTCTGCGGCTGGACCGCCCTGATGGCTGATTCGCAGCTGTCAGCCATCATCATGATAGCCGTTTCGCGGCTTTGCGGAATCGGTCCCGGATATGAGAATTCAGCTGGATCGACTGCCGATTCATCGCCGGCAGCGGCAAGCGCCCGCTGATAAAAGACATAGACCTGCGTCGTACCGTGGTGCTCGCGAATGAATTCCCGCAAGCGATCGGGCAGATTGTATCTCTTGGCGATCTGGTCGCCCTCGGTCACGTGACTGATGATGATATCGGCGCTGCGGTAGGGGTCATCCAGCGCGTCGTGAGGATTGTGGATGTGCTGCTGATTCTCGGTGAAGAAAAACGGATTGCTCATTTTGCCTATGTCATGGTAGAGGGCGGCGACATGCGTCATCTGAGTAACGGCGCCGATCGCTTCCGCGGCCTGCTCGGCCAGATTCGCCACCTGCAGCGAATGCTGATAGGTGCCGGGCGCCTCACGCAGCAGGCGTTGCAAGAGCGGTTTGCTGGGCTGGCTCAAATCCATCAATTTGAATGGCGTCGCCAGGTTCAGCAAAACCGTTAGCGCATACATGACAGCGAAGGATGTCGTCGGCACGATTAACACGCCACTGAAGAATGCTTGCAGCATGCTGGTGGCGTCGCCGCCATCGAAGCCAACCTGCAGCGCGAAAATCGCTACCACAGCGGCGTTTGCCAAACCGACGAAGAGGCCCGCGACAAAAAAATTGTTCAAGCGCCCCGCATTGCGCAGCGTCAATATGGCGCCGATGTTGCCCGCCGCGACCAGGCTGGCAATCTCAAGGGACGGTCCACGGCTGAGCATGCCGGCCAAGAATGCGAAGCCGATTGCGCCCACGATCGCAAGATTGGGGCTCGCGAGCGCGACATACACGATGCCGAGCGCGGCCGCCGGCATCAAGTATATGTTGCTGATGCCGAACATTCGCATGGCAGCCAGCGCGACCAAGAATAGGACGGCGATCACGAGCAAGTCTTTATGGCCGTGAGCGACGAGCTGTGGTTCAAAGCGGCTGATGTATATGCCAAGCAGCGCGACCACCATGACGCTTCCCAACAGCGCTCGCAAAATTCTTGCGCCGCGGTGGCTTGTTTGCGCAAGCAAGCCAAGTTCTTGCAGCGCCTCCAGTGACAGGCTGTCGATTGGCTGATTGGCGGTCGCCACCGTCTGCCCGGCGATGAACTGCCGCCGCTGCGCTTCCACATTGTTCAGCGCTTCCGCTCGATCAATCGCCGTCTGTTCCGGGTTTTCAAATGTGTTGGCTCGGATGACATCGGCGGTGACCAAGGTGACGATCTGGCTCTCTTGCGGCGTCAGGCGCAGGCTGACCTGCGTCGGCAGTTGCTCGCGCGCTTTTTTCAGGTCGGCGGCGCGCAGCTCCCCGCGCATGACACGCTCCAAAACCGAGATGATCTCGCTCCGCACCTGCGCCCAACTGTCATCGGGCAAGCGCAAAATGGCGACGATGGCGTCTTCGTTTTCATTGAGCTTCAGTGACGTTATCGCCTTGATGTCGGCGATTTGGCGTTCCAGTGTCGCGTACGAGTCGCCACGCACGTTGTCAATATACTCAAGGATCAATTCCGTTAATTCGCGCTGTTGCCGCGCGACGTTTGGGTCCGGCGGATAAAACACCGGCGGCGCCTGGCTTAGGATATTGTCGCGCTCTTGCTCGGTGAGTATCTCGCTGACGAAAGAGCCTTCTTCACGCGCGATGATGTCTTCCGTCGGCACCGAGCCAAGCGTCAAATTGGCGATGTTATTGAAGTTGAGGAATATATCGTCGAAAGCTACTATCAATGTACAGCAGAGCGCGAAACTGACAGCGGCGACGATGATCGACGCATAAGCAACCCAAGACTTCGTCCAATGAGGGTCAAGGTCATATCGCTCATCAAGCATGTCTGCGAACTGGAGGCTCACCGCACTAGCTCAGCAACTCTCTCACCATCGCGTTGACCGCTCTGCCATCGGCCAGCCCTTGCACTTTGGGCATAACGGTCCGCATCACCAAGCCCATCTCTTTCATGGAGGTCGCGCCGACCTCGGCTATCGCGCCCTGTACAATGGGCTTCAACTCATCAGGAGTGAGCTGCCGCGGCAGAAACGCTTCCGTCACCGCGAGTTCAAAGCGCTCGGCGGCCGCTTCATCGCTGCGTCCGGCGCCTTCCAGTTCAGCGATCGTTTCGCGGCGCTTCTTCGCTTCTTTGCGCAAGATGTCCATTACAGCGTCATCGCCCAGCTCGGCGCGTCCATCAATTTCCGCTTGCTTGATGGCGCTCTGCAACAAACGAATCGCGTTTCGGCGATCGCTGTCCTTCGCTTTCATGGCCGTCTTTAGCGCCGTTTGCAATTCTTGCTTCAGGTTCTGCATGGCCAAGCTTCCACGCCGCCTCTGCCACTGCCCTGGTTCACGCCGCATTTGGCCGCGCCGAATCACATGAAACCGCTAATCCGCTAGCGCTTCACGGCTTCATGCGCCGGCGCGATATCCTTCACTGTACCACGAATCGCGCCGTCAGTATATGCGCCAAGTTTCGTGGTCGTTATCACGTTGGTCAGGTCGCGCGGATGCGCTGTTCGCGCGCGCATATAATTGTCCGTATAGCCGCTGACGAGGTAGCCCTCTGGAGAAGCGCCATGAACTTGCTCCCATAGCACATTGTTTTCGCTCCCGACTAGCGTTTCCGCAAAACGGCCCTCCATTTCCTTGGACAGGGTCAACAACCGGGCAGCGCGCGTTTTTTTGACATGATCCGCGATATGTTTTCGCATACGGTTGGCGGGCGTGCCGGGCCGCCTGCTGTAGCGAAAAACGTGCAATCCGCCGAAGTCCATGCTGCGGATGAAGCGCTCGGATTGGTCGAATTCGTCGTCGGTCTCGCCCGGAAAGCCGACGATCACATCGGTGGTGACGCGTAATTCCGGGATGGCGGCGCGGGCAGCTTCAACCAGCGCGCGGAATTCATGTTGACTTGTATTGCGCCGCATCCGCCGCAGCGTGGCGTCGCAGCCGCTTTGCAAGGGCAGGTGCAGGTGACGGCACAGGCGGCGATCTTCCCAGAGCGCGAAGAAATCTGGCGCCAGATCCCATGGCTCCAGCGACGACAGGCGGATGCGCGGCATGTCGCTGTCGCTCAGCAGCGCCTTGACGAGCCGCGTCAAGCCGGCGCGGTCTCCCAAATCCTGGCCATAACTGCCTAGATGGACACCGGTCAGCACAGCTTCCTGATAACCGGCTCGGCGCAGATAGTTGATTTCGCGCAGGATTTCGCCGATGGGACGGCTGCGGCCCGCGCCGCGCGCGATCGTAGTGACGCAGAAGGTACAGGCATTGTCGCAGCCATCTTGCACCTTGACGAAAGCGCGCGTTCGGCCAAAAGCGGCGTCCCGTTCAAGGGGTTCGCTATCGAAGACATCGATCCATTCGCCGGTGATCTGCGAGACAAGTTGTGATTTGCCGCCGTTGTCCACCACGCGCCGGACGCCGGGCAGTTGACCGATTTCGCCCGGCGCGATCTGCGCGTAGCAGCCTGTCACCGTGGTTTCGCCTGCCGGATTCGCCCGCTGGAAATCCCGAATCAGTTTTCGGCTGGTCTTGGCCGCCTCGCTGGTAACGGCGCAGGTGTTGATGACGAAGTGATCGGCCTCAGCGGGCGCGTCGACAATCTCGTGCCCGAGGCCGCTAAACTGCCGCGCCATGGCGTCTATCTCGCTTTGGTTGAGGCGGCAGCCAACCATGCGCAGGCGCACCTTCATAGCTTGGCATCTCCGTCGCCCGCGGCAGCCGGACTGAACACGAGCAAATTGTCGAAGCGGACGACGACGCCTCCGCCCCCGGTGGCGGTGGATTGGGCGATCAAGCCCAGTTTTCCGCTCTTGAACGAATCTGGGCGATAAGAATCACGCATTTCGCCCTCGATGCATTCACCGCCATAATAGGTGCTCGTCGCGCTCGCGTCTAAAGGAATGCAAAGGGACACTGGCGCGCCGTTGATCAGAAAGCGATAGCTGGAATCGCGCGCGATGATGCGGATGGTGTTTGCCATTCCAAGCCCCTGCTTGATATGCGGCGTGGCGATCCAGGCGCTCAGAAGCCGCGTCTGCCCCGCCGATACTTTCCTTAGAGAATAGTAGCCGTCGCTGCTGATCAAGAAAGCGAGGCGGACATCGCTGTCGCTCGCGTCAAAGGCTTGACGGATGGCGGCGCCGGCGAGCGGGACTAACTGATCGATCCCGCAAAGTATGACGGCGGGCAATTCACAGGCGCCGTTTGCAAGACTTTGCGCCTGAAATACGACGCCCATGGCGTTGTCAATCGGGCCTGCTGTAGCGGTCACGCTGACGCTGAGATCAAATTCTCGAAAGCGAGGGCGGGTGCTGGACCAGGTTGCCGTCTGGGGCGCCGTAACCTTTAGCTCAAGCTGCTCGTCGACAACTTTCGCGCTCTGTTGCCCATCATATAAATCCCACTCGTCGCTGAAACCGGAAAAGGCTGAAACGTAAAGCAACGTCCCCGGGCTGCCTTCAGGAATATGATCGTGGCTTAGTTGCGACGCGTAGATCAGGTTGGCGGCGATCAACGCGAGGGTGAGCAGCGCCGCTGCTGCGAGCGCCTTGGCCCAACTAGGCAGATTTCTGAGCGTGCTGATCATCGGTCTGGAAGTTTCTGACACTTTGCCCGCCGTGTCAAATTTGAGGCGACCCGGCGATTTTAGCACAGGGCGACTTTAGCGTAAACGATCATGCGATCTCAAATGCCGCGCTGCGCATTCCGCGAAATCATTGCGCGCATAACTGATGTTGAGACCCGCGGCGGCGGGACTTGACAGCGAGTGTCACAAGCGCTAAAGTAGCGCCAGCTATTCGAGCAAGCGGCATGAAGATGATTAAGCAAACGAGCGCTATCGCTACCATGAGCACCATGACAACTATGATGCGCATAGGCGCGCAGCATGGGGGTTTCGGTTTGTTGTAGAAGGATTTGGACGAGCAGCAAACGGGCGTGTGGAAACCTCCACGCGCCTTTTTTGTTTCTATACCATGAGGTGAAACAGATGGCAAGACTTACAATGAAGTTCGGCGGCACATCAGTCGGCTCGCCCGCGGCAATCGCGCAAGTGCTTGAGATCGTCAGAGATCATTTGGCTGGCGGGCGCCAACTGGCTGTCGTGGTATCCGCGATGTCCGGCGTGACGGACGCGCTGCTCGAATCGGCGTCGGCGGCTGCTGACGGAGATAGAGACGCGTACGCGGCCATCAATACGAAAATCGCCGACAAGCATCATGCCGTCATAGACGCGCTGATTGCGTCGCAGTCCGCTCGTGACGCGATTTGCGCCGAAGTGGATGACCTGCTGCGCGGGCATCTCGAATTGTGCGAAGCGGTGAGCATCCTGGGCGAAGCGCCCCCGCGAATTTCAGACGCGCTTGTTTCATACGGCGAGCGATTGAACAGCCGCGTCATCGCAGCGGTGATGGCTTACGAAGGCTTATTGGTCAAACAGGTCGATTCCAATGATTTTATCGTGACCGATAACGTGTTCCAGAATGCTGACCCGCTCTGGGATGAAACCGAAGCGCGCATCGCTGACGGGCTGCTGCCGGAATTGAACCAGGGCGTGACCCCCATCATCACCGGCTTCATCGGCGCCACGCCGGATGGCACGCTGACTACCCTGGGGCGCGGCGGCAGCGACTTCAGCGCGGCGATATTTGCCGCCTGCCTGGGCAGCGACGAGTTGATGATTTGGACCGATGTCGATGGCGTGATGACAGCCGATCCCCAGCTGGATGCGCGGGCGCGCGTGCTTCCTTATGTGTCCTACCAAGAGATTGGCGAGCTCGCCTTTTATGGCGCCAAGGTGCTGCACCCCAAAACGGTGCAGCCCATCATCGCGCGCGACATCCCGCTGCGCGTGCGCAATACCTTCAATCCAGCGCACACGGGCACGGTTGTGGGTTCTCGCGCTCAAGCAAGCGAAACCGTAATCAAGGCGGTCACCGGCATCCGCGATGTCTCTATGCTGACTGTCAGCGGACCGGGCATGCTCGGCGTTCCCGGGATCGCCGGGCGAACATTCTTGGCGACGGCAAACGCTGGCGCCAGCATCCTCATGATATCGCAGGCTTCTTCCGAACAGAGCTTCTGCTTCACTGTGGTGGATCCGCTGGCGCAAAACGTGAAGGCGGCGGTTGAATCGGAGTTAAGACGCGAGATCCAGCACAATGATATCAACAGCGTCGAAGTGCTCAGTGAAATCGTGATCATCACCGTCGTTGGCGCCGGCATGCGCGGCACGCCGGGGGTGGCTGGGCGGGTATTTTCGCTACTGGGGGAACAGCGAATCAACGTCCTGGCGATCGCTCAAGGCTCATCCGAGTGCAGCATTTCTTTCATTGTCGCCGAAAACGACCTGGAGCGGGCGGTTGGCGAGCTGCATTCGCTGGCGCTGGAGACGGTGGAAAACGACCGCGTCAATGGACTGGCCAGCCCCTATTGAATGCGCAGGCTAGTTGGCGACCAACTGCTGCAGAATGGATTGCCAGTGGGAGTACAGCATGAAATGGCCAGCCTGCGGCTCGAGGCGAAACTTGGCATCGGGAATCATCCCAGCCATGCGCTCGCCGACGCCGGGCGCGCAAAAGGCGTCCGCTTCTCCCCACCAAATGTCCACCGGTATGCGTATCGACTGCAAGCGGAAGCCCCAGGGCTTGGTCAGCGCAACCATCTCATCGACGAGATTATCACTGCCGCCGCTGCGAATCTCCTCCCAGATCTCCCGCCGATTATTGAAGAGGTTGATATTGCTCAGCACTTGCTGGTCTGCTGGGGAAAGCAACCCGCCAATTTCTCGGATGTATTGATCGGCGCTGCGCTGTCCGTCAAACCAGATGAACCATCGCATTAACTGGCGGAAAACGGTTTCGATGCCGCCCGCCATCTGAAAGAGACGGCCGTACAAGGGATGCAGGGCGCGGAAGCCTTGCGCGTGATCCATTGGCGGCAAAGGCGCGACCACGGCGCAGCGCGTCGCAATCTGCGGGAAGCGATAAGCGCAGGCCAGGGCATAGGGTCCGCCGGCGGAAAAACCCAAGACGGCGAATCGGTCGAGCTTGAGCGCCTTGCTCAGCAGCATGACATCGTCCACCACATCCATCAGGCTGCGGCCGTGATTGCGCGTTGACATGCCATAACCGGGGCGATCCACGCCGATCAAGCGGATGCCGAGACGAGTGAGGATGGCGTCGTCCGGGTGGCGCATGTTGCGATTGCCCCAAAGGTCGTGGAAGGCGATGACGGGCTTGCCTTCTGCATCGCCAAACTGAGCGAATCCCAATCGGCGTCCGTCTTGCAGTTGCGCTTGCCGCGCCGTAGCGACTTGTGCCAGCCGAGCCATCATCTCTCCGTCATTTCGCGAAACGCGGTGAGGTTAGCGGAAATAGGGCAAAGAGCATAGACCAATTCGCGCGGGTCAGCCGCTCGCGCGTCGATACACGGCGAGGACAGCAGGCACTGGCTCCAGCGACGGCTGGAAATAATCCGCGCCCGCCAGCGCGATCATGGTGGAACCGCCGCCATCGAGATTGAAGGCGGCATCGATATCGAGATCGGTCTTCGATAAGTAGGCGCTTAGATCCGCCAGCGACAAACCCAGGAAGGGCGCGACCATAATCAGTACATTGCCGGACCTGTCGATGCCGATCACTGTCCGGCGTGTTCTTTCGCCGCTTCCCGCCGCGTAGTATGCTTGGCGCCCGTCTTCGACCAACAGTGGAAATCCCTGCACCGCCTGCTCGATATTCCCGCCCTCGGAGAAACTTAGTGAACGATAGCTGACGATTTCCGGCGCGCCACTCCTGACGAGAAAGGCGCCGCCGCGGTCTTGATAAGCGATGCCATGCGCCGCTCCGTCGCTGACGACCAGGCCGAGCGCGATGTCGTTGCTGTCGAAGAAGTTGGCGTTGATGATGACGCTGGCGTCGGCTTCCCGCGCCCGCCAGTTGGACAGACTTTCCGCGCCCCCGGGTTGATAGATGGCGCGGAATCGATAGCGGCTGGGGTCGATTCGCACGACGATGAGCTGCGCCAAGTCATCGCCATTTGGAATCAATTTGCGCCATTGCAGGCCAACCTCAATGGTTTGCCACTGGGGTTCCGGACTAGCCGCGGGTACAGGTGAAGGCATCACGGTCGGCAGCAGGCGCAGCGGCAGATTGCAGGCGGCTGTAAGACATAGGACAGCAAAGCCGGCAGCGAGAGAATAAGGCAATGACGAGGGAGCGTTGAGCTTATCCCAAACTTTGCAGGGGCGACTCATTGAGTCGCTCGCTCGCGCCGAAAATGCAGATTGCTTTTCGCATGGCATGCTGCGAACCGATATTGGGCGGGGTCAGCTAAGCCAGCTTGTGCGCCATGGCGCGGATGCGGTCGACGGCTTGGGAGAGCTTGTTCATGTCTTCGGCGAAGGAGAAACGGATGTGCGCGTCTTTGGTGATGCCGAAAGCGCTGCCGGGCACGCCAACCACAACGGCTTCGTCCAGGATAATGTTCGCCACTTCTTCGCTCGTCTTGCTGGTTTCGTCCACTTTGGGGAAGGCGTAAAAGGCGCCTTCGATATCAGGATGAGACATATTCGGTATGCTGTTGAATGCGTCCACGATGAAGTCGCGCCGTTCTTGATAAGACTGACGCATCATTTCAACGCAGTCCTGCGGTCCGTTCAATGCTGCAACAGCCGCGAGCTGGGTGAATGTGGCGGCGGAGGTGGCCGTTTGCGAATTGAACTTGCCGGCGACGCCGATGAGCTCTGTAGGACCAGCCAGCCAGCCCAGACGCCAGCCCGTCATCGCGTAGGCTTTTGACATGCCGTTGATGATGATGACGCGGTCGGCGATATCGGGGATGGATGCCAGCGACACGGCCGGCCTGCCATCGAAGTTGAGCTTCTCATAGATCTCATCGGAGATGATGTACAAGTCTTCTTCGAGCGCCAAGGTCGCGACCGCCTCGATTTCTTCAGCAGAAAGCATGTGTCCGGTTGGGTTGCAGGGCGAGTTGATGATCAGCGCTTTGCTTCTTGCTGTAATGTGTTCCCGCAGATGCTCCAGGCGCAGCCGATAATTGTCAACGCTGCTGGTTTCGACCGTCACTGGCATGCCGCCGACCATCTGCGTGATGGACGGGTAACTGACCCAATAGGGCGCCGGAATCAGGACCTCATCGCCGGGATCAAGCATCGCTTTCAGCGCCAGGAAGAGCGCCAGCTTGCCGCCGGGCGTCACGATGATGTCGCTCACCGGATCGACGCGAACTTTGTTGTCGCGCTCCATCTTAGCCGCGATCGCTTCCAACAGCGGACTGATGCCCTTGGATGGCGCGGCATAACGCGTCTCGCCATCGCGCATGGCTTTGACGGCCGCTTCGACGATATGGGCTGGGGTATCAAAGTCGGGTTCGCCGCCGGCCAGGCCGATCACCGTATGGCCTTCGGCCGCCAATTGTTTCGCCTTGTCGTTCATCGCGATTGTGGGCGATTTGGTAATCTTTTGCGCCAGTTTTGTCGGCTTTGGCATCTGAATCCTCAGTATTATTCGTCTCTTTAACCGCTAGGGATCGCTGGAAGTGTATCTGCTTTGCGAGACCTATAATAGGGTGGGTCATCCTTTACAGATCTGATGCCTTCGTCGACGAATGCGGCCGTCTCGCTTTATGACAACGAAGTCGATGGATTGCTGTAAAATAGAACCTGGTTCATCCATCGCCGGTAACGATGTTTGCAATGCGCGCGGAAGAACGTATAAATTAAGATGACTCAATCTGACCTTGCTCCGCTTCGTGGCGAGCCGAGCTATGTGTGGCGCGCGGGCCAGGAGCGTCGGCTGGCGATGATGGCCAAGTGGGCGCCGCTGACCAACGCGCGCGTATTAGTCGCCGGCTGCGGCGTAGGGATGTATGGCGCTCAGATTCGCGCGCGATATAGTGACCGTGTGCAAGCCTTCGATATTGAAGCCTGCCGCGTGCGCGTCGCTCGGCGCGGCATTCCCGGCGCCCTCGTCTCGGCCGGCGAAGACATCCCGTTCGCCGATGACAGTTTCGATGTGGTGCTGTCGCACGAAGTCATTGAGCATGTGCGCGACGATCGCCGTACGCTGGCGGAAATGCTGCGCGTCACGCGGCGCGGCGGGCGTATTCTGCTGTTCTGCCCCAATCGCTGGTATCCTTTTGAGACGCACGGCCACTTTTGGAAGGGCGAATATCGCTTCGGCAATTCCCCATTGATCAATTATCTGCCCACACGCTGGCGCAATCGGCTGGCGCCCCACGTGCGCGCGTACACCGTTGCTGAATTGAAGCGTCTGCTCGATTTCGACTGCCTGGAATTCCTGCATCATTCGCGGATCTATGGCGGATACGACAACATCATCGCTCGCTTGGGTCCGCCGGCCCACCTCTTGCGAGATTTGCTGCAGCGCGTGGAAGGCACCTTGCTGGATACCTGGGCGCTATCCCATTTTGTCGTCCTGCAAAAGCGCTAGCTCGCCATTAGCCGCGCAGAAATGGCAGGCGGCGGCGCAGCCATCGACGCAGGATGTTGCCCCGCGTGCGATACCAGGCTTTCTCGGCGGTCTCGGCGACTGTCTTGTTCTCGTTTCGATCCTGGTTGGCGGCGCCATAACGCTCTCTGGTATATAGATCGCTGATTGTGCGAATCGGCTCCCGAGCGGCCGGGAGGCGCTGCTGCAATTCACGGCGCTTTTCCAAGGTCGTGTGGGTTCGGCCGATGTTGATGCCCAGCAGCCCAATATAGCGCTCCAGGCGGGCATAAGCGCGCGAGACCGGGCTTAGACCGCCGAAGCCGCGCCACTCCCACCACCAGAAAAGCAGCAGGGCGATGATGACCAGGATGAGCGTGAAGAGCATCACCACGAGCGCGAACAATATGATCGGTTGCAGCAAGCTTAGCGGAGGCGGATCGTCTTGCGAAATCGGCGGCTGCACTGTCGGCAGAATGACCGGCGTCGGCGTCGGAGAGGGCGCTGCGGTCGGCGTCGGACTGGGCTGATCGAAGGTCTGTTCTTGCGCCTCCAGGCTGGCCTGCGCGGTTAAAGTTACATCGGGACTTGGCGTAGCAGTGGCGGTCGGCGTGGGCGACGGACTCGGGCTGGCTGTCGCGTCCGGGCGCAGCGGGTCCTCTGATTCTCCGGCCAGTTCATCCCCCTCGCGCTGTATTGGCGCCTGGGCTGATGTGGGCTCAAACTCGATCCAGCCATAGCCGGGAAAATACACCTCAACCCAGGTATGCGCTTCGCGTTCTCGCACGACGTACTGTTCCAGTTCGCTATCATAATTGCCTTGCGAGAAGCCGGCGGCCAGTCGAGCGGGAATACCCAGATGGCGCAGCATCACGATCATCGCGGTGGCGTAATAGGTGCAGTAACCCTCGCGCGCGTCGAAGAGCACCCATTCAACCGTATCCACAGCGGGCGGCGGCGCGCTGATCGATTCATTGTAGGCGATGTTGTCGCGCAGCCAGCGCTCGATCGCTTTCGCTCGATCGTATGGATGAGAAGCGGCCGCCTCGTTAACGATTTGCAGCGCCAGATTCAAGACACGCGGATTCCGAACCCCGACGTACAAGTTGGGCCCGCTTACCCAGTCCGGATAGTCGGCCGATGTGCGGCGCAGTTCGTCCGCGGTTGCGGCGCTCACCAGGCTGTCTACAGTATAAGTGTCTCCCCGCCGCAGCAGCTTCAGCGGGCGAATCACGGACACATTCATTGAGGTAGCGGCTGGCTTGTCGGTGTAGATCAGGTCGATGCGCCCGGCGCCGTCGATGCGCTGCGGCTGCGGCGCCGCGTAATAGATGCGCGTGCTTGAGGCGCCGACGGTGAAGCGCTGTCGAACGGACTGGCGGCCCCCGCCGATGACTTCCCGGTTCATCGCCACTTCCAGCGGCGCCGTTCGATCGGTAATCCGCAAGTCGGCTGATGGCGACCACTGGCCATCGGCATAGCGTTCAAACACGCGCGAACGCCAGTAATAGCGTTGAGTCGAGGTTGGGGCGTCGACGGTGAAGACCACTTCGTCGCCCAATCGGATAGCGCCGCCGAGATGAAGCAGATCGGCGCCGTAGTAATCGGTAGTCGCGGAGCCTTCGCCTTCAATGGGCGCGAACAGCCGGTTCCAGACTTCCGCCATCTGCTGCATAGGATCAGACGCGAGGAATCGCTGGAAAGCATTCAGGCGTTCTTGCAAGTCATTGCTCGGCACCGCCCAGGCGGCTGCCAGCGCCAGCAGCGAAAGAAAGATGCCGATTGCGGCGAATTGCCTGCGCACCATCGTCGGCACGCGCACACCGCGCAGGTACCAATCCCACTCGCGGCGATCTAGATTCGAGCGCACGATCAAGACCAATGCCATCAGCAGAAAGCCGAAGAGATAGACGTCCAGCCGCTCTCCGCCACTGTAGAATATAAAGTTGACCAGCAGAATCAAGCCGGGCGGCAAGATGACGCGCCAGACGCGGTCCAGCCGAAAGAGATGCCAGTTGGCATTGTAAGCCAGGAACCAGAACAGGATGGCCACCAGCAAGGTCAAGACCAGATCGTCGGTGTTGTTGCCGTCGCTTAAGGCGTCGACCGTCCATTCAAGAGTGCGCGATACGACCGACTGCACGGCTTCCTGGAAAGGCAGATTCAGGTTGAAGGCGGCGACCAGGATCACGGCAAAAAAGCCGTAAAGCAGGCTGATGACCAACGCCGCGATTTCGCCGAAGCTGCTGCGCGCCACAAGCCAGCCGAAGGGGAGGCCGAATAGCGTGACCGGCAGGACGGTATCCAGGTCCACTTCCCAGCCCGCGATTTCCATTGTCAGCATGGGCATCAGCAGCAGGACGCCAACGACGAGCAAAGCCGAAACTTCGCCCAACGAAATCGGGCTGCGCCAGCGCGATCGGCTGCGCCGACGGCCTGGCCGGTTGCTTGCGCGGCTGCTGACCGAGCTCATCTGCCTTTGCCTATTTTGCAGTTACCCACGTGTAGCTTAGGACAATATGAAAGGGCTGGCAAGCATGGTCGCCTGACGATAGGCCATCGACGCTGCCGACGGCTGGAACTTGGCGTCCGCTTTGCGGTACAATGGAATCGCCGGGTTGACCGAGGGAATCGCGGCAGGCCATGCGCCTGTCGAGGAAAGTCCGCACTCCACAGGGCGACGATGCCGGCTAACGGCCGGGCAGGGTAACCTGACGGCAAGTGCAACAGAGAGCAGATTGCGGCGGAGACGCTGCGAGGGTGAAAGGGTGCGGTGAGAGCGCACCGGCATCGGCAGTGATGTCGATGGCCAGGCAAACCCCATCGGGAGCAAGGCGAAACAGGCGCCGGGGAGCGGCCCGTTCCGTAGAAAGCGCCGGGTGCGCCGCTAGAGATCGGTGGCAACGCCGATCCCAGATAGATGATTCCCCCGTCTGAGACGGACAGAATGCGGCTTATGGCGTCGACCCGGTACAAGATGCCCCTCCCGCGTGAGAGGGGCATGCTGTTCCAGCCGCCGCGAATCATTCGAGATAGTCAGTGAATTCAAGCGTATCATGCTCGAAACCCAGCGCGCGCAGAAAAGCCTGCGCCGGCTTGTCCTCACGATCAGTCCGCGCCCGAATGACCGTGAGATCGTCGACAGTATGCTGGAGTCGCTGGCGTACTGTAGCCACCAGCCGCCTGCCGATGCCTCGCCGGCGATAACTCTCAGATACGCAGACTTCGTCGATCTCAGCCGTCCTGCCAACAGCGGTGGGGTGGGTCCTCAGCGCGCAGAGCAAGTATCCCACGACTTGGTCGCCATCTTCGGCCGCCAGAGCCAGCGCCGCCTCATTGTCCGGATAGCGCGCGAACCAGGCGCCTACCAACTCGGTCGTCTCCGACTCATCGAATTGCGCCGAGAGCCGCTCAAGCCGAATCCGCAGCGCGGCCTCAACATCCGAACTTCGCATATCTCGAATCTCAATCATTTTGTCTCCTCCCATTTTCGCGTCGTTTGTCTGGCTCGGATCACAAGGTGATGGGGGAGATCGCGCGCGCGGTCGCAGCTATCGACACATGCGGGGCTCCTTTATTTTGCTCAGCCGATGGAAAATACTCTATATTGTGCTGAAAAGATTGTAAGGCCGATTGACTAAACATAAAATTAAAATTACGGTACGACTGACTGATTGGAGTCAAAAGGGGAAGGGCGTGAATCAAGGCGAAAGAAGTCCCAACATTCTTTGGATATGCGCCGATCAGCAGCGCTACGACACCATTGCCGCGCTAGGCTATCCTCATCTGTCTACGCCCAATCTCGACCAGCTCGCGCGATCCGGCGTCGCCTTTGAACGGGCTTACTGCCAAGCGCCAATCTGCACGCCAAGCCGCGCCAGCTTTCTCACCGGCATGTACCCCAGCTCGATTCACGTCAATCGCAACGGGAATCCGACATTCCCTGACTTCCCGCCTTTGATCAGCAAGCGCTTGGCGGAAGCCGGTTACGCCTGCGGGCTGATCGGCAAGCTGCATCTGACCAGCGCCTTCGGTCGGATCGAGAGGCGGACGGATGACGGCTACAGTTATTGGCAGTACAGTCACGCGCCACGCGATGACTGGGAGCGCGGGCACGACTACGCCGATTGGCTGCGCTCCCAGGGCGCGGACCTGGGCGAGCTGACCAATGACCCGGCTGGCGTGCCGGCCGAGTTGCATCAGACGACCTGGTGCGCGGAAAAGACCATCGAATTCATGGAAGCGAATCGAGGCCGACCCTGGTTTGCCAGCGTCAACATCTACGATCCGCATCCGCCCTTCAATCCGCCGCAGAGCTATCGCGACCTGTTTGATCCCAGCGAGGTCAAGCCGCCCTTGTTTCGTGAAAGCGACCTGGCGCAACAGGCGAAACTGGCCGCTGTTGATTTTCAATCCGAAGCGCGCCGTCCTGATGGTCTCGACATCAAGAGCCCCATCATTCCGCAATCGCCCGCGCCTTCCTACGCGGAGCCGGAGACCGGCGGCGAGCGCGACGCGCAAACCTTGATTGCCGCCTACTACGCGATGATCAAGCTCATCGATGACCAAGTGGGGCGGATTCTGGAGGCGCTGGAGACGAATGGACAGCGCGAAAACACGATTGTCATTTTCACCAGCGATCATGGCGAAACCTTGGGCGATCATGGCTTGATACAGAAGGGCTGCCGCTTTTACGAGGGGCTGGTTCGCGTCCCCTTGATCTGGTCCTGGCGCGGGGAATTCGCGGGCGGTCTGCGCAGCGATGCCCTGGTCGAATTGACTGATATCGTGCCGACGCTGCTGGAAGCCTGCGGCTTGGAATTGCCGAGCCACATCACAGGAAAGTCGCTGCTGCCAATCCTGCGAGGAGAGCGCTCACCCGACCATCATCGAGAATTCGCGCGCTGCGAATTCATCGACGCGCTGGATATGCCCGCCGCCACCGTCGCGACCATGTACGTCGACGGCCGCTACAAGCTCATCGTCTATCACAACCATGACCTGGGTGAACTCTATGACCTGGAGACCGACCCGGGCGAGTTTGAGGATCTATGGGACAGCGCCGCGCATCAAGGGCTGAAGCTGGAATTGCTGCGGCGCAGCTTCGACGCGTCCATGCTGACGCTTTACCGGGGTCCCGACCGCATCGGGCCGATGTAACTGAGTTTCATTCAAGTTGACCGCGGAAGCCGCAAGCCTGCGAGAAGCCTCAGCCAAAGAATCGATAACGAAAAAGCGTCCAGGCGGCGATCGGCGCGTCGGTCCATTTGATTTTTTTCCCCTCATCATATTCGCGCCCATAATAGGAGATGGGCACTTCAACGATGCGGATGCCTTGCCGCAGCACTTTAGCGGTGAATTCCGGCTCGAACTCGAAGCCGCGGGCATTGATCTTCATGTCTTCGACCACTTCTCGGCGGAAGCATTTGTAGCAGGTCTCCATGTCGCTGATGATGGCGTTGAACAAGATATTGGTAATGAGCGTCAAGCCTTTGTTGGCGACCATATTCCAGAAATTCATCGCCTTGCGCGGTCCTCCCAGAAAGCGCGATCCATATACGACGGTCGCGACCCCCTCCTGTATCGGCCGCAGCAGCAGCCCGTACTCGCGCGGGTCATACTCAAAATCGGCATCCTGAATGACGATCACCTCACCCGTGGTTTTGCGGAAACCAGTCACCAGCGCGGCGCCCTTGCCTCGATTTCGCTCATGGTATAGGACGCGGACCTTGCTGTTGCCCTGCGCCTCAATCTCCATCAATACATCACGCGAGCCATCTGTCGAGCCATCGTCAATGATGATGACTTCGTCCACGATCTCTTCAGCCAGCACGCGGGTCACGAGATCTTTCACCGTGTTGACCTCGTTATAACAAGGGATGACCACGCTAAACGTCGGTTTCGGAGCATTGGGATTGGGCGGATTTGAAGGCGGATGTCGCATTGAGTTCCTTAGGTTTCGGTTGCGGCGGCGTTAGATCCTGGCAGATTTTGTGATTATATCATGAGCGAGTCGACGAGGCTTGGCGGCTGCCTCACAGTCTGTACAGCGCTTGCCAGCGACATGCTTACTACGCAGTTGCGAGCTATCGGCGAATGGCTACTGGATTTCGCCCGGTATCGTTTGCAAGATGGCGCCGCTGCTGGCGATGATGCGGATCTCGCGGTGGACAGACTTTAGCCGATAGAGACGCGCGTAATCGGTTATCGACGCATAGGCGTCGGGAAATCGGTGAATCGCTTCGCCCACCAAGCCAAGATCCAGCATGAGCGTGATGCATTCATCTCGCGCGGCAATGTCGAATGCGGCGCCCAGCCAGCTCATCGGCGCTTCGATGTAGGCGACATCGGCAAAGAGCAGGTAGAAGGCCGGCTGTTCGCGCTGCCCCTGATAAACGCTCAGGTAAAGGCGCGAGAGCTTGCGATGGTAATGGAAGATCTGGCAGCGATAGCGCGCGGGATTGCTGATGTTGAAGACGTATTTGCTGCCGTGTTCAATCTTTGCCATGTTCTGGATTCTATTCTCTCGAAGCGGCGCCGCGCAACGTTTAGCCGCTTCATGTCAAGTCGCATCGCGCGCGCGTCCGCTCGAATTCGACAACCTGTATCATTTATGCCACAATCGGCGCAGTCACCTGTCAAGGTGCCGCTTCATGCGGAAGCCAGTCGAGAATGCAGTGGGGACAGTCAGGCGCTGGCTCGAAAGATTAGGAGAAACTTTCATGCGATTCAAGGACAAGATTGCCGTTGTAACCGGCGCGGCCACCGGGATCGGCGGCGCCACCGCCGACGCTTTCAGTGCTGAGGGCGCGAGCGTCGTGCTCAGCGACGTCAACGAAAGCGATCTCAACAAGCGGACGGATAGGCTGCGCGCGGCCGGCGGGGATTGCCTCGCCGTGGTGGCCGATGTGTCAAGCCCGGCTGATGCGCAGCGGATCGCGGGGGAGGCCGTTGCGGCCTTTGGCGGCATCGACTGCCTGGTGGCCAGCGCCGGCATCCAAACTTATGGCTCGGTCGTCAGCACGGATGAAGACGTTTGGGACCGCACACTGGATGTCAACGCGAAAGGCGTCTATCTGGCGGCGAAGTACTGCATTCCCGAAATGGCGAAGCGAGGCGGCGGCGCGCTGGTAACTGTCGCTTCGGTGCAGGGATTGTTCAGCCAGCCCAATGTCGCGGCTTATGCGGCCTCCAAGGGCGCTGTCATCGCGATGACGCGCACGATGGCGATTGACCACGCGGCCGAAAACATCCGCGCCAACAGCATTTGTCCCGGTTCGATTGAAACGCCTTTGCTGCGCTTCGCCGCCGAACAGATGCAGCCGGAGGACCCGGATGGCGCCATCAAAGAATGGGGCGGGCTGCATGTGCTGGGCAGAGTCGGTCAGCCGGAAGAAATGGCGCAGGTCGCGCTATTTTTGTGCAGCGACGCCTCGTCCTTCATCACCGGCGCCGCCATTGTCGCCGATGGCGGCTTGACCATTCAGCTATAGTCGGAATGTTGCGCGATGGCATGTAAAGCGCGAGAAGTCGTGCTCGGTCGGACGCTGCGCGCGCTCGATATCGAGAATGATCTCATCTCAGTCACCGTCCTGATCGACAAGGGCGCGGACATCTATCGCTTGATCTACAAGCCAAGTAACACGGACGTAATGTGGAAGTCGCCTTGGGGAATGAAGGAAGCGGCGCGCGGCTTCGATACCGCCGGAGATTCGCTGACCGCCTGGCTGGAGGCATACGCCGGCGGCTGGCAGGTGCTTTTCCCGAATGGCGGCTTCGCCAATACCTACAAGGGCGTTGAACTGGGCTACCACGGCGAGGCTTCCATGGCCGCTTGGGGCTACCAGCTAATTGAAAACTCCGCCACATCGGTTGAGCTGAAGTTGTCCCTGCATTTGTCGCGCAGTCCCTTTACCATCGAGCGCTGGATGCGTCTGGAAGCCGGCAGCCCTATCCTGCAAATTTGCGAGCGGATTACCAATCAAGCCGGCGAAGCGATGGACTGTATGTGGAGCCACCACCCCGCATTTGGCGCGCCCTTCCTCAGCAAACACTGTGTGATCGATACTGACGCGCGAATCCTGCAATCAGATGACAGCTATGAGGGCGCTGCCAATCCCTTGACGCTCGACACCGAATACATGTGGCCCCTAGCCGGCGATCTCGATCTATCGACGATCCCGCCGCCGGATCAACCGCGCGACCTGCTCGGTTACCTCAAAGCGTTCGAAACGGGCTGGTACAGCATCACCAACCGGCAGCTTGGCTTCGGCATCGGTTTCAGTTGGGACACAGACGTTTTTCCTTATGCCTGGTTTTGGCAAGAGTTGAACTCGTCGCCTGGATTCCCCTTTTACAAGCGCTCCTACGTCATCGCCATTGAACCGGCTTCTTCGATTCCCGGGCATGGCTTGAGCGCTGTGATGGCATCGACGGGCTCGCATCTGACCTTGCAGCCGGGCGAATCCCGTGAAGTCGAGATGAAGGTCGTCTTCTACGAATCGCGCGCCGGCGTTGCCCACATTGATGAAGCCGGCAGCGTCCGTCTGAAATGACGGGCAAAGTGACGCAGAGACTTGATAGCGTGGTCCTGATCGTGACCGACCCTGAAAATTGCAGCGGGCGCTCAGCCGCTCAAGGAAAGCCCGTCCATCTGCTCGAGGACTAGCATTCGGTTGTATTTCGCCAAGCGCTCAGATTGCGTGATGGAACCCACCTTGATGTAATCCCCTGCCCAGCCGACTGCCAGATCAGCCAGCCAGTCGTCTTCCGTTTCGCCGCTGCGGGCGCTGACGACAACTTTCCAGCCGGCGTCGCGCGCCAGCCGCAGCGCTGTCAGCGCCTCGGTCAAGGTCCCGATCTGATTGACTTTCAGCAACAGGCTGTTGGCTGCCTTCAAAGCGATGGCGCGCTGAATGCGAGCGGGATTGGTGCAAAGCAGGTCATCGCCCAGGATCATCATCTTTTGCGCCAACCGCGCGCTTAGCGATTGCCAGCCTATCCAGTCCGCTTGATCGAGGCCATCTTCCACGCTGATGAGCGGATAGCGCTGCGCCCAGCTGGCGATTGTTTCGGTCATACCCGCAGCATCCTGCTCGGCGCCATCAAAGTGATAGCTCCCGTCGGTGCAAAACTGCGAGGCGGCGACATCCACGGTCAAGGCGACGTCCAGTCCCGGGCGATAGCCGGCCGCTTCAATCGCTTCGACAGCGGCATGCAGCATCCTTTCAGAAGATTCGAAAGACGGCGCCAAACCGCCTTCATCCGCCGTCAGCAGGCGCATCTGGTAGCGATCATAAACAATTTTGCCTGCCGCCCGGAATACATCCGCGGTCACCTCCAGAACTCGGCCGATGGTCGGCGCGGACGGCACGACAATCTGCAGATCTTGAACAGCGACCTGTCCGCCGGCGTGGGCGCCGCCGCTGAAGAGGTTGACCATCGGTCGCGGCAGACGAGGGCGCAAGCCCGCCATCTGCGCCAGATGGGCGTAAAGCGGGGCGTTGCGTTGGGAAGCCTGCGCGCGACAGAAGGCCAGCGACGTTCCCAGAATCGCGTTGGCGCCGAGGCGCGCTTTGTTGTACCTGCCATCCAGCTCGATGAGGAAGTGGTCCAGGTCCGCCTGCGATTCGAAACGGCGCCCGGCCAGCGCGTCGTTGATCTCGCCATTGATGTTGGCCACTGCCTGGAGACAGCCGAGACCGTCATGACGCTGCGCATCGCCATCGCGCAACTCCAAAGCCTCGTTGGCGCCGGTCGACGCGCCCGCTGGCACGGAGGCTTGGCCCCATGCGCCATTGGAGAGCTGGCAGATAGCGAGCAGAGTAGGGCGCCCGCGACTGTCAAGAATCTCGACAGCGGACAGGGATCTGATTTCACTCACGAAAATGCCCCAGTTTTGCGCCGACAGCGTCGATCAAACTCGGTAATTCGTTGATGTCTTTATACATCAACGCAAGCACGATGCACTGCTGGGTTTCCCGCTGGTTTTCATCGAGGTATTCGAGCGGCGAACGACCGGCGACGCGCGCGAGCAGACAAGCCAGCGTATGCTTGACGGCGAACTGCTGCACCGGCTCGCGCAGTTTTGGGGAAAGGGCGTGCCAGTATGAATGCCAGTATCGGCGCGCCAGGTCGAGAAAAGCCTCGCGGCGAGCTGGCAAATGATGCGCCTTGCTCAGGAAATGCGTCAGCGAAAAGCCGATATCAAAGGCGGGATCGCCGAAATGGATGACTTCGAAATCGAGAATGATCAACATGTCGTGATGAATCAGTACATTCTTCGGGCTGTAATCGCCGTGCACGAGCGCGAGGCGGCGGGCGCGCGTCGCTTCAATCAACTCTGTCAGGAAGGGCGCCGCTCGCGGCACTTGTGTGGCAGTGTATCCGTAGTAGGGTTCCAGCCGTAACTCTTCGAAGAAACGCCGCTCGGAAAATACATTGGCCAGCTGCGGATGGTCAGCGGCCGCGCTGTGAATCTTGGCCAGCAAGCTGCCGAAAGATTGGGCCATTCTCGGGTCTGTTCGGCCCTTGAGCAGAACCGTCTTCCAATTCTCATGCGGCTGCGGAATTGCCGACATCGCCAAGATGTGATGTTTGGGGTCATCAAAGATAAATTCAGGGACATGCCCGGGGATAATCTTGCCCAGCCAGCGCAGACCGGCCGCCTCGCGCCGGATGCGTGCGGGATCGCTGAACCAGTCGACCTGCACGCGCAGCTTCGCCAGCGCCTGTTTAATCACCCAGTCCGCGTCTGCCTGGCGCCTGACCCAAACCGTGCGATTGGAAACGCCGCCGCTGAGCGTTTGCAATGCTGGCGATTCCTGCGCGTTGATCAAGCCTCGCGCGCGCAAGTAATGGAGAAGCTGGCCAGGCTCTTCGATATTGAGAGCCTCTAACTGCGCTGTCATCTTGTATCTAGCTGATATCTATGACTGGCTCGCCCAGCACATCCCATTTCGGCTCGACGCCCAAACCTGGCGCCGTCGAAGCAGCCATGCGTCCCTGGGTTCGCTGCGGCGCGCCCTCCGCGGTGCTGACGGTGACGTAGCTATTGAAGTCGGTGGCGGTGAACAGGAACTCGCTAGGCGTGCTGTGCGCCAGATGGGCGATCGCCGCTGTCGTGATGTCGCCGCCCCAGCTGTCTTCGATCGTCATCGCCACACCCATCTCCAGGCAGAGATCGCGCGCCAAGCTGGCTTGGGTCAGCCCGCCGAACTTGCTGATCTTGATATTGACCACATCCATCGCCTGGTCGGCATGGCCTCGCAGGAGCATGTCAATCCCATCCACATTCTCATCCAGTACGAATGGATGCGCGCAGCGGCGGCGAATCGAGAGGCACTCATCATAAGTGAGGCAGGGCTGCTCGATATAGACATCGACATCTTCGACGCCGCGAACGACGCGCGCCGCTTCGTGCATCAGCCAGCCGGTGTTGGCATCGGCGATGAGCTTGTCGCTCGGCTCCAGCAAATCAGCGACTTGACGGATTCGTTCAATGTCTTCTTCGGGATTGGCGCCGACCTTGAGCTGAAAGCGCCGGTAGCCCTCGGCGCGATAGCCGGCCACATTCTCCGCCATTGCTTCGGGACTGCCCTGCGAGATGGCGCGATAGAGCACGAAGTCCTCGCCGTAACGCCCGCCGAGCAGTGTGCAGACCGGCTGGCCGGTCACTTTTCCCAGGATGTCCCAGCAGGCGACATCAATACCCGTCTTGACGTAGGGATGTCCCTTAAGCGCCGCTTCCATGCGCCGATTGAGTGGGCTCAGCTGAGTCGGATCCCAGCCGATTAGATGCGGCGCCAGCTCTCTGAGGCCCGCGCGGACTCCATCGGCATAGGCGGGCAGATAAAAGGGTCCCAGCGGGCAGACTTCGCCATAGCCCGAAATCCCGCTGTCCGCATCGACGCGGACAATCGTGCTATCGAAGACTTCGACGGATTTCCCGCCCGACCACTTGTAGCTGCCTTCGTGCAGCGGCAGGTCGACTTGGTAAGCGGCGATACGTTCGATTTTCATCTTCTGTCAATCTCCCCGCCAATTGCAATGTGGACCGGCTACCCGGCGTAGCGGGCAGAAATGCCGCCGTCGATCACGATTTCGGCGCCTGTGATGTAGCCCGCTTCGTCGCTCGCCAGAAAGGCGACCAGCGCGCCGATATCTCTAGGCTCGCCGATACGCTTCACCGGATGCAGATCTTTGACTCTTTGTTCCTCGGCCACCGGGTCATCAGCCGCTTCAAGAAAATCGATCGCCGGCTGCGTACGCACCCAGCCAGGGCTGACCGCGACCGCGCGAATGTTGTGATGCCCCCAGTCCAGCGCGATGCTGCGCGTCAGACCCAAGATGCCCGATTTGGCGACATTGTAGGGAAAGAAGTTATTGGCGGTCATGGTCGCGTGTACGCTGGCGATATTCACGATGACGCCCGCATGTTGTTCCGCCATGATCGGTAGGGCATGCTTGGCACAGAGCCAGGCGCCGCGGAGGTTCAGGCTCATGGACTTCTCCCATTCGTCCACGCTCATTTGCGAGGCGTCGTAATGTTGATTCTGTCCGGCGTTGTTGACGAGAATGTCCAGCCTGCCGAATCGTTCCATATGCGCGGCGATGCCCTCCTTGATGTCGTCTTCCACGCGAATATCAACGCGGAAGAACAGCGCCTCATGACCCGTTAGGCGAAGCTCCTCTGCCGCCGCCCGCCCGGTGGACTCATTAATCTCAGCGATCGTCACGCTCGCGCCATTCGCCGCCAATTGCTCGGCGATGCCGCGGCCAATGCCACCCCCGGCGCCGGTGACGAAGGCTGACTTGCCTTTCAGACGTTCACCCATCAGGTCTCTCGCGATTCAGAATGCGCTTCTTAATGGCTATGACGATAAATCGGCGCTTAGCCTTTGTCAACGATTGCGTGGGATTCGCGAACCTCAACTTTGACAAATTCATGGCGCAATGGTACAAACCGTCAGGGTATCGTTACCCGCTTCTCGAATCTAATGAGCTGTTTAGAAGGAGTTTGTAATGCAAACGAAGTTAGTTAGTCGCATATTGCTTGTTCTAATGATCTTGCATTTGGTCGGCGCGCTGCCGCTCACCGCGCAAGATGAGGGAGAAGTGCAAGAGCTGGGCACGGGCGAAATTGAAGTCAACTTTTGGAGCGGCTTGGGCGGACCCGACGGCCAATCCTTGACCGACCTGGTAACACGCTTCGTTGAAGAGAATCCGGAAGTCACCATCAATTATCAGATCCTGGGATGGGGTACCTTCTTTGACAAGCTCTCGGCAGCGATCGTCGCCGGCAGCGGCGGCCCGGATATCATGACCCTCTGGCATTCAGTCGTGCCGCAATATGCCCTCACCGGGCACATCATGCCCGTTGCTGAACAGATGTTTAACCTCGGCATGCTGGACAAGGATGACTTCAGCCCGGCGCTGCTGGACTCGGTCTCCTTCGACGGCGAGACTTATCCGGTGCCCTTCGACAATTATGGCTCGGGTCTGTACGTGAACACCCACCTGCTGGAACGCGCCGGTATCTCCTTCGATGATCCGCCGGAGAATGGCGAAGAATTTATCGAGTATGTGCGCCGATTGACCTGGGACGAGAATGGCAATACACCCAATGACGATGATTTTGACGCCGAAAACATCGCCGTTTGGCCGCTTTCCATCGGCTGGAATCGCGTCACGGTTACGCCGGCGCTGTATCAGTGGGGTACGGACGTCGTGACTCCCGCGCCCAATGCCGAGGTGCTGGTCGACAGCGAGGAAGCCAAAGCGGCGGTTCAGTACATCCATGATTTGGTTTTTGAACATCACGTGCTGCCCGGCGTCAACTGGAGTGGCGAGCTTATGCTGAATGACGGCTTGTCGATGTATCTTGACGGCGCCTGGGTTTACAACTTCTACAACACCAACATGGAAGACGGCCAAATCGCCTTCTGGCCTTACCCGCGCCTGGGTCCCGAACGCGGCTCCACCATCATGTGGTCGCATACGCTGGCGGTCACTTCCAATATTGAGCCGGATGTGCTTGACGCCACGATGCGCCTGATCCAGTTCTTGTCCGATAATTCCAGAGAGCACAGCATCAAGACCGGCATGCCCTCCGCCCGGCTGTCGCTGCGCGACGCGGAACTGGCTGATTTGATCTGGACCTTCGAAACCTTGACGACGCAGATGGCGGCCGAGGGCGTTCCCGAGTACCAGTCCGAGCGCTTCACCGAGGTCGAGAATATCATGGCGGCTGCCTACTCCTCCATCTTCACCGGGCAGCAGACGGTGGAAGAGGGGCTGGACGACGCCGCCCAGCGCATCCGGCGGGCGCTGCGATAAACAGTATGTGTAGGGGCTTGCCTTGGCAAGCCCTCGTATTCCTGCGACGCGCAGACGAAGTGTAGCTGGCTCGCCCCTGTTTACGTTGCGGGCAGCCAACCCCACCCCCGGCCCCCTCCCCGAAGCATCAGGGTCGCGTAGGTCGCGTAGACACAGACCGCCGACACTGACCTTCGGAGGGGGAGCGAATCATGCCGGGGTGCAAGGAATTTTGCCTGGGTGGCGGCTTTATCGCGCGTGTGTCTACGCACGTTTAGCTAAACTGAAGACTTTCAAGTTTGAGCATGAAACGCCAAGCAGCCAATACTAGCTGGACGCTGACCAATAAACGGCGCGAGGCGATTGCGGCGTATCTCTTCCTGGCGCCGTATCTGTTCTTCTTTTTGGTGTTCCTGGCGGGGCCCGTCATCTCCGCCTTCGTCACCGCCTTCGTCGAGTGGGAGCTGCTGCGCGGGACCTATCGCTTCATCGGCTTGGAAAACTTCCAACTGATAATGGAAGACGATCTGTTCTGGATCGCCTTGGGAAATTCGCTCTACTTCGCCATTATGACGACGGTTGGCAATGTGATTGTCGCCTTGTCCGCGGCGCTGGCGCTGAAGAGCATCCGCCTGGGTCATACGCTTTTCCGCGTGGTCATGTACGCGCCGGTTGTGCTTTCCATCTCGGTCATCGGGATCATTTTCAGTCGTTTGCTCGCGCCTTTCGGCTTGCTGAACGCGGGCTTGGAGCTGTTCGGGCATAATGGATTCGATTACCTGGCTGACCCCAGTCTGGTTCTGCCATCGCTCTCGCTGACTACAATTTGGTGGGGCTTCGGCTTCCCCATGTTGATCTTTCTGGCAGCGCTCTACGCCGTGCCGGAAACGCTTTACGAAGCGGCGCGGATCGATGGGGCCGGGCGCCGGCAAATCTTGTGGCAGGTAACGCTGCCTCTCATTCGGCCCGCTCTTCTTTTCATCATCGTCACCCAGTTCATCGCTCATATTCAAGTCTTCGGTCAGCCTTATATCATGACCAACGGCGGCGGTCCCGGCTATTCGTCTTATACCATCGTCCTGCATATCTATCGCAACGCCTTCAGTTACTATCACATGGGTTACGCGGGCGCGATGGCGCTTTCGCTCGGCGTCGTGATGTTCATTTTCGCCCTGGTTCAATTTCGTCTTTTGGGGCGCTACACGGAGTATTAGGCATTCGCCATGCATAGCGACTCGCGCAACGTCTTGAAGAAGCGCCTGAGCAAAGCGGGAACCTACGTTTTCCTGACCCTTTTGCTGCTTGTTGTGCTCTTCCCCACAGTCTGGGTCGTGGGGCAATCCTTCATGCACGAGGAACGGATCCTCAAATGGCCGATTGAGATTATACCGTCCGAGCCAACGCTCGACAATTACATCGAGATTTTCACCACCAAGCTGTCTCGGCAAGAGCTGTCCTTATTCCGTTGGCTATTCAACAGCTTTTATGTGACGACCTTGAGTACGATCGGCGTCTTGCTGGTTACGTCAATGGCGGGATACGCTTTCGCCCGGCTGCGCTTCCCGGGCAAGCAGCTGCTCTTCTTCGGTTTGGGCGCATCTTTCCTTGTTCCTGGCGTCATGCTGCTGATTCCCAGCTTTATGCTCATGCGCGCCCTGGGCTGGATTGACACGCACCATGCGCTGATATGGCCGCCGCTGGCCGGCTTCTTCGGCGTTTTCTTTATGCGCCAGTTCTTCCTCGCCATCCCAAGCGAGCTGGCGGAAGCGGCTGTCATCGATGGCGCGTCGGCTTTCGGCATCTACTGGCGCGTCTTCCTGCCGCTCTCGCGCCCGGCGGTGGCGACGCTGGGCATCTTCACCTTCCTCTTCATCTGGAACGATTTCACCTGGCCCCTGGTTGTGCTCAATTCTGATGAAATGCGCACGCTGCCGGTCGGGTTGGTAGTATTCTTGGGCGAATACTGGTCTTACCAGGGCATCGTCATGGCGGGCGCGGTGGTGAGCTCGGCGCCGGTGCTGGTGGTCTATATCGTCTTCCAGCGGCAGATCACGCGGGCGGTCATGGCGACCGGGTTCGGGGGGCGGTAGGTAGCAGGTCGTCTCATTGTTCAGCTTCCTTTGAGTCAGGTTGCTCGGCGAGCCACTCCTTGTCGACGAGTAGGATGTAATCGTCGTGCTCGGTGATGTTAGTGAAATCAGCCAGGTTTTTCTCCGCCTTTGCCAGCGCTTCTTCCTGCTGCTTTTCCCATTCCGAATATGAGATGCCGAGCCTTTCAACTGCTTCTATTTCCGCGTGAATGCCTTGAAGGCGGCGATAATTTTCGATCAGTAACTCTGATTGGGTGAGTGCGTCTATATGCGGATTCTCTTCTGAATCGTCTTTCTTACGGAAAGGCAAGCTTATACGATGAGACCGATTGGGTTTGACAATTTTCGAGTCGTCAGCCACGTGGTGATTCCAAAAGTCTTGTCGATGCGCTAAAATGATCTGGAGCAAATGATCTCCATTTGCACTCAACCAGCGTTCAATTGCGAGGTAACGGAAAAGATCACTTTCACGAACGGATTTGTGAAAATACACTGCACGATGTTCGCCGAGGTGCCTGTGTATAAGCATGCGGGTTGTCTCCAAATAGGCGTCCAGCTTGTCAAGCAAGTAATCCTTAGCCCGACATACCTCGTCGAGTTCTAAAAGGCATCGGCTGCGCAGCGTATCCAATTGCATTGCTTGCAAGATGTTATTCTGCATAAGTTGATTATTGGCGTAACCCAAACTCCCTTTAAGCGTGTCTAAATCTCGCCAAATGTGTTGCCGCGCTGCGTACAGTTGACCTATCGCGGAATGCGCCTGCAGATTCCGATTGTAGGGGTCATTCATATTAAGTGCATCGGTTGCCGCCTGTATAGCGGCTTCCATTTTGACGTGTCGATCTTGACTGAACTCTTTAGACACATGCTCGTAAAGACCTTCGATAGCCTTTTCAAGGTCTGCTAGTCGTTTTAATAGAATACCCGTCGATATGACTGAGACGGCGAGATTCAATACTCCGATTCCACCTACAATACCGACCAGAGTCGTCAGTCCGTGCAATTGCTGCATGATCAAGAAATGAGAGTGGGCCGTTACCGCTGCGTTTACCGCTCCAGTCACCGCTGTAGATAATCCTCCGGTGCTTGCGTCCAGCAGTGTTTTCAGCAACCCGCCGCCAAGATTTGAATTACTGGCAATACTGCCACCTTCCTTCAAGAGCGCCACTATCTGACCGTTGGCGGCATTGCGAACGACACCACCCCAAAGCCGCAATTCCCCGGACAATAGGCCGGCAATGATTTTCGGGGGAAACCTCAAAATTACCTCAAGATCCATGTGGCACCTCAAATTTAGGTTGGTGTTTCAATACAGAAAGCGGACGTGATTCTAGCATCTGCGCAAAGTGCCTGCAAAGTATAGACTGTCACGTACGTTGCGGTTGAATCGTGAAAACGATATGCTTCATTGTGTGACGATCCTTGGAGCCAACCCCATGTCCTTCCTCGACCAAGTCGACCCCGAAATCGTCGGTGCGCTCGATTCTCATCAGGCCGAACGCTACCGCGCCATCGGCGACGATCCGCCCAAGGGGCGCGAAATGACCGATGCGGTCAACCGCGAAACGCGCGCCAAGCTCCCGCCGACGGATGTGGATATTGAGGAGTTGACGATCTCGGGACCTGATTGCGAGATTCCCCTCGCCATCTATCAGCCGCCCGCTCCCGCGCCGCGCGGGGGCTTGCTCTGGTTTCACGGCGGCGGCTACATCGTTGGCGACGAGCGCGACGACCCGCCCTGCATTGAAATCGCTGAGTATGTCGGCTGCACGGTTGTCTCGGTGGGCTATCGGCTTGCGCCCGAAGCGACATACAGGGAGATCATCTCGGATAGCTTTACCGCGCTCAACTGGATGGTGGATAATGCTTCCGAGCTCGGCATCGACAGGCGCCGCGTCGCCATTGGCGGGCGCAGCGCCGGCGGAGGTTTATCGGCTGGTTTGGCGCTTTACAATCGCGACAACAATGGACCCGATTTGGCATTTCAATTGCTGATCTACCCGATGCTGGACGACGCGCATGAGACGCCCTCCAGTCACGAGGTTACCTATCCGGCCGTCTGGAATCGGGATGTGTCCTTCAAAGCCTGGAAGATGTATTTGGGTGACGGCTACGGCAGCGATAAGGTGTCGCCCTACGCGGCGCCGACACGCGCGAAAGACCTCAGCGCTTTGCCGCCGGCTTTGGTCACCGTCGGTACGCTGGACTTGTTCCGCGATGAGAATATCGATTACGCGCAAAGGCTGATGGCGGAGGGGGTGGCGACCGAGCTGCAAGTCTACGCCCGGGTGTATCACGGCGCGGAATTGAAGGCGCCGGATGCCGATATCAGCAAGCGCATGCGCGTTGGCTACCTCGAGCCCTTAAAGACTGCGATCGCTTGACGTAGTTGGATAAATTGGCTACCGGCGGACAGATCTTGCGTTGATTTGCCCAAATACTAAGGAGCGCTCCCATGTCCTTCACCGACCTGATCGACCCCGAAGTCTTGCACGCCCTCGACACTTACCCGGCCGAGCGCTATATCGCCGTCGGCGAAGACCCGCCACTGGCGCGCCAGATGACCGAGGAGATCAATCGCGAAATGCGCGCCAACCTGCCGCCGACGGATGTGGATATTGAGGAGTTGACGATCTCGGGACCTGATTGCGAGATTCCCCTCGCCATCTATCAGCCGCCCGCTCCCGCGCCGCGCGGGGGCTTGCTCTGGTTTCACGGCGGCGGTTATATCGTCGGCGTCGAACGCGATGACGCGCGCTGCATCGAATTCGCCGAGTTCGTCGGCTGCACGGTTGTGTCGGTGGGCTATCGGCTGGCGCCGGAATCGACCTACCGGGAGAGCATCGCCGACAGCTTCGCCGCGCTGAACTGGATGGTGGATCAGGCCTCCGATCTGGGTATCGACCGGGAGCGAATCGCCATCGGCGGCGGCAGCGCGGGCGGCGGCTTGGCAGCCGGTTTGGCGCATTACAATCGGGATAACAAGGGACCTGAGCTCGCGTTTCAATTGCTGATTTACCCGATGATCGACGATACGCACGACAGTCCATCCGGTCATGCGGATACTTGTCCGACGATCTGGAATCGCGATGTCTCCTTCAAAGCCTGGAAGATGTATCTGGGAGACGAATACGGCGCCGACAATGTCTCGCCTTACGCGGCCGCGGCGCGCGCGACTGACCTCAGCGACCTGCCGCCGGCGCTGGTCACCGTTGGGGCGATGGACTTGTTCCGTGATGAAAACATCAACTATGCGCAACGCCTCATGGCGGCCGGCGTCCCAACCGACTTGCAGGTTTTCGCCGGCATGTTTCACGGCGCAGAGATGGCGGCGCCCGACGCTGCCGCCAGCAAGCAGATGCGGTTGGATTATCTGACCTCGCTGAAGCGCGCCATCGGTTGATCCACAGGCAAAGTCAGGTACTGCGCAGAAAAGAGCGCCTCGCTGGAGACGCCGGATCTGCCGTATGTGACCCTGGAAGGACTCGAACCTTCAACCTAACGATTAAGAGTCGCTTGCTCTGCCAAATTGAGCTACAGGGCCTCGTTGTTCAACCGATGCGGCACAAGATTATAGTGGCTCGTCAACGAATTCGACAAGGGCGGAAGCGGTCGCGGGTCGCTGACTATCGTTAGGCGATGTGTACAAAACCTGCCAAAACTGCTTCGGCAAGTCATAGACGACGTTACAATGGATTGTAAGCGCTCGGGTCGGCGCCCGCCTGTAATGAGAGGGCAGCCAGACCGGCGCATCGGGCAGCAGGCGGAACCGAGTATCGCCGTGCCTGTTGCAGGCGGAATCTTTTCCCAAGATGGTGATTTACAGTTTAGGCATATCATGACCAAACGTGTTCTCATTATTGGCGGTACGCGCAACATGGGCTATTACCTGTCGCAGCGGCTGGTGAAATCTGGCTGCGACCTGACGCTGTTGAATCGCGGGATTACTAAGGATGATCTGCCGCGATCGATTCATCGATTGCATGCCGATCGATCTGATCATCAACAGATGCGGCGCGCGCTGCTGGCGAAGTCTTTTGACATAGTGGTTGACTTTGTCTTGTACCGCGGTGACGAAGCGCGGACCGTGATTGAGCTCCTGCGCGATCAGGTGGATCACTTTATCTTCATCAGCACCGGACAGGTGTATCTGGTGCGCGAGGGGCTGCCGCGGCCCTTCCACGAAGACGACTACGAAGGTCGCTTGATGCCGGCGCCGAAAGCCAATTCCTATGCTTTTGAAGAGTGGACCTACGGTGTCGAAAAGCGCGATGCGGAAGATCAGCTTCGAGCCGCCTGGTCAAGCTCACAATTCCCGGCCACTATTTTGCGCCTGCCCATGGTGAACAGCGCGCGCGATCCCTACCATCGGCTCTTCAATTATTATCTTCGGCTGCGCGATGGCGGGGCGATTCTCGTTCCAGAAACGCCAAATTACGCGCTGAACCACGTGTATGCGCTTGATGTCGTAGATATCATTATGCAGTTGATCGACACGGGACAAGGCAAGGGCCGAGCTTTCAACATCGCCCAGGACGAGCGAGTCAGCCATGCGGAGTTTCTATCCATCCTTGCTCAGATCATGGGTACGAAGTCCCAAAGCGTCACCGCCAGTCGCAGTGATCTGATCGTCAGCGGATTCATGCCCGATTGCTCGCCATTTAGCGAACGGTGGATGAGCGATCTGGACAATAGTCGAAGCAAAACTGAGCTCGGCTTTCACTACAGTCCGCTTCGCGACTACCTGGTGGAGATAGTCAACTACTTCGACTCAAACCCGATCGCGCCGCCGTTGACCTACCGCCGGCGGCAGGCTGAGCTGAATTATGCGGAGCGGCTGGCGGCGACGCCGCGCGCCTGACGCCGGTCCACCAAGGGCTCTCGCGCCACCCGCCGCCATAAAAGCCGGAATCCATTTCGCGCCGGCAAATTTCTGAGAACGATTGGAATGTTGGAAATTGTTCGCGGCTCGTAACGATTTCGTTAGCACTGTAGCGTATAATAATGCGCAAACGAGTTGAACTGGAGCGCAAATGAAATCAACGATTCGATTGATGGTCCTGCTGCTTGTCGGCGCGTTAACCCTTAGCGGTTGCTCGGCGCTGCGGTCCATGTTAGCGGGCGATTCAGGATCAATGGAACCGTCGTCGCCGGAGGCGGTCGCCGAGCCCAGCGCGCCCCGCTTTACCTTCTTTGAGTCATGGGCATCGTGGTGACCGACCTGCCGCCGCAATCAGCCTACCGTGAGTGGGCTGCAAGAAACATACACGGGTCGGATTGAGTTTGTAGTTCTCGACGTAGATAACTCCGCGCATGACGCCAAGCGAGCTGAGTTGGGGTCGACCGCGCAAGCCCAATACTTCCTGGTCAATGCCGATGGAGAAATTGTCGGGCGCTGGTTTGGTGTTCTCAACGACGCCGGCGTCAGAGCTGAGATGGATAATCTGCTGCAGAGCTAGACAGCGGGAGCGGGGACGCGGTCTCCGTTCCTGACCCTCATCTCCCTTGAGTCGCAGTTGCGAACTGTCCAATTGCTCTCAAAAGCCGAGGGGTGAATAGAAAGCCCCGCTGGCTGGCGCGCCTGCTATAATCAGATCAGACGTGAAACAGGTTGGAAATCAGGGCGCTGGAGTCGCAATTGCGCGTTCGGGCTGGTCTCGCTTTGCTCATCGTGGCCCTATTCGCTAGCGCCTGTACGCTGCGCCGCCCCGATGTCACATTGACGCTCGCGCCAATTGAAACGAATACGCCCGCAGCGACTGATGTTACGGAAGCGCCAACTGCCGCTGGGACCTTTACCATTACGCCAACGCCAACCGCAACCCCGACAGCCACAGCGACCGAGACCGCTACCGTAGCCGCATCTGATACGGACCAGCTGACTAATACGAACACGCTGACAGCGACCCTGACAGCAACGCAAACACCGCTGATTGCCGACGCCGCGCGAGCCAGCGCAACGGAGCCGCCGACCGCTACCAACACCGCCACGCCGATTGCGCAGCCCAGGCCTTTGCCGCCGACAGAGACAGCATTGCCAACGGAAACGTTGATCCAGACTGAAACGCCAAGCCCGCCGCAGCGTGCCGAGGAGGCCGCGCCCACTGCAACGAGCGAGGTCGATGTCATCTTGCAGCGGGCTTTTGAACCGACCTTCACCGCTCTGCCGACGGTTGATGACACCGAAGTTGCGCGGCTCTTGGCGACGCCGCCCCCGCGCCCGACATTGCCAGCCACTTGGACGGCCGCGCCGACAGTGCAACTGCCCGACGCGGCGCCCGGCCCGGCCACTCAAACGACGCCCGTTGATTCGCCGACCCCGGATGTCGCTGCCGAATTGAACCCGACGCCGAGCGACGCGACGCCGCCCGCGGAAGTTGGCATTCGCCAACAGACTCCTACCGCTTCGCCCACACGCTTCCAGCCGACAGTGGCGGTCCAACCCGATCTGGTTCAGCCGACAATCGCGCTGGTATCCTTCGCGTCGACATTCAACTTCAATAGCGCGCCGGCCTATCAATACAATGTGGGTCCAAGTCAGCTTTTCAACTTTCAGAACGTCCAGTTGGGCGATGGTGTTCGCCTCTTCCTGCCCAATCCGGTCGATAGCGACAGTTGGATACGAACCGATCACTATGGCGTTCTCCGTTACAAGCCCCTCGGCGCCTTGCATGAGGGCGTGATGAGCGCGTCGCCCTTTTTCGAAGGCTTTGGCGTACCCAGCATCGAAGAGAACAAGAATCGCGTCCTTGAATTGGATTGGTCGGCTGACGGGCAGCAATTCAGTTTTCGCGTTGCGCCGCCTTCAGGCGCCGACACAGCCAACGCCGGCGTCTGGTTCTGGCAGCCGCGGAACGAGACCCAGTATGATCCGACTTATCCGATCATCCGCGACTGTCCGAATGAGGGCTACCATTCCTGTTCCTTGGTCCATGCCAGCAACGCCAGGCTCTGGCAGACGCGGGCGGTCGCGTGGTCGCCAATTCCAGGCAGCAATACGCTTTTGCTCACGGTGGAATTGCCGGATGAAAGGCGCAATGCCTTGGCTATCGCGCAGGCGATCCGCGAGCAATCTCCTCATCAAGCCAGCCGGGCGCCGCATTTCATTCGCTATGATTACGGGCATTGGAATTTGAACGGACAAGGCATCATCGTTAGCGGCCGCCGCCCCGATGGCCGCGTCATCATCGGCGAAGTCCAGGACGACTTGACGGGTGAACGCGTCATCCTTGACGGGACAGCGCGCGGGTTGTGGCTGCGCGATGCCGCGCGCCGGCCCAACGGAGCGATCGTCGCTCTGGGGCGTCCGGGCGCGCCGGGCAGCGGGCCGGTCGCGCTTTATGATCAATCGGGAACGCAGATTTCCGGCTTCATCGGCCACGCCCCGCCGGAAGATGTCCGCTGGCTGCCCGATCGCAGTATGGTGGTCGTGTCCGTGCAGGGCCGGCAATATGCGGTACAAGTCGACGGCGGCCGCGTCACCGACGCCACCGGTCAACTGAGCGATCCGCAATTCAGCGCTGGCGGATTCGCGTCATCGGCGATTCCATCTGGCGTTATCGAGGGCGCGGAATATCGGCCGGGAGAGCAACTGCGGCTGGCGCGGAACATGAACGTTCGCCAGAATCCCAGCACGAACAGCCCCGTCATCGGCGGATTGGAGACCGGGGATTATGTCGCTATCCTCGCTGGCCCGCATCGCGAAAGTCGCTACGAATGGTGGCGGGTACAAACGGCAAACTTTGTCGTCGGCTGGATCGCTGCCAAGATCGATGGCAACCCGACGGTAAGGGAATTCTAAGCGCCGAATGCAATTGCGCTTGTCCAGGCTGAACTCTACTATGACACTCGCATCCAGGCGGACACCTTGAAGACTTATGCAGAGTAAACCGCTAGTCAGCATTGTTATTCCAACATACAACCGCCGGCTGTACGTCGCCGACGCCATCGAAAGCTGCCTGGCTCAGACCTACCGCAACTGCGAGATAATCGTCGTAGATGATGGCAGCAGCGATGGCAGTGAAGCCTTTCTGCATGCGCGATTCGGCGATCGCATTCTTTATTTTTTCCAGGACAATCAAGGACCCGGCATCGCCCGCAATCGCGGCATTGACGCGGCTGGTGGAGAGTTCATTCACTTTCTCGACGCCGATGATCAGCTGCATGAACGCAAAATTGAGATTGGCTTGGAGGCATTCCGCCGGCATCCCGACGTTTCGGTCATCTACACGCACTACCAGCAGGTGGCGAGCGACGGCTCGACGCCCGTCGAAACAGGAACATTTGAGGGCTATACTGACGATGTCTATTGCGAGCTTCTGCGCCAGACCGGCTGCCGCATCTTGACCAGCTCCAGCATGTTCCGCAGCGGCGCCTTGCGCGCCGTTGGCGGCTTCGCCGACGATGTCAAGTTTCGCAGCGCCGAAGATTGGGATCTCTTTTTGCGCTTGGCGCTGCGCTTTCGCTTTCACGGCATTGATGAGCCCTTGGTCTATCGGCGCGTGCACAGCGGCATGATCTCTGACGACAAGCTCGCTGGCGCTTACGGGCGCTTGAAGACGATCCAGAACGCGCGTCAGTATGGCAGGGAGCGCTGCATGACGGCGGCGGAGTTCGATCAGTTGGAAGCGGCCAGGCATCATGTTTATGCGCTTTATCTCTGGCGGGCGGGAGAGCATGAGGACGCCCGGCGTCATTTTCTGCGCGCTGCCCGAATCTTCCCGCCATTAGCCAGGCAGCGCCGCCTCTATGCCTTCTACACGCGCTTTCTTCCGCCGGCATCGCTGGGTTGGACGCTGGGGCTGGTTCACCGAATGCGGCGACTGCTTGGCAAAAGCGCGCCTGCTGATCCCTGATTTAGGTCTTCTGAGGCATGGCGCGAATCAATTCAAACTGAATGCCGTATAATGATTGATGACGGCGCCACTTTAAGGGCGTGCATGATGCCGACCAAGACCAACAGCTTGCGTTACGACATCAGAGAGTTGATGAAATCAGGCGCGTTCAACGAGATTGTTGATCGCTGCCACGTGGAGCTGACATTGGCGCGGCGCGAAAACCGGGGCAGCGTCGAAGTGATCGCGCTGCTCGGATTAGCCGAGGCGCAGACGTCGCTCGGTCACTTCGGCTTCGCCCGTGATTATGTCGGGCAGGCTCTGGAGCGAGCGGAGGATATCCGCTCCGTCAGCTTGACGGTTGATGCGTTAATTGTGCGAGCTCGCATCGCGCGGGAAGGCTTTTTCCAGACCGCGGAAGCGCATGAAGATTATCGCCGCGCGGTCGACCTCGCCTTTGAAGCCGGCGATATGCGCCGCTATGGGGGGGCGCTGCTGGGCATGGGCGAGATCGCCGCCAACCCGACCGATTTCAGCAAGCAAGCCTGGCGCGTGATCGACATCGCGCGCGAAGCCAATGACGCTCAGATGGAGGCGCGGGCGATACTCTTGCTGTCGAACGCCTTCATTCGCCAGTCTGATTATAATAAAGCCAGCGACGGCTTGTTGGTGGCGCTTCGCAAGGCGCAGTCCACTCAAGACCGCCTGCTTGAGAGCCTCATCATCGGGCAGCAGGGCTTGGTTCTGACGCAAGCGGGCGAAACATTCCAGCGCGGTATCGAGCAGCAGTTGACAGCCCTGGAAGTGGCGCGGGGCATGCAGGCGATATTTCATGAATTCATGCGCCTTTATACGCTCGCCATGACGATGCTGGCGGCAAATGACTTTGACGATGCCCGCAATTATTTTGATCAGATGCTGGCGCTGTCTCAAGATGTCGAACACAAGCCATACGAAATGTATACCCTGGGCATGCTCGGGCAGTGGCATGAGCTCAGCGGCAAGCTCGATATTGCCATCGCCTATTTTGGACGGGCGGCAGATGCGGCGCGTGAAGTCGCCAATCCAGGATACGAAGCGCGTTATCTCTACGCGCTCGGGTCAATCTTTCAGTCACGCCGGGACTTTGAAGGCGCCCGCCGGCAATTCTCCCAAGCGCGCGCGATTTACCGATCGCTCGATGACGGCCGCAACGCCACCCGCGTCAGCGCATCCATTATTTACAGCTATATTCTGGCCTTCGCCTCACGAATTATGAAACTGGTAGGATTCCAGCCGAAAGGCGACTGAGCTCAGTCGTTATCGCCTATGTTCAGAGCTCAAGCTCGCCCTTGATCCAAAGCCGGGTCAGCGTGATTGACGGGTAGAAAACGAGCGGCGGAAGATTGCCGTGCGCGAACCAGCCGACGGCCGCGGCGTCATCGCCAGCCAGCGCTTCGCCTTCCAGGACTTTGGCGCTATAAGCAATGATGATGTCGGCGAGGCCGTGATCGCGCTTGGGGAAGACCGCGAGCAGCTTGTCGATGCGCACCTGAAGATGAGTTTCTTCAAGCGTTTCTCGCCGAGCCGCCGCTTCCGGCGCTTCATCGTAATCGACGAACCCGGCCGGCAGCGCCCATTTGCCTTTGCCAGGATCGACCGCCCGCTGGATCAGCAAGACGCGATCATCGGCTTCAATGAAGACCACCACAGCGACCTTGGGATCGAAATAGACCGGCAAGTCACAGCGTGGGCAATAGGGCCGTATCCGTCCCGCTGCGTTTCGGCTTTGCAAGGGTCCGCCGCAGATAGTGCAGAAATTCGCGATTCTGGTCATCGAGGCTCCAGCGCCGGCGGCAATGCCATTGACAATCGGTGGCAGCCAAAATACACTAGCCTAGGATGCGCCGGAGTGGCGGAATTGGCAGACGCGCACGACTCAAACTCGTGTACCTTCGGGTGTGTGGGTTCGACTCCCACCTCCGGCACCTCTCTCCGTTTGTGTACCCCAAGCCTGAACAATCAGCGAAGGCTCCATTTGGACTCCGCTTCGCCTGCTTGCTTGTTTTCGAAGCGCGCGAGTGTAAAGAGCCAATCCGAAAGTCGATTGATATAGGGCAGCGCTTGCTCGCCGATATCCTGGCTTTCCGCGAGAGCGACGACAAGGCGCTCGGCTCGGCGGCAGACGGCGCGCGCCAGCTGTATCTGGGCGGCGGCCGGCGTCCCGCCCGGCAAGATGAAGTTGCGCAGCGGCGTCAAATTCTCGCTCATCTGGTCAATCGCCCCTTCCAACCAGTCAACGTCCGCTTGTGAAACGCGCGTGATCCAATCCGCCTTGGCGTCGAGCGGCGTCGCCAGGTCCGCCCCTAGATGGAAGAGTTGGCGTTGCGCCTTTTCCAGCCATGCGTCCACCTGCCTGCTCGGCTCGGCTGCGCGCGCGACGCCCAAGACTGAATTGAGTTCGTCGATCGTGCCGTAGGCCTCGACGCGCGCATGATGTTTGGCCACGCGACCGCCGCCAAACAGAGAGGTCCCGCCCGCGTCGCCCGTTTTGGTATAGATTTTCATCTCATTCCCCTCATCACGGTTCAGCGTCTTGCGGTCATGCCACACCGCCAATCGAATTCCAGCCCGACGCAGATGTCATGCCTCATCCCCGTCTCCCTCGCCGCTCAAAGAGCTCCCCCAGCGCGATGCCGGCGAAAACAACCCAGACCAGCTCGACGGGAAAAAGGTAACGCGGCAGCGCCAGCAGAAAGAAATGAACCGCGACGGTGTAAGCCAGGAATCCCGCGATCGGCGCGGCCCTGACCCAACGATTGCGCGACCAGAACATGCCAAGAAGACCGAAGCCGATGCCGATATAGTGGAAGATCCAGAACATCAACTTGATGGCGAAGCCTTCAATCTGAAGCAGCTGCGTGAAACCCTCAAGTGATCGATCTTCGAAGAGCCATTTGCGTCCGGCGCCGACTACGCTGATATCGCCGAATGAGGTCGTCCCGTGCGGCTGAAGAATCGAATAGGCAAGTTCTTCAGCGCGGAGAGCCAGATAGCCTCTCGGATCCGCGCTTACAATGGCGGCAATCTTGCTGACGTAAGTTTCGGTTGCGTGGTTGTATTTGCAGTCAACTTCGCAGCCGGGGGGCGTGTTGACTTCTACGCCTTCCAGCAGAAGACGGTCATTGTGCTCCGGCGCGCCATCGTTGCGCTCCGCGCCGCGCCACAAGGCGCCCATCATCTGGTCGCTAACGATGATGAAGCGATTCCAGCTCACGAGATTGTAGACCGTCCAGGTGGATACGACCGCCGTGTACACGATGAGCATGAGCAAAGCGCGACCGCGCCAGTTGCGCAAGAGCTGGCGGCGGCTCAACAAAACGAGATGAAGAATCAGGACGACCGGGAAAAGCACTGACACGCCGCGTGTCAAGGTCGCCAGGCCGAATGCGGCCGCCGACAGCGCCAGCACGCTTGCTTCGCCGATTCGCCTGCTGCGCCAGTCACCGACAAGCCCGGCGATGGTTTCAATGTAGAGCCATAGACCCAGCGCGAGAAAGAATATGTACAGCGTTTCCGTGCCAATCTGCGCCGGTTCGGCGACGAAGGCGGGATGCAGCGCCGCCAGCGACGCGGCAATCAGACCGGCGCGGTCCTTGCCAGAGATGATCGTCGCCAGCCGACAAGCCAGATACACGGTCGCGATCGAGGCCAGGCACTGGACGAGGCGAATGGCGATGATCGCTTCGTGGTCGGGCAGGAAGACCTGAAAGACGCCGACAAAAATGACGTATAATGGCGCTGGCTTTAGATTAGAGTTATAGAAGGGGATGTCGCGGATCCAGCCGTGTTCCTTCCCGCTGAAGAAGCCCGCGCCATTGGCCAGATAACCGCTGCTGTCGCCACCGGTGGCGCCGGTGTACTGCTCCAGCGTCGGCTGCTCCAGCGCATAGGCGACGCGCAAAACGAAACCGAGCAGCAGGATAGCCGTCAGCAGCCAAACGCTGCGCCCCTCAATGCGTACTGACGTCAAGCCAACTCCCGTTGAAGCCGCCGGAAAACGAAGGAATCAGCAGGGATCATCCCCAGGACAGGTCCACAATCCGGTCCAATTCTTGGGCCTCTTTGTACCCTTATATTACATACAGACCCGCGCTTATCCATCATTGTTTGTTCTGTTGCCTTCCCTCAATCCGACTATAATTGATCAAGAGGGAGACGGCGAATGAAAGAGACACAAGCGTACATTGAGCGGATCAAGCGGGTCAATCGTGGGCATCAGCGGCTGGAACTGGCGGTGGATCAATCGCTATCGGCGATGCTCGCCGGGCAAGCGATGCTCGTGCGCCGCATCGACAAGGATTACGATTCCGAACAATGGGATCCCTATCTGCGCGAGCTCTGGTTCCCGGTGGAGATCCAGGCGCGCAATATCGTCATCGTGGAGCGCCCGGCCCGCGCCCATTTCCTTCCAGGCCAACTGTTGAGCATCATCGGTCCGGTCGGCAGGCCCTTTAGATTCCGCCACAATCTGCGCAATATCCTGCTCATTGCCTATCATACTACGCCAGCGGCGCTGCTGCTGATGCTGCCGCCGCTCTTGGCGAAGCAGGTTGGCATAACACTGGTCCTGATGGGATCGGCCAGGCAATATGAAACGAGTCATTTGTCGGAGGAAGTCGAGGTCATCCAGGCGGACGATGACCTGACTTGGCCAGACATGGTGATGACATTGGGCTGGGCTGATCAAGTCTTTGTCGTGGTCGGGCAGGGAGACGAATGGGGATACTATCGCGATGTCATGCGGCTGATGCGCGAACGACAAGCCGACATGCCGACGAACTACGCCTTTGCTGTCATACAGCGCGATCTGCCCTGCGGCGTCGGCGCCTGCCATGCCTGCGCGCTCAACCTGCGCGGCGCCCCAAAGCTGCCTTGTGTGGATGGTCCCGCTTTTGACTTGACTGACTTGCGTTTGAATTAGCGCTGCAGGCTGCTGATGGCAATCGAAATTGCGCGTCCGGGTAAAACCAGTTTGATCGTTGCGACGCCAGTCCTGCCGGCCGCCGGGACTGTCGGCTTTGGCGACCGCTACCGATCGCTGATCGACTTTGACAAGCTAGGCGCTATCGTGACCAATCCAGCCACGATTGAACCCTGGAGCCCGGCCGCAGGCACACGCGTTATCTCGCTTGATGCCGGCGTATTGATTCACACCGGTCTGCCCAATCCCGGGCTCGCAAAGGTGATCAGCCGGAATCGCCGCGCCTGGGCGAGCCTGCCGATTCCGGTCATTTTGCATCTGGTCGCGACTTCGGTATCCCAAATAAGACGGGCTGTCGAATTGATCGACGGCGTGGATGAGATTGCCGCCGTCGAACTCGGTTTGAGCGATGACATTCACGAACCTGAGGCTGTCGATCTGGTGGCGGAAGCGGCGCGTCTGGAAAAACCCTTGCTGGCGCGATTGCCCTTTTACGAGGCTTACCAATTGGCATTGCCTATCGCGGAAGCCGGGGCCGACGCGCTGGTGTTGACGGCGCCGCCGCGCGGAACCGCTCGTGATCGACACACGGGGCGGCTGGTTAGCGGGCGCTTGTACGGACCACTGATCAAGCCGATGATTCTGCGTCTGGTGGGTCGGCTGCGGCGTCAGCTTCCCGCTGAGATTCCGATCATCGCTTCCGGCGGCGTCCACTCGCCGCAGGACGCGCGCGACTACATAGACGCCGGGGCGGTTGCCGTGCAAGTGGATGCGGCGACCTGGGCGCAGCCAAAAATGCTGGAGCGAATCGCTCGCGACTTGGGCGGCTGGATCGCCACCAGGCAAAGGGACGCGCTGCCGGACGAGTGGAATCCAGACATGAGCCATACCGAGGCGATACAACGGCGCGTAGCTCAAGCCGGCTCGCGGCGCGAATCAGACTAAAAGCAGGGACATCTTGCGAGTCATGCCTGAGTACGATTTCCGTTGTGACGCCTGCGGGCATCGCTTCACCCTTCGCTTCAAAAGCTACGCCTCCTACGATGCGGCGGCGCGGCGCTGTCCCGAATGCAAAGCCGGCGAATTGACTCGCTTGATCACCCAAGTGGCGATTCCCAAATCGGGCAAGGATTATCGCAGCATGTCTTCAAGGGAGATGCTCTCGGTTTTGGAATCGGGCGAAACGAGGCAGGTGGATGAAATGTTTAGGCAAGTTGGCGGGGGCTCTGGGTCTGGCGCTGCTGGCTCCGGCTCGCCCTCGATTAAATCGGCCGATGCAGATTGAGATTATAAGAACCAATCGCGCAGGGCGTCGCGCGTTTCATCAATGATTGCTTCCCAGGGTTGATCGGGCGCGCGTGTTATCGTTAGGCGGTCGCTTTCAATGGTCAGCATCTTGATGCCATCGACAGCCCCGAAGAGCAACTGCGCGATTGGCGAGCCGGAGTCGCCCGCCTGCGGATTCAGGTATCGTTCTTCATCATCCTCGGTCAACGATTGGTTGACGTAAAGGTCGGCGACATTTGGGTCATCACTGTATTCGACCTCTACCGTGACGTATTCAGACATCGCGCAACCCAGTTCCACCCCTCAAGTTCCGCCGGCGGGCTGCTGCTGCGTGATGCAATGAATGTTGCCGCCGCCCAGCAAAATCTCCCGCGATTGCACACCGATGATCTTGTGTTTCGGATACAGTTCCGCCAGCCTTCGCCTTGCGTCCGCGTCGTGTCGATCATTGAATTGCGGCAAGATAATTCCGCCATTGGCAATGTAGAAATTGATGTAGGAGCCGGCCAGGCGCTCGCCTGTCGGGCGCAGGAAGGCGCTGTCGACGACATCCAATCCCCCCGCTTCTTCTTTCGTCATGGTCAGCGGATCGGGCTGCTGAATCTTGTGGACTTCGAGCGGACGGTCCCGCGCGTCGCGCGCCGATCTTAGCGCATCGTATGCTTCGGCGGAGCGTTCGTATTGCGGGTCGGCTTTGTCGTCGGTCCAGGTCATGGCGACGACGCCCGGGCGCGCAAAGCAGCATAAATTGTCGACATGCCCATCGGTCTCGTCTTCATAGACGCCGCGCGGCAGCCAGACTATTTTCTCTATGTTCAGATAATCCGCCAGGCGCTGCTCGATCTCCGCGCGCGTTAGATCAGGATTGCGATTGGGATGCAGCAGGCACTGTTCCGTCGTGATCAAGGCGCCTTGACCGTCGACGTGAAATGAGCCGCCTTCCATCACCAGAGGCGCCTTATAACGGTCGAGTGATTCGATTTCCAGCGTCTTGGCCGCGACCAATTCATCTTGGTCCCAGGGAAAATACATCATCTTTTGCAGCCCGCCCCAAGCGTTGAAGATCCAGTCGACGCCGCGCGCTGCGCCCTTGTCGTCCACGACGAAGGTAGCGCCGCAATCCCGCATCCAGGCGTCATTGCTGGATAGCTCCACGACGCGAACCGTCGCAGGCAGCATCGCGCGCGCGTTTTCAAATTGATCGGCATTGACGCCCATGGTGACTGGCTCGAAGCGGGAAACCTGCCGCGCCACTTCGGCGAAGGCGCGCTGCGCCGGCTTGCCGCCGTTGCGCCAGGTATCGGGCCGCTGGGGCCAGAGCATCCAGCAGCCGGCATGCGCTTCCCACTCAGCGGGCATACGGAATCCGTCTGCTCTCGGTGTTGATTCTATCACGCTCGACATGGCCTTGGCTCCCGCGCGGCAAGTCGCAAGGCTGATATTATGCCCCTGACCGCTGCGCAGCGGCAGGTCGAATTTCCGGGCGCTAAAGAAAACTCGGCTCGTTCATAGTACAATACCTGCTCTGACGAATGAGACGGGTGGCGGAAGAGCCAGATGCAGTTGCGCGAGATCTCGCCAGTCGATGGACGCTATGCCGACAAACTGGCGCCATTGCGAGACTATCTCTCGGAATGGGCGCTGATGCGTTACCGCGTGCTGGTGGAGGCGCGCTGGCTTATGATGATGGCGGAGGAGCGGGAGATTACGCACCTGCGTGCATTCAGCGCGGACGAGATTGCCGCTCTCAATGCGCTGTCATGCGACTTTGATGATGAAGCGGCGCGGCGCGTCAAAGCCCTTGAAGCCGTGACCCAACACGATGTCAAGGCGGTGGAGTATTTCATCAGGGAGCGCCTTGGCGAGACCAGCCTGCGCGATGTGGCCGAGTCCGTCCATTTCGCTTGCACTTCCGATGACATCAATAACCTGGCTTACGCGATGATGTTCCGCGATGCCATTGGCACAGTCTGGCAGCCGCAGGCGCGCGCGCTGATTGACCGTCTAAATGAACTGGCGCGTCATAGCGCGGATGTCCCGCTGCTGGCGCGCACGCATGGGCAGCCGGCCAGCCCCAGCACCATGGGCAAGGAAATCGCCGTATTCGCGCATCGGCTTCGGCGTCAGTTACGATCCATTGATTCGCAAGAGTTTCTTGGCAAATTCAACGGCGCGGTCGGCGCGTTCAACGCCCATCATGCCGCCTACCCAGGGCTGGATTGGCTTGGATTGTCACAGCGTTTTGTCGAAGGGCTGGGCTTGACCATCAATCCGCTGACGACGCAGATCGAAGCGCACGATTACCTGGCTGAACTGGCGCACAGTTTTATGCGTTTCAACACGGTGCTGCTCGACTTCTGCCGCGACCTGTGGACCTATATTTCGCTAGGCTATTTTCGCCAGAAGATCAAGCCAGGCGAGGTCGGGTCCTCGACCATGCCGCATAAAGTCAATCCAATTGACTTCGAAAACGCGGAAGCCAATCTGGGAATCAGTAGCGCGAGTTTCGCCCACTTGGCTGACAAGCTGCCAGTATCTCGCCTGCAGCGCGATTTGAGCGATTCGTCGGCATTGCGGAATTACGGCGGCGCCATCGCCCACAGCTACTTGGCGATGCACTCCACGGAGCGCGGCCTGTCCAGGATCGAAGTCGATCGAGCGGCATTGCTCGCCGACTTGGACGGGGCCTGGGAGGTGCTGGCGGAGGCCATTCAAACCATCATGCGCAAGCATCATGTGCCCGGCGCCTACGAGCAATTAAAGGACCTGACCCGTGGCGCCCGCGTCACCCATGAAGACTTGCGCAAATTCATTGACGCGCTGGCTTTACCGGAAGCGGACAGGGAAATGCTGAAGCAGCTCAAGCCCGCTGCCTACATCGGCTTGGCGGCGGAATTGGCGCAGATGAATTTTGAAGGCGGCGCGGCGGCGGGACCGAGGGATGGCTTCGGCTAAGCGATTTAGCCGGGCAGGAAAGGAGCGTATCGCGATGTTTCAACCCTTTGGCCGACAAGAGACGGCGCGGCTGACGATGGGGCAGGCGCTGATCAAATTCCTGCAAGCGCAATACACCGAATACGACGGCGAAGTGCAGCGATTCATCCCCGCTATCTGGGGGATATTCGGCCACGGCAACGTCAGCGGCTTGAGCCAGGCGCTTTGGGAATACGGCGATGAATTGCCGTATTATCAGCCGACCAATGAACAGTCGATGGTGCATGCGGCCTCGGGCTTTGCGCGCACCCGCCTGCGCACGCAAACATTCGCCTGCACGACTTCGATCGGACCAGGCGCGACCAATATGATTACGGGCGCGGCGACCGCGCATATCAACCGCTTGCCCGTGCTGCTGCTGCCGTCTGATTATTATGCGACCCGCTTTCAGGGCCAAGTCTTGCAAGATATCGAGCATCCGGTATCGCTCGACATGAGCGTGACCGACTGTTTTCGCGTCGTGAGCCAATTCTTCGACCGCATTACCCGGCCCGAGCAGATCCTCTATGCCGCTCCTGAAGCGATGCGGGTGATGACTGATCCGGTCGACGCCGGACCAGCGACGATCGCCCTGCCGCAAGATATTCAGAGCGTCGCCTTCGATTGCCCGACCAACTTCTTCCGTAAGAAAATCTGGCGGATTGAGCGGCGCCAGCCCGACGCGCGGCGGATCGACGAAGCGATTGCCTTGCTGAAAGAAGCCGAGCGCCCGTATATCCTGGCCGGCGGCGGCGCGCATTACGCGAAAGCCTGGGCTGAATTGCGCGAATTCTCTGATGCATTCGGCATCCCGGTCGGCGAAACGCACTCAGGCCGAGGCGCGCTGCAGGAAGAATCACCGCTGCTGATCGGTGGCAGCGGACACACGGGCACGCCGCTTTCGGGCAAATACGCCGCCGATGCTGATCTCGTCTTCCTCATCGGCACTCGCTTGGCCGATTTCGCCAGCGGATCCTACTCAGCCTGGCAGCACCCTGATGTCAAGTTTGTCAGCATCAATGTCAGCGGCGCGCATGCGAGCAAGCTGGGGGCGCTGCCGATCGTCGCCGATGCGCGTGAGACCCTGCGCGCGCTCATCGCCGCGGGCCGGGCGGCCGGCGTCAAACCCAATGCCGGTTACGTCGAGTCGGTCGCCGTCGATCGGCAGGGCTGGCTGCAGCAAAAGCGCGATTCTGTTTACGTGCAATACCCGGACGAGCGGATGAGCCAGGCGCAGGTGATCGGCGTGCTGAACGATTTTATGGCGAGCGGCGATACGCTGGTCTGCGCGGCGGGAACGGCGCCGGGCGACTTGCACCAGCTGTTTGAAGCGACGGCTGGCCGCGTCCTGCATCTCGAATTCGGAAACTCCTGCATGGGTTACGACATCCCGGGCGCGATTGGCGTGCGGCTGGCCCATACGAATGACGAACGTGAGGTCTACGTCTTTCTGGGTGATGGCAATTATCTCTTGCATCCAATGGAGCTGAAGACAGCGGTGCAAGAAGGCGTCAAACTCACGGTGATTCTGCTCCAAAATGACGGCTTCCAGTCCATTCATGGACATCAGAAGGCGCTCGTCGGACATAGCCTGGGCAATGAATTCCGGGTACGCAATCAAGAAACCGGTAAGCTCGATGATGGCGACTTTGTCGAAATCGATTACGCCAAGAACGCCGAGAGCATCGGCTTGCGCGCCTGGAATGTGACAGACGAAGATCAACTCAAGACCGCGCTAAAGGAAGCGCGCCTGGAGCGGCGTTCCTGCATGATCGTGGCGCAGATTAAACGCTACAGCCGCCTGCCGCGCTCGGGCATCTGGTGGGATGTCTTTGGCGCCGAAGTCACTGCCGACGATGGCACGAAGAGGCTGGTAGATGAGCGCGAAGAAGGGCGAGAGGGCCAGCGCTACTATTGGTAGGTTAGCCAAGGAAAGGAACAAGGTCATGCGGAATGGCCGCTCGAACAAACCATACGACATCATGGTATTTGGCGATACCTGCGTCGACTTGATCTTGCGCGATGATGATGTCGTCCCGCAATTTGGACAGGTCGAAAAGACAGTCGCCGGTTATGACCTGGTGATGGGCGGCTCCTGCTGCATCTTTGCGGCGCAGGCGGCCAAGCTGGGCTTGCGCGTTGCCATATTGGGCCGTGTCGGCGCTGACTACTTTGGCAAGCTGATTGTGGACACGCTGGCGGAGGCGGGCGTCGATACGCGCTATATCGACGTGGACGAAAGCCTTCGGACCGGAATCACCGTCCATCTTGTTCAGGGCGACGATCGCGCCATGTTGACGCATTTGGGCTCGCTGAATACGCTGACCGCCGACGATGTTTCTGACGAAATCCTGGCTTCGGCGCGACACCTGCACTACGGCAGCTTGTATCTGCATACGGGCTTGCTGCCGCGTTGGATCGATATCCTGCGTCGGGCGAAGCGTCTCGGGTTGACCGTGTCCTTGGATACAAATTGGGATCCCGACGAGCGCTGGGACCACGACCTTGAACGCGCCTACCGCTACATAGACGTGCTGCTGCCCAATGAGCGGGAGGCGATGTATCTCAGCGGCAAGTCGTCTTATGGCGAGGCGGTCTCGGATCTGCGGAAACGCGTTCCCCTGCTGGTGGTCAAACGCGATATCGCTGGCGCGGTTGCCTGGCAAGGTGAACAGGAATTCGCTCAATCGGTCTTTGAAGCGAATGTAGGCGGCGACGGGATCGGCGCGGGCGACAGCTTTGACGCCGGATTTCTGGCGGGCTGGCTGAACGACTTGCCGCTAGCCAGTTGCCTGTCGGTTGCCTGCGAGTGTGGGCGCGGCGTCGCGGGCGGGGTGGGCGGCGTCGCCGGGCAGCCGCGACAATCCGACCTCAATTCCATGCAGCCCGCGTTTTTCAGCTGAGTTTCATCTTCATCAGCGTCTTCACGATTCCCAGCAATGCACTTGAAGCATAATCGCATTGCGCAATCTCCTCTTCCCTAGCTTGCTGGGGAAGGGGCCGGGGGATGGGGTAATCAAGCCGTCTGCTCATCATCGGCGGCGATAAGCCCCTCGCCGTTATAGCCCCGGCCGACGCCACGATATTCGAAACCGAGGGACCGCAGCTCATCGGGATTGTACATGTTGCGGCCGTCGATCAGGATTGGGCGCTTCATGGATTGGTGTATCCGCCGCATGTCGAGCTGTTTAAACTCATTCCACGGGGTTAAGACCAGCAGCGCCTCGGCGTCTTTGGCGGCGCTGTATGAGTTGTCGCAAGGGATGAGCGCCGGCGCCTCGCCACAAGCGTTTTCCATAGCGACCGGATCGTAGGCTTTAACGGTAGCCCCTTGGTTTAGCAGTGAGCGCGCCACCGTAAGCGCTGGCGATTCACGCGTGTCGTCAGTATTCTGCTTGAAAGCCAAACCCAGAATCGCGACCGTCTTGCCGTTGAGGCTGCCGCCCAGCATCTCGCGCGCTTTCAGCGTGATTTGCCGCCGCTGAAAGGCATTGATTTCCATGACGGCGTTGAGCAGTTGCGGATGCATGCCGTGCGTCTGCGCCATATTTGCCAGGGCCTTGACATCTTTGGGAAAGCAAGAGCCGCCAAAGCCCAGGCCTGCTTGCAGGAAATGCGGACCGATCCGTTTATCGAAGCCCATGCCGCGCGCGACTTCTTCCACATCGGCGCCCAGCCGCTCGCAGATGATGCTGATTTCATTGATGAAACTGATCCGCGTCGCCAAAAAAGCGTTGGAGGCGTACTTGATCATTTCAGCCGTGCGGATATCCGTGATGACGATCGGGGCATCCAGCGGCGCGTAGAGTTCGGCTACAGTTTCGGCGGCCGCCGGATCGCTCGAGCCCAAGACGGTGCGGTCAGGCTGCATGAAATCGGCCAGGGCGGAACCCTCGCGCAAGAATTCCGGGCAGGAGACGACTGCAAAGTCGATCGGCTGCGGCTGGTTGCGCTCGATGATTTCCCTGGTCCAGTCGCCAGTGCCGACGGGCACCGTCGACTTGTTGATGATGATCAGCGGATGATCCATGGTTTCGGCGATGGTCTGGGCCGCGCTGCGCACGTATTGCAGGTCGGCCTCGCCGTCGACGCCCGAGGGCGTGCCGACGCAGATGAAGACAAATTCCGCCCCTTTGAGGCCCTCGCTATAGCAAGTGGTGAATCTCATCCGGCCTGCGACCGTATTGCGCTGCACCATCTCGGCCAGCCCCGGTTCATAGATGGGCATCTTGCCATCCTGCAGCATCGATACTTTGCGTTCGTCAATATCGACCAGGATGACATGATTGCCCAGGTCGGCGAAGCATGTGCCGGTCACCAAGCCGACGTAGCCGCTGCCAATCACACAGAGTTCACTCATGTCGCATTCGCCCTCTCGTTGTCCTTGCGTTGTCGCGGATGTTCGCGCTTGCTTGTATACACGCTCCGGCATTGTCTTTCGCAACTTGAGTGTACCAGAGCGCCGCGGACGAAATCAGGTTGCGACTCGCCTGCCATCGTACACCAATTCTTACCGGGGCGGCTTGCGGAATGTGGTCGATTTGCTTTTACAATATGGTCTCGCGCTTGATATACTGGCAGGGCAAGATTTGCAGCGAGGCGAAGGCGACTGTGATGACCCTTGAGCTTGATTCTCAAACGGCAACCAACCTCTACCAAGCCCACGTCAAGGATGGCGCGCCACAAGCAATGCGCAAAGTGCCCTATCGAAATATCCGCGATTTGCTTTCGCTTCACAGCAAGACATCCGGCGGCAAAACCTTTCTGATATTCTACGATGCGGATGACGAGCGGCAGGCGCTCACTTATTCTGAATTCAACGCGCGCGTGCATCAGGCGGCCAACTTCATGGTTGAGGACCTCGGCCTCCGGCGCGGGGATCGCGTCGCCACCATCGCTGACAATCATATCGACACCGTCTTGATTTACTTCGCCTGCTGGGTGATTGGCGCGGCCGTCGCGCCTCAGAATGTGTCGGAAGACGATCGCCGCATCGCCTTCATCTTGCGGAATAGCGAGGCCAAGGTCTGCTTCGCGCGGACGGAATATCTCGAGCGGGCGGAAGCGATCATCACGGGCGCGGATGGTCGCGAAGGCGCGCCCAACATCGGGGCCATCGTCGAGGTCGGTGGGGCGCCAGGCGGTCGATACATCAATTTCCACCAAGCGCTCGCGAACCAGCCGACCACCTACCTCGGCGACGAATCCGGCGCCAAATCAGCCGACCTGCCTCTGGGCGCTGGCAATGCGGCCACGGCGACCCTCGATGATGAGGCGCTGCTGGTCTATACCAGCGGCACCACCGGTACGCCAAAAGGCGTGATCTTGTCGCAGTACAATCTGCTGGTGGACGCGCAGGGCATCAGCCAGTGGCAGGCGATCACCGGCAATCAGCGTATGATGTGCGTTCTGCCGATCCATCATGTCAATGGCATCGTGGTGACCATCATGATTCCGCTGTATGTTGGCGGCTCGACCGTGCTCAACCGCCGCTTCAGCGCCTCGCGCTTTTGGGGCCGGATCGTTCGAGAAGGCGTCAATACCGTCAGCGTCGTTCCGACTCTGCTGCAATTCCTCGTTGAGTACGGGCGGGCTGAGCTGGCGGCGGGCAATACGATTTTTGGCGGCGCCATCAGCCGGCGAGATTTGACGGCTTTTCGCCATTTCATCTGCGGCGCTGGCACTCTTTCAGTTAAGCTGGCGCAGGAATTCTGCGAGATGTTCGGCTTTACGCTGCTGCACGGTTATGGCTTAAGCGAATCGACTTGTTTTTCCTGCTTCTTGCCCATCAGTCTGTCCTGGGAGGCGAATCAGAGTTGGCTGTTGGATCATGGTTATCCCAGCATTGGCTGCCCGATCGAACCGAACGAGATGGCGATCTTCGCCGCGGACGGCAGCGGCAAGCAGCTGGAAGAAGGCGAACGGGGAGAGATTTGCATCCGCGGCCATAACGTGATGCAGGGTTATTTCAAGCGGCCTGACGCCAATGCCGAGACCTTCAAGTTTCAGTGGTTCCGCAGCGGCGATGAAGGATACTTCCTGCGAGACGAGACGGGCCGGCAATTCTTCTTCATCACCGGGCGCATTAAGGAATTGATCAACCGCGGCGGCGTCAAATTCAGCCCCTTTGATATTGAGGAGGTCCTGCTCGGCATTGATGGCGTCAAGGTCGGCTTGGCGATTGGCTTCCCGAATGACTATTACGGCGAAGAAGTCGGCGCTTATGTGGTATTGGACGATGGCGCGAATCTCGAAGAAGAGACGATACTAGCGCGTTGCCGGGAGGCTTTGACATTTGAAAAGTCGCCCAAGGCGGTTGTCTTCGGGGAGGGAATTCCGGTGACCTCAACCGGGAAATACCAACGGCTCAAGCTGCAGGGTCTCTTTTCCCAGTGGGAAAATGCGCAGTTCCGCCTTTAGATTCGTGTCGCCGAGCGAGCGCGGCTCAACTCGGGCAGTACCAGCAAGCTGACCAGCCCATTGAGCACGACGATAACAGTGCTGCCTTCATGCCCCAAGACACCGATGGGCAATGGCAAATCCACCAGGAACACGCCAGTGATCAACAGCGCGATCACGGCGATTGAAAAGGCGATATTCTGCCAAACAATTTGCCGAGCGCGCCGGCTCAAGCGCAAGGCGTCGACCAAGCGCTCCAGCTTGTCCCCCATCAACACCACATCCGCCGTTTCCAGCGCGACATCGGCGCCGACGCCGCCCATGGCGATGCCGATATCGGCGACTGCCAGCGCGGGCGCGTCGTTGATGCCATCGCCGACCATGGCGACGGCTCCGTAATCGCGCTGCAGCTGACCGATGATTCTCGCTTTTTCGTCGGGCAGGAGTTCGGCATATACCCGATCGACGCCAGTTTGTCTGGCAATTGTTCGGGCGGCGCGCGCATTGTCGCCGGTCAGCATAGCCACGGCGATGCCATGTCGCTTCAATTGATCCACCAGCGCGAAGGCTTCGGTCCGGCTCTCATCGGCAAAGGCGATCAGGCCGAGCCACTGCTCATCGCGCAGCACAGCCACAACGGTCTTTCCCTGCTCTTCTAGCTGGGTCTGCTTCGATTTCAGCGCCCCCGGCATGGTGGAACCCACTTGCATCCGAGACGCGCGCCCAACGCGGATTTCGCTTCCGCCGAGCATGGCGCGGACGCCCCGCCCGGGAACCGCCTCGAAGTCATTCGGGGCCTCGAACATCACCGACCGGGCACGGGCATACTCGACGACTGCTTTGGCCAGCGGATGCTCCGATCTTGATTCCAGCGAAGCCGCCGCCGCAATCACCTCGGACTCTGAAATCGGCGCTGCGGCAATCACGTCGGTGACTTGGGGCTGTCCGTAAGTAAGCGTCCCCGTCTTGTCGAAAGCGACCGCCTTAATGCCCGCGAGCTGCTCCAGCCCGCCGCTGCCTTTGAACAAGATGCCGCCGCGCGCTGCTGAAGCGATGGCGGAAATGAAGGCTGACGGGACGCTTATGATCAGGGCGCAAGGAGAAGCCACGGTCATCAGCACCATCGCGCGGTAAAAGTTGTTTTGAAAGTCGCTTAGACCCAGCGCCGGCGGAATGGTGATGATGAGCAGCACGCCGATAATGATGAGCTTGGCGTAGATCTGCTCGAAGCGCTCGAGGAAACGTTGGGTGGGCGCTTGGCTCTCTTGCGCTTCCTCCACCAATTTGATGATGCGCGACAAGGTTGTGTTGTCGGCTGCTCCTGCCGCGCGGACGTCAAGGATGCCATGCTTGTTCAGCGTACCGGCAAAGACGCCATCGCCAGCTGCTTTGTCGACCGGTATAGACTCGCCGGTAATGGGGCTTTCATCGACAGCGGAATCACCTGCCAAGACGTCGCCATCAACCGGGATGCGCTCGCCGGGCTCGATGAGAACAGTGTCTCCGCGGCGGATATCGCTGATCTTGACTTGCCTGACACGGTCGCCGCGCCTGACTTTAGCAACTTCGGGATAATGCGCGAGGAGCCCGCTGATCGCGCGGCGGCTGCGACCAATGGCGTAGTCCTGCAGCGTATTGCTGAGCGAGAACAAGAATAGCAGCACCGCGCCTTCATGCCATTGGCCGATGAAGGCAGCGCCCAGCGCCGCCAAAACCATGAGCAAATCGACATCTATCTTGCCAACGAGAAGGCTCTCCACGGCCGATTTGGCGCCATAGAATCCCCCGGCGACGTAAGCCAGGACACTCAGTGACAAGGTCGCCGTGTATGGCAGTCCGAGCTGCTCCGCGAGCAGGGAACCGACGAGCGCAAACAGCGCAAAGGCCACGAGACGAGGCGCCAGCCACTTCTCGCTGCGCCATTGGAACGGGGCTTCCGCGGCGAAGGTCTGACTCGGCGACCGAGTGATCTGCGAGGCCAAACTTCTCTCCAAGTAAACTATGATAATACCTTGGTGCGACACTACATTTAACATAGGTTAAGAACTTTGTCAACTGAATATCAGACATGAATTTATCCCAATGTAACTTTCGCAGGGTTCAGTAGCGGATTAAGGTTCGTGGAGGCAACTGCGGGAGGCTGCGAAAGCAAAAGGACGCGCCACATTGGCACGTCCTTGGCGGGTGATTCGCGCTAGGAAATGGCGCTGTCTCAGACGATGTCGTCGTTCTTGGGGATCTGCTTCATGCGTCTTGTGATGCCGAATTGCAAGGCGATGCCCATCAGCGCGATAGCAATTGCCGCCCAGCTAATGGCGACGACTTGCACGGAAAAGCCCGGCAGCACGAATTCCGAGAAGTAGGCGACCGGGTTGGTAATCGTCTCTACACCATCGACAACGACAGATGCTGGCGTTGAAAGCGCCAGCGGCAAGTCGAGCAGAATATGCAATCCGGTCATGAGCGAGATGACGGTTAACACAATTTGCGTGACGGATTTGCGCGACCGTAATTGATTAATATCGCCGCGGCCCGTCCAACCCAGCGCGATCAGCAGCGCGCCCAAACCCAAACAGATGATCATTGAGATCAAGTCGCCAGTTTCGGCCGGGCGGATGAACAGCGCCAGGAAGCCGATCGTGAATGCGCCGGTGACGCCCGCGATCAGGCGTACCAGATGCGGCGCCCGATTGACCAGGAAAAACATCAAAGCGCCCAGCGCGGCAGACCCGAGGTAACCGGCCGACATCGTCAGGGCGTCGGCGCCGTCGCGAAACTCGATCCTGTACGTCCCGACTTGCGAGAGCGTGAAACTTTCAACCGTGCCGCCCGTTATCTGCATGGCGAATGCGGTCAGCCCGCCGTGAATGTTGTTGACCAACATGCGGAAGGGCTGCGCCAATCCCGACAATGCGTCGATATACCAAAGGGCAAAGATGCCAACAAATGCCAGGGCGGAAATGATGAAGTTTCTGCGCACGATCTCTCGCCGTACCTTCCGCTCCACGAACTCTCTTAACATTATCTCTCTCCTTGAACTCTGGCTTTCGTTCTCTCCTTTTCGGAGTGGATTCAATTCATGGCTGAATTCGATTGGCCAATCTGCGTTCAGCGTTTGCCTTTGACGGCGTCGCTGATCTCGCCTCCGGCCGGCTTGAATAAGCCAAAATACACAGCCGCGCCCAACATCAGAACCGCAATAGCCGACCAGATGAAAGCGACCACAGAACCCGGCAGCAGCGGCGTATACTCGGCGGAGAAGGCGGCGGCGTCATTCATAATATCGCCGATGCCGGCGTCAGGATTGCGTACCAGATAAGACAGGTCCAACACCGCATTCAAGCCGGTCAGTATGGCCAGTGTGTTGAGCAGGAAGACGTTGACGACGCGCGGCGCCAGCCAGCCCAGCGCGACCATGGCAAGGCCGAATCCGATGCCAACCAACTGCACGGTAATATTGCCATTTGCATCGCGCTCGGAAAAGAACACGGTCAAGATGATAATCGACAAGCCCAAAAAGACCGACAGACCTCGCGTCAATTTGGGATAGCGACTGGTGAGGAAGAACAGGGCGGAGCCAAATAGCGCCGCGCCCAGGTATCCCGCTGGCAAGATCAAGGCCGGGTATCCGCCGGCAGTTCGCGCCAATCCGGACCCATTGGGGGAAATGGTAAATCCGATGACCTCGCCACCGGTTATCAGCGCCGCTAGCGAATGCCCGGCTTCATGCACGAAAGTGACGAAGAGGCGAACGGGCCAAAGCAAGGGCGCCAAGGTCGCTGTCAACAGGTCTGAATTGGCAGCGGCGCCGGCTTGCCCCGGTCTGTCGCCAATGTTCCAAAGGAATAGGGCGAAGAGCAGCGCCAGCAGCGACACCGTTAGAGCTTGCCGCCGAATGTTCGTATCAGCGTCTGTCGAAATGGAGCCGGCATTTTGCTTGATGTTGCGCCACAGGAAGAAAATGGAAATGAGGGCAAATGGCAGCCCGGTCGCCAGGAAGAAGACCGGCAGCGGCAACTGCCCCAAAACATCCACATGAATCTCGCTGCCCAGCGATTGGATTTCGCTCGACAGTTCGCTGCCGAGATTGCCGCCGTCGAATTGCTCGGATGTCAGGTAGGTCCCCAATCCAATCCAAGCGATGCTTGCCAGCAGCAGCAGTAACCAGATCATGAGCGTTCGTTTATGCACTGGCAATCCCTCGAATTCTCACCTCTGCGAATCTGGATTATAGCGCATTCGCTTCGGTGAGATACCGCGTATCCACATCACTACCCACCTCTTATTATACGGAAATCAGACATCAATCGGTTTTACATTCGTAAAATCTTTGTAATGTGATGCTTGTAACGCTTCGGCTTTCATCGTTCATTATGTGCCGCTGGTGCTGACAGGTCGCTTATGCAATCGTAGCCCACTCCGGCGCCGCCACTTTGAAAACTCTTACGAATGAGGTGCGAATATGAGGACTGCGCCGGATCTGCGCGATTTCAACCCTTCAGACAACCTGGCCAGGGCGGAGACGATGCCCGCTCGCTGGTACATTGAACCTGAGTTTCTGACATGGGAAGCGGAGAAGATTTTCTACAAGACCTGGCAGCCGGTCGGTCGGCGCGAAGACGTCGCGCGGGCCGGCGACTTTTTCAACTGCGAAGTCCTGGATCAGCCGCTGGTCATCGTGCGCAATCGCGCGGGTGAATTGCGCGCGTTTTACAATGTTTGCCCACATCGCGCCGCGATTGTCGCGCTCTACTATTGGGTCTTTCCCAATGTGATGCTGAACGTCTATCTCGACAATACCTCGATAAACATCATCATCCCCGATTGGCATGACAGGACCTTGACGGTATTCGAGTGGTGCTTTGAAGCGCCGGGCACGGGCGAGGGTTGGGAAAGCATGCAGCAGATCATCGCCTTCAGCGACGAAATTCAGCGAGAAGATATTGAATTATGCGAATGGGTCCAGCGAGGCTTGCGATCGAATGCCTACAATCGGGGCCGGTTTTCCCTGCTGCGTGAAAACGGCGTGCACCACTTTCAGACACTCGTGCATGAGTTTCTCTCGCGGTCTTGAGCGCCTTCCGTGGATCGCTCGCTATTGGCGCCGAATGCGATGGCTGGCGAGGCGCCAAGCGCCAGCAGCCCGATCGTTCCCCAGGCGGCGTAACTGATGACGTTGATGCCGTGCAGCAAGAATCCTAGCGCGATGGCTTCAGCGTCGCTCATGCCGACAAATCGCCCGGTCACTACAATGGCGAACTCGAAGGGACCGAGCGCGGCAATGCTGATCGGCATGGCGATGCTAATCGCGGTCAGGGCGATGCCAAGCGGCACGCTGATCGAATAGTTCACTTCAATGCCCAGCGCGCGGTGCGAGAAATACAAGGCGGCGAGCGCGGCGGTCCAAGCCAGCAGCGTCCATAGCGCTGTCCACAGCAGCGTGCGTATGTCTGTCAGTGGCTGCAACCCATCGAGAAGCTGACCGAGCATTGATTTCATCGGAAGCCGTTGCAGGGGCTTAACCGCGCGCAGCAGCTTGTCCAGCAGTCGATGCGCCGAAGCGGGCGCGTACGCGAAGATGAGCAGGATCAGGAAACCGACCAGGGCGAGCAGGCCCAATAACGATGCTTGATCGGTAAGATCGGCGGGGGCGTCAGGCATCCGGCTTACGGTAGCGGCGATCAACAGCACCAACATCAGCACATCAATCAAGCGCTCGACAACGATGCTGGTTCCCGAAGTGACCAGTGGCACGCCGCGCCTTGTGGCCAAGACGCCGCGCGCGACCTCGCCCAGCCGAAAGGGCAGTTGATTGCCGAGGAACATCACGTTGATCATGTGGAAGGATTCCAGGACTGAAATGCGGCGGTTGAGCAAGAACCACCAGCGAACGCCACGCGTCAACAGAGACAGCGCGATAGCGAAGATGGCCAGCAGCAAATAGACCGGGTCCGTTTTGCTCAAGCTGTTTAGGACATCCTCGAACGGCACAGTCCGCAGAATCAAGGCGAGCGAACCCAAGCTGACGGCGATGCTGGCGACAAAAAATATCAGACGTCTGGCGCTCATTGATTCACAGCCCTATAGCCGACCCCGATTCCAAAGCCTGACGGCGCGCAACATGATCGATTCATTAGCCTGCTCATTGTACGGGCGATTCCACCAAAATCACGGGCTCGCCCCCAATCGCGCTGCTTCGATTGCTCTCCAAATCGGGGAAACTGAAATCAGCAGCTGGCTTGAGCGCAATCGAGTAAATTCCGTCGATGGCGGACATCCTGGTCCTTTCGCCGTTTATGAAGCGCAGATCTGCGTTTTCGCCCGCCGCCTTCAGTGCAACAGTCCGCGCCTCTTTTGTGTTGTTCCATAGGACGACGATGCGCTCCCCGTTGACGCGCTGGAATACGATGATGGTCACTTCATCATCTATGCCGCTAAGGCTGACTGGCGTGAAGGGCTGGCGGCCAAATATCTCCGCCAGGAGCGCAAAGGCCTGCGCAACAGGCCGGGGCGTGTTGGCGTGGGGATGATGACTGAAACAATGCGAGCCTCTTTCGTTTCGATAGATGCCGAAGGCGTCGCCGAAGCAGACGCCGTTGGCGCAGAGTTCGCCATGATGCGGCAAAAAATCTGTGCCGGCCGGATAGTTGCCGCAGTCGTCGTAGAGCTGATGATAAAAGACGACCTCGACGCCTTTTGACCAGGCGAAGGCGGCGCTCATCACCAGAAAATGCGCTTGCTGTTGCGCGGTCGCCAATCGATTGCGCTGTTCCGGGTTCTCAGCCCAAACGGGACCAGGATAATCGTCCCAAACGGACACGCCCGTTTCATTCACCCAAACCAGACGCGCGATCCGATAAGCCTTTAAGGTGTCCTCGACGACTTTGGTCAGCCAGCCGCTGCGCCAGGGATCATCATAGCTGTGCAAGGCGACCACATCAAAGAACCAGTTGAAGCGATCCCGCAGCGGATCCACTTGAATCTGCCGCAGCACCCGCGAAAGGAAGCCTTGGTCGTTGGCGTAAAGCAAGCCTCCAAACAAGACTTTCGCGTTCGGATCGACGGTCTTGATGATGATCGCCGCTACCTTCAACAGGCGGGCATAAGCCTCGCTGCCGGCGTTCCAGAATTGTGGTACATCCGGCTCGTTCCAAACCTCCCAGGCGCGGATGCCATCGTCAGCGTCGAAATCGTTGTGCCGCGCCAGGACACCGCCGGGCATGTAACGCATCACGGCGTAATGCACGAATTGAGCCCAAGGATTGTCTAAATTGATCGCAACATCGGGTCCCCCGCTATCGCTGCCGTCGGCGAATATTGGTTGGAACAAATTGGAGATGCTGTTCCCGGCTTGCCAGAAGGCCGGCCTGCCCAAGAGAATGGCGTTGGTTCGCAGTCCGTGACGGATATCGGCCGCGACCAGCCTGTCGTAAGCTAACCAGTCATATTCGCCCGGCTGAACCTCGACGCGATCCCAATACAGCGGCCAGCGGTTCCAGCCGGCGCCCAGAATCAGGGCGTTGCGATAGCGCTCCACCCCCATGTTGTCGGTGAATCCGACAAAGGTGATGCCGAGCCGATCGGCGCGGATGTAATCATCGGCTCCGATCAGCCCGCCGGGCGCGGTGGTGGGCAGGGCGGGCGCCTGCGCGCTCGCTGAATGACTCGCGAGCAGCGCTGCAAAGACAATGAGCAAGTTCGAAAAGCGGAAGGCGCGGCCAAGTATGCGCCGGACACGAACCAGTCCGTTCGTCGCCTTGTACGGCGCGGATTTGCGGGAGCCATCTTCATTCTTGAATATCACATCCTTGAGAGTAGTTCAGGATACGGTTTGGCGCTATCCAAAAAAGTGCGGAGGGTTTGTATTCACCAAACATATCGACGACCGTACCTGCTGGCAGCGTCTCCAGGCGAGCGGCGTCCAGGCTGGATTCGGCGCTGACATTGGTGTTGATCTCGATGCGGATGCTGTATTTCTCCGCGGGGAACATTCAAGCCTGTCAAGGCCGCTCCAATTGACGCTGGCAGATGCCAAGGCTATACTGGTCTTCAAATGCCGAGGACAGCGGGAGGGTGATATAGTGGGAGTCGTTTCCGATGAACTCATGGAGATTCTTCGCTGTCCGGTGGCGGTGCACTACCAGGATAAGGGCGATGACCCCGGTCGCCTGCGGCTGGTGCGGGATTGCTGGCTCGTTTGCGACGACAGCGGCTACAAGTATCCGATCCGCGAAGGCATTCCGGTGATGCTGGTCGACGAAGGCGAGAAGTGGAAAGACACAGCCGAAGCAGACCTGCCCGTGCCCCCGCCCGAAGCATAATACGAGGAGCGTATCGCCGCCCCTTCAGTACATGCCATGCTGCCCCGGCTTAGCTGATGGCGGGCTCCAATGTCCGCGACTGAAAGCAAAACTCGCTGCCGCTCTCACTTGTGTCGATCCAGACTAGATCGCCCTCTTGAACCGCGCCTTCCAATAACGCCAGCGCCAGCGGATCTTGCAACTCCCGTTGAATCGCGCGCTTTAAGGGACGCGCGCCGAAGACCGGATCCCAGCCGGCATCAGCCAGGAAGGCCTTGGCGGCGTCGCTTAGGGCTATGGTGATCCGCCGGTCCGCCAACATGCGCGTCAGCCGCTCAAGCTGAAGGTCAACGATGCGAACAATGTGCTCGCGCGTGAGACTATGGAAGACGATGATGTCGTCCAGGCGGTTGAGAAACTCAGGGCGGAAATGCCGGTCCAATTCGCTCATGATCGCCTTGCGCTGCTCCTCGCGGTCAATGGCATCGCCCATCTGTTTGATCAGCGCGCCCCCGACATTGCTGGTTAAGATGATCACGCTATTGCTGAAATGAACGGTGCGTCCTTGCCCATCGGTCAAGCGCCCATCGTCGAACACTTGCAAGAAGAGGTTGAAGACATCGGGATGGGCTTTTTCGATTTCGTCGAAGAGCAAGACGCAGTAAGGGCGCCGGCGCACCGCTTCCGTCAGTTGCCCGCCTTCTTCATAGCCGACGTATCCCGGCGGCGCGCCGATCAAGCGAGCGGTGCTATGCTTTTCGCCATATTCGCTCATGTCGATGCGGACCATCGCGCCGTCGTCATCGAAGAGGAATTGCGCCAGCGAACGCGCCATCTCCGTTTTGCCAACACCCGTCGGACCCAGAAACAGGAAAGTCCCCAAAGGTCGATTTGGATCTTGCAAGCCTGCGCGTCCCCGGCGGACCGCGGCCGAAATCGCCTTGACCGCGTCATCCTGCCCGACGACGCGCTCATGCAGGCGCGCCTCCATGTGCAGCAGCTTTTCGATTTCGCCTTCGAGCATGCGCGCGACCGGTATGCCGGTCCAGCGGCTGACGATGGTGGCGACTTCGTCCGCATCAACCTCTTCCTTCAGCATGAGCGCCCCATTCTGGCGCATATCATCGATGGTGGCCTCGCGCTGGCGCAGCGATTTCTCCAGGTCTGGCAGCGCGCCATAACGCAGGCGGGCGGCTTCTTCCAGGTTGCCTCCCCGTTCGGCGCGCTCCAATTGATTGCGGGCGTCGTCCATTTCGGCTTTGCTGCTCGAAACCGCTTGAATCGCATCTTTCTCATGCTGCCAGACTGCCATCAGCCCCTTGAGCGCCTCTTGCGCATCAGCCAGCTCGGCATCAAGATCTGTCAAACGGCGCTTGGATGCTTCGTCCGTTTCATGAGTAAGCGCCGCGCGTTCGATTTCCAGCTGCATGATCTGGCGCTCGCGTTTATCCAGCTCGAGCGGCTTGCTGTCGATTTCCATCTTGAGGTGGGCGGCTGCTTCGTCGATCAGGTCGATGGCTTTGTCCGGCAGTTGGCGGTCGGGCAGGTATCGGCGGCTGAGCGCCGCGGCCGCGATGACCGCGCCATCCTGAATGCGTACGCCATGATGCAGCTCATAGCGCTCTTTAAGCCCGCGCAGGATGCTAATTGTGTCTTCCACTGTCGGTTCATCGACATAGACCGGCTGAAAACGCCGTTCCAGGGCGGCGTCTTTTTCGATGTGGCGCCGGTACTCATCAAGCGTCGTCGCGCCGATCATGCGCAGCTCTCCCCGCGCCAGCATCGGCTTGAGCATGTTGCCCGCGTCCATCGAGCCTTCAGCCCGTCCGGCGCCGACGATGTTGTGCAACTCGTCAATGAAGAGGATGATCTCACCCTCGCTGTCGGCGATTTCCTTCAAGACGGCTTGCAAGCGTTCTTCGAATTCGCCGCGGAATTTGCTGCCGGCGACCAAGGCGCCCATATCCAGCGCGATGATCGTTTTGTCCTTCATGCCATCGGGCACGTCCCCGTTGACGAGCCGCTGCGCCAGCCCCTCAGCGATCGCAGTCTTCCCAACGCCGGCCTCGCCGATCAAGACCGGGTTGTTCTTGGTGCGGCGGCTGATGACGTGGATCACGCGTCGAATTTCCTCATCCCGCCCGATGACCGGATCGAGCCGACCTTGGCGCGCGTCGGCGGTCAAGTCGCGCCCAAATTTGGCCAGACTCTCGTAGGTCAATTCCGGATCTTGGCTGCTAATGCGCTGGCTGCCACGAATCGATTGCAGCGCCGACAAAATGTCGTCGTAGGCGATGCCGCTGCGCTTCAAGAGGGCGCTCATGGTTTTGTCTTTCGCGAGAGCCAGGAAAAGATGTTCGGTGCTGGTATAGTCATCGCGCATCGACTTGGCTTCTTTTTCCGCCCGACTGAAAACCTGCGTCGCTGAACGCCCGATGCCAATGCCTGAGGCATTCTGACTGGCTCGCGGCAAGTTGCCGAGCATGCCCTTGAGCTCCGCGTGAATGGCGGCGGGCTGGGCGCCGATCTTCTGGATGATGCGCGGGACCAAGCCTTCTTCTTGCTCCATCAGTCCCAGGAAAACATGCGCCGGCTCGATCGCGCTGTGGTGATGCTCGCCAGCGATGCTCTGCGCTTTGAGCACGGCGTTTTGCGCTTTGTTGGTGTAACGGTTGAAATCCATAGCTCCCCCTATGTGGCGGTCGATATGGTTCAATTGTCTGACGGGGCTGTCAGAAGCGTGTCAGAGGAGTGTAAAGACTTTGTAATCGTCGGTCAGAGGGGCGTTCAACCTTGGCCGGAGCGCAGCACGATTCCGCTGCCGCGGATAACGAACGATGGCACGCAAGCTGGAATCAAGCTAGTTTCGCCTTTGCCGAGGTTGATCGCGTCATGTTCAGCCGACTCCACTTGCGCGCTGCCGGCGATACAGGTCAGCGTTTGAAAGCGGCCCTCGGTTTCAATGCTAAGCGCCTCGCCAGCGAGTTCATGACGCCAGGAGCGGAAGTATTCACCATCGACGAGCAGCTCATTCTCGGGCTGACGGAGGCGCGGCAGCGACGTGAGCTCGGCCACTTGAACGCCCTTGTCGATATGCAGCTCGCGCGGCTGCCCGTCCAAGCCCAGCCGGCCCCAATCATAGAGCCGGTAGGTGACATCGCTCGATTGCTGAATTTCGTAGATCAATAAGCCCGGTCCCAGCGCATGTATTGTATTGGCTGGAATGTAAAGCACATCGCCGGTCGCTACTTCCGCATAAACCAGGAGCGCCTCCAATTGATTGTGCCGGATCGCCTCCGCCATTTGTTCACGCGTCGTTCCCGGCTGCAGCCCGATGACTAGCTGAGCGCCCGGCTCCGCATGCAGGATCACCCAGGCTTCCGTTTTGCCGCGCGGCTCACGCTCAAGGGCGCCCGCTTGCTCGTCATTCGGATGCACTTGAATGGACAGCCAGTCGGATGCGTCGATGAGCTTGGCCAGCAGGGGCAATCCAGCGGCGGGATCGTTGCCAGCGCCCAGTAGATCAGCGCCATATTGGCGCGCCAGATCGCCCAGGCTGTTTCCTCTCAGCGGGCCATTAGTAATCACAGATGTGTCGTGCAGCTCCCAAGATTCACCGTAGGGCTCTGCTGTAAGTAGGCGCTTGCCCATCATATCTGCCAATCGGCGACCGCCCCACACCTTCACATGCAGGGCGGGCCGCAGCTTTAGCGGGTAAAGCTCGCTCATTTTCATGCGGTGTCTCCATGACGGGGCAGCTAAGAATGGCTATGGCTTGCGACTATTATATGGCATAACTCTATTGTGCTATAATGACCTAGACTTGCCAGCGGTTGACCGTCGGTTCTGTTTGTGTTGCGCGCCGACTAGAGTCAACGAGACATTAGCATGATTGAACAGCCAAGTCCACAAGATTATCTGGACGATCTTCACGCGATTGGCGTGACAACCCTGTTTCAGCCACATCTAACTACGCGAGACCGCGCCGCTGGCATCCGCCGGGTCCGGCAAGAGCTCGGCCGGATGCGAACCGAGTTGACCCTCCATCGGGATGCCTTCAGTGAAAACGGCGCTGGCTTGAGCGCTGACGAGGTCAAGCGCCGCGCCGCCCCATTGAATCTATTGTTGTTGCTCCATGAACAGCTGGTGGACGAGGTCGGTGATCTGGAGCGAAGCCTTAGCAGCGGCAAGCCAATGCCCTTTAGCTTTGATTTCGGGAGCTTCATCTTTGGCGATGATGCGACGGGCGAATGGTTTGTCGGGGGGCAGGAGCAGTATGACGATTGGCTGCATATACAGCAATTCAAACGGCGCTTGGATGCGCTGCGCGAGAAAGGGCAGCCGGCCCGTGAGCAATTGATCGGCTTGCGCAGCGAGCTGGAAGCGCTCACAGCCGAGCATGAAAAAACCCAGACCAAAATCGAAAGCCGCCAGAAACGCGCCTTTGTCTTGCGCCGGCTCGGCTTGCTGGTGGTTCTCATCGCCGCGAGCGGGACCGTTGGCCTCTACTACTGGAACACGCAGCGGGATTTTAGTCTGGTCGCCATGGGACTAACCGCTCTATGCGCCGTATTGATCCCGATAGTCATCGCCAACTGGAAGAACCCGCGAACGCGCGCCGCCCGCCGGCAGCGCAAACTAGAAGCGCAGATCCTTGAACTGAGACAGGAAGGGGCGCAGCGCCGTCAGAGTTATCAACCGCTTGAGTTGCAGGTTAAGGCGCTGGAGGTCCATTACAACCGGATGATGGACAACTGGGAGTCGGCGCGGCTGGTCAAGAACAGGTTGGACACTTTCATTGAAGAGGGGCAGCCGCTGCGGGAACGCGTAGAGAGTATTCGCGCTGAATTGGAGGACCTGCGACAGCAGCGGGATAAGCAGCTGCGAAAGCTGGAGAGACGCCAGAAGCGGGGCGCCTTTTCCCGGCGGATGTTTCTGCACCTGATGCTGGTATTGGCGAGCGGGGCGCTCGGCTTTTATTTGCATTACAACGGTGAACATGACTACGGCTCGGTTATGTACGGTTTGGGCGCCTTTTTCATCCTCTTGGTGCCGCTCGCGTTCATTGATTGGAAGAACCGCGACGGCAAGCTGGAGTCCAGCCTGCGCAAGATCGAGACGAGGATGCTCCAATTGCAAACCGAAGGCAAGCAAGTGATGAAGCGCTACCATCCCATCGAGCTGCAGATCAAGACTTTGATCGCGCAATACAAGCGAACGCGCGCCGGCATCACCGAAACGCATGAATCGCCGGCGGTGTTCTAGTCGCCCGCGGGATCAAATCGATAAAGCGCGCCGCCATAATCAATGACGTAAACTTCGCCCGCTTCGTCCTCGCCGAAACTGCTGATGGGCAGGTCCGTTTTCATCAGCTCCCGGCTCTGCCAAGCCAACGCTTGATCGCGCCATAAACCCCAGACGCGGCCGCTGCACCAGTCGCCAAAGAGATAGACCGCCTGCAAATCCGGAATGGCGCCGCCGCGATAGATTACGCCGCCGGTGACCGAGCAGCCGAAGGCATGGCTGTAGTCAAAGACAGGCGGGACATGATTGGGCGCGTTGCCGCCCGCGAAGACTTGGCTGCCCTCCCACACGTTCCAACCGTAATTCTCGCCACCGACGCTACCGGCGGCTTGATAATTGATTTCTTCCCGCCGATTCTGCCCAACATCAGCCATGTACATATCGCCGGTCAGGCGGTCAAAGCTGAAACGCCAAACATTCCGCAGGCCGTATGCCCAGATCTCGCCGCGCGCGTTCACCTCGTCCACGAAGGGATTGTCACTCGGTATCGCATAAGGCTCCGCGCTGTCAACGTCGATGCGCAGAATTGAACCGAGCAGCAGTTGGCGATTCTGCCCAGCGCCCAGCGGGTCGTTTGCCGCGCCGCCATCTCCCAAGGCAATGTACAGGTAACCGTCCGGACCGAACTCAATGTGGCCGCCGTTATGATTGGCGTAGGGTTGCGAAAGCTGGAAGAGGATCTGCCCACTGTTGGCGTCGGCGAAATCTGGATTGCTCTGGTCAACTTGATAGCGCGCAACAACGGTGCTGCCCAGCCGATCGGTATAATTGACAAAGAAGACGCCGTTGTGGCGGTAATTCGGGTGGAAGGCCAATCCCAACAGACCCTGCTCGGAAAATGGCTGAGTCAAAGCCCCAGGCGAGATCAGTTCCTCGATGTCCAAATACGGCCGCGCCTGGACCAAGCCATTTTTCAGAATCCAGACCTTGCCTACTTGCTCGACAAGAAAGATTCGGTTAGAACCATCGCTCGCATGCGTCACATAAAGCGGGCGGGTGAAGCCGGCAGCCACTTGGGTCAATTCAAACCTGGCCGGATCTGGCGCGCTATTTCGCGAAATGACGTATTCAGATTCCGCGTCCTGCGCCTGCGTCAGCGGGAATGCGAACGCGAATATGAACAGTATGGAGATTCGTAGTGCATGCACGGGTTTTCCTTTTGGCAATTGCGCATTCTAGGGGCGCGTGCTTTGGCTTCTTGTGATTTGCGACAGAACGGCATAATTGTTGGCGCGTTCCGGCGCGTCGATGCGCTCGTCGCCGTGAATATGCCGCAGGCAGCGGACCAAATGCGTTTCAATGACGAGCTGGCTGCGCGTTCGCGATTTCAACCAACTTTCGCCCCAGATTTCGGCGCCAACGCTGATGCAGTGCAGCTCCTGTTCTGACAAGGGGGCGTCAAGCCGGGTCGGCAGCAACTCATCGATGAGCTGCCAGCGCATGTCTTGCCATTTGCCGGCCGCGATGATGGCGCCGGCGAAAAGCGCGACATTGCGCCAGCGGGCATAATCGTGACAGAGCAGGGCGACGATGTTTTCGGGAAAGATCCAGCCCTCGGCGCTGTGGGGCCGCAAGCCCAAAGGCATTCTGCATTCGTCGTAGAATTCAATCAACGCGCTGGCGGCCAGATACTCCTGAATCGTTAGATGGGGAAAGCGATAAAGATTGGGCGCGTCTGATACCAGGATGCCGTTGCGCGTCGCCAGATATTCAAGCACATCTTCGATTCCGGCGCCCAAGCCGCCCCCGAGCGACTGCTGCTCAATCAATTTGTCCAGAAGACGCGCGCGCTGGACGATGGTTGGATAGCGCTGATAGGTCTGCTGCTCCGAATGCAGCTCAAAGGCGATCAGCTTCAGCGCCGCCCGCATGCGGTCCAGGTTGATATTGGCCAGCTTTTCATGCAGCTTGTCCGCCGGCGACGGGATATTCCAGCGATCGAGCAATTCCACCGTATGCTCGTACAATTCCGCGCGCTTGTCCGGCAGCTGTTTGTAGTCTTCATGAATCAGCGTGAGGAGCGCCAGCATCAGCGGCTGACGGGCGAGGGGCCATAGCGCTCGATTCTCGCGAATGGCTTGGTTGAGGTCGGCTGCCATGAGAGCGCCCTGCTTGGCGGCGACGGCGCGCCCGCCCAGAACGCTGGGACGGGTCTCAGCGACATTGGCATACCAACGCTCGATATAAGATTTGACCTGCTGCCAGGTGAAAGGCGCCAATTCGGCCGATGCGAAACGCTCGGAGAGGCGCCAGCGCGAATCATGGCGGTAAGCGTAGGTGCGGCTGGTGACGATGATGCGGCAGCTGGGAAATCGGTCAGCCCAGTTCTCGATGATCCGCTGCAAGATGATGCGGTCATTCTCATCGTATACTTCGTCGAGACCATCGAGAACGATCAAGCTGCCATGCGTGGGCACATCGGATTGGGTCAGATAGGCTTCCAGGTGCGGCGCCAGATTGCCGGTCGCATTCTTCACATAATTCAAGAGCGGCTCTGATGAGGCGGCTGCCAGCGACTTTGGAAACAGCTCGGGCGAACTGGCAAAGTCGCGCAAGCTGACGTAGACGGGCAGGATGGGCCCATGAATCCAGGAGGCGCCCAGCATCTCCAGCCCTTTGACCTTGTCCTGCCGCTCGGCGCGCGGGTCGCAGGCATAGGCGAGGGCGGTCACGATAAAGCGGCACAGTGAGCTCTTGCCCGTTCCGGCGGCGCCCGTGATGACGATCAGCGGATTCCCCGAGATGACTTCGAATACGGACTCGCGCACATAACCCATGTCCCGTTCAATCGCCTGGTAGCGCCGCGCGTTCAATTCTTCGTCGCCGACATTGTGAAATTGGCGTTGGTCGGTCCAGATATCCACCGGCGTATATAACTGGTGCAGCATGGCCGGGGTGTGATGCTGCGATGCCGGGTGGATGGTCGTCGTCGGGATATTCCACTCGGAACGGACGGCGGCGAGGTAAGCCTTCAACGCCGACTTGTTGCCATGATAATGTTCAGCGACGATGTTGACATCTTGCCCGGCAAATATCACATGACCGCCAGCCGAGATGCTGCCCGCCTGGACGCGCACGGCCGATGGATAGTCGCGGTGTTCGCGCATGGCTTCCAGCAGGTTGCGGGCGAATTGAATCGCCTGCCGCCCTTGATTCGCCGAGCCGTCCAGGCCGCCAGTGGCGACGATGAGCCAGTCCAGTCCGATCAGCTCGTCTGTGTCCAGTTTTTCTGGCACGAGCTCCTGGCGCGCCAATTCTTCCGCCGTGCGCCCGTAATTGCGATCGCGGTAAATCTCGGTCATGCGTTTGCTCAGTGATTCGCAATAGCGGAATTTCTTGAGCAGACGGCGCAGCAAGGTCAGCTTGGTATTGGGGTTGGGCATGACTGGCGCGAACACCATCATGACCAGCTTCTGGTAGGGCGAATCCAGCGCCGCGTTGTCCGCCTGCCGTTTCAATTGCGCCCAGTTCGTCTGCACAAAGCCGCGCCAGGCAGCCGGCGTCGTGATCATCATTTGGCTGGGAGCGGCCGGCGCGGGCCTGGCGATAGCCTTAGCCGGGTGTTGCTGAATAGGACGATTCATTTTCTCTGCTCGGCCTGTGAGTCGTATGGGCTGAATTTTAGGGGCAATCGCGCATTCGCCCGAGAACTTGAACGGCGCGCGCGATGGGCGGGGCGGAGCGCTTCGCGGGATAAAGTATGCGGCATGATTTTCGTCAGATTTTCTTGGCGGCTCGCTGCCCGGATATCGCCTCTTGGAAGTTGATGGCGGCTTCCCCAACGCTGGCGAGAATGGCGCCAACCAGGGGTTGGTCGAAGAGTGTTAATGCGGCGGCGGTTAAGGCGGGCGAAAAGCGCAGCAGCGATTTCGCGGCGCGCATCAGTATCCGCGGATTGGGCTTCTTGGTAGAGGAGAGCTGCGCCTCAACCGTGTGCAGATCATGCATCGCTTCCTCACGGCTTTCAGTCGCCAGATTTTCCTTCTGGATGGTGTCCTCGACATTGCGAATGCACTGGAGCATCATGTCGAATTCCTGTGGCGTGGTTTCAACGCCGCCAACCGTCACCGTTTGGTTGGTGTGCTGCGCGACATCGCCGCCGGTCTGCACCTTTACCTGGCCGTCGCGCCCGGCGAAGACCACGTGCCCAGTCACCGACAAGTGATCAATGTCAATGTTGATATCGGGTCGCAGAGACATGCCGTCATGCCCTTTGCTCTCTCTCGCGCTCATCATAACATTCCCTTCGTCACAACGGTCCCGGTGTTCAATTGCAGCGACAGTTTCAATTTACGTCAAGCCCACCAATCGAATGCCGATCGACGAATAGCGCACCCGCGGGTCGAGATAGTAACGAAATGTCGTATGCGCCCGGTCACAGGGGCTGACGAAGCTGCCGCCCGCGACGGCGCGCCGGAAGTCTCGCCCCGATTCGGCCGCGGCCGCGGTGTTCAAAGTCCACTCCCAGACATTGCCCGCCATATCATAGATGCCATAAGGGCTAGCGCCCATCTGATAGCGATCCACCGGCGTGGTGGTCTTGAGGCCCGTTTCCAGCGTATTGCAGTGCTCCTCATCATATTCGTCCCCCCAGGGGAAGTAACGATCATCGTCGCCCTTGGCCGCCCGCTGCCACTGGGCAATGGTCGGCAGCGTAATTTTCATGCCCAGCAGCTTGCCGAGCCAATTGCAAAAAGCCATCGCTTCATACCAGTTTACGTTTTCCCGCGGTCGCGCGTCGCCGCTGAATCGCGACTTGGCGACCCCCTTTCGCAGCTTGAACCAGCGCTGCGCATGTTGGGAAAAATCCCACCAGCGCGGATTGTGATAACCATCCTCGGCGTCAGCGAATATGGCGAATTGCGCGTTGGTTAGCGGGAACTTGCTCATCACAAAATTGTCCACCTGTTCGGTGACTTCGCCAAAGTCTTCATCGGCGCCCACGATGCTGGAAATGGTGACCGAGCCGTGAGGAACGTCGCACCATTGTAGCATAGGCAGAACTTCCTTGACGCTGAGCGAATCCTCTTCAGGGGAGGTCATTTGACGCACGGTCGGGGCATCCACCTCGGAGACCTTAGTTGCCGCGGCGGCGGGAATCGCTTCCTGAGCGCGCGGTCCGGTCAATGCCTGGCTGCTCGCCTGTATTGCTTTGGGGCGTCCCAGGTTCTGAATAGTGGCACAGTCATTCGCTGCCGCCGGCGCCTGCTGTGCGCGGCGCGTTGCGGTCGGCTTGCGGGACTTGCCAACAGCCGATTCGCGCATGGGCGCGGCGGGCTGGCAATGTCGCTGTAAATTCTGTGGATCATAATCGCCGAATTCTCTTTTGAATTCCGCCAAGGCTTCACAAGCCAACTTGCGCGTGCTCTCGAATGCGAACAGGGCGACGATGTGCTGATACTCGCGCTGTATTTCACGCGTTTCAGTTCGATCAGCGACCGCGCTTTCGGCGATGCGCAGCAATTTGTCAAGACTGACGAAGCGCGATTGATATCCGCTCGTTTTCGCTTGTTTCAGCAGCAAGATGGCGTTGTCATAGTCGCCCTTTTCCAGCGCGCTCACCGCCTTGCTGATCAGCTCAGCCGGTTTGTTGGCGGCGGCGGGGCTGCTTTCGGCCGCGTCGTTCGCGACCGATAAGGTCGGCGCTGCCCCGGCTCGTTGCCGTTCCACCAGAAGAATCGCATTCAGCAGCTGCGAGACGTTTTCCACCGTCAGACTGTCGCGCAGGTCAACATATTGCCAATCTTTCATATTCTCTGGCAGCACGGTGTCTCCATTGATGAGCACCGGGATAATATCGCGCTTCAGCCGCAGCGCAATTTCCAGCTCGCGGCGGCAGTAGAGCGACGCCACTGAATCCGGCGAAAGCAAATAGACGAAGACTTCACACCAGTCCAGGCGGCGCAGGATCTCTTTCCACCAGTCTTGACCGGCGTAAAGGCGCTGGTCGTACCAGACATCGTGCGCATGCAATGTTTCAATGATGCGGACGCAATAGGGCTTGTCCACACGGGCATAACTAACGAATAACTTCATGGGCTCGTCCGCTTTTCCGCAAGCGATGCCTCATCAAGCAGAGCCCTGGATTCATCAGTCCCGATGCGCTGCAGCGCCAAAATGGCGAGGTCATGAATGGTCTCGTTTTCCCAAGCCGGCTTGTCGTGGTCATTGAGCAGTTGCTGCAGAATAGGCAGATCCGTCTCGCTCATTTGCGATGTTAAATGCTGCAGAGCAAACCAGCGCAAGTGAACGCTGCTGTCACTCAGCGCCAGCTCCAGGTGAGGGCGGGCGCCGCTTGGGTTCAGTTGATGGATGGATCTTAGGGCGGCGAAGCGAACAAACTCATCGGCGTCGCGCCGGAGCGTCTCGCCAAGCGCGGCAACCGCTCCGGCGTCGCCTATCTCTCCCAAAGCCTCGGCAGTCGCTTCGCGCACGGATTTTCGCGAGCTCTGAAGCAGCGGCGCCAGCTTTGCCGTAAATCCAGCGGCGCCGAGCTCAACCAACGCGCGGATGGCCGCGACCTGCACGATCCAGCTTGGATCATCAAGGCATGCGCCCAAAGGGGGAATCGCGGCTTGGTCCTTCAGCATCGCTAGGGCCTCGGCGCTGGCCCAGCGCACGCTCCAATTGTCGTCTTTCAAGGCGCCGCCAAGCAATTCGAGAATCGCCGGATTGTCACTGCCACGCAAGTGTCGCGCGAATTTGCGCAAGAATTTGGCCGCCTTCTGCGTCCGGCCCCAATCGTCATCGCGCAGAACGGACAGCGTGCGAATGATCTTCTCTTCGTCGCTGAATTCGAGCGCGTCTGGCCCGCCCGGCATGCCTGACGCTTTGCCCGGTGCATAGGCGCCTTGCTCGCCATCCATCAACGCTAAATCGATGGCGCTTAACGCTTGACGCGCAAGCTGCCCGATTGTTTTGCCCTGATAAGCCGGCACTCGCTCGTCTGAAAGCAGCTCACGCAAAGAGCCCGCGGCCGGCCGATGGCGGGCGTAGCCGAGCAAGTCAATCGCCGCGGCCACCGCGTTTGGAGTCTCGCTGTCGAGCAAGTCGACGAGCGCGCTGCAATCTAAGGACGGCATGGCTTTGAGCAGCTCCATAACCGCCTCAACAATCGCACTGTCGCTATCGGCGAGCGCGGCGAAAACCGCCTTTTTCGCCGCCTCCGCGTTTTCAAAGCGGCTCAGGACTTCGTAAGCCGCTAGCCGCACGCGCTTGTCTTCGTCTTGCGCCGCTTCCAGCAGCAGGGGCAGGGCGAGATCGGCCGGATAGTCAGCCAGGCTGTACAGCGCGCCGCGCCGCTGATCGCCATCATTGCGCCGCAACTGAGCCAGCACCGTGTCTGGCAGAGATTCGCCAGTCCGCGCCTCAGCCTGCGCTTTCATGTCATCGAAAAGAGTTTGGCCGTAGAGCAGCGCCTCAATATTGCTGCCGGCGATAATGGTGGACTCGGGAGGATCGCTAAGCACTCGGCTAATGATGGGGACAAGCTGCTCGATACCTTGGCGACTGGGCCAGTGCTTGATTGATGCGGCGAGCCGCGCGCGCAATTCAGCCGCATTCCGCTTGCTATGGATCGCCGTCTGTAACGCTTCGGGCAAGTCGACCGAGTCTTCCGCGAGCTGCGCCAGACCGATGGCGATGTCCTCTTCGGCACTGTTGACGACCATATCGTAAAATTCGGGCTGGAGCGTAAGCCGCCGCGCGTCAGCCAGCGCCAGCAGCCGGCTTGTCACCAGGCGTTTTCGCTCGGCGAGGGCCCGGATGACGGCGGGCCGATGCTGCGGATGATCCTGCGACCAGCGCAGAACCCGAACCAGCAGGTCGGAATAAGCGTACTTCATCAGCGCCAGGACGACTTCATCATGATCGCTGCCTTCGCCCTCTTCCAGATAAGACAGCAAGAGAATCGCCGTCGGCAGGTATTTGATCTCGCCAAGCATCCAAATGGCGTTCCGCCGCATGAGCTGGTCCTGATTTGCAGTCAGTTTCACCAGATAAGCGAGGGAGCGCGATAAGCCAAAGGGCGTCAATTGTTGGGAGAGGGCAGCGTGCGCCGCGCGATCGATTTCTGAGACGAGTTGAATAAAGTCCAGCGGCAGCTCAAGCGGCAGCGCGCGAATCTCCTGCCACAGCCACAACTGCTGCGCATTGTTGAAGTGGCTCAGCTGAGCAATCAAGAGCTCCGCGGTCTGATCCGCGTTCGGCAGATCAACGATGGCGCCGCGGAAGGCGCGCCGCGCCGCCGGATTTTGCGCGCAAAGTTGCGCCAGTTTCGTGATCAGCGCTTCCTGAAAGCTGTCCGATAATTCGGGATGGCGCGTCAGACAAGCCGCCGAGACGAAAGGATCGACTTCAGCGATCTGGTCCATTACCTTCAGCCGGCTCTCTTCCGCCAAGCCATCCACCAGAAGCAGCGTCAGCTTATCCCACTTCCTGGGGACGCGCTCCCCCTCGGCGCTGAATTCCGGCCTGGTCAAATACTTGTTCAAGCCATCCCGCTTGAGCCCCTCGGCCGCCAAGTGCAATTGGAATATCTCACAGTGAAAACGGAGATTCTTTCCGCCCTCTTCCATCAAGCCGAGATCTAGCGCGCGGTCAATGATTCGCGGATCAATCGACTGGCTCAACGCCGCATCCCGCGCCAGGTATCGATGATTGTCTTGCAGCATCATTGACCAGGCGAGCTGCTGCAGACCGGCCAGCAGTCGTTCGTTGTCCAAGCCGCCAGTTGCGGCCGGCGCCTGTTGGCTCCGCAAGGCCATCAAAGCGGGCATCGGATTCTCATGCCATTGATTGAATGCCAGCGCCCGGTCGGCAGTCAGCAATTCCACGCCAATTGACAAATGATCCAAATGACAGTTGTCGATGCAAGCGCTCTTCCGCTTCAGAATCCCGCGGAAACTGGTCTGCTGGTCGAGGGTAAGCCAGCCACTCGCAAAGCTCTGCGCGCGTTGGACGCTGATCCCGCTGATTTGAATTGCCGGCAAACATGGCGACGTTGTCGCATTCAAGCCGGAGAGGATTACGAAACGATGGCCCGGGCTTGAATCAATCCAGTTGGTCAGCTCGGCAATCTGCGTCGGATGACTGAGGGCAAAATCACGCCAGTTGTCGAGCACGATGAAGGTCTGATGTTGGTCCAGCCAGTGCTTCCAGTAGGTGAGCAGGGTCCATTGCGACTCTATGAATGCGCTGAGATTCCGATGACTCCCGTCCCAACGCGCCAGGTCCAACCATATCGGCGCCGGCTCATTCTCATTGCGGATGGCGGCCTGCGCTTGCTGCAGCGCTAGCAGCCGCGCGAAATATGACTTGCCGCTTCCGCTCTCGCCGCGAATGGCGAATTGCGGCTCCTCCTGCGACCAAGCCAGCAGATTCTCAATTGGGATTGAATGCCCGTTTTTTCCGCTGGTGAAATCCCAGTCCGTCAGCATGCTCGGCTGGATCATTCGCGGACGCATCGCGGTCGCGCCATCCGCGTCGGCATTGCGCAGCGAAGCCCAGGAGGTAGACATCTTCGACAGCGAAAGCACGCTTGCGTGTATGAATCCCCGAAGATAATCGAGCCTTTCGCCGGTCTTGGCCACCGCCTCCGATTGCGGAACCTGGCTCAGCAGATTCTCCACGCTGAGATCGCTGGGATCGTCAAACCAGCGGCGAAAATCGATCCAGTCGCTGAAAGTGAATTCGGCGATTAGCTCGGTGGAGAAATCGCGCGGGATGACAGCGGTAACGGGTATGCCGCGTTGCTTAAATGCCTCGAACTCGGCGCGGCAATAAGGCGACTGCAGGTAATCATCGCTGACCACAACAATGACGCCGGTCGCCCGCGACCGCGCCTCCATGGTTTTCGCGCGCCAGTCCTCAGTGAGATCGATTTCAAAGCGATCCAGCCAGACGTTGCGATAGTAGCGAATCAGCAAGGTTGACAGCTGAAAGGCGTAGGCCAAATCAATGTTGTGGTAAGAAAGATAAATCAAGCTCTCGTTGATGACTGAACCTCTCGGCGCGCAGGCATTACGACGTGCTAAGAGAATTATACTCTCGGCTCGATAGGCTGATGTCGAATATCGCCGTCAATCTTCTCCTTCTCATCGCAACGCAGGCTGTCGCCCTCGGGCAGCATCGGCTAAGATGCTTGCTCTCGCATTCACCTAAGTAAAACCAAGTTAGTCATGCGAAAACTGACAAGCTACATTTAGAAAAGCGGGCGAGCCACCGGCTCGCCCCTACAACGTTTCGTTGTTTTGAGGATTGCGTCCAATCTGCAATCATTCTCATTACATGCTTGGAACGACTTAGATCAGGCAGCGATGTCGAAGTCGGAACTTCTGCGCGGCGCCTTTTACGGCATTGCCGCCGCGAGCATCTGGGGCGGCATGTATGTCGTTTCTGATGTGACGCTCCTTGCCGTCCCCCCTTTCACCTTGCTGACGCTGCGCATTCTGCTGGCGTTGCTGGCGCTGGTTCCGCTAAACCGGGCGAGGGGGCAGGCCGCCACCGACGGCCAGGCCAAAGCGGAGTTGCTCGCGGTTGGCGCGGTCGGTCTGGGCCTCAGCCTGGGAACGCAATTTGTCGGCACGGATCTGTCGACAGCTTTGAATGGCGCCTTGGTCACCAGCGCGTCGCCGGCTTTTGTCGTCTTGTTCGCCATGATATTGCTGCGCGAACGCCTGACGCGGCTGCGGCTCGCCAGCATCGTATTGTCGAGCATCGGCGTACTCGTGATCTTGGATCCCGCCGCAGCCGACTTCGGCTCAGCCAGTTTCCTTGGCAATGTTTTTCTCGCGATCTCCGCCGTCACCTGGGGCTTGTATTCGGTCCTGGTGCGGATGGTTGCCTTGCGACATGCGCTGCCGACGCTTACTGTGACGGTTTACGCACTGATTGGCGGGCTGCTGCTGTCCGTCCCCGCCAGCGCCATCGAATTGTCAAGGCGGCCCGTAGGCGAAGTGGATGCGCTTGTCGTCCTGGGCGTGCTCTACCTTGGTTTGGTCTCCACGGCGCTCGCCCTCTTGCTTTGGAATCGCGCCTTTGTTCTGGTTCCCGCGACCTTGGCATCGCTGTTTTTCTTCGCCCAGCCGCTATCAGGCGCGCTATTGGCGGCGCTGATTCTTGGGCAGGAAATGACGCTGGCGTTATGGCTCGGCGGCGGCTTGATCGGCGCGGCCGTACTGATGTCGATCATTGGCGCGCCACAGAACGCGCCCGCTGCTAAGCAAGCAAGTCCCTAGCTTCGCGCGCCATTTTAAGCAGCCGAAAGCGGCGCGCGTCAGCGTAGAGATCCGCGATCTCGCCGAGGTTCGTCATCTGATGCGTTCGCAATAGCTGCTCGTGACCGGCTTGATCGCCTAGAAGCTGAAGATCCTGCTTCACGCCGGCAAGCCCGCGCAGCGCCATGGCACAGCTATAGCCGATCCGAGCCAGCATAGGGTCGTCTGTCCAGCCCGCCTGACGCAGCCCCTCGACGTAACCGGCGAAAACCGCTTTGTCAAGCTGGTCAGCATATTCGGCCGAAAACTCTTGATAGTACAAGCTAACGGCGACCAGGCATACCAGCTCTTCGCCAAGGGCGCCAACGGAAGCAAGCGCCCAATCCAGCAGCACGACATCATCTTCGCGGTGCAAGATGTTGCGGCGAAAGGCGTCCGTGTGGCAAAGCGTCTGGGGGAGCTGGGCGAGGGCGTCTTGAAACAGGTGGCGATCATGCCAAATCGCCATGATCTCGTCTTTGGCTTCCAGCGGCAGCGCCGCGCGCGCCAGCGGGCTCTCAAGCATCGCGTCCAAATTCTCAAACGTTGCTTCGAGGGCGGGCACAATGGCGGCGTGCCAGTTATGGCAAAGCCAAGCGAACGATGGCGCAGCCCTGCCCGTCAGCCAGGCGCCGTTGAATCGACCAAGGCGCGCGGCAACATCGCGAAAGTCGTCCAGCGTCCAGTCGTCTTTGCTGTCTTCAATGTCCTCCATCCAAATCCAGCAGCTGTCGATGAAGTCTTGCAAGTCATAGATACGCGGACTTGAGAAGGTGTTGTCGGGCATGCCGTCTAGCAAGCCCGATCGGTAGACCTCATACTCGCGTTTCCAATAATAGGGCGAGGCGGGCGCTTCGCCACTGCGCTCGTAAAGGACTTTCAAGACGAGCGAGACTGACTGGCTCTTGGCTGTATGAACAATGACGCGGTAGAGAACGGTTCCACCTACAGCGCTGCCGAAACCACCACGAAGCGGCTCAAGCTCCCAGGAAACCACTTCCAAATCGTTGATGCCGTTTGCGATTCTTGCCAGCTTTGTCACTTGCGATGCTGTGAGCGAGGCCAGTCTCTTGCTGGCAGCGGTCCGATTTATTGCAGTCGTCACGAGAGTTAATCAATGCCGAGGTATGTCTTCTGCACGGTTTCATTCTGCTGCAGGTTGGCGGCGGTATCGCTGATGGCGACCTCGCCGCTTTGCAATACATAACCGCGATCGGCGATTTGCAGCGCCATGTGCGCGTTCTGCTCCACCAGCAATATGGTGACGCCGTCGTTGGCGATGCGTTGAACCGTGTCAAAGACGCCATCGACCAACACGGGCGCCAAGCCCATGGAGGGCTCGTCAAGCAGCAGCAGGCGCGGCTTTGACATCAGCGCGCGCGCAATCGCCAGCATCTGCTGTTCACCGCCGCTGAGGGTGCCGGCAAACTGTTTCTTGCGTTCTTCCAATCGCGGGAAAAGTGAGAAGGCGCTTTTCAAATCTTCCTTGACGTCGCTGTCCTGCCGCACGTAGGCGCCCATATCAAGATTCTCTTCCACCGTGAGCTTGGCGAATACGCCGCGCCCCTCGGGCACCATTGAGATGCCCTTCGATACCAGCAAGTCGGCACGTGTTCTGGAAATCTCTTCGCCATCATAAGAAACCGAGCCTTCGCGCGGCGCCATCAAACCCGATATCGTGCGCAGCGTGGTCGTCTTGCCGGCGCCATTTGAGCCAATCAAGGCGATGATTTCGCCGGCGTCGACTTCAAAGGACAGGCCTTTCAGCGCATGAATGTTGCCATAATAGGTGTGGATATCGTTGACTTCCAGCAGCGCCATGTAGCTTATCCCTGCTCGGCTAGTTTGCCGCCGTTGCCGCGGCCGCGCCACGCCCCAGATAGGCTTCTATGACATCGCTATTGGTTTGAATATCGGCTGGCAAACCCTCAGCGATTTTGCGCCCGTAATCCAAGACGGTGATGTGTTCCGATATATCCATCACGACACGCATGTCATGCTCAATCAGCACGATGGTGATGCCGATCTCGTCGCGCAGGCGGCGGATGAAGTCAGTCGTTTCTATCGTTTCCCGCGGGTTCATGCCGGCGGTCGGTTCATCCAGCAGGATGAGCTTCGGCTTGCTGGCGAGCGCCCGACCGATTTCCAGACGCCGCTGGTCGCCATAAGACAGGTTTTTGGAGAGCATGTCGCCCTTGCCCTCCAGCCCGACAAAGCGCAGCAGCTCCCGCGCGCGGTCTTCCGTGTGTTCGTCTTCTTCCCGCGTCGACGGCAGCCCGAGAATCGCGCCGATCCAGGTCGATTTGAGATGGGGCTCCTGGCCGACCATAATATTCTCGATAGCCGACATATTGCTGAACAAGCGGATATTCTGGTAGGTGCGGGAAATGCCCGCGCGCGCGATCTGATCCGGCGATCGGCCATGCAAACGCGAGCCGTTGAACAAGATCTCGCCTTCATCAATCTCGTAAAAGCCGGTGATGCAATTGAAGAAGGTGGTCTTGCCGGCGCCATTCGGTCCAATGATGCTGGCGATGGCGCCCTCGGGAATATGAAAGTCAAGGCTGTCCACAGCGACCAAACCCTCGAAGCGCTTGGTCATCCCCTTCGCTTCCAGAATCCTGCTCTGACCGTTCTTGCTCTTTTCCGCCATGATCGCGCGCGTTCCCCCGCGTTACTCCGCCGCCAGTTTGGCTTTGACGCCTGACTGATGTTCATGCGTCACGATCTTTGACGGGATCAAACCCTGCGGGCGCTTGATCATCATGAGGATGAGCAAGGCGCCATAGAGCAGGAAGCGAAATTCGGAAAACTCGCGCAGCAACTCGGGCATGCCGATCAACACAATCGCGCCGACAACGATGCCCGGATTGCTGGCGATGCCGCCGACGATGATAAGGCTCAGTACGTTGATTGATATGAAAACCGTAAAACTATTGGGGAAGACCGTGCCGACTTTAGCGGCGAAAATGGCCCCAGCCACGCCACCCGTCGCCGCGCTCAGGGTGAAGGCCAACAGTTTGGCCCGCGCCGTATCAATGCCCATGGCCGTCGCCACGTCCTCGTCCTCGCGAATCGCCATCCACTGTCGCCCCGTCCGAGAATTATTCAAGCGAATTGAAACAAACAAACAAACAAGGCTGGCGACCAAAACGATATAGTAGAGTTGTTCCGGGTTCTTGAGCTCAGCGCCGAAGAATATCGGCTTCGGGATCGCCTGAACGCCCTGCGCGCCGCCGATCAAGGGCTTGAGCCAGTCGGATATCGCCAGCTTGCCGATGATCTCGCCGAAGCCAAGCGTGGCGATCGCGAGATAATCGCCGCGCATTCGCAGCACCGGCACGGCGAAGATGAAGCCGGCGAACATGGCCGCCAGCAGCGCCAACGGGATGACCATCCAAAAGGTGAATGTCCCCTTGAAAAGACCAAGGGGTCCGATTGAAGTCAGTACGGCAAGGATGTAAGCGCCGACCGCGTAATTGGTCAGGTAACCGAGATCGAGCAGACCAGCTAGACCAATCGCGATATTCAAGCCCAGACCCATCAAGACGAAGATGCCGATCGTCACCGCCACATCACTGAGCGTACGCCCGATCAACCAGGGCAGCAGCAGCATGAAGGCGACGAATATGACCAAGCCGATGAAATTTAGCCGGCGGCGACTCGAACTGTCTATGTTGCCAATGTTCTCGCGAACTTTGCTGCCATACATCGCCCAGAGGAAACCGGCTGCGGTGCTGATGATGAACAGCGCGAGCGCGGCGTTTTGGCGCAAGGTATCGCGGCGAAAGATCTCTCGCAGCGTGTCGCTATCGACATTCTCTTGCAGTATGAGGCGCGCCGTTTCCCCAAAAGCGCCAACCAGCGTGGTGATGCCCAGGCCATAAATGAGCGCGCGGCGCGGAACGGCCGGCATCAGGTATAAGACGGAGCCGGCGAACCCGGCGCCGATCGACGCCAGACCAAAGGTCGCGATACCCAACGGCAAGTCCTTGCGATTGTCAAAGGTGATGACATCAACCCAGTCGCGGTCAATGTTCACCAGCACCGAGCGCAGGTCGCCTTTGATCTCGAAGATCAACGCGAATGAAAAGGTAACGATACCCACCAGGACGGCGACCAGCAGCCAGATCCCGAGGACAGCCTGGATTTCGGCGCCGGCCTGATGCCTCTGCCAAGCGATCGCCGAAGCCGCGACGAAAGGCGCGAGCCGAAGAACCAGGAAAAGGAGAAAGCGAAATTCGTCCGAATTGAATAAGAGCAATACAACACTGGGTAATGCAGTCAACAAGCCGACGACTAGGCCCGCAGCCAATATCCGTGGTGGCGCTCCACCATGTTCATCGAGGCGGCCGGCGACATAGTAACTGGTGACAAAAGGAGCCATGAGCAGAAGCAGCTGCCCCAGGCTGATGAATCGGTCGACCACCTCGCGATCGTGAAAGGCGGCGATCATGCCGACAGCGCCTGTGAACAAGATAAAGGCGCCGGAAAGCAATCCTAAAGCGAGCACAGTTCTGGAGGCCTGTGAACGCAACAAGTCCATTCGAGCCTCCTATGCTTTCTTCTCAGATAGACGCTCGCCGAGAATGCCCTGCGGGCGGAAGATCAGCACCAGCACCAACATGGTGAAGGCGATGACATCTTTGAGTTGGTTCGCGCCTGGGATGCCGAGCCCGGCGAGGACGAGGTTGGGTCCAATCGCTTCAATCACGCCGAGGAAGAGTCCGCCGAGCATGGCGCCCGGGATATTGCCGATGCCGCCAAGCACAGCCGCAGTGAAGGCTTTGATGCCAGGGATGAATCCCATGAAAAAGTTGACGCCTTGCGGGCGAAACATGCCATTGATCACACCGGCGGAACCGGCCAGAAATCCACCAACGCCGAAAGTAAACATGATGACCCAGTCGATGTCGATCCCCATCAGGCGGGCGACTTCTTTATTCTCGGAGACAGCTCGCATCGCTTTGCCGACGCGCGTCCGCTCGACCAGCCAATACAAGCCCAGCATCAAAACCAATGCCGAGCAGAACACGAATATCTGGACGATCGGAATGTTGATGCCGCCGATCGAAACAGCGCCCTGCAGGATTTTCACCTGCGGATACGCTTTGAAACCGGAGCCATAGAGACCACGAAAGGTGTACTGCAAGAAGAAGGACGCGCCGATGGCTGTGATCAATGGGACCAACCGCGGGCTGCCGCGCAGGGGACGATAGGCGACGCGTTCAAGCAGGATCGCCACCGTCATCGACAGCAAACCGGCGAACATGATCATTAGCAGAATCGCCAACAGCGGCTGCTCGTTGAGGAAGCCAGTGCGGTTGAAGGCTTCGGCGAGGAATACCGCGGAAAAGGCGCCCGCCATGAAGACTTCTCCGTGAGCGAAGTTGATCATCAGCAGGATGCCATAGACCAGCGTATAGCCGAGAGCGATCAAAGCGTAGATGCTGCCTTGCGACAAGCCAGCGGCAAAGAGATTCACCCACTGGGCAAATGTGATGCGACCCGACGAAAGCGTATTCCAGGCGCCGACCACCACGCCAAGCACGATGAGGATGCGCAGCACATCAATGGTGAAATCAACCCAGGAAAATTCGTCAGTTTTCCACTTAAACATCGGCGCAACCGTTACGCTATGTCGTCGATCTTGAAGCGCTTAACACGATGCTAACTTTGTTCCCGCGGTCTATTATGCAAGATGCGGCTCGGACTAGTCAAATGAGTCCGCTGCGAAATTCCAGGCCAGGGGCGGCGGCCAATGGTCGTCATAGACTTCCGCTTCCGTAATCTGGAACACCGCGAGCGCAGTGCCTGGCGAGCAGTCGCCAGCGAAAGGCGAATCTTCGCGGCAGGTCAGCCGGCCCGTCAAGCCCGGGTAATCTTCCGTCGCGGCAACGGCATCGCGCATCGCTTGCCGACCGATGGTCAGGCTGCCGTCGTCGTTGATTTCCGCGACCGCCTCCAGCGCATTCAAGAGCAGGTTGGTCGCGTCATAAGCGTGGGCATGATAGCCACTCGGCGGGTCGCTGCCATATTCATCCACCCATTGCTCCAGCAGCTTCTCATAAGCGTCGCCGCTGACAAGGGGACCCGATACATAGATGCCAATGGCCGCGTCGCCCGTATTCTCGGGGAAACTGGACGAAAAGCTGGCCGCGCCACCGAGGATGATTGTGTCTTCCAGTCCGGCGATATATTGCATCTGGGCGGCGAAGAAGTTGGACTCCGGCTCAAATAGAGGGACGTAAATGACATCTGGTTGATGCACGGCGATTTCAGTCAGGATCGACGTCATATCCGTATCGCCTTTGTTGACTGCGCCTTCGAATACGACGTTCCCATCCAGTTCGTCGAAAGTATCAGCGACTGCGCGCGCGAGCCCCGATGTGTACGGATCTCCGTCATGAACGGTTGCCAGCGATTCCGCTTCCAGCGCGTACATTGCGAATTGCGCCAGACGCATGCCTTCAATCAGGCCGTTTTGACTGGTGCGGAAGTAACCTGGCCGATGCGATCCGCCGGCGGCAATGTCCGTATTGGTCAGGCTGGGCGAGGTATTCGACGGCGCAATCATTACCATGCCCGATTCGCTGATGATAGGTATCGCGCCTTGCGCCGCGCTCGAGCAATTGGTTCCGATGGCGCCGACAACTGTCGGATCGGCGGCCAAACGCTGCGCCGCAATCTGCCCGCCTTCGGCCGTACACAGGCTGTCTTCGACGACTAATTCGATTTCGTGATTCAACAGAGTTTCATCGCGATCAAGCAGCGCCAGTTCAACGCCGCCCAGCGTATCCTCGCCCAGGTAATTGATCGCGCCGGATATCACCAGCATGGCGCCCACGACAATTGGATCATCAGGACCGACTTCCACGCAGCCCAAGGGATCATCACAGGCGCCGCCGGCGGAAACCGGCAAGAGAAAGGCCGCAAGCAAGTTTATCGCAAGCATTAGGCTGCAGAAGCTTCGTATCACTGTTCTGTTTCCTAATTGGGTGGCAATAGCCAATGGGTCGCTCGTCTGGCGCCTGGCAGCGCAGGTCTCTCGGATGAACCGATCGCTGGCTGGACCACGGGCGGCATGTCAAACATAAAACAAGCCAGAGAGTGTCGCGCCCTGGCTTGTCTACTTCGAATCGAGATTGGATGCGGCTGTTTGCCTTAGCCGCCCATCGACATGGAAAGATCCCAGACAATCGGCGGCGGCCACGCGCCTTCGTCAACCTGAGCTTCCCCGATCTCGAATACAGCCAATGCCGTACCGGTCGCGCAGTCGCCCATGTAGAGCGGCGCCTCTTGGCAGGTTAGCGTACCGGTCAAGCCCTCATAGTCTTCGACGGCGGCCATCGCATCGCGCAGCGCCTGACGCCCGATTACAAGCGTGCCATCGTCCTTTTCTTCGGCGACGGCTTCGACCGCATCCAGCAGCAGATTGGTCCCGTCATAGGCATGGGCGTGGAAGCCGCTGGGCGGCGTATCGGTACCACCCGGCTGTTCCTCGGCCCACATTGCGAGGAATTCCTGATAGGCGTCGCCCGAAACGTGAGGTCCGGTCATGAGCACGCCGGCCGCCGCTTGCCCGATGTTCGGCGCGAAGTCGGCGTTAAAGCTGCCATCGGCGGTCATCATCCGCACATTTTCCAAACCCGGCGTGTTGGCCGCTTGCGAGACCAGGAATTCGGACTCGGGCGTGAACACGGGTAGGTAAACCAAGTCGGGACCGCTGGCGGCGATCTCGGTCAGGATCGCGCTCATATCGGTATCGCCCTTGCTGACCGCGCCTTGGAAGACGACTTCGCCATTCAAGCCGGCAAATTCGTTCGCCATCACCACAGCCAAGCCTTCGGTGTAGGGGTCGCCATCGTGCACAGTCGCGACCTTGCCCGCTTTGACCACTTCCACGGCGAACCTCGCGCCCATCGCGCCCTGGAACAGATCGTTGTGGGCAGTACGGAAGTAGCCTGGATAGTAGGTCCCGCCTGCATCGGCGTCGTCGTTGGTCAAACTTGGCGATGTATTTGAGGACGATATCATCAGCATGCCTGCCTCGCTGATGATCGGCATAGCGCCTTGCGCGGCGCCGGAGCAGGTCGTGCCGATTACGCCTACGATGGATTCGTCGGCGGCAACGCGCTGCGCAGCTGCTTGACCGCCTTCTGCGGCGCAATAGCTGTCCTCTTCAACAAGTTCAATGTCCCTGCCCAGTAGCATGCCGTCTCGCCCAAGGATGGCGAGTTCTATGCCGCCAAGGGTATCCGCGCCATAAAACGACGCGGGTCCGGACATGGCGAGTATGGAAGCGATAACAATCGGATCGTCAGGACCTACTTCGACGCAGCCCAGCTCGTCCATGCAATGCGAATCGGCGAATGCAGGGCCGCCCAAGCCAAGCAACATGCTTAGTGCAGTGAGAAAAAGGAATAGACGTTTCATCGCTCTGTTTCTCCTCCTGTTTGAACGATATCGCGTACTGAACGCGATAAAGTTATTATACTCAATGTTTTGCCAGTTGTATAATGTCACGCAGGAATTCATCATTACGCTTGGTCCAGGATGAGAAACTAAGCGTCAGCATGAAGTTGCTTGTTGTTGTTTCGTCGCTCGATTTACGCCAACCCTTTAGCGCGACCCCAGCTTGGTGGCAGCTGCTAAAGGGGCTATACGAGCTGGGTGTGGAAGTGATCGCCACGCCCTATCAAGGGGCGCCGATCGAGAGTCTCTGGTGGCGTTCTGAGCCGAATCCCGCGCGCTTGCAAGGCGATCTTTTCAAGTCCCTCCGCGATGCCTCTCGCGCGCTGCGGCCGACAGGGCCAGCCGCCGCCGGGAGCGAATCCAGAGGCGAATCTCTCGGTGACAGAGCTGTCAGAACGCTAGCGAACAAGCTGATCGCGCCACTGTGGCAGCGACACCTCGAACGAATCCTGCGTCGTGAAGCGGACGTAGACGCCATTCTCTTCCTGACTGTGCCGCTGAACCACCTGCGAGGCTTGCCACGCCATATTTCCAGCAAGTTTGACATGCCGATCTTCTATTATGACGGTGACGTTCCCGCCAGCCTGCCCAATATGCGGGGCTTTGCCTCCGGCTTCCGCATCTATCAAGGCGCTGACCTGGCGGAATACACCGCTTTCATCAGCAACAGCAGTGGCGGTGGCGCGCTGCTGACCGAGCTCGGCGCGGAGAACGCGCATACCCTTTGGTACGGCGCCGATCCGGAGGTCTTCAGTCCAGTTCCCGTGCCGGCGCAGTACATTGATGTTCTCTTCTATGGTCATGGCCGCGAATACCGTTCCGAATGGATCGACCGCCTGATCACGGCGCCGTCAAAATCGATCGCCGGCGCTCAGTTCGCCGCGCGCGGGACGAACCTGGGCGATCTGTGCGCTGCCCGGCGGCTGCCTTATTTGAGCTTCAGCAAACTGCGCGAATACGTCTGCCGCAGCAAGATCAATCTGTGCATCACGCGCGGCGCGCATGCAAGTGTCTATGCCTCTTCTTCGTCCCGCCCCTTTGAGCTCGGCGCGCTTGGCGCCTGCATCGTCGCCAATCCCTACCTGGGCATCGAGGAATGGTTCGAGCCGGAAAAAGAGCTGATCATCGTGCATTCCGCCGAGGAGGCAATCGAGCGCTATCGATACTTGCTGGAGAATGACCGGGAGCGAATCGCCATCGGCAGCGCCGCTCGCCAGCGCGTTCTGAAACAGCACACCTTTCGGCATCGAGCTCAAGAGTTGACCGAAATCATCAAGAAATACATTTAACACTTGCGCTATCTCGCTTCCCTTTCTAGCATAGAATATCTGTTCGCAAGGAGGTTGCATGATGACCTTTGACGTGGGGAAGGCGCGCCAGTTCGTGTATCGACATGGCACGCTATTGGAGCGAGCGCTGTTCGGCTGGCTCTTTGATGGCGGCTGTCTAGAGCGCCTGCATCAGATCATCTTCTGCTACAAGAATCCTGACAATGGCTTCGGGCACGGCCTGGAACACGACATCAAAGCGCCCCAATCGAATCCCTTGGCGCTGGAATACTTGCTCGGCGTCATGAAACACGCGGACGTCCCGGCTGGATCTGTATTATCTGGCGCGGCCGTCTGGGTGGAAGCGCAGATGGATGAACACGGCAATTTGCGAAATCCGCCGGAAACGCGCGACTATCCGCTCGAATGGTGGTGGCGGGAGAAGGGCGGGCAGACGATGCCCGATTCGATTGTCGGCAATCTGATGCGCATTGGCTGCGCCACGCCCTCCTTGATCGAAAAGACGAAAGCCTGGGCGCTCGCCACCTATAGTCCGGCGAAAATCCGGGACAACGAATGGCTTTTCATGGCATATCATGCATTCGACTTTTTCTTCGCCGTTGACGAATTGCCTGATCTTCAACATTTTCGGGCGGCGACGATCGACAATATAGTGGCTTGCGCCGAAGCCGCTCCGCCCAGCCAATATGACTCGCTCTTCGCCTTCGCGCCCGCGCCGGACTCAATGATTGCCCGCGCGCTGCCCGCTGGCTTGCTGGATCGCTTCCTCGACCACTTGTCAAACGCGCAGCAGGAAGACGGGCATTGGCTCGACCAGCACAATTTACCCCAGTGGTTTCCGATGACGACCATTAATGTCCTGCTGGCTCTGAAGCGATACGGACGCTGGGCTTAGATTTTGCCTGCGGGCAAATCTCTTGCCCCTTAAGCGATATGCTATACTCGCGTTAATCTCAGCGGCGCTGGTTGGGAGCAGGCGCAATGGCGATCGACTACATCATCGAGTATGACTGCGCCCCCAAGCGCGCGTTGACGGCGGACGGCATCCGTGAACGCCTGAAGGAACGGGCGCGCGCCGACGAAGTGATAGAGTGGTTTCGCGCCGCCGGCGACATGCGCGAGCCAAGTCAGATGGGTTTCGAGTTTAGCCACAGTACGCCCGGCGACCCCGGTGACAAGCAATTGATCGTCGTGCAGGATCTGATTGATCATGCGTCTGCGCTCGACGACCATGCCGAAATATGCGCCTCTTGCCCGGCGAATCGAAGCGGGCAACCCTTTGGCTGCATGGGCTTCGTTCAGTATCCAATAACAGCTCGCGCCGAGACCTGGCTGCTCGAACGGCTGCCGGCGCCCGATGAGCCCTTGATTTGGCTATTGCTCCGCCAGGGAATTCAAAAGCTTGGTTACGATGGCGCGTCTATTCAAGTATTGCGCGCGGTCGATGGGGACGCGGACACGGGCCAGCGGACCTACTTTGAATTGCCGATCGCGCCAGAACGCCGGCTTGGCGAATTGCGCGTTTCTGGTGACCAGGCACTTGAGATGATCTTCGGCGTCGGCGAGCGCATCATACCCAATCATGCCGGCATCCTGCTGCTCTTCGCCGGCGCCATCAACCGCGACCTGGAAGCGCAGGAGATTCAGGACATTTCGTTTTATGACGAGACCAGCCGAGACAGTATCGCCTTCGAGATGACTGCCGACGCCGGCGCCGACGACTGCGTCCGAGAATTGGTCGCGTTTTTCCAGGCGCTCTTCCTGGCTTGGAAGCTCAATGTTTCGCTTTACGTCGATGCTTAAGTGATTACAAGCAAACAGGCAAGAAATGATAATGATCTCAATTAGGAAGGACATTGCCAAAATAATCGGAAAGTTATTCGGGCGAGCCGGTGGCTCGCCCACTCTTGCTATCAAAGTCCAATCACTTTTTCGTATGACAATTTTGGTTCTACTTAGTCGTTGAGGTTTTCCCGGAGTACAACAACAATGGACCAGACTGAAGGCATGATCGCCTGGATCGAAACAGTAGCGGAAGCCGAGGCGCAGGGCGAATTGAAGCGGGCATATCAGCGCGCTGGCGAAGCGGAAAGCGGCCATGTGGATCATATCATGAAGATCCACAGCCTGAATCCGGCTTCCCTGATTGATCACCTGCACCTGTACAAAACGCTGATGTACGCAGACTCGCCCTTGACTCGCGTACAGCGCGAGATGATTGGCGTTGTCGTCTCCGCCATCAACCGCTGCGAATACTGACTGAAGCACCATGCGCGCAACCTCCGTCAGTTGACCGGAGATCCGGAATTAACCGCTCAGATAGAATCTGACTATAGCCTTGCTCCGTTGACGCCAGCCGACCGGATGATGCTGGATTATGCCGCCAAGCTGACGCGCGCGCCCTGGGAAATGACCGAAGAGGATGTACGGCAATTGCGCGCTTGCGCTTTCAGCGATCGCGCGATCTTGGACATCGCGCAAGTAGTCGCCTACTACGCTTATGTCAATCGGATCGCCGACGGATTGGGAGTATCTCTGGAAAGTTATTGGGCGCAGGGCAAGGAGGACTATGCTTAGGCTCAGCTGCCGCGAGTCGCGATTGCGAGCAGCGCGAGCACGATCAGAATAATGAGGATGGCCGCGAACGCGTAGAACTTGGCGAAGAGCTTGCGTGCATCGGAGCCTTCGCGGAAAATGTCTGAAAGTTTCAAGAGATTAACCTGCCAGCCTTGCTTTCAAGCCGTTTACGATTAGCATATCTGTTATCCGCCGCCAAAGCAATAAGTTGTTGTGGGCGGGTGCTGATAACATAATGAAACAGGCATGCCATGCCAAACGAGCCATTAACTGCCATTCCCAAGGACTTCACCGGCTTGATCGTGGTGGTTAAGCGAGACTGCGCGACCTGCCGTCTGATTGCGCCCGCGCTCGGTGCCTTGAAGCGCGGCGCGGCTCTGCAAGTGCACTGCCAAGATGATCCTTCATTCCCCGAAAGCGTCGATGGCGTGATTGATGAACGCGCCCTTGAGTTTTCTTATCGGCATGATATCGAAATCGTGCCGACGCTGATTCAGGTTCACGACGGCGAAGAAAGGGCGCGACTGGTCGGCTGGCAGCGCGATGACTGGCGCGGCTTGACGGGTATGCCGACCCTCGGCGCTGGATTGCCGGTTTTCAGCCCCGGCTGCGGCTCCAAGTCTGTTGAGCCGGGCATGCCGGAGCAGCTGGCTTTCAAGTTTGGCGACAGCCCGCTGCAGGCGCGCCGAGTGGATGTCGCGGCGCAGCAGGACGAGCACGAGCTCATGTTCGAACGGGGCTGGTCGGACGGATTGCCGCTGGTGCCGCCAACGGAAGAGCGCGTCTTGAAGATGCTTTCCGGGACCAACAGGTCGCCGGCGGAAGTCATTGGCATCATTCCGCCCGACAATGTGCCGGGCACAGTCGAAAAGATCGCGATCAATGCGGTCATGGCGGGCTGCAAGCCGGAGTATTTTCCCGTGGTGCTGGCGGCGGTGGAGGCGGCCTGTCTCGATGAATTCTGCATGCACGGCGTATTGGCGACGACCTACTTCTCCGCGCCCATCGTCATTGTCAACGGGCCCATCGTCGATGAGATCGGCATGAATTGGGGGCACAACGTCCTCGGGCAGGGCAATCGCGCCAATTCCACCATTGGGCGGGCGCTGCAGCTGGTGATTCGAAATATTGGCGGCGGCCGACCCGGCGGGGTCGATCGCGCTACGCTGGGGCAGCCGGGCAAAGTCGGCTTCTGCTTTGCCGAGCGCGAGCGGGATTCCTATTGGGAGTCTATGTCGGTCGAGCGAGGCTTTCGCCCGGATCAATCGGCAGTGACCCTGTTCGCCGGCGGCGGCGTGCATCCCATTGGCGATCAGAAATCGCGCGATCCGAAATCGCTGACGCGCAGTTTGGCAATGACGCTGCGCACGGTTTATCACGGTAAAGTCTACGGCCGGACGGATGCGCTGCTGGTCATTTCGCCGGAAAACATGCGCGTCTTCCGCGACGCAGGCTGGTCGAAAGCACGCTTTCGCCAAGCGCTGGATGAAGCCATGACTGTTGACGGAAACATCGTAGTCGCCGGCGCCGATGGCATTGCTGAGGGCATGCCGGCGAACCTGGCGGAGAAGCGCTTGTCGAAGTTCCGCCCCGGCGGGCTGTTGATTGCGCATGCCGGCGGGGGCGCGGGCATGTGGTCGGCGGTCATCACCGGCTGGGCGGGCAGCGGTTCCAAGGGCAGCGTGCCAGTGACGGTCGCGATAAAATCGTGAACGTGGAAGTCTGTAGGGGCGAGAGACGGTTAGTGTCGAAGGGTTGTGTCTACGCGCTCTACGCTACCCTTGTCTCACCCACCGGTTTGAATCACGGGAAAGTCGTAGGGGCGAGACTTGTCTCGCCCTCACTTGACATGATACTAAGAATATAGAGGAGATTCCTATGTCAACATTATTGGATCCAACCAGCGAGCTGCAGCCGGCGCAGCGAGAAGCAACCCCCAGGCCAGAGTCGCTGAGCGACAAGCGGGTGGCGCTGCTGGATATATCGAAGCCGCGCGGCGATGTCTTCCTCGATCACCTGGAAGCGCGTCTGGGTGAATTGGGAATCGGCGCGCGCCGCTATATCAAGCCGACTTTCACGCGGGTCGCGCCGGTCGATCTCAAACACCAGATTGTCAGCGAGTGCGACGCCGTCATTGAAGCCCTGGCCGATTGAGGGTCATGCACGTCGTGCAGTGTGCACGACATCACTGACCTGGAAGCGCGCGGGATTCCAGGCATGTTCGTCGCCTCGGACGAGTTTGTCGAAGCGGCCGCCGCCCAAGGCGAGGCATTGGGATTCGAGCCAGCCGCCTGCTACGTGCCGCATCCGATTCAGGACCGTACCGACCTTGAAATCCGCGCGCTGGCGGATGCCGCCTTTGAAGAGATTCTCTCGCACATGGTGGCGCCTAGCCGCGTCTGCTAGTGATAGCGGCTGATGACGACGGCGGTGTTGTGTCCGCCGAAGCCGAACGAATTGCTGAGCACGTGCTCAATCTCTCGCGCCACGCCGGTGTTCGGCGTGTAATCCAGATCGCACTCCGGGTCCGGCGTCTCCAGGTTGATCGTCGGCGGGATGAAGTTATCCTGCAGCGCCTTGACGGAAAAGACGGCTTCAGCCGCCGCCGTCGCGCCCAGGATATGCCCGGTCATTGATTTCGTTGAGCTTATCGGAATGTTATAGGCTTCTTCCGCCAGCGCCTGCTTGATGGCCAGCGTTTCGCTTTTGTCGTTGAGCTGCGTGCCGGTGCCGTGGGCATTGATATAACTGATTTCTGGCGCGCTGATATTCGCCTCGCGCATAGCCCGCCGCATCGCTTCGGCCGCGTCGACGCCGTCCGGGTTGGGCGCGGTCACATGAAAGGCATCCGATGTATGCCCATAACCGGTGAGTTCGGCGTGAATGCTAGCCCCGCGCGCCCGGGCGTGGTCGAGATCTTCGAGAATCATCAGCGCGGCGCCTTCCGCAGCCACGAATCCGTCGCGATTGGCGTCGAAGGGCCGCGAGGCTTTTTCCGGGATATCTTCGATATTGGTCAGCACTTTCATATTGTTGAAGCCGCTGATCACCATGGGCATGATGCAGGCTTCGCTGCCACCGGCGACCATGACCTTGGCTCTTCCCATGCGGATGAGGTCGGCGGCGTCTCCTAGCGAGTTGTTGCTGGTGGCGCAAGCGGCGGTGATATTGTAATTGGGACCCTTCAACCCGAAGTGCATCGACACGCGCGAGCTGATGCCATCGTGCAGCAGGGCGGGCACGATAACCGGGCTGACGCCGCGATGCCCCTTGGCCTCAAATCCTTGCAGCGCTTGAACGACCGTGACGATCCCGCCAATGCCCGAGCCGACGACAACGCCGACATCGTATTTGTTCTCATCGGTGATTTCGATGTCAGCATCGTTCAGCGCTTCTTCGGCGGCGACCAGCGCCAGCATCTGCGCGCGGTCCATCCGCCGCATTTCACGCCGCCCAAAGCGGCCTACCAGGTCCAAATCCTTCACCTCGCCGGCGACGCGGTTTTCCACCAGGTCGGCATCAAACTGGGTGATCCAGTCTATGCCAGAATTTCCCGCGCGGATATTCGACCAGGAATCTCCGACATTGTTCCCCACCGGGCTGACCAGCCCCATGCCGGTGATTACGATTCGCCTTTCCCCCATCTGCGCACTTTCCGCCCTCGCCGCAAGCCTGCGCGAGCTTTGAAGAAATCTATTCAGAATTATAATATGGCTTGCCGAAGCATAGCATGCGCAACTTGCGCAATTAATCGCCTAGCTCTTCCAGAAGAGCCGCTTTGATCTCGGGCGGGATTTGATGATATGGCAGATCGAGCAGCGCGCCCTGCAGCGACCAGAGCATGGTCAAGCTGGCCGGATACCGCTTTCGCAGCCACCGGAAGACTGCAACCGCGCCCAAGGCTTCGATAGCCTCGCGCGATTCGATGCCCGCTTCCATTAGCCTGCGCGCCGACTTTGGCCCGATGTTCTTCAGTTTCGCCAGCGCTTCGAGTCTCTGCTCAATCGGTTTGTCGCTTGTCATCTGCAGATAGAAATTGGCGTCAGGAAGCGGCTTGATCGGGTCCAGCCACGGCGACAACCATGCCCTCGGGGCGCAAGTATTTCTGCGCCGCCCGCAGCAAGTCTTCCTTCGTGATGCCGTAGATCATGTCTTCATAATTGGCCAGATAATCCAACCCCAGATCGAAACTCTCCATACTGTGGATGTGAGAAGCGATTCCTTCGTTGCTCTCCAGCCGCAGTGGCATGCGGCCGGTGAAGTAACTCTGATTGTCAGCCAAATCTTCATCTGTGACCGTTTCATTCGTTAGTCGCTCAATTTCTTCCATGATGGAAGCAATCGCCAGCTCGACATTCTCGGGGTTGACGCCGGCGCTGATCGTCCAGGGATCCGGTCCGTGGCCGCCGCCCAGCCGACTGTAAGCGTAATAAGCCAAGCCCTTGTCCTCGCGCACGCTCTTGCCGATGCGTCCCATCATGCCGAATTCGCCCAGGACACTGTTCGCCAACTGAGCCGCCAGATAATCGTCCGCCTTGCGCGCCGGACCCACAATGCCCATGTTGATATCGGACTGTGTCTTGCCGGACACGACAACAGTCGGGCGCAAACCATCAGCAGCACTCTCCGGCTCATGCGCCTGACGCACTGACGGCTGTTCGGGATTGCCCCAATCGCCGAAGGCATCCATAGCCAGTTGGACAGCTTGAGACGCCTCCACCGCGCCGACGATCGCCAGGATCATGCCGCGCGGACCGAAATGCCCGGCATGGAAATCCTTCAGTTCATCCACCGTGATCTTGGCGATGGACGCTTCGTCGCCATAGGTCCCATAATGATAGGGATGCGAGGCTGGATAGAGCGCTTCCCGCATTGCTTTCGCCGCGCGATAACGGGTGTCGAAGCTGCTGTACTGCAGCCAGGTCAAGCGCTCGCCGCGCAGGCGCTCGACATGTTTGGCGGGGAAGATGGGCTTGCGCAGCGCGTCGCTGGCGGCATCCAGCAGCAGGCTCAGATCTTCCGCCAGCGCTTTACCGGAAAAGCCCACTTTGTGCGCATGCCCGCGAAAGCCGAGGTCGGCGCCGACATCTTCCAACGCGCCATGAATGGCGTCAAAGTCCGCGTCTTGGGTGCCGGTCATCAGCGCGCCAGCAGCCAGCGAGGCCAAGCCGCTCTGCCCACGCTCTTCGTAGATGCTGCCGGCCTGAAGCGAGCCCATCAGATTGACCGACTGCACAGCCGGATTCTCATAAACCAAAAGCGTGACGCCATTGTCGAGCTCGGCGCGTATGATATTGTTCGAGTTCGGGATACTCGTCTGAAGATCTGTCATGCGCCGGCGGTCTCCTGTTCCGGGTCGGTCGGATGCAAAATGCCGACCACGCGTGATCTCGGCGTCAGATATCGATTGGCGACTTCGAGCACATCATCGGCCGAGACGGCCATCAGCCGATCGGCATAGCGGTCGAACCAGGACACATCGCCCAGAATGAAAGACTGCGCCAGCCCATAAGCCTGCTCGGTGACGCTCTCCGTGCTGTAGGCGAAAGCCGCTCGCGTTTGCTTGCGCGCCTTGTTCAATTCAGCCTCGCTGACGCCCTCGGATTGCAAGCGCGCGATCTCAGCCAGCAGCGCCGCTTCCGCTTCTTCCGGCCGTCGTCCCTCGCGCAAGGTGATTATGATGCTGTACAGGTAGGGATCAACAGTGGACGTCAGCCAAGCGCCGACGCCGGCGGCGATTTCGCTCTTGACCAATGCCTGATAAAGCAGACTCGTCTTGTTGTCGGATGCGCCGCTGGACCCGCTGAGGATGGCGTCCAGCAGCCGCAGCTTGAACCAATCCTCGTGGTTCGCCGAAGGCGCGCGATGGCACATTTCGAAGAATGCGGTCTTGCCCGGCCGTTCGACCACGACGCGCCGTTCGCCAGCCTGCTCGGGCTCGGCTCGCGAAAAGAGATTGGGCGCCTCGCTGGCTTCAATCGAGCCGTAAAGCTCCTCAATCTTCGCCAGCATTTCGCCGGTGTCAAAGGCGCCAACCGCGATGGCCGCCGCGTTGGCCGGCTGGTAATGTTGGCGATAATGCGCATACAAATCAGCGCGCGTCATACTGCGCAGATCGGTCTCGTCGCCGATGATCTCGTGATGATAGCCATGCACGCGAAAGGCGGCGGCGCGCAGCTCTTCCTGCAGCCAAAAGGTCGGCTGATTCTCCGCCCCCTGCCGCTCCGAGATGATGACCGTGCGTTCAGACTCGGTCTCGTCCGCGTCAAACAGCGCCCCGGTCATGCGGTCGGCTTCGGCTTCCAGCGCGATGTCAATCTTGTTGGCCGGCAGCGTCTCGAAATACTTGGTCGCGTCCATCGAGGTGAAGGCGTTCCACTGGCCCCCCGCGCGGTCGATCTCGCGGTCCAGCGCCCCCGCCGGGAAGCGCTCGGTGCCCTTGAACATCATGTGCTCGACCCAATGGGAGATGCCGGTCAAGCCAGTGGGCTCGTTGCGGCTGCCCACGCGGTAAGCCAGCCACCAGCTGATGACCGGCGCGCTATGGGCTTCGCGGAGGAGGATGGTGAGTCCGTTGTCGAGGGTGTGGTGGGTGAGGTGGGGCATGGGCGTCCTGTGCTTGAAAATGAGACGATAGTATACCATATCACGGAAGTCGACGAATGCGATATAATGCCGTTCAGTTCTATCGAATTTGAAGGGATTTTCAGATATGCCGCTTTCCAAGGAAGACGCTCGCGAAAATCTCGAAGAGTTGATAGCGAAATTCTATCAACTTACACAAGAGCAGAAGGGCGAAGTAAGCGAAAGCAGCGTTTTCGGAAGTTTCATACTGCCTCTATTTCGTGATGTGCTCGGATGGCCAACTGAAGACGTCACAAAATTCGCGCGTGAACAAGCGGTCGTCAGAGGCAGAAGAGTCGACGGGGTTCTCCATCTGGAAAGCGGTGAAAGGGTATTTGTTGAGGCCAAGAGGTTTAGCGCAATACAGCGACTTTCCAACTCCAATGAATGGACAATGGGACCCGGCCAGCTCTCACTGCCTTCAATGGCCACGGATCGCACAAGGGAAGAGCAGCAGGCCATTAACTACGCGTTCGAAAACGGTGGCAAATGGGCAATCTTGAGCAACTTTGAGCGCCTTCGCCTATTTAACGCGCGGCGCGATTGGCTTGTTCTTGCTTTCGAGACACCAGCCGCTTACAAAGATGACTTTGAACAGCTTTGGCAACTGTCTTGGGAAGAAATCCATCGTGGTAGCTTGGAGAGGATGGATAATCAGCGCATTGTCAAGGATGTCGACACGAATTACCTCGACTTTATAAATCAACAAAGAGAACAACTTGCTATTGACATAACGCTCAATCGTGAAGCAAACGCCTGGGCGTATTCCGAGAACGGAGAATTGCGTTTGGCTGCTCTGCGTGCGGTCGTACAACGTTTCCTCGACAGACTCGTCGTAGTGCGTTTTGCTGAAGATCATTTCGTAATTGATTCTGGGTCAATGAAACGCGCGTACGAGTATGGCAAAGACAATCCTTATGCACGCGAACCCTACTATTATCTGCGCGAATTCTTCCGACGCTTCGATGAAAATCATAACTCCGCGCTGTTCTCATTGAGCGAGGTAGATGACGCTGCGTTCAGTGAAACTGTGTTAAATCCGCTCATGGAACAGCTATACGAAGCCCGCTTTCGTGCAATGCCAGCCGACATCATTGGCAATACTTACGAGGAATATCTGGCCAAAACAATCGTCCTGGAAGACGGCGTCATTGCCATCAAAGACAATCTGGAAACACGAAAGGAACAAGGCAGCTATTATACGCCACAGTATATCGTCGAATTTATTGTCGACCATACGCTCGGACGTTTCTTGTATGGAACACAGGACGGTTCTCCAAACGGCATCAGAGCATACGGCGAGGTACGCAAAACTTCCACTGACATTCGCGACTTGCGTGTCTTAGACAGTGCATGTGGTAGCGGTTCGTTTCTCATATACGCTTATCAGGTTCTCGCTCGATTCTACGAGTCTGAAATCACGCGCTTAACAGAAGAATTCGACCAGAAAGTTAAAGATATTGCCGCTAGATTCGAGAGTGCAACCATTGATGACAGGATTGAAGCTCAACGCATTGAAGACGAACGCGAGTTTCTTCGCAAAAATTATCGTCAACTCATTCTAGAAAACCATCTTTACGGCGTCGATCTTGACCCTCAAGCCGCCGAAATTGCTGTGATGAATCTCATTTTGCGCGCTTTGGAGGGCTCGAAACAAAGCGACAAGCTGCCCCTCATCCTTAATCAGAATATCAAAGTTGGAAACAGTCTCGTAGGTTTGAGACCAGACGATGCGCCGTTAGAGGATCATGCCGAGGCGTTAGCCACGATCCGGCGGCTTAGAATAGAACTCATTGAAACCGACCACAACGAACCGCGTCACGAGGAGATCCAGCTGGAGCTTGACGGCGCGACACAAGGTCTCCAGCGCGAGTTTCAGCGCCAATACTCAATATCCGCTAGACCTTTCCATTGGCATATTGAATTTCCTGAAGTCTTCGTCGATGAGAATGGACAGCCGTTGGACGACCCTGGATTTCACTTTGTCTTCGGCAATCCGCCATATGGTGCGAAACTTAGCGACTCTGAACGAAACTACTTCAGACGCGAATTCAATATCGGTATGACCAACAGCGCGGGACTGTTCATGGTGCAATCCCAGCGACTATTGAGGCGTAATGGTGGACATGGACTGATTGTCCCGAAATCGTTTCTATATGCATCCAATTGGCGCAAGCTTCGTGAGAGACTGGTGGATGGGTTAGAAATCATAGCCGATTGCGGGCGCGGCTGGGCTGAAGTCCTTCTGGAGCAGGCAATCTACATTCATCGCAATAACGAACATATTCAAAACTATCGGAATTTGACTCTTCATAGAGAAGGTAAGGAAGGATTCGAAAACGTCGACAAACGCGAATGTCTGCGATTCAAATTGCTGTTAAATGGAATCTCCGCGTTAGATCTTGTGATTGCGCATCGGATGCGTGACGCTGGTAGATTCTTGAGGGAGTACATCACGAACCGGCGCGGGGCAGGTTTGCAAAGCCGACTCAAGACTGAAAAGATAGGTTATCAGGTAATTGGCGGGAGAAACGTCCAAAGGTATCACTTGTCAGGCATCCGAGGCTACTTTGAAAATGACATAGTTCCCGACAACGCATTAATGAAAGCCGGCAGTATATTAGCGCAAACCATGATTGCCTTCATAGAAAGACCAATGCCGCACATTAAAATTACAGCGCACATTGTCAGCGAAGATGAAAGTGAAATGTTGATACTCGACAAGGTAAATCAAATTAACGTGACAAACAATGAAATCTCGCCGCATTTTGTTTTGGCATTGTTTCATAGCAAGTTGTTGAATTGGTACGTTTACCGGTTCATTGTGGCTAAGCCAATTCGCACAATGCAATTTGACAATCCCATAACCAACCGTATCCCTCTGCCTGACTTTGCTGGAAAGGCCGACCTAGTCGAAAAGATAACCGCCGAAGTCAAGGCAATCTACTCAAATCGTCACGCCAATGAGAAGTCTTCGCAAAAGCGCATCGACCAATACATTTACCAGTTGTATGGACTCTCTCAGGAGCAGATAGTCCTGGTAGAAGCAAACATGCCATAATCCCTCTGTGTTCTCTGCGCCTCTGTGTTGAATCGCATCCAACCCCCTCCGCGCGACCATCCAGTCGCCACGCGCCAACGCACTCCCGCTATCCTCATCTGATGACCGACTGCGCCTTTTTCCCGATCTCCCGCCAAGCCCTTGCCGAAAAACGCTTCTTGCCGGCAATGGCAAACATCTGCCGATTCCGCGCCCAAACCCGTGCCGACGCTCACTTTCCGCTTTGCCAAGTCGCGGCATCCACTTGCCAAAACCGCGACCATGCCGCTTCGTTTCCTCTGTGCCCTCTGTGCCCTCTGTGCCTCTGTGGTGAATCACCCTCACCCCCGCAGCTTCCGCGCCAGCACC
>JAPOXG010000105.1 GCA_026707225.1 Chloroflexota bacterium
TGTCATTTTGTGTGAGCGCGGTTGATTCTATTCGCTGCCGCCGAGCGGCTGTGGCAAAAGCCAGAAAACCTAAGGCACAACCCGGTGATTCAGCATCTCGTTCAGCGCGACCACCAGCCGCCGCAGCTCGTCTTCCATATCGCGGCTGACGCCGTCTTGTATCAGCGCCTCGCGAAAGAGGTCGCGGGCGTCGCGGATATTCTCGTGGCCCTCGCGCAGCTTGCCCAAGCCGGTGCGCATCTGCACGCGGGCGTCGCTGCTGGCGCTGCTGGTGTAATAATCGGGGAATTGCCAGCCGAGCTGGGTGGCGGCGCGCTGCAAGCCGTTGACGAACTCGCGCGCCGATTCGATGCGCTCGCCTGCCCCGCGATTGAGCAGCTCGGTGATGCCTTCGCTCAGGCTGGGCTCCATGCTGAAATCCAGCGAGTCGATATCGGTGTAGCGCGCTTCGACCGCTTCCCGGCTGCTGGGCTGGGGGCGCAGCGACGTCTTCTGGGGCGACATGCCGGTGAAGAGGGTGTAGAGCACGCCGACGCACATATTGTGCACGTCTTTCTGGTATTGCTGCGGCGAACCCATGCGGTCGTCTTCCAAGATGCGCGAGCTGTTGAAGTCGATCACCTTGAGGTGGACGCCGTCCCAATAGACATGCTCCAGCTTGTGATCGAGATAGACGATGCGGTTGGCGTGGGCCAGCGCCAGCAGCTCGCTGAATTGCAGCGCCAGCGACAAGCCCTCCTCGCTGGGCAGCCGCCAGCGCTTGTTCGGCTGGTTCGGCTTCATCAGATAGAAGAGGCTGTGATAGCGCGGCAGGTTCTCCAAAGCCAGGTAGGGGCGCCAGCCGGCGGCGGCGAATCGCCCCATGTTGTCGATGAAACCGCGGACATCGCCTTGGAAGGAGTTGATTTCGCCGGCGCGCGGCGCTTCTTCGCGGTCGGCGATGAAGCCGCAGTCGTAAAGCTTGACGATATTGGGGCTGTGCCAGAGGCGCGTCAGAATATCGGCTTCGTTGCCAAAGGCGCGATACTCCCAGCGCATATCGCCGTTGGCGTCTAGGTGCTCTGGCCGCATGACCTTGAAGGCGACGCTGCCGCCGCCGCGCAAGTCGACCGCGTCCAGCACGCGCGCGTAGTGACCGAGGGCGAAGGTATCAATGTAATTGTTCAGTTGATACAGTTCCGAGAGACGCGGCATGTTTCGACCCGCTCGCTGTGCGCCGCTGGCGAGAGGCGCAAGGGCATAAGCTCCTAATTTACCATACATGACAAGACATAACACAGGGTCGTTTTAGCCGACGATTGCCCGCCGCCTGCGTTAATCCGCCGCCACCCGTCGTCTGTTAGAATGAGAACTGTCCGAGAAAGTCTCACTGAGTATTCGCTTTGCGTTACGTCATCATTTGCCTGCTATGCCTGCTGATTTGGGGGCCGGCGCAGAGCCAGCCACCCGAGATCGTTGAGCGCGCCCGCCGCAGCGTCAGCGCCGCTCTGCCCGAGCTCAGCGCTGCCGCTGATCCAGCCGCGACCGCGCTAGCGAGCGTCGATACCACAGCGCTTGGCTGCCAGCTGATCGCGGGCCTGCCGCTGTCGTCGCCGATCGCTGCCTTTCGCCTGGAATTCGCGCACACGGGCCAGCCCTTTGCGTTGCATGCCTCGGCTGATGGAAGCATGATCCAGCCCTGCGATGAGCGCTTCCCCAATTTTGGCGCGGGAACAATTCCCGTGGAACGGGCGCGCCTGGACAGCGATGGCGACGGTTTGGCTGATCGCGTTGACGCCTGCCCGCAGATCGCTGGCATCCCGGCGCTGGAGCGAGCCGGCTGCCCGCAGCCCAGCGCCGCCGACCGCGATGGCGATGGCAGTCCGGACGCGCGCGATCGCTGCCCGGCGCAAGCTGGCGCCGCGGCCGCCCACGGCTGCGCGCTGATGCGCGATGAAGATGGCGATGGCGCCCCCGACCACGTGGACATCTGCCCGGCCGACTTCGGTGTCATGCGCGCGGATTTCGCCCTCGGCTGCCCATCCGATGGCAGCGGCAGTTCCAGCCGGAGGCGCGGCGCCGACGAACTCTGCCTGGCAACGGGCGACGCGCTGATTTACGTGGGAAGCTCGACAGAGGCTGATGTCATTGGCAATTTGCTTGATACTCGAGAGCGGACGGTCATCGGGCGCGCGGCGACGGCAGACTGGCATCAGCTGGCCAGCGGCTGGATACAAGGCGAGAGAACGCGGCTGTCCGGCGCCTGCTACAATATCCCGCTGGTCAATGCGGCGGCTGGCGGCGCGACCGGCTGTTTCATGCGGCCCAGCGCGGACTTCGCCAACGTCCGTCAAGCGCCCGGCGGCGCCCAGGCAAGGCGCACCTACGACACTCAGAGCTTGGCTGTCCTTGGGCAAGACTTCAGCGCCAACTGGCTGTTTTATCGCGGGGGCTGGGTCAATCGCGCTGTGCTGGATTTATCCGGCAATTGCGACCGGCTCCCCAAACTGGATCCGGCGCAGGTCGCCTCCGGCGTTATTCATTTCTGCCCGCCCGATTATCGCGGATGGCTGCCCCCGCGCATCGATGTCGGCGAGAACAACGCGCGCGTCGCCTCTCACTCCATCGCCAACCGCCTGCGCGCCCAGCCCGACATCGCCGCCGCGCAAATTGGCGAGATACCGCCGCGCACCGTGCTGGACGCCGTGCTTGATGGACCCGCTTGCAATGGTCCCTACATCTGGTGGCTGGTGGATGCGGGCGGCATCAGCGGCTGGACGGTGGAAAGCGATGTCAACCTCAACTATTACTATCTTGAGCCGCTCTCAAGAGACATCGTTGGGGACCAGGGTCGGGGCAGTCCATCCGACCGCGCGCCATCAGATCAGGAGCAGCCAGCGACAGAGAACATCATCCACAGCGCCAACGCCCAGGCTCTCGACACGATCAAGCTGCTGGCCATAGAGGCGCCAATATCGGTGGCTTGGTCGCCGCGCGCCGCCGAGCTCGCTACCGTCACTGCGAACGGATCGCTTGAGCGCTACCGCTATCCAGACTTGAGTCGCCTGCCACTCGACGGCGAATCGCTGGCCGTTTCCGCCATCGCCTACCGCCCTGACGCGCAATACCTGGCGATCGGGCAGGCTGACGGGGCGGTCATGCTTGTCGCCCTCGAAAGCAATCAGACCCCAAGCGCGCTGGACTTGGGCAAGCTGGACGGTCCCATCCGCGCGCTGGCTTGGACGCGTCACGGCCGGCAGCTGGCCGCCATCAGCGGGGACGAAAGCATGAAGCTGGCGCGCCGCGCCGGCACGCTCAAACTTTGGCAAATCGATCAAGTACGACCGTGGGAACACAAACTCCTTCTTCACTATATCTTCCCCTACCCGTTGACCACGGTTGCCTTCAGCGCTGATGAGCAGCTGCTGGCGGTCAGCGGCGAGACGAGCGCAGACCGACGAGCGGGCTTATGGATCTACCGAGCAGCCAATGGCGGACTTCTGTTTTCCAAGGCGCTGGCGCCCAGTCGAGGCGGGTCCCGCGTCGTTCAGGCGCCGGATCAAGCGCTGGGCGATTTCGTCTATAACACTGGCGACAGCCTTTACCAGATAGAGATCGAGAGCGGCGCAGATCTACGGATTTTTCATCAGGCGGGGCATACGCTGCCGCAATTCAGCTTCCGCCGGCAAGTAATCCCCGATGCGGAAGCGCTGCTTGCCATCACGACAGTGGCGCAGAACGGCGCGATAAGACTGCGCATCGCCAACGCGCTCAACCCCCACTCGCCTAGCGTCGCCCTAAGCGCGGCGCCCGCGTCAATCGCCTTCAGCCCCGATGGTCGAGCCCTCGCCGTCGCCGAGCGAGATCGCGACCGCGTGCTCATCCTTGGAGACACTGAGCGTTAGTGTGACACGCCCTGCCACCCGCCTCAGCCACCTAGAGCAGAGGACTGGAAGATTTTTCAGCGGGCAGAGGATGGTTGGAATACCTGAACTTCCGCGGGCTTTTTCGGGCGACCCAAGGGTCGCCCCTACAAGGCAGGATTTGGCGAGCGAATAGCTGACAGTGACGGGCAATTGTGCTAGCATGAGGTTCCGCTTCACTCACCGATTCAGAAGGCGCGCCCGATGCCGCAGCCATTAACCGTCTTCCCCCTCCGCGCCCCGGTGCGTTCGCAGCCCTTTGACCTGATCACGACTTTGCGCAGCAGCTTGAATTCAGCCGCGATCGGCCTGGGAGACGGCGATGTCGTCGCCGTATCCAGCAAATACGCCGCCATCGCCGAGGGCCGCATTGTTGAGCTGGCGGCTATCCAGCCGACGGCGCAGGCGCGGCAGCTGGCGCAACGTTACCAGATGGACGCTGCTATCACCCAACTGGCGCTGGAAGAAGCCGATCACATCTTCGGCGGCATTGAGTTGGGCTTCCTGCTGACGACCAAAGGCGGAGTGCTCTCGCCGAACGCCGGGCTGGACCGCTCGAATATCCCCAGCGGAAAAGCGGTTCTGCTGCCCGAGGCGCCCTTTCAACTCGCCGAAACGATTCGCGCCGCTTTGCAGGAGTCCTTCGATTGCCGCCTTGGCGTGATCCTGACCGACAGCTGGCTAATGCCGGGCCGCTATGGCACGACGGGCATCGCCATCGCCATGGCCGGCTTCCAGCCGATCAAGGATGAGCGCGGCAAGCAAGACCTTTTCGGCAATGCGATGACGGTGACGCAAATTGGCGTGGCCGATTCGCTGGCTGTTTGCGCGCAGGTCGTCATGGGCGAGCGCGACGAAGCGACGCCATTCGCCGTCGCGCGCGGCGCGGACATCGAATTCACCGACGCGCCGCTGTCCGCCGACGCCGTATCGATACCCTGGCGCCACTGTATCTATATCGAGTCGCTGACGCTGGGCTTGATCCCGCTGGACGCTCGGGCCGGCGCCCATTGATGAATCCGCGCCAAGCTCAGACCGGCGCGAAGATGGCGACTGTGAGAACAGCGAATCCCCTTGTGCAGTTTCGACAGAATTGCGGAAAAAAGCCGCTCCTCCCTTTGACATCCGTTTGACGCTGCCTTAAACTGAAGCCATAGAAAGGTGAAATCGCGCGCGATGCAAGACAGCTGTCATGCTCATAGATTGACCCTGAAAAACGCGGAGTGACCGACCCAGTCGCGCCGCGTTTTTGCGTCATAGTCCGGCGTCACATTGATTCAGAAGGGAATATGATGGACGCAAGTATGATTAACAAAATTCAGAAGGCGGTGGAGTACGCCAGCCAGCCCGAACGCGCGACTTTCAACCGTCTTACGGTTCGCTTCCACGGCGCCAACAGCAGCCATGACGTCAGCCTTGGGGACGATGGCTGGTCCTGCACTTGCGCCGGTTTTCAGAAGTACGGCATTTGCCCCCATATCATGGCTTTGGAGACTTTGTTCAAGCCGATGCTCAAGCGCCGCCCGCTGCCTTACGCGCCGGGGCAGAATATCGTCAGTGATGTCACCAAGGCGAAGCGCTACTCGCAGGAGACCGATCGCATCCACATCGTCAGTTTCGAGTGCAGCTTCGACGGCTACAACAAGACGCATCGGGTGACCTACGATGAAGGGCAGTGGACGAGCACGGCGTCCTTCTTCGCCCAGCGCGGGGTATGCAGCCATACGATGGCGCTGGAGAAGATCCTGAAGGGTTTCGTCGAGCCGGCGCGCGCGCAGCCGGCTGCTTGA
>JAPOXG010000001.1:0-65014 GCA_026707225.1 Chloroflexota bacterium
TGGTCAATTTGCTGGAGGATACCATCAATATCGAGCGCGAAACGCCGCGACTGGCACGGCGATTGCAAGCTTTGGTCCCCGGCAAGAAAAAACGCGAGCCGATCGTCGAGTCCTTCGATTAGGCGCTTATTCGTCCGAGTAGAAGCCCACCTTGTTGCCCTCGGTATCGCGTACCCAGCCGACGAAGCCGCCGCCGGCATTCTCGCCCAGCGCGGTCTTCCCCAGCAGCACTTCGCCCCCGGCGCCCGGCACGCGCGCCAGAGCGGCGTCCAAGTCTCCCGTGATCGTGAAGTACACCATGGTGCCTTCGGTCGAGGGCGTATATCCGTATTGGGGATTGTGGACCAGGCAGCCGCCAACCTGCCCGTCATGCGGGAAAACGCCGAGCATGCTCCCCATCGTCTCGCGCTGGTCGTTGATAAAGAGCTGTGTGCCGATCACTGTTTCGTAAAACTGGCGAGCGCGCTCGAAATCAGCCACGGGAACCTCGAACCAATTGATTACGGACATATCATTCTCCTCAAGGTTGCAATGCCAAAGCCATATCATAGTCGCAAACGCGGCGCCGATAAACGGAATGTCAGCTAATTCAATTTCGGATGATTCGCGGGGCGGATAGGCTCGGCGCTAGCGCTGGCTTTGCAGTTGGCTTTCCTCTGCTTCGGTCGCCTTCAACTCGGCGAGACGGCCCTCAGCTTTTCCCGACAATCGTTGACGCGTCATCCGTTCAACGCGGTCGCGGCTCTCATCGGCGTCGATCTCTTCAACGGCGCTCAGGTAGTCATCATTGAGCTGCTGGCTGTAAAACTGGACTTCGTCCATGGCGTCGATGGTGTCTTGCAATTTGTCGATCTCGTCTTTGATTTCGATGCTGAGGCGCTGGCCGCGGGTGCTGCCGGTGTCTTTTGTGCCGAGCAGCGACATCTGGGCGTAAACCGTGCCCAAAGCCGACAAAGTGCTTTCCAGGTGAATTTCAGCGCGCTTGATGGTGCGGGCGCTCGCTTCCAGGCTCACCAACTGTTTCTGCAGCAATTCCAACTGCAAGAGGCGGTCGCGGCGGGTCTGCTCATTCTTGTCATTCTTGATCAGGTTTTTGACTTTGGCGATCTTGCGCGGCACCTGCTGCAGGTCGCGGGCGGCCAGGTCGTTGTCCTCAAAGTAATCGATGCGATTCGCCAGATTGTACATGTGGGCGATCCAGTCATTGATATCGCTGATGAGGGTGCGTTTGCGCGTTCGCATAGCGCCGCGCGCGGCATCCGCCAGCTTGAGCATATTGCGGCGATACTCGAAGGCATCGCGCAGCCGCTCGCGCGAGACTCGGTTGCGGATGTTTCTCAGGTCGTACTCGCGTTCGAAGTCCTCCGCCAGAGCTTGTTCGGTCGCTTCCGGATCAGCCAGTGTGGAAGCGACCAGCACCGTCTCGGCTAAACCGCCCAGAACTAGCCAGAACCAAGGCTGCCACTCGATAAAGGGCAGGCTGACATTGCCGACGAACAGAAACAGAATGAGCGTCACCATGAGCGTGACGAGCGTTTCCCAACGCAGCAGGGCGTTCGCCAGAAGCGTGCCAAAGACCTTCTGCCGCGCTTCGCTGTTCACTGTCATGTTTGTGCTGATCCTTTAGGCCGACTTGGGAATAGGCGTGGATTCACGGATGCGATCCACTGCGCGCTTCTGTTACATGGCGGGTCCGCAGCCGCTGACGCCATCGCGAGCTTCGATCGAAGTGGCTTAGTCGGCGCCTAATAAGCGCTGTCGGCGCTCCTCCAATTGCAGCTCGACCTGGCCGATCCCCACCGTATCCTCAATCTGGTCGGACAGTTTGCGGCTGGCCAGCTCGGCGCGGGCGTCCTCCTGGTCAATCTGCGAATAGATGGAATCCAGCAAGCTGTCGATCTCCTGGTCGCCGGAAGTATCAAGCTTGTCCATGCTCTTCAGGGTCTTGGTCATCACCTTCTTGGTTTCCGCCAATTCGAGCAGCGAGCGCATCTTCTCGCGCTCTTGCTTGATTGTGGTCAAGCGGCCCTCCAGCTTCAGGCGCATATTCAGCATGCCTTGGTACTGCTCTTCCTGCGACTGCCACTGCTCGAAATATTCCTGCGCCAGTTCTTGTTTGGTGTTGAGCTCCGCTTGCGCCGCCGCCGCCAGATCATCCTTGCCGCGCAGAATCAGCGTGTCGATATCTCGGTCCAGCTTGTCCGACTGATTGGAGAATTCTTCATATTTGCGCTTCAGGGTGCGCACCGAACCGCCGACAGTCGCCGCGGAATCTTCAAGCGCTTCCAAATTGCGCTCGACTTGCCGGATGTATTCATCCATGACCTTCAGCGAATTGGTCTCCAACGCACGGTCAATCATGCCGTGCAGGTTGGCACTAAAGAGCGTTTGGACCTTCTGTAAAATAGATGGCATGTTCGGATTATCCCTTAATTGAGCTTGACTAGGCGCGCCGCGGGTTGCCGCCAGTATAGCATAGGTCAGAACGGAATTTCAAAAGGCGGCTTCTCTCGCATATCTTTGTTTACGAAGGATTTACAAGCGGGTTGCGCCGCCCGCTTAAGCCAGGCCCGTCGCCCGCTTGATCGCCAATAGATCCGAGAGGATGGCGTAACCGGTCTCCAGTTTGCCGGCGCCGGCGCCGATCAAGGTGATATGGCCCATGAGATCCGTTTCCAGCGTGATCGCGTTGGTTGAGCCGCCGACGTTGGCCAAGGGGTCGTCGAGGGGCAGGCGGGTCGCCTTCACCGAGCCGCCGGCCGGTGTCGCGCTGGCGATCAACTTGTAACGTTGCCCAGCCGCTTTGGCGTCAGCGATGTCGGCGGCGCTGATCGCGGTGATGCCGCTGACGTCCAGGTCAGCCATTGCATGGCCGCTCGCGAATAGAGCGTTGCCGAGAATCAGAAGTTTGCCGGCGGCGTCCCAGCCCTCGACATCGCCAGTTGGGTCGGTCTCGGCGTATCCAAGTTCCTGCGCTTGCGCCAGCGCTTCATCGTAAGACTTGCCCGTTTCCATTTGCGACAGGATGTAATTGGTCGTGCCGTTGAGGATGCCGCGGGCCGAGTGAATCTCGCAGCCGGCGAGCGCGGCTTCCGCCAGATGCATCGTCGGCGTGCCAGCCATGACGGTGGCTTCGTAACGCAGCTGCAAGCCCTTTTCACGCGCCTTCGCTTGGAGATTGGCATAGTCTAGGGCGACCGGCCCCTTGTTGGCGAGCGTCAGGTGCATGCCCGCGTCGAGCGCCAGATGGCAATACTCGAGCGCTGGCTGAGCCGTTTCCAGATTGCTCGGGCTGGCTTCAACCAGGGCATCGGCTTCGCGCGCCTCGATCATGTCGCTCGCGGTTAGGCCCCGCCGCAAGCCCGGCTGCGTGGGATAGTTGTCGAAGCTGCCGCTCTCCGCCGCCTGCAATAGCGACGCTGGATCCAGCCCAGATGATTGATAAAGCGAGCCCTTGCTGGCGGTCACGACGCCGATGATCTGCGCCGCGAAGTTGTGTTTGCGCCGCAATTCGGACCCCCTGTCGCGCAGGATTTCGGCGAAGCCCTGACCGACAACGCCGAATCCTATCAGGATGAGCTTCATAATTGCTTCCAATTCTCATTCGGCTGATAAGGTCCCGTATGATACATCGGCCGCCGCCAGCGACAACAGACTCGTTCTGTTCGATGACGGCGCCCCCTTATTGACTGTGGGTCGAACTGGGTGAGCTAGCCGCCTGGCAGAGCCCTTCGACGGCGGCCAGCGCCTTGTCGACGCTCTCTTGGGGACGAACGCCGATTTGCTGATCAAGCAGCGTGCCATGCTCGTCGATCACCCAATAGGAGCGCGTCGCCGAGATGGGCAGTTTGATGACGAAGAGCTTGAAGCCCCAGGCGCCCCAAGCTTCCAGCATCTTGTGATCGGGGTCCGAGAGCAGATCGTATTGCAAGTTATGGCGGCGTTTCCAGCTGGAGAGCGCCTCGACGCTGTCTGAACTTACGCCGAGCACGACGGCCTGATGCGATGCGATCTGGGGAAAGACATCGCGGAAGGAACAAGCTTGATTATTGCAGCCCATGGTATTGGCTTTGGGGAAGGCGAAAATGATCACGCGCCGGCCGCGATAGTCGCTGAGTTTAACGGTTTTCCCGTCTTGATTTTGCAATTCAAAGTCAGGCGCCGCTTGTCCGATGGTCGGCATTGCAAAGGCTCCACGCGCTAATGCTGAATATGCCTTCAGTGTAACACATGGCCAGGCAAGCCGCGGATGACGTCAATCGGACGCACAAGCCGCCTCAATGACGAACCATGCCATGTTCGGCGTCTTCTTCGCGGGCGACGAGTTGGCCGGCGGCGATGTCAACGCGGCTGAGCAGGTAGCCGCCCAGCAGGAAGAGCAGAATCAAGCTGAGAATGGCCGGTCGGCTGCTGCCCAGGGCGATGCCGGCGAAGGCGAAGATCAGCGGGCCGGCGATCGAGGCGAACTTCTCCATGATGCTGTAAAAGCCGAAGAACTCGCCGCTCTTGGCTGTCGGGCACAAGCTGGCATAGAGGCTGCGGCTTAATGCCTGGCTGCCGCCCTGCACCATGGCCACCATCAAGGCGAGCATCCAGAATTCCACCGTCGCGTCGAGCACGAATCCCCAGCAGGCGACGAGGCTGTAGACAAATAAGGACAGCAGAATGCTGCGGCGCGTATCCAGCCAATTTGCCAGGCTGACGAATCGCGAACGCAGCAGCCGCGCGAGGACAAGCGCCGCCAGCTCAAAAGCCAGGATGATCAGCGCGATGGTTGGCAGGCTGCTTTTGCGGGCCGGCGGCAGCACCTCGATTTGCAAAAGGGCGATGACATTGCCGGGCGCGCCATTCGCCACGCCGGAGACGTTGACGATATCGAGCCGGCGCAGACCGGCTTCGGCGATGGCGATCGTCTCGGTTTCACCGTAGCGAATGGTCTCGCCATAGGTGTCAATCGTCATTGGCTCGCCGTCTTCGGTTGTCAGCGTCGCGCCATCCAGGATGAAGCCGATCAAACCGCCATCCGGCGAGCTGCGATAAGTGAGCGCCAATTGCTGGCCGTTAAAGGCGAAAGACTGGGCGCTGTAGCCCGCGTCCGTTTCATAATAGACGCTATCGTCAGGTCGGCCGGTGAGAAGGGCGGTGAGATTTCCCATAAGACCGTCGCCGACGAGCTGATCGCCGGAGACGACGATTTCCCTCCAATCGCCAATTGGCGTTAACGCGCCCGTGCCCACTTTGTAGACACCCTCGCCGACAAACTCGCCTTCAGTCTGGTAGGGCGCGGGCGGCGCGCCGCTGATATCGGCTGGCAGGGCATTCGCCAGGCTGATGCCCAGGATGGGCAGGGCAATGGCGTTGATCAAAATAAAAGCCAGGTAAAAGGGGACGCGTTCATCATTGCGCGCGGGCAGGCGGCCGAAAATAATGGCGAAGGGGATGCCGGCAAATTGCACCATCAGTATTGCCAGCACCAACTCTTCCAAGCCGAAGCCAAGCTCGGCGCCATAGATAGCCGCTACCGCGATGATCGTGCCGATAGCATCGTTGTAAATCAGAAAGGCAACCAGGAATTTGAACAATTCGCGGTATCTCTTGATATTCTTGAAGGTCGCCCAGAGCCGCCTGATGCTGACGCCGAGCACGGTTTCACCGCGCTTGAGCGTTGCGGTCACGGATGGCGGCTCCGGGACTCGGCGCAGAATTGGCAGCGAGAAGACGAGCCACCAAATGGCGACGCTCAGAAAGGAGAGGCGAATGCCGGCGTGCTCGAAGACGCTATCCGGGATGAAGAGGAACATCGCCACATTGATCGCCAGCAGGATGCCGCCGCCCAGATAACCCAGCGCATAGCCACGCGACGAAACCCAGTCGCGGTCTTCTTTGCGGGCGACATGGGGCAGCAAGGCATCGTAAAAGACAATCGAGCCGCCGAAGCCAATCCGCCCGAGCAAGAAGCAGAGTGAGGCCAGCAGCCAATCGCCTGTGCTGACCAGAACCAGCAAGCCGGCGCCCAGGACGCCGCCGCCGATGAAGATCGCCAGAAAACGTTTCTTGCTGCGCATGACATCAGAGACGGCGCCGAGGATGGGCGACAGGATGGCCAAGACAAAAAGCGAGAAGCTGAGCGTCAACGACCAATAGGCGGTGGCTGTCGCCTCGCTTGGCAGCGTACTGCCCGCGACCGTGCTGTAATAGATCGGCAGCAGGCTGGCGAGGATGGTTGTCGCGAAAGCTGAATTCGCCCAGTCGTACATTGCCCAGGCGTTGATACGTCGCTTGTAGCGTGTTTCTTCTGCGCTTTGAGAATCGGCCATCGTTTGCTGCCTTCCTCCGGGTTGACCGATTGCAAGGTAAGATACATCGAAACGGACGGCGCGTCACCTAAATTGCCCGCTGCCCGTGGATTCGGCGCTATTGATCGCAAATTGAATGGGAACCGGCGACAATGTATACTGATTCGCCGATTCGCGGACGCTCACCATCAGCGCGATGAGCGCCGGCGGCGAAAACTATGCTTCCAGGAAAACGTATGCGGATAGCCGAGAGCGGCCGAATTTGGAAATTCTTTGATCCTGTCCTGTTGCTGGTCATCGCCTTGTCGCTCTTCGCGGCGAGGCCGCTGCTGGATGGCAATGGTGTGTACCGCGGGCACGATACGGGGCATCATCTCTTTCGCATAGCCTTGATGCAGCGCAGTTGGGCGCAGGGCGAGTATTTTCCGTCGTGGGCGGAGGACACATATTGGGGTTATGGCTCGCCTCTCTTCCACTTTTATAGCAGCTTGACTTACCACATCACGAGCGGCATGCAGTTCGTCTTCAACCTAAACAGCATACAGGCTGCGCGCTGGCTGCTGCTGCTATGTTACCTAATGTGCGGCGTGGGCATGTATCAGTTTTGTAAGCGGCGCAGCGGCCGACTCGGCGCGCTGATTGCGGGGCTGATTTACGTCAATAGTCCCTATCTGTTTCATGTAAATGCCCAATTGCGCGGCGCCTACCCAGAGTTCTTCGCCTTGTCGCTCTTTCCTGTTTTGCTATGGCGGTTGGACGCCCTGAGAGACGCGCCCAACTCGCGCAACTTTTTGTTGGTCCTGCTGTTGGTGGTCGCGCTAATCAATATGCACAATCTCAGCGCCGTGCTGATGACCGGGATCGCAATCGCCTGGCTGGCTTTCGAGGCGGTAATCCAAAGCCTGAATCGGGAAGCCAACCAGCTGGATGGCCGGGGCGAAGTGTGGGCGGCGCTGGCTCTTTTTATCGGGATAATGGCTGCGGCCAGCTTCTGGTTGCCCGCGTTTTGGGAAAGGGATACCGTCACACTGGGGCAATTTCTGTATGAAATCAAAAGCGATCACTGGCGGTCCGTCGGCGAACTGTTCAAGGTCGCGGCTCAATTCTACAGCTTTGAGCGCCCGACCTTTTTCGAAAACCTGCGCATCGGCATCGCGCAGTGGACATTCGCCCTGGCTGGTGTCGGCGGCGCCCTGGCTCTATACGTTCGCGGATATCGGACGCGTCATCCGCAAGCTTACCTAGGGGCGGTCTTTTTCGTCGGGCTGTCCTTCTCGCTCATTTTCATGATGACTCCCCAGTCGCAGTTCATCTGGGATGCTGCGTCCGCTCTGCGATACTTGCAGTTCCCCTGGCGGCTTCTCGGGCCGGTCACAGTCTGCATGGCCTACCTTGCGAGTTTGAATGGACTCGTGCTGAGCCGCCTGCCGCGCGACCTAGGGCTGGCTGCCATTGCGCTGGCGATCACTGTCCCGATCGTTTGCGGATTAGCCATCGCGCGTACACAGATTTGGAACTACGAGAACGCAGATGTCTCAGCCATGGCGTTGACGACCAATCGTTATCCGGGCGCGACCGACCGCGCTGAGTTCTTCCCATCCACCGCGAGCAAAGATGTGGACCGGAGTCGCCTGTTAGAAGGCTATACGTCCGGCTACCCGGTCGACAAATTCGATCATGGTCTTCTCCCGCCCGGATCCCAGGCGACGCTGCTGCAATCCGCGCCGCAGTTCCATACCTGGCGCATCAGCTCACCGACGCCCTTTTATGCGGAGGTCTTGACTTTCTGGTGGCCAGGTTGGACGGCGAGTGTTGATGGCCGTGAGGTACCGGTCACGCCATCCAATCCTTTCGGCATGATAAGCGCGTCCCTCCCCGCCGGCGACTATACCTTGCGCGTTTACCTAGGGTCGACGCCGGCGCGTGATCTTGGCGCGCTGATCTCCGCGCTGGCGCTCATCGCTGGCTTGGCGCTTGCCTGGCGTCTTCATCGACTGCGCGCCGCGCCGCGCCCCTACGCCACGGTTCCGCCATTGACGACTGCCGAGTTGCGCGGGCTCTTGCTTGCCGGCGCCACCATTGTTGCCTGCTTCCTCTAGCTTGCCCAAGTCCGGCGATTCCACTCGCTGCATGCCCTAGTAGCCGCTCTCGGGATCGGGGTAGGCGTGCCCGCCACCGTAGCTGAAGAAGCTGCTGGGAGGCGTAGCGGTAGGGGCGGCTTGGGCAATGGGCGGCAGCGGGACCTCATGATCTATCGGCAAGGAACTGATCACGGCTCTAGTGGTCAGCGTGAAGAGCGCCATCCAGCCGATATCACCGTCCGCGTTTACCTTCACCCAGGGGCTGTAGGGACTGCGCGCGAGCAGCTTGACGCGCATGCCGAAGGGCAAGCCCCGCTTGACGCGAAAGGCGGTGTCCGGCGCATCGCGCAGATTGCCGCCGGCGGCCACATTGACCGTAGCAAGCTCGGCATAGACGCCCAAACGCTGGGGCGGCGCGGGCGTCAAATCGTAGACCGGACCAATCTCACCCAGATTGCGCGCCAGCAGCTCGGCGCTCATCCAGCCGGTTTCGCCGTTGCCCAGGCGAATGTGCAGCCATTGACGATCGCTGCTGTTGCCCAGCACGCTCATCGTTTCGCCAGCCGGCACTTGAAATAAGAGCCGCGAGTTGATGTCGGGCGCCGCGCGCATATTGACGCCGCCCTGGGTCTGCGCGTATCCGGGCTGCGGAATGGGCAAGGGTCGATCGAACAAGGTGATCGGCAAATGCTCTATCAAGTTAAAGACCAGCAAAACGGGGCTGCCCGGCAACTGCGCCGGTTTGGTCCAGTCGCCATCGCTGTATTGCAGGTTCAGTTGCTGCCCCACCTTCAAATTAACGGATTGCCCATAGGCGCCCAGCGAAATCTGCCCTTCAATCGCGATGAATCGCGCCGAATCCCCCTGCGTCAGTACAATCAGCGTTCCGTTAATCCCAGCTTCGACGCCATTAATATTCAGGATGGCGCTGCGGCCATAGACGCTTTGCAGGACCAGCGCGCCAATCTGGGGCGCGGTGGCGCAGTCGGAAGGCGCGTCGCCGCTGACCACAGTGAAGGAGCGCCATTTGGGATGCGCGCTGTCGGCGGGCGTCCGATTATTGATTCGCGCATCGCCGATTAGAAGCGCGTTCACAAGCAGGTCTTCTTCCAGCCGCAGCCAGATCAATCCGCCGCCGCGCGTCCCCTCAAATGGAGGGCTGCGCAAGCTGTCAATCGTCGCGGCTTCGGCCAAGGCGCCGGGCTCGCCCAAGACACCGGTTTCTGGCTCAACCATTGGGGGCCGCCCGCCACTGCAGAAATAGCCGCCAGGTCCCGCCAGGCAACGGTCGCTTGCCACTTCAAAATGCGCTTCCAGGGCAAGTTCGCAGTTGGCGGCCTCGAGCGCGCCGGGTTTCGATTGAACGGGCGTGTCAAGCGTGGCTGTCGGCTGGTAGCGCGCGACTGTCGGCACCAGCGTCGGCGCCGCTGTCGGCGTCATGTATACGATAGCGACGGTCGGCGTTTTCGCCGCGTCTGAGCGGATAGGCGCTGCCTCGTTCGCGGAACAAGCAGTCAACAGGATGGCGGAGAGCAGAGCCCCTAAGATGCGCATATTCATTTGATGTTTTCCGGCACGAAAGCTGCGGCTTGCAAATGCGAACATGACCGCCATCCGATGGATTCGCTTGGCGCGCCCGGTTTACGCGCTCAGCTTCCCGCCAGGAATTTAAGCGCCTTCTCAATACTCTTCTTGGGGCTGACTTTGAGCTGCTCATCAAGCACGGCGCCGTCTTCGCCGATGATCCAATGCGAGCGAATGACGCCCATGTATGTCTTCCCGTACATCGATTTTTCGCCCCAGGCTTCCCAAGCCTCCAAGACTTGATGCTCGGGATCGGATAGCAAATCATACTGCAAGCCTTCGTCTTCGACCCACTTGGCCAGCGCGCTTGGCTCATCGGGGCTGAGGCCAAGCACGACTGCGTCCGCGGTTTCGATCTGCGCGAAGTTGTCGCGGAAGCCGCAAGCCTGCACGGTGCAGCCTTTTGTCGCCGCTTTGGGATAAGCGAATAGCAGGACTTTCTTGCCACGGTAGTCGCTCAGCTTGACCGTTTCGCCCCGCTGATTCAACAACTCGAAATCCGGCGCCATTTCCCCTGCTGTTGGCATGGTCTCTTCCTTTCGTCGATTGACCTATTTTCGCCAACCCGCTTGCGCGCGCAAGTTAAAGGCTGGCAATTTCTGTGAATGCGCGGCCGCCCTTATCGCCGCCGCCGAGCCGCACTCTGAAATCAAATGTTTAGGCGGCTCGCGTCTTTCGATTCTAATCCAACATGGTCGAGGATGGCATACTGGGCTGCCGGCCTCATGCATTGCTCGCGATCTCCCGGCGCGCTTGATCAATGCCCAGCCACAGGGTCGCTGTCGCCTGGGCTGGCATCGACAGGTGAAGGTCGGGCGGGAAATGTGACAGGAAGGCTTCGTCAGTGTCAATTGAAGCCATCACGACGCTGTCGCTCTGCGTCTCTTCAGCGGTCACCAAGGGCATGTCAGTCTCCGCCGCGGAAACGCGGGCGTACCACGCGGGATCGTGAATCAGCAGCAGGGTGCTGATTTCGGGCCGCAGCGTCAAAAGGTTGAGGATGATGCCAGTCGCGCAGAGCTGCGCCCTGCCGCTGTCCATGAGCTGCAGCAGATAGCGCAGGGCGGGATGCTCGTAGAAATAATTCCAGCGCTGCGGGCGGAACGCTTCGGGCAGGCCAAAGAGCTCTTCCAGCAGCTCGCGCAGGATCTGGTGTCGGACGCTCCACTCGCGGGGATCGGCGAAGTTCGCTGTGGTGGGCCCGAACATCATGGCTGGCAGCACGTGGTGCATATCGCTGTCGAAGGCGGTTGCGCGCGAGCGTTTCGCCAGGATAGCGCGATAAGTCTCGCCGTCATTGAATACGATCAAGGCGCCGATGCCGATGGCGGCGCTGCGCTTTTCGCCGCGGAGGAGCGACTCCGCCGGCGCGACGAAACGGTGAAAAGTCGATCGATTTGGCGCGCGCGGCAGGCCCGCCTCGACGGCATCCCACAGCTCACGCTCGAAGGCGGCGCAGGTCGCGAGCATGTCATAGTAGCTGCCGATCTGCCCCCGCAGCCGCAGCGGCCTTTGGCGAATCTGCTTCAGCGTGAATGTTGAGCCGTTGCGCAGCCCGGGTTTGCTGTTCTGCAGATCATGCAGATAGCTGTAATCGTAGGCGGCGAAATCGCGTTCTTCCGGCTTGGGCAGCCAGGGATCGAGCAGGCTGTCGACATCGTGAACCTGGGCCGTCGATGGATAGAAGACGACCACTGGATGCGCGATGCCGCGCCGGGTGTAGAGCTGGCACTGATACAAACGCGCCAGGTAGTCGGTCGCGGTCGTGTAGATGTTCGCTCTGTCGTTCAACGAATTGTATGAAGGTTTCACATATAGTATTATCATTCCGTTTGATGACGATGAACAATAGGTGTGTTCGAATTCATCGTCATCATATTCATTGATACCTTAGGTAGCGCGCTGTGAATCAAACCGCCAATCATCCGGTTGTTCACATGACTATTTGGATAAGCTTGAGCATTCTATTGCCGCTCTCGCCAATTGGACTTGGAATCCTGATTGCAACACTTCGGCAAGTCGAGATTGACTTGACAGGCCTATTAGATGGCATAGAAGTGCTATTGATCTCGTTGGGTCTAGTAACTGCAACAGGTATAGACTTGTCTCAGGCCAGACCGGATTGGTCAAGCCGTACGGTTCTTTACTTTCTTATACGATTCTTTCTAATTCTGCTTGGCATTGTCAACGTAATCCTTCTGACCCTGATTTACGTTAACGATAGGGTTTCCAACTTAGAATTCGATTTAGACACTAAGTTTACGTTTGTGCTGTTTTCGGTCCTGTCAATAAGTGTCTTTACAATTGCTTTGCAACTCAATATCGGATACGCTCGTTATAGGAGGAGTATGGAGGAAACAGCACAATGACTTCCCAATTCCTCGACATTTTCTTTATTTTCTTGCTGTTACTGCTCGCTAGCTCGATAATATTGAGTGCTTATCTTGTCTATGACGTCATCAGCGGACATCGTCGTGCTCTGCGCTCGGCGAAAAAAGAGCATCGTAACCTAGCTGAAGAGGTCAAGAGCGTCCGGAATCAGAACTTGGGAAAAGTGAAATGACAAGTACTGGCATGCCCGACAGCATTCGAGACTACATTTACCTTAGCCAGTTACTCAGATTGCGCATGGAATACCGCTAATTCGCCGATCGTCGATTCGAGCCGGTCCAGTTCGCGCTGACAGTCTTCGCTGGAAAGCTCAATCATCCGGTTGCCGCGGAGATACTGTATGCAAGCTAGTGGAGGCTCGGCCAGTCCCAGCTGTTCTTTGGCCGCGGCTGCGTATATGCCCAGCTGCAATTGGAAGCGCTTGGCATGCTCGGCGAATGCGCCCTCGGCTACCTGATTTGTCTTGTAATCGATGATAACCCACTCATCGTCGCCGCGCCGCAGCAAGACGTCCATGACGCCATGAATGACCCGCTCCTGCGCGCGCAGCATGAATGGCAGCTCGGTGTATACCGGGCTATCGGCGGCGCGAGCGTTCTCTATCCAGCGCAGCGTTTCGCTGTCTTTGTATTCTCGCAGCATGCTGCGAATCTCGCGTATGGCGGCAGGCAAGGCGGCAGACCTTGTCAGTCCGTTCTCCCAGGCGATGGCGCGGATCATCTGGTCGCAGATCGGGGCATCGGCGGAGAAATCGGCAAATCGCAACAGCTCATGCAGGATCCGCCCAATCAGTTTTTCCCAATTGCGGCGCGGCGCGAATGTCATTTCATAGTCGTCTTCGGACATGCCGGTTGAGACAATGTCGCGAAAGCGGCGACCGAAATGGCGGCGCGCCATGGTGGTCGTTTCATGTTTGTAGGCGCCTAGATGCGCGATTTGCGTCGCGGTGATGTGGCGCGGAATAAACCCGCTGACACGTGGCAGGGGATTCATCAGCGGCGGCATCAGCGGGGGATGTTTGTCTGAGTCAACGTCATAATCCCAGAGGGTCGCGGCGGCGCCAGCTGACGGTCGCAAGCGCTCCGGCGGCGGGGGCGCTGGCGGCATTCGTATCCGCAGAGGATGGCCGGCAAAATCGCGCAGCACGTCGGGCTCACCCGGGGCATCACTGAGGCCCAAAGCTGGCAGCAGAGTTTTCAGCCAGCCGTGAGCATTCAGGGCGCCATCCTTTTTCCGTTTGACGGCGCCGCTGATGAGCAGATAGTCTTGCGCCCGCGTCGCGGCCACATAGAGCAGGCGCTTGCGTTCCGCCGCTTCCTTGAGCGCCTGCAGATTCATGTTGCGGCGGTGGGCGAAACCATTTTCGAACTTGTTGGATTCGGCGCTGTAAACGCTGCAGCTGAGCCCGAATTGCGGGTCCACGTGCAGCGTTGGCGCGACCGGATTGCCGCGCTCCCAGGACGCGTACGCCAAGACAACCAGCGGGAATTCCAGCCCTTTGCTGGTATGCACGGTCATCAGGCGGACGGCGTCCCCCGGCTCGAGCGGGACCTCGCCTTCGCGCGCCTCTCGCGCTGACAGGTCCGCCAGGTGCTGCGAGAATTTGCCCAGTGTGATCTTGCCGCTGTCTTCCGCCAGTTCCAGCAGCTTTTCGATGTTGCCGCGCCGCCGATCGCCATCGGGCAAGCCAGTCAGAATGGCTTGGTAGTTGGTAAGCGTCAGGGAGCGCCGCAGCAGGTCTGCTATCGGCACGTGCCCCGCCAGGCGCAACAGCTCGCCCAGCGTATCCAGCGCATGCAAGATCAGCGGCAGATCAGCTTCTGTAACACCAGCCAAGGGCTCTTCGGCGGCGACATGAAGCGCTCGCCAGAGCGGCGTCGGCGAATCCGCGTCTTCAGCGCGTTGGAGGCGGAGGGCGAAGAGCAGATCATCGCTGAAGGCGTAAATCGGGGAGCGCAGGACGGTCGCCAGCGCCAGGTTATCGGCGGGATTGTGCAGAAAGCGCAGCAGATCAAGCAAATCCCAAACTTCCTGTCGGTCGAAGTAACCGCGGCCCGCGACCGCCAGAAAGGGAATCCCTTGCGATTTGAAGACTTCTTCGTAGAGCGGTAGCTTGGTCATGGATTGAAACAAGATGGCGACATCGCGGTATTGCAGGGCGCGTGTCTCTATCGTCTGCTTGTCAAAGACCGGGACTTCTTCAGCGACCATATGCTTGATATGCGCTGAAATCTCGTAGGCTTCCCAGCGGCGCATGTCATCAGTGTTACGGCTTTGGCGCCGGCCCGAGCGACCCAGAACGTACTCGCCTTCCTCGTCGCGTTCTTCGGATTCAAGCAGTTGAATGGTAATGGCGGGCAATGCGGGCGCCTCATCGCGGAAGGCTTGCATCGGCTTGTCAAAGACCACTTCATATTGCTTGACCGGACTCCTTTCATCTCGGACCAGCAACTCCCTGAAAAGCGCGTTGAACTGCTCGACGAGCGGGCGGTGACTGCGGAACGAGGTAGAAAGCGGCAGAGCGCGGCCCGCTTCCTGGTCAGCGATCTGAGCGCGAACGGTGTTGAAGACGCTGACATCGGCGCCGCGAAACTGATAGATGCTTTGCTTGGGATCGCCAACGACGAAAAGCGAACCGCCCCGCCGCAAATCAGCCAGCGAGTTGATGATCCGCCATTGCGCCGCGTTGGTGTCTTGAAACTCATCGACCAGCAGATGCCGGAACTCCGCCAGGCGGTAGCGCTTTTGAACTTCGTCATCATGAAGCAGTTCCGCCGCCAGCCGCTCCAGATCATCGAAATCGATTTGGGCGCTGGCCCGTTTTCGCTCGCGATAGGTCGTCCTGATCTGTTGCAGCAGCTGATGCCAAAGCGGCAGCAGCGCGGCCGTGGCGCGGTCGAGATCGCCTGGCGGATCGCCAATTTCCTCGAGCGTGTCTTTGATCCGCGCGCGGAGGTCGCGAACAGAATCAGCCGCCAGTTTTTTCGCATCAGCGCCGCCCCAAGCCGCCGCTGAGCCTTTATTGCCGACGGCGCCGTTACTATAACAGTCCCCCATCAGTTGGACGGCAACGGTGGCGTCCTCAGCGCGCGCGATTTCCATCAGATTGCGTCGATACTCTTCAATCAACTGGGCTAGCTTGTCACCAATCGGGATCGGCGCCAGCGTCTCAGTGCCAGTTAATTCCTCACAATCAAGCAGTTGGCCGCGGGCTTTGAAGACATCATCGGACCATTCTCGCTCCCATTTCCGAAACAGCGCTTCGGGGTCGTCCGGCGCAGGCGCATATTCGGCATTGATGAGATTGAGCTGTCGCAGCGTTTGGTCGATTCGGAAGGAATCATAGTGGGCGAAGAGTTGGGACAGGGGCGCCTCAATGCTCGTGAGCGCATCGAGTACGATGTCGCCCAACATGATGGCGGATTCGTTTTCGTCCAGCACCTCGAACCTTGGATCGACGCCCGCTTGCGCCGCATTCGCGCGCAGGAGGTCGGCGCATAGCCCGTGAATCGTGTCGATGCGGGCGCTATCCAGCTGTGAGAGATGTCGCGCCCAATGGCCAGCGCCGGATTCCTGCGATCGCCGCTCAAGCTCCTGCCGCAGCCGCTGCCGCATTTCAAAAGCCGCTTCCCGCGTGAATGTGATCGCCACCAGCGCGTTGAGACGCCAATCGGGATTGTCTTTCAGAAGTTGCAGGTAGCGTTCGACGAGTACGCGAGTCTTGCCCGAGCCGGCGCCCGCCACCACGATGAGATTCTTGTCGCTGATATGAATGGCGTCCAATTGTTCAGGGGTCGGCTCCATGCTGCGCGCCTCTGTCAGTCGCTTAGGCCGGCGGAGCGGCTTTATAAGGGCTGGTGACGCGCATACGGCAGAAATGAGAGAATTCACAGTAGCGCGCGCATTTGCCGTCTTCGAGGGCGGTCGCGCGCGCGGGGAACTGGCCGGCGCGTCCAGCCGCCAGGTTGCGGGCGACATGCTGCCGCGCCAGCTCCAACGCGGCGATGTCGTCTTCGTCATCGGCGGAATACCTGCCGCTCGCCTTCAGATTGCGCACATGCCAGAATAGGCCGCCAGCGACTTCGCTGCTCTTCCCGTTTCGCTCAAGCAGGCCTTGCAGCGCAAGCGCGTAGACCATCATTTGAAAGTCGCGGCCGATTTCCATTTCGCGCCGCTCAATGGCGGTCGTGCCGCTCTTGTAATCGATCACGATGAGTTTGCCATCGACATTATCGATGCGGTCGATATAACCGGCGACGCGCAGCGTTCGCCCCTCCGCAGGCAATTTGATTTCAACATCGTTGAATTTCAACTCGAGATCATGCACATAGCGCCGGTCGCCGAACTTCTTAAGCGGGCTCTCCGGCGAGAAGTCATTTTTGATCAGCGCCAGCAGTCGATTTCGCAGAACTTGTTTTTCCTCCTGCCAGGTGGCGGTGGCGCGGAAGCTGAAAAGATCAGGCGCTCGATCCAGGATGTCGTCGGCCGCGCCGGCAAATATCTCCAGAGCGGCTTGCCGGTTTTCTTGGTCAATGCCAAGCGCGTGTTCGGCGATCGCGCGATACGTCTCTTCCAGGATGCGGTGATTGAGCGAGCCCAACTGCGCCGCGTCCATGCCAAGCTCGGGCTCCTTGAATTCATCCAGTTTCAGCAAACGTTTGGCAAAGAATCGGAAGCCGCAATGCCCGTAGTCATTCAACTGCGACGCGCTCCAGACGCGCTCGTGGCCCAAGCGGCGCGCGACCTCCGCCAGCAGATCCGGGCGCGTTAGAATGCCGCTATAGCGGTCAAATGGCGCATTGGAGAGGCGCCCCAGCTCTACGCGGCGGCCCGTTGCAATGCGCTGCCACTGAGCCGCCAAGCTTGAATGATGGCGCAGCCAGTTCTTGACTCGCAGCGCCGACTCGGCTTGCTTGGGATCGATTCCATTCAGCTGCGACGCGACGCCGAGCAATGCCTCCGAGCCGCTGGCGGATTCCAGCGCCGGGACGACCGCGCCGAGTTTCCCGGTTACAGGCGCCAGGTCTGGATAGACGCGCCTGACCGCGCGCCAGAGGTGGCTTTCAATCCAAACTTTGCCCGCTTGGAAGGTTGGGCGGGACAGGGTTAGCGATTCTTGCGGCAGACTTATGAGTTCGTAGAACAAGCCTTGATCGTCAAAGCGATCCGCTTGCGCCGCCAGCGGAATGTCATGCGCCCGCAAGCGTTCGCGTTCGGAATCGAGATAGAGCGGGTCTTCGGGAACTTCGGCCGGGAAGAGACCTTCGGACAGCCCGAGAACATACACATGCCCATGGGGCAAGCCACGCGCCTCAGCCGCTGTGGTGACCAGGACCTGACCCGCGCGCGAGCGATCGCCAGGTTTAATAGTCGTCGATTCCAAAGCTTGCTTGAGGTCGGACCAGAATCGGGGCCAGTTAATTTGGGCTGCCTCGCCGAAGGTCTCGCGCAGCACATCATCACGCGCCGAGAAATCGCGCAGGATTCGTTTCAAGCCGCTCCAAGCCATCAAGTCCTGGCGCGTGATTCGGTCCCGGTCAGGTTCATGCTGGCGCGCCGCCGCGATTATGTTCAGTGAGAAGCCGGTCGCCCAGACTTGACGATTCTGGCTGGTATAATCAGCGAAAGGATCAAGGCCGAGCAAGTTGTCCAGCCATTCGACATACGCGGGGACATCAGCTTGAACCGGCGGCCGCAGGGCATAGAAAAAGGCGGAGAGCCGCGAGAAAAGCCTTTCCTGCTGCTCGGATTCCAAGACCATAAGCGCATCGGCGTCGCTGTCTCGGATTGCCGGACGTCCGGCGAGCGTGACAAAATCCAGCCACTCCGAGGCGTCGCCGCCGAGGAACTGCCGCTCCAGACTAATCCGGTCGAGCAGGTCAATTGATTCCGGTTCCAAGCCCGCGTCAATATATGGGGATCGCAGGATATCGAGTAGATCCCGCCGGCGAAAACGCGGCGCCATATCCAGCAAGTCGATGAGTACGGCGATCATCGGCGCGCTATGCAGGTCCGGCTCATTGCGCAGCAGCAGCGGCAGTCCAAATTCTTCTCCGATTGATGCGAAATGCGCGGCGTAGCGATTCCAATCACGAAGCGCGACCAGAATATCGTCCGGCTTTACGCCTTCCAGCAATTGGCGCTTGATCAGCCGCAGAACGCTCCTCACCTCGTCGTTTGGGCTTGGCATCTCGATCAGCTTGATGGCAGCGCCGCCGGCTGCCGCTGGCCGGTCGCGGAAGATGCGCTCGCCCAGCTGCATGAGATCCGATGCTCTCTCGGCGTCAAATGGATCGATCGTCTCCGTTCTCAGGTCAACGCGCGCTTCTTCGAAGGCGGCTTCCAGTTGCCGGCGAGCGCGGGCGCTGCGATGGGGCAGGGCATCGGCGAAAGCGATTGGCATGCGCGTCAAGCTGATGTGAACGTGAGGAATCGCCCGCGACAGGGCGGCCAGCATTTGCGCTTGAACGATTGTGAATTGATCGTAGCCATCAACCAGCAGCAAGTCGACATCAAGCGCGATGTCGCGCAGCTTGGCCAGCGCCAGCCAACCTTCGCCTTCTACATCGGCCAGATCACTTCGCCTTAGCGTGTCTTGATAGCGCCGGTAGATCAGAGCCAATTCCTCGTCCTTTTGGCTGCGCGCCGCCGCGGCGAATTCATCGACGTCGACCTTGGCCTGTTTGAGTTCATCGATGAGCTCGGCGACGATCGAGGCGAAACCGCGCGTATCGGCAATGCGCTGGAAATGGCGCAGTTGATTCTCGGCCCGCATCTGAGACAGCAGACGCCGCAGCAAGCCGTAACGCGTCAAGTGGCTGAGGCGGCGGACGGGCGTCCCGGCGTACTTGAGCAGGCGCGCGTTCAAGGAATAAAAGTTGAAGAACTCGATGTTGCAATAGACGGCGACGTTTTCATCCAGCTCAATCAGCCACTGCCGAAAGTTGAGCGCTTGGCGCCTGGTCGCCAATAGCACCCAGATTTTGGGTATGCCGTCCCGCTTCGATTGCGTCATCTCTCGCAGAAGCGCAAGCAGGCGCGCGGTCTTCCCCGTCCCTGCGGGGGCGAGGTGCAAGATCTGAGCCACGAAGGCCTCCTAGTGATAGAGCAGATTAACGACTCGCTGCACCGTGGCCGCGTCGATGCGGTCCTGGGCGAAATAGCTGTCTCGAAGTCCGCTGATCAAGCCTGCCGCCTGGACCACGGGCAGGGCTGGCTGCTGCAATCTCAATGTTGCGTCGGGCGCGTCGCTGGTGAAGACGACGGCGGCAAATACTGGCACAGCCGACAACTGATAATCCCGCAAGTAGGCTTTGACATTCATCGCGTCAGCCGCCACATCGCGCGTGGGGTTCCAGCGCAGGGGGCGCCATGTTCCTTTGCGCCCGCGCCGCAGCCAGTCTCCGCCATCGTTCAGAAACTGGCCTCTGCGTTTGGTGATGCGCAAGACCAAAACGCCGTGTTTGCTGACCAGCGCCGCATCAATGTAGCCGAGCGAGCGCTTGCTGATATTGCGAATGTAAACGAACTGACGATCGAGCGCTTGGGCGAGCCGCTCGCCCAGCTCCCATGCCAGGGCGTTGTCCGTCTTCCAGGTGACGGCTCGCAGCGCCATCAGCATCGAGACGAAGGCAAGGCCGAAACCCGCCGAAAGCATTGCCTTGCGCGTCAGGTCGTAAAAGGCGAAGCCACGATTGAATGGGACGACCAGGCTGACGACATGCAAGCCGATGCCAGCGACAGCTAATGCCGCGCCCAAGAGAAACAGGACCGCGGCGGCGATCAGAAAATCGCGCGAACGCCGGCTCAAGCGATGCGTTGGCGCCACGTTTTGCATCGAAGACCGCCAAGCTCCTAAACTGTCTCGCTTCTCAGTTTAGATAATAGCCCATCTGTTGACGCTTGCAATCTGCGCTGCCTTTAGTTCGCGAGCCTGCGGGAGTTTGACTATAATCAAGGCTTAGAGCGGCTGCCACAGTCGCTTCTGTTTGAGCGCTGCAGCGGCCAAGCCGTCTGTATGCGCAGGCGCGAATGGGACCGCGATGGAAGATTCACCGCGCGCGTCAAATGGCGAAGTCAATGCGAATTTGGGCGATGTTCACCGTTTTGGCGCGGCGAGCGAATCGCTGTTTCGGCGTCTGTATCGTGGCTTAAGCCAGCGCCAGCGGCTGGAGCAGGAATTGCAGCGACAGAGGCAGATCGCGCAGCGCCACACCGCCGAGAGCGCGACCCTGCGGCGGCGTTTGGAACGGCTGGGCAGCGAACACCAGCAGCGCGGCGATGAGTTGGATCGCCTGACCAAGGTATTGAGCAGCCTCGATGAAGGCATCATCGTACAAGATATGAACGGCAAAGTAACGATGATGAACCAGGGGGCGCAAAATATGCTGGGCGGAAAACGATCCTTTTGGGAAAGCGCGCTGGGCACTTTGTTTGAGCGATATCGCGCAGTGCAGGAGGCGGTCGCGGAATTGACGCCATTGGGTGAATCGGAAGAGATGCCGCTCAACAACCGTATTGTTCGCGCGCAGTTGATCGCCATCGGCGATGAGGCCAGCCGGCGCATTGGCACGGTCATTATTTTGCGCGATGTCACTTATGACGCTTTGGCCGAGCGGCTGAAAGACGGCTTTGTCACGCATATCGCGCGCGAGATGGAGCGCCCGGTCGGCGTCATCAAGCTGGCCGGCGAATTGCTCAGCGGGCAGCCGGAAGACGCCGCTGTCAACCAGCTCTTGCTGGACAAACTGCTGCGTAATGTCGGCGCCCTCGATCAACTTGCGCTGGAATTGCTTGATATTTCGCGGCTGCATGCCGGCGCCTTTGATGTCCAGCGCGAGCCGGTCGGGGTGGAGAATGTGGTTTGGTCGGTCATCAATGGCATCGAGAGTGAAATCAAGCGCCGCGGCATCGATTTGCTGGTGATGACGCGAGATCTCAGCGGCGTCCATGTGCGCGGCGACGATGCCCGTTTACAGTGGGCGCTGGGGCATTTGATCCGCAATGGCGCGACTTTCAGCACAGACGGCGGCTATGTGGCGCTGGCCGCCCGGGTGGAGGCGCGCGACGCCAAGAATTACGCGCTCATCAGCGTCAGCGATAATGGCGCTGGCATCAGCCAGGAAGACCTGCCGCATATCTTCGAGCGCTTTTATCGCGGCGACGCCAGGCGAGCGGCCGACTCCCCGTCCGGGTTGGGGCAGGGATTGTACGTCGCGCGCGCGATTTGCCAGGCGCATGGCGGCTTTCTGGAAGTGGAGAGTCGTCTAAATGTCGGCAGCATCTTCACGATGGGTGTGCCTGTGCATGAGATTGTGGCGGACGCGGCATAGAGATTCGCGCGCTCGCTGATTCCAAAGGCTGTGGTAGACTGAATTCGCTCAGTCCAGCCGTGCAATAGCCAGGTATCGCCTATGCCTTATCTGATCGACGGGCACAATCTGATCGAATGCCTGCCAGATATAGAACTTGATGATCCCAACGATGAAGCCCAACTGGTCAACAAGCTGAAGGGTTTTGCCGCCATGGCGCGCAAGAAATGCATCGTCGTCTTTGATCATGGTCTGCCCGGCGGTCACTCAAGCATGTCAACGCGGAGTGTGCAGGTCATATTTGCCGCCGCGCGCCACAAGACCGCCGACGACTTGATTAAGAGCCGAATCAGCAGAACAGAGGATGCGCCCAATTGGACCCTTGTGTCGGCCGATCGCGATGTTGTGAAATACGCTCACCGCCATCGGATGAGGCACATGTCGTCGGCTCAATTCGCGCAATTGCTGGGGGGAACCAGTATGGCTGAGGAGGCGCGCGGGGAAGAGATTCATCCGACCGTTTCTGCAGACGAAATCGACGAACTGTATCAGGCTTTCGGCGGCGAGCCAGATTGATAAGTTCAGTGATATTCATATTCCTGTCCGCAAGGAATAACGCGCCCACTTATGACTTTACGATACGGCGAAAGAGGAGTAAGATGATTGGACGTTCGGGGCGTGGCGCAGCCCGGTAGCGCGCACGGTTTGGGTCCGTGAGGCCCCCGGTTCAAATCCGGGCGCCCCGACTGCAAAATACGCGGGTATGGTGTAACGGTAGCACTCCACCCTTCCAAGGTGTCAGTACGGGTTCGAATCCCGTTACCCGCTTCAGCTAGCCCTGCGGCTGATACGGGATCGATACGGTAAACAGGATCCATAGCTCAATGGTCAGAGCAGTCGGCTCATAACCGATTGGTTCCAGGTTCGAGTCCTGGTGGATCCATTTGCTCCAAGCTAGTCCTTTGAATTGCATTGAACCCACTAAATCGCGCCGCAGATCTGGATTTCGCTCGCAAGCTGATTGAGCACTGCTGCTGGGAAGACGAGCGCGTCTGGAGGCTCGCCATTGCTCCCCTGACTGACGAACAGTTTGCGCGGGCGGTCCAATTCGGATTGGGCACCATTCAGCGTGAGTGCGCCCACATTATGGAAACTGAGTGGACAAATTTGCGGCGCCTTCGCGGCGAGACTTCAGCCATCTGGGAATTGCCGCTGGAGCGAACGGTGATGCAAGCTGGCTGGCGGGCGATTCACGCGGACTGGGCGGCCTACATGGGCGAGCTTGACGCCGATCGCTTTTTCGCCGACTGCGCCTTCACTGACGGCGGTCGCGCTGTCAAGCTGAAAGCATGGCAGTTGATATTTGATGTCATCTACCAGGGGACGACGCATCGATCGGGCATCATGCGCATTGCCGCCGAAGTTCATGAGGCGCCGCAGTTCGACCTGAGCCTGATGCAGTTTTTGAGCGGGGTGTTTCGCCAATGATTGCTGATGCGATCAGAAGCCTTTTTGAGTATCAGATTCAGGAAGACCGCCGCCTATGGGACGAGGCGATCATGGCGCTGCCCGAGCCCGCTTTCAAAATCGATACCGGTTATTCCTGGGGCAGTTTGCAACGCGAGTGCGCCCATGTGGTGGATGTGATGCATGCCAGCCTGGAACGACTTCACGGCATCAAGGCTGCCACCGTCGCGGTCACAATGGATGATCCCACACGCGAGCAAATCAGAGCGGCTTGGGACCGGGTGGAAGCCAGTTGGACGCGCTATATGGCCGCGCTTGATGATCGCCAATTCAGCCGTGAGATCGAGATCGTCTATCGGGATACGGCGATGAAGACGCCGGTCTGGCAGACGATTTTCCATTTCCTTAACCACAATACGCTGCATCGCGCCGAGATGCGCCAAATGATCGCGGCGCTTGGCGGCAGCGCGGGACCCGACCGAAGCTTCAGCGCGCATTGTCTCGAACACTCTGAATAACGCTGGATACGACTAGGGCTATTAGGCGCGTCGATACACAGTTTGCTACTGTGCGTGAATCATGTTATTGTCTGCGAAATATTATTGAAACCCTTATCAAGCGAGATGTCACATCATTCGCGGACGAAGAGGAGGCGCCCATATAGTTCGAGTTGCCGAAGCAATACTTATTTTAGAGATATAAGGAGATCAACATGAGTGAACAGAAGAGACAAGTCAGTCGGCGTGACTTTCTTAAGATCGCTGCGTCTGGCGGCGCGGTAGCTTTTGGCAGTCTGAGCAATCTGCCGGTCAATATGATCGCCAGCGCGCAGGACATGGTCACGCTGAATGTGTGGCACGTGAATGAGACCGAGTTTGACGCGGTCATAGATGCCTTTGAGGCGCAGAACCCCAACGTCAACATCGAATTCCAGTATTATCCTTGGGGGGCTTTCTTCGATAACTTGCAGACGGCCTACGCCGGCGGCGCCCCGCCCGATGTGCACCGTCAAGACGATGATGAGATTCCCTTCTTCGTCCAGCGCGGCGCCTTGCTGTCCTTGACACAAGCCCTGGCCGATTTGAACCCGGATGAATTCTTCTGGGACGCCCTGTCATCGACCGCGATCAATGGCGAGGTCTGGGTGTCCGTTCCGGCGATGCGCGTTGACAACCTCATCATCAACAAGACGATGTTCGAGGAAGCCGGCGTGGATCTGCCGCCGCTGGAATACCCGTCGGCGGACTGGAGCTGGGAGTCCTTCACGGAAACCGCGGTCGCGCTCACTGATGCCGACAACCTCGTCTACGGTATGGCCGGGCTGACAAGCGCCGACCACTCGATCAGTCATGGTCGCGCCTTGGGCGGCGATGTCATCAGCGAAGATTGCCTGGAATTCCTCATGAATGGGGCCGGCATGGTGCGCGCTTTCGACAATTCAGCCGCTCTCATTCAAGCGCAAGGCGGCGCGGTCGATCCTGAAACGCAGGAAGCGCTTGGCGGCGCTAGCGAAATGTTCGTCGGCGGGCAGGCGGCGATGATTTATCAGCAGAGCCGTTTCCCGAGTGGCATCGACGAAGTCGACTTCGAATACGAACTCCGTGGCATCCCGACCTATGCCGATGCGTATGGTCCGGCGAATTTCCTGGCGATTGAATGCTTTGGCGTAGCGGCTTCGACGTCTCACCCGGAAGAAGCGGCCAAGTTCGCTGTTTTCTTGATGGGCAGCGAGTCTCAGACCATCCTGGCGGAAACCAAGTCGATCATACCTTTCAGTCGCGCCGCGGCGAATGACATCTGGCTGCCGAAGGGTCCTGTCGGCCGAGAGATCCTGGTCGAAGGTCTGAACTATGCGCGCAGCCTGCCCTTCGCCGTCGCCTTCGGTGAATTGCAGGATGTCGTGTGGCCCGAGATTCAGCAGATCTTCCTCGGTCAAAAGAGCGCGCAGGAAGTCTTCGACGCGGCCAAGCCGGCCGTTGATGAAATTCTGGCTGGCGTCGGCGGTTGTGTCGGCGACGGCATGTAGCCAACACTTGCAGTAGCGAAGCGCGCTACCACGCGCGTTTCCCATTTCGCATAGGCGCGGCATGCCCGACCATGATAACGGTCAGGTATGTTGCGTTCGATCCAACTTGAGAATGGCAAGCCAGGCCGCCAAGTTATGAGCGCAAGCGTCGAGAGATTGCCGCTGTCGATTAGAGGCAGCGACAACTATTCGTTCCACCGGGTGCAGTTTGTTGGCCTGCTCTTTGTGCTGCCGGTGGTGCTGGGCACATTGATACTCAACGTCTTGCCGACATTTGCCACGCTCGGCATCAGCTTCACCAGCTACGATATGTTGACGGCGCCGGAATGGGTGGGGCTGGGCAACTATGAGCGGCTGCTCGCCGATGAGTTTGCGGGGCAAGCCTTGCGCAACACCATAGTTTACACGGCGGGTACTGTATTTCTGGGGATACCGGCTGGCTTGGGCTTGGCGCTCCTGGTCAACAATCCTTTGCCCGGGATTCGTCTTATCCGTCTCGCGTACATTGTCCCTTACGTCAGCTCGACCGTCGCAATCGCAATGGTATGGCAATGGATACTGAACGGCAAACTGGGATTGCTGAACCAATTCTTAAAGATGCTTGGGATTGAAGGGCAATCCTGGCTTACAAATCCGAATATCGCAATGTTATCCGTCATCGTTGTCAGCGTCTGGCAGGGCCTTGGTTACAATATGCTTCTATTCTTGGCTGGCTTGCAAAGCATACCTGAAGCGCTCTATGAAGCGGCCAAGATCGATGGCGGCGGCGCCAGGTCGCGCTTGTGGCATATCACCTTGCCTCTGCTCTCGCCGACCACTTTCTTCGTCTTGATCATCACCTTGATCAGTTCCTTTCAAGTCTTCAGCATCATTTACATCTTTACCTTTACCAGCGGCGCCGCAGGACGATTGCGTTCGCTGGATGTTTGGGTCTACTACCTTTGGCAAAATATCTTTTCTTTCAATCGGGCGGGTTACGCGGCGGCAATGGCATTCGGCTTGTTCGTCGTCATTGCCGCCGTGACATATATTCAATGGCGCGCTTCGAAATTGTGGGTCTTCTATGGGGAATGAGCTTGGCGGCGATAGCGCAACCGCATCGTAAATCTATACGCGTAGTTAAGATCATCGAGACGACCGCGCATTACATTGCTCTCATCACGATCGCGTCGATGCTGGCTTTGCCTTTGGTCTGGATGGTTTCGACGTCGTTGAAGCCGCGCAAGGAAGTGTTCAAGTTTCCGCCGCAGTTCATTCCGCAGACTATTCAGTGGGAGAATTATCAAGACGCCTGGGAAGCGCAGCCCTTTGGTCGCTTTACGTTCAACAGCTTCAAGGTTGCGATCTTGTCCATCATCGGGCAGATTATGTTCTGTTCTATGGCGGGCTATGGATTTGCGCGCTTTGATTTCCCCTTCAAGAATCAGCTCTTTGCCATGCTGCTGGCGGCGATGATGATTCCCGGTATCGTCAATATCGTTCCTGTCTTCATCATGTATAAGCACCTTGGCTGGCTGGACAATCATATTTCGCTCATCGCGGCGCCAGCCATCGCCAATACCTTCGGCACCTTTCTCTATCGGCAATTCATGATGACGATCCCGCAAGAGCTGGTGGACGCCGCCAAGATCGACGGCGCCAGCGCCTGGGGCATCTATTGGCGCATCATGATGCCGCTGACGAAACCAGTGGCGGCTGTTTTGGCAACCTTGACCTTCTTCAGCTCCTGGAATTCCTTCTTCGAGCCGCTTGTCTTCCTGAAATCCACCGAGCAATTCACGGTCACCATCGGCTTGGCGACCTTCCGGCAGGAAGAGGGGACGATTTGGAACCTGCTAATGGCGGCATCGGTCATCACCTTGCTGCCATCGCTGATCATATTCATGTTCACGCAGCGCTATTTCGTGCGCGGCATCGTCACGACCGGGCTGAAGTGAGCGCTTGGCCATCAAATACACAAAGTCGCTGTTGGATGAGATAGCCGAAGAATAGACGTTGATAAGTACGCTATAAGGAGAGATGCCTGTGTCCCAAGTACAGATGATTGAAATGCCAGCCGAGAAGCTGCCAGTGTTTGATGAGGCCGATGTGGTAGTCGTCGGCGGCGGTTCATCGGGATTCCTGGCGGCGGTCGCTGCCGCGCGCACCGGCGCCAACACGCTGCTGATCGAGCGTCACGGTTATCTCGGCGGCTGCAGCACCGCGCCCTACAACACCAGCATTGGCTGGTTCGGCGACAGCCATGATCAATTGATCATCCGCGGGCTGCCGATGGAATACCTGCAGCGCATGGAAAGGGATGGCCAGGCTTTCATCACGCGCAACGGCACCAAGAATCAGATTTGGCCGCCCTATACCAAGAAGATCGCCTTCGACATGGTGGAAGAAGCGGGCGTCAACCTCTGGCTGCATTCCTGGGCTTATGATGTCGTAATGGATGGCGATGTGCTCAAGGGCGTCGTGATTCAAACGAAGGGCGGGCGCGGCATCATGCTGGGCAAGACCTTCGTCGATACCAGCGCCGATGCTGATATTGCGGCCTGGTGCGGCGCGCCAAACCAGGTCGAAGATATTGAGAATATCCAGCAAGTCTCTTGCGATTATATCGCTTGCGGCGTCGACTCCGCTCAAGTGGTCGAGTGGGCGCGGGCGAATAAAGACCGGCTCGACTTGAAGGTCAAAGGTCTGGAAGTCGACAACAAAGAAGGCGGCGCCCAGTCGATGTTCACCATCACCATACCGAAAGACAGCAGTGATTTCGTGTCGCAAGAATCTTTCCACGTCGGCTGGATGCCGACGGTGAAGCTTTGCATCTACCGTGAAGCCGTGCGCATCCAGGGCAATTCCGATATCAATCCGCTCGATCCGCGCGCGCTGACGCGGGCTGAAGTCGATGGATTGCGCGGCGCCATCGACCACCTGAATTTTATGAAGGACAATGTGCCCGGTTTCGAAAACGCCTTCATCGTCTCGCAAGCGCATTTGGGCGTGCGTGAATCGCGCCAGATCATCGGCGATTACTACATCACTATTGACGACGCCAAGAGCGAGGCGCATTTCGATGACGTCGTCGCATTGAATTGCCGCGCCCTGGATTATCATTTGAAGGGAACGGTCTTCAAGATCAGCTTCTTGGAGCGAGCGCACGATATTCCCTTGCGCGCGCTGCTGCCGCAGGGTGTGGAGAATCTGGTTGTCGGCGGTCGCTGCATCTCTTGCGATCATCTCTCGCAAGCGTCGATTCGCGGCGCGGCCACCTGCATGGCGACGGGGCACGCCGCCGGCACGTCCGCTGCGGTCGCGGCGCTGAATGGCCAGTTCATGCGCGATGTCGATATCCGCCAAATTCAGCGGAAGTTGATTGAGCAAGACGCCATTCTAAGCGTGATCGACGGGCGCGAGCCCTGGTTGGGCGCGCCGGCAACGGTGCGGGAAAGCACTACGGAATCGCTCGCCGCTGTTTGAATCAGGCTGGATGAAGAAGCCAATCCGGTTTCTCCAAATTTGAGGTGAAACTTGCATCGTGGCGATGATGTCGCAGTCGTGGAAAAGGCGGCGCTGTTTTCCAGCTTGCCTGAGCCCTGGCCACGAGACCTGATTCCGCAGATACAGGCTTCGCTGCGGGAGACAAGTCAGAAGGTCTTCGTTCTTGATGACGATCCCACCGGCACGCAGACGGTTCACGACACTATTGTATTGACCGAATGGTCCGTTGCGGCGCTCATACGCGAGCTGGAAAGCGCCGACCCCGTCTGCTACATCCTGACCAACTCGCGCGGCGTCAATGCGGCGAAGGCGGTCGCGCTGAACCTGGAGATTGCGCGGAACTTGCGCGCAGCCTCCGAGCGGACCGGGCGATCTTACAGCATAATCAGTCGCAGCGATTCCACCTTGCGCGGGCATTTCCCGGCGGAGACGGACGCGCTGGCGGCGGCTGACGCGCCCGCGGATGGCGTTCTCATCATCCCGGCATTCATGGCTGGCGGACGCTTTACGATTCATGGCGCGCACTACGTAGAAGAGGGGAGTTTGCTCGTCCCTGCCGCGCAGACGCCTTACGCGAAAGACGTTGTTTTTGGCTATCAGCATTCCGACTTGCGGCGCTGGGTGGAAGAGAAGACCGGCGGCCGGGTCAATTCCGCGGCTGTCGTTAGCCTCTCCATTGATGTCATCCGCGGCGAGGGACCGGATGGCGCGCTGGCCAAACTGGAAAAACTGGCCGGCGGCGCGGTCTGCGTTGTCGATGCCGTCAGCGAGCGGGATCTTGAAGTGGTCGCTTTGGCCTGCATTCGCGCCGAGGCGGCCGGCAAGCGCTTGATCTATCGCAGCGCCGCTTCCTTCGCCGGCATCCGTGGCGGCATCCCGCTTCGCCCCACATTGAATGCTGCTGACATCAGGCCGCTGTCCGAATACGGAGGCTTGGTAGTTGTTGGCTCTTATGTCAAGAAGTCGTCGGATCAGCTGGCCGCGCTGCTCGCGAGCGGGATGGCAAAGCCGGTCGAATTGCCCGTCGCGCAATTGCTAGCGTCAGGCGACGCGGCTTCATTCCTGACGCCGATCGTGGATGCGCTGGCTGCGATCCTAAGGGGCGGCGATCATGCTGTGCTTTATACCAGCCGCGAGCTCATCAGCGGCAGCGATGACGAGAGCAGCCTGGAAATCGGTCGGCGCGTCTCGCAAAGTCTCGTGGATATTACGCGGCGGCTGCCGGTCGTGCCGCGCTTCATCATCGCCAAAGGCGGCATCACTTCGAGCGATTTGGCGACCGACGCTCTGGGCATAAAACGCGCGCGCGTTTTGGGGCAGATCTTGCCCGGTATACCGGTTTGGCAGCCGGATGCCGACAGCCGCTACCCGGGCGGCGCCTATGTCGTCTTCCCCGGCAACGTTGGCGATGATGGGGCGCTTTTGCGCGCATTGCGGATTCTCGCTGGTTAGCGCTGGAGCAAATACGACCAACACCCTTGTCAAAAGCATAGTTGGAAATCGCTTTGCTGCGTGGGCGAGCCACCGGCTCGCCCCTACAGATTTTCGATTGTTTTGAAGATGACCTTGCTTTGGCGCAGCCGTCACTATGCGTAATTGAATCTACGCTACTCGACAGGCGCTCATCGCCAGCGACGATGGGACTTGATTCGATCGTAGGCCGATTGCACTTCCTTGAAACGCTTTTCCGCCTCGTCTTTTTCATGCTCGCTGACATCGGGGTGGTACTTGCGCGCCAGGTTGCGGAAGGCTTCTTTGACCGCTTCCTGCCCGGCGCCGACCTCGATCTCCAGCGCCAGGTAGGCGGCGCTTATCTGCTCCGGCTGAGCGGAATCCAGCGGACTCGTCCCCCGGGTGCGATAGTGAAATCGCTGGCGGGCGCGCTCTTCGCTGATGCGGCGCTTGAAGCCGGCGGAGGCAATATCGCCGACATACCAGCTGCCGCGGATATTCGTTTGATATTCGCGCCGGCGCACGGCGACCACGTCGAAGGGGAAATCGAGCGTGTGCCAGACGATGAATTGGTTGCGCTGCGTCGTTTCATCCATGTTGACCTGGATGAGCCGCAGGCGCTCTTCCGCCTCGGAAAAGGCGAAGATGGCGCCCAAATTCATCACCCGTAAATCGTCTTGCCAATCGCGCAGGCGGCCGCAATAACTGTCATCTGGCAGCAGCGCCGCGTCTACCAGGAAGAGCGAGCCAATAGAGGACTTCGAATTCTGCTTGAGAACGGATTTGATCAGCCGTGATTTGGGCGCCCGCTGGCAGATGTAGACAAAGAGCCGACTGTTCATCCAGGTCTCAACAACGATATCGGGCTCGTAATTGCGGGCGGTGAGCGTCGTTTGCGCCGCGGTACTGGCGAATTTGACGTCTTGGATCCCGCGAAATCGGATCTTGATCTGTTCGGCTACTGAAGCTGGCACCGCGCGACTCGGTATAGGAGGCTCAACCGCTCCATGATACGGCGAGCGCGTGGGCTTTGTCAAATGGCGGCAGGCCAGCCCCTTGCGTAAATGGCCTCTTCTGCGATACACTCATGGCAGAGTGGGCCGTTAGCTCAACTGGCAGAGCGCCTCGTTGACGTCGAGGAGGTTACAGGTTCGAGTCCTGTACAGCCCACAGCCGCTCGGCGGCAGCGAAGAGATTCAACTGCGCTCTCACTAAATGACAAGCCCTCTCTTTGCGCGAGCAAGGGGCTTTCTCAAACAAGAGGTCCAGAACAGCCGACAGCGATGTCGTTTTTTTGTTTCTGTTTTTTGACATCTTTTCTCGGTCTATGTACACTTCATGTATCCATGATTTCAGCGCGGCGAGGAGGTGAAAACTCACAGATTGGCGTCTCATTTGCTGTATAGACATATTGTAATGTTGAAAGGACTTTGAGATGAGCAGCAAGATTAGTAGACGAGAGTTCCTCAAGGCAGCCGCCAGCGCAGGTACAGTGGCGGTCGCCGCGGCCAGCAATGTCAGCCACTTGCCGGTTCTGGGGCAGGGCGATTATGCGGGCGACTTCGTCGTCATGAGCGCCGGCGAGGCTTCGCAGCAGGCGGATTTCATCGCCCGGCTTGAAGAAGAATTTCCCGGTGTCAAGGTCGTATGGCGCAGCTTGACCAGCGAACGCTATACCGAGCTTTTCGCCGCTGCCGAAATCGCCGGCGACCAGATTGACATCATGGATCTCAACGGGCAGGACTTGCGCCGCTATGCCGTTGGCGGCCGCTTGAAGGACTTGTCCGACGTGGATTATCTGGAGCGCTTCCGCCCGATCGGTCTCGAAACTTACTCCATCGGCGGCAGCCTCTGGGCGATACCGAACGGCGGCATCAGCGGTTTCCCCTTCTTCTACAACAAGAAGGCGCTGGACGCGGTCGGTTTTGAAGGCGAACCGGAGAGTTATCAGCAGCTGCTGGATATGGCGGATGATCTCAAGGCGGCCGGCTACGCGCCATTCACCCATTCGGGGCTGAACATTTATTTGTGGCCCGTTTGGCAGTTCTGGGCTTATGCGCAGACCTCCGGCAACCGGCCGGTCGAGGGCACATTTGATGTCTTGACTGGCAATACCAAATTCACCGATCCCGATCATTTGGCCGGTTTGGAGATATTGCAAGCCTACACGGACGACGGCATGTTTGTGGACGGGGTCAACAGTATGGATGTGCCAGCGGCGGAGCTGTCTCTGACATCGGGCAATGCCGCCTTCTGGTACCACTGGGGCGGTTGGGTCGGCTCCTATAGACAGGGCGACTTTCCCGATTTAGATCTTTCCTTTGTCAATCCCTTACGTTCTGTAGATGACGAGATGGTGAAACGTCAGTTGCCCGGCGGCACCGGTTGGGCGACCGGCATCTACTCGCGGATCGCGCCGGAACGGGAATCGCTTGCCTGGTCCATGCTGGATTTCTGGACGACCGATGACATGGTCGCGCTGCGCAACGCGGTCTATGCCGACGCGGTATCGACCAATATCGGGGTTCAACCCAGCGATGATCCGCTGTCGATTCGCTATGGCGAAATCTCGGCGCCCAATCAATTTGTCTATCTTGACTGGTTCTGGCCGCCGGAAATTACCCGCGCCTTCCAGGAACAACAGCAAGGGATTGTCGCCAAGACAGTCACCGCGAGCCAAGCCGCCGAGAATATCCAGGGCGTATTGGATGAGCTGTACGCCGACGGTTACGAATTCGAGTTTTAGTTCCATTGCGACAAACAAGGGGCAAAGGGTGCAAGCCCTAGCCCCATTTCACTTGGAGACCGCGATACCGGCTGCTGTGCGCGGGCGGCGCGGCAGACTTCAAGATTGATTCCTTCATGCGGAAACTTCAAGGTTAAAGGCGCGTGCCTGAGACTTCACAGCCGTTGACCAGCCAGGCTAGCGGGGTGGCTAGGCGCTTCTCCAAACTGGCGCCCTATCTATGGGTATTGCCGGCTTTAACCGTATACGGCATCTTCAAACTGTATCCGCTGGTTAGTGGCTTGCAGATGTCGTTGCTGCGTTGGGATGGCATTGAAGACCCCCGATATATTGGCTTGCGCAATTTCGAGAAAATATTGAGCGATCCAATGACGGGCACCGTCTTGCTCAATAACGTGCATTATGCGGTGGGAACGGTCATAGGCAAGATCGTCTTGTCCTTGCTTTTGGCGATTTTGCTGCATCAAGCTTTGAAGGGGCGGACCTTTTATCGAACCAGCCTGTTCATGCCGGTGGTGATGTCCTTTGTGGTTGTGGGCGTCTTGTGGTCATGGCTGTTCAATCCGCAGTTCGGCTTGATTAACAGCTTCCTTCGCGGATTGGGCTTGGAATTCCTGGTGCAGGATTGGCTTGGCGACGCGGCGGTGGCGCTGAATTCCCTGATCCTGGTCGATATATGGAAGTGGTATGGCTTCCATATGGTGATTTTCCTGGCCGGCTTGCAATCAATCCCCGACGAACTTTATGAAGCGGCGCGCATCGATGGCGCTTCGGTTTGGCAGCAGTTTCGGCACGTCACTCTGCCCATGCTGCAACCGGTGATGATTGTCAATGTCACCATCTCAGTCATGGGCGCTTTCAATGTTTTTGATATTCCATTCATCATGACGGCGGGCGGACCGGCCAATGCCACCAACGTCATGGCGCTGCACATCTATATTCGCGGATTCAAATTCTACCGCTTCGGCTTTTCAGCCGCTCTGTCTTATGTCCTGCTTGTCATCGTCACGCTGGTCGCGGCAATCCAACTCAAGCTGATGACCAGCGGCGACAATCGGGACTGAAGGACGGGATCGCATGAGCGCAGCGCCGTTCACGCAGCTGAATTCGAAGGGGGGTGGCATTCATTGGCGCCGCATTCTGGTGACGATATTCAACCATTCTATTCTGATTCTCTTTACCGTCATCATCGTTTATCCGGTCTTGTGGATGATACTGGCTTCTTTCAAGACCCCGGGCGAGCTGATCTCAAATATCTGGGGCTTGCCGACCGATCCAGCCTATCAGAATTATGCTGACGCCTGGGAAAAAGCCAAGCTCGGGCGAGCGCTGTTAAACAGCGGCATCGTATCGATTGGCGCCGTCCTGGTCGTGGTTTGCTTGTCTTCGATTGCGGGCTACGCCTTCGCAAAATTTTCGTTCCGCTTCAGCACCGTTATCTTGTTGGTCATGGTCTTCACCATGCAGGCGCCGGTTCCCATAATTCCCTTTTACGTGCTGTTTGTGCGGCTGAAGTTGACGGATAGTTATCTGGGTCTCATCCTGGCGATTGCCTCCGGCACGATTCCTTTAGCGATCTTTATCTTTCAAGCCTTCTTCCGTTCCATTCCCAGCGAGCTGCGAGAAGCGGCAAAGATTGACGGCTGTTCCGAGTTCTCGGCTTTCTTGCGCGTCGTCATGCCGATATCCGGTCCAGCGGTGGCTACGGTATCGATCTTGACCTTCGTCGGCGCCTGGAACGAATACTTTATGCCCTTGCTGCTCATTCGGTCGGATGAGCTGCGCCCGCTAACGCTGACGATTCAGGTGTTTTTCCTCCAATTTGGACGAGCGGAATGGAACGTAATCTTCGCGACTTTGAGCATCGCCACCATACCGATAATCGTTGTGTACGTCTTCTTGCAGCGTTGGTTCATTAGGGGGCTGACCTCGGGCTCCATCAAAGGATGACAGGAGACCTTCATGGATATCATCACCTTGGAAAACAGCGAACTGCGACTGGAGTTTGCGCGGGAGACGGGCGCGCTGGCTGGCTTCACTGTGAAAGCCTCCGCCTGGGAAGTCTTGAATCGTCCGCATCTCGGGCTCTCTTATCAATTGCTGATTCCGCTGCCCGGCCGCCGAAACAATCCGGTGTATGGTGAAAAACAACAGGTCTCAACGGTCGAAGTGGCTGAAGCCGGGCTTGGCGTCTCCTTCACTTGGGACAGCGTAAGCTCGGCTTACGGCGGCGAGCATCATATCAAGCTGGTGATGTCGGTAACCTTGTCCGGCAAGCAGGCGGCCTTCTCGCTATCGGTTGACAACCAGTCAGAATATGTCGTTGAGACAGTGCATTTCCCTTACTTTGGCGATGTGCAGCGGCCGCCCGGCAGCGATACCTTCGAGGCATTCCATTATGGTTATGCCGAGGCGGTGCGGCGCAGCCTTTATCCTGCGTTTGATAACACATTGGGCTACTACGGCTTCGATTATCCGGTGCAATATGGTCCCGATTCCTGGCGGAGCGGCGCGCCGGCGGTGCCCTATGTATTGCTGCGCGGCGCCGATGAGGGCTTGTACGTCGGCTTGAACGAGCCGAGCGCGGAATTGGTCGCCTGGCACAATGAGCTGCGCCCGGGCTATGACAGCGCTATCGACTCTCGCGTACCGGCCTCCGCATCCATCAGCGGGCTGGATGTGGCGACGCGCTTCGCCGCGATACATCTGCCGTATTTGCAGCCTGGCGAATCACGATCGCTGACGCCCATTGCCGTGCAGCCATTCCAAGGCGGCTGGCAGCATGGTGTGGATCTGTACCGGCGCTGGCGGGATAGCTGGATGACGACGCCGGAGATACCGGAATGGGCGCGCCAACCACATGCTTGGTGGCAGCTGCACATCAACTCGCCAGAAGACGAACTGCGCATTCCCTTCAAGGAATTGGGCAAAATCGGCGAAGAGGCTGCACGGCATAAGGTGCGGGCGATTCAGTTGGTCGGTTGGAACGATGGCGGGCAAGATCAAGGCAATCCTTCGCACGATCCCGATCCGCGGCTCGGCGCCTTTGACGAGCTCAAAGCGGCGATCGCCGAGATTCAGTCGCATGGCGTCAAACTCATCATCTTCGCAAAATTCACTTGGGCGGACCGCGCCACCGAGTGGTTCCGCGAAGATCTTCACCGGCTGGCGATCAAAGATCCATACGGCGATTATTACCACTATAACGGCTATCAGTATCACACGGCGACGCAGGCGCTCAACATCAATACCAAGCGCTTGATTCCGATGTGCTTCGGCAGTGATGAGTATTTCTCGGTCAGCGCTGCCGAATTTCAAAAGGTGCTGGATCTGGGCGCCGACGGAATTCTGTATGACGAAAACCAGCATCATTCGCCGACGCTGCTATGCTTTGACGCGAGCCACGGCCATCGGCTTGGCTTCCCGGTCTTTTCGCGAGACAACGATTTCCAGCAGCATCTTGAAAAGATGAGCCGCGCGGTTAATCCCGATTTTCTCTTCGCCGGAGAGGGCATATACGATTGGCAGTTCGCGGTCTATCACTTGTCTTATCATCGCAGCTGGGACAAGCGACACGTGCCGCTTTCGCGTTATATGCTGCCGCATATGCCGCTGATGACGGCGATCAGCGGTTTTAATGATCGCAATATGATCAATCAATGTCTGCTGTATCGCTATATCATGAGTTACGAGCCCTACAACTTCAAAGGGCATCTGGATGACTTCCCGCTGACGATGGATTACGGCGCGCGCATGGACGCCTTGCGCAGCGAATTGCGCGATTATTTCTGGGACGGCGAATTCCGGCATGAAGCGGGCGCGGCCGTGACCAGAAGCGGCGGCGAGGCGCATCACCCATACGCAGTATATCAAAGCAAAAGCGAGGGCTTACCCGGCGTCGCCATCGCCAACTACGATGATGAAGCGACAGCGGTGAGGGTGAAGCTGGAAACGGACCACAGGCTCACGCGCTACCGGCTGGTGGACAGTGAGCAGTGGCAGCCTGTTAGCGACGGCATTGTCATTCCGGCGCGGTCGGCCGCCGTTGTCATCTGAGCGTATTCTCCCTAAGTTAGCCGCCACAGACTATCGGCAGACTTGTGAATGGCGACGCTCGTCAGAGTTCAATGCCGGCGTCGGAAGCGTGTTTGACCTTGACCAATTCGCTGACGGTGTCCGCGTAGTCGATGAGATCCGCGGGCGCATTGCGTCCCGTGATCAGCAGACGCAGGCGGGGCGGTTTATGCGCTTGGAACCAGGCAATGGCTTCGGCGGAGTCGAGCCAGCCAAAATCAAGCAGATAGGTGAATTAGTCGAGGACAATCAGGTCATAAGCGTCTGAGGCGATGATTTGCTGCGCTCGCGCCCAGCCGCGCAGCGCCCGCGCCGCTCTTTTGCAACTGTCATATTCGCTCGCTATCCAGCGCCTCCAGCACTGATTGAATCGTGGAGTGCGCGCTCGCATGGCTATTCACGCGCAGGTCCCAAGTCGCTGCCGCGCCGTTCGCGCGATGCGCCACTTCTATATCAGCGGCGTCGCTGCACACTGTGAAGCCCGAGCGTTCGAGCGCCCGGCGCAGCCAAAGAACTGCTTCTCCCTCGCCAATCAGGCGAACGCGCGGTCCACCCTTCGGATCAAGGACAAAGCTGCCGATCCGTTTGTCGAATGTGATGGCAGCGGCGTCAAAGGTCGCGCCCAGCCTGCCATCCAAAGCCAGATCTTCGGGCGCGCCTGTCATGATGCCGGCGTCGCTCATCAGCCAAAGCTGATCGCAGTTTCGCAGCGCCAGGTCAAGGTCATGGGTCGAGATCAAGAGGGCGCGCTCGGCGGACTGAGCTAGCTGCCTGAGCAGCTGCATCGTCTCGACGCGGCGCGGCAAATCGAGGTAGGCGGTCGGTTCGTCTAGGAGCATGATGTCGGCGTCCTGCGCCAGCGCGCGCGCGATCATCAGCTTCTGCCGCTGCCCGTCGCTGAGTTCAGCCAGCGGCAAGTCGGCCAGGTCGTCGGCGCCGACGGCGTCAATAGCCCAGGCGACCGTTGCGTGATCTTCCGCCGACAGTCGTCCCAGCCAATCGCTGTGCGGATGCCTGCCCAGCGCCACCAGCGCATAGCCATTCATCAAGCCTGGCTGTGGCGCCAGCGTCAATACGATGCTCAAGCGGCGGGCCAGCGCCAGTGGCGACAGCGCCGCCAAGTCTTGCCCGGCGAGCAGAACGCGCCCGTCCAGTGGCTTTTGCCTGCCGGCCAAGGTCCGCAGAAGCGTCGATTTTCCCACACCATTTGAACCGAGCAAGCCAACCAGTTTCCCGCGCTGCAAGATTAAGTTCAGTCCATGCGCGAGCCGGATATCGCCCTTGGTCCGGCGGCGATAGCCTATCGCCAAGTCCCGCGTTTCGAGCGCTTGCGCCGTCATAGCTGGCCTCGCGCCTGCCTCAGCACCACCAGCATGACCACCGGCGCGCCCATCAGCGCGGTGACGACATTGAGCGGCAGCACCAGATTGTTTCCCGGCAGCTCAGCGATTAAAGAGGCGCAGAGGGCGACGCAGGCGCCAGCCAGGCAGGCGCCCGGTAACAGCAGGCGATGATCGGCGCTGGCCAGCAGACCGCGGCAAAGGTGCGGCACGGCGATGCCGATGAAGGCGATGGGACCGCAGAAAGCTGTCACCGCGCTGACCAGCAGGGCGGTAGCCAGCACAATGCCGATGCGCGTCCGCCGTAGATTGGCGCCCAGGCTGCGGGCGTATTCTTCGCCAAGCAGCAGGGCGTTCAGGGCTTTGGTCAGCGCTGCGGATAACAGCAGGCCCGCCAGCACGATGCCGGCGAGGACCGGCAGCTGCTCGTTGGTGACGCCGCCGAAGGAGCCGAATGTCCAATTGATATAGGCTTGAATCCGTTCCGGCAGGGCAAAGTAGAGCAGCAGGCTGACCATCGCCGCAACCAGATAACCGAACATCAAGCCCAGGATCAGCAAGCTGACGCTGCTTTGAATGCGGACGGCGACCAGCAGCACAAAAAGCATGGTCATGGCAGCGCCCACGCCGGCGGCGACCGTCATCAGCAGATCGCCCGCCAAGCCCAGCCCGGCGAGCAGGGCGCCACCGGCGGCGCCGGTCGTCAGAACAACCAGCGCCACGCCTAAACTGGCGCCCGCGGACACACCGAGGACGAAGGGCTCAGCCAAGGGGTTGCGAAAATAAGTCTGCATCAGCAGTCCGCTCACGCCCAGCGCCATGCCGGCGAACATGGCGGTGAGGGTCTTGGGCAGGCGGAATTTAAGAACGATGTGAGTCCAGGCGGGCTGATCCGCTTCGCCGTTGAGCAGAATGGTGACGATTTGGTCGAAGGGGATCGAGGCGGAACCGAGGGCCAGGCTCAGCAGCAGCAGCGCGCCGAGCGCAATCAGCATGATTAGCAGGACATGCGGCCGAGCCCCGCCAAACTCGCGGCTTAGCTGCAAAGTCGCCGGTTTTGATTTCCGCCATTTGCCTTCTGCGGTGGCGGTATGGACGGGCTCGCCAACCAGTTGGGACATCTCACTCGCTCGCCAGGCGCCGATAAAAGGCGAATTCGTGCTCGGGCATGAGATCGGGGTGGAAGATCGCCACCAGATCGGCCAGCGCCAGATGGGGATTGGTCACGCCCCATTCGTAATAGTTGTTGCCGCCATTGGCATTTTCATCGCGATTGTTGTTCCAGATGTCGCCGGACTGGAAGGCGGCGAAATCGCCAAAGCGGCTGTCCAGCGCCAGCATATCGGCGCCCGTGTAAATGCCAAAGGTCTCGACCAGCCAGATGTCCGCGTCAAAGCCGCCTTCGAAAGCGACCTCGAAGCTCAGTCCTTGGCTGGTTGCCGAGCCGGCCTCGGCCAGCAGCAGATCGCCGCCGGCATCGCGAATCAGCCGGCCGACATAGGTTTCTTCGCCGGGGATGAACCAGGCGTCGGCATAGCCAAGGAAGGAATTGATCAGGACATGCGGGCGGTCTTCGGCCGCGACGGCCGCCGCCCTCGCTTTGACCGCTTCATACTGAGCGGCTATATCCTGGTAGAGCGCGCTGGCTTGCGCTTCACGGTTGTAGAAGAGCGCGGTGAACTTCAGCCATTCGGCGCGGCCGAGCGGAGAAAGCTCGCGCCAGCTGGCGTCTAGCGCTGTGAAAATGCCCACTTCAAGCAGGACCGGGTGCGCGTCAGTCGCCGGATTGTAGCCGTAGCTCATCACCAGCTGCGGCTGAAGCTCAAGCACGAGCTCGATATTCACTTCAGCGCCGAAGCCAACCTCGGCGACGTCGCCATCGGCGATCATGCGGGCGACTTCGGGATTGCTGATGTAGAAGCCGCTGTCGACGCCCAGCAAATGATCGAGCAAGCCCAGCTGGGATAGGGCGGGCAGCTGCGTGGTCGACAAGGTGATCAGATCGCCGGTCGGCGCCTCGATGAACTGCGTCCCTTCGGGGAAGTCGGCTGGGGAAGGCGCGGGGGTTCCGCATTGCACCAGAACGTAATTGAAGCCGGGCGCGCCGTCGAATGCGTCCGCTACGCTCAGGACTTTGTAGCTGTTGAAGTACTCGACGGTGAATTTGTCGGCGTCGACGATCTCAATCTTATCCGGGAAATAGTCGACATCGGCCGAGTAGTCCGCCACGCAGCCATCGGTCAGGTTTTCATCGAGCGCGGATGCGGGCAGCAGGCTGGTGATTAAAATGAACAGGGCTAGCAGCGCAGCTTTCATCATGTCCCTCCTATAGGAAATGGAGGAAACGGGGCTGGACAAGAAAAACGCCCGCCGTCGTCGGGCGGGCATTGGTCGCTTGTCCATGCTCGTCTCCCTTTTGACGCGAAAGATTCACGAGCTAAGTCTCAGGCAGGCATTCGGACTTCTGATTCAAGAATCAGTTACCGCTGCGCGACAGTGTCGGACTTGCACCGACTTTCCCTTTACGCGTCGAACATCCGGGTTCAGACGCGCCTGAGTCTTAGATTATGTAGATCGAAAAGAGCTTAACACAGTAGCGCAACGCTGTCAAACGGGTAGGGGCTTGGTTCATTGCATTCGCGCCAAATGACCATTACCACCGAGAACACAGAGCGAATCGAGAACACCGAGAAAGCCAGCTTACCGCGGTCGGGCGGCTGTCACGGATCATGCCGCTTGGCGGCGGCAGTTGCCGGGAATAGGTCAAGAAACTCCAGAATCTCTGTGTCCTCAACTAAACTCGGCGTACTCGGTGGTTGAATTTCAGCTTGAATATTCGTCATCCCTCGCGTTATGCAATTTTGTGCGATTAGCATGCAGCTAATCTTCGAAGGGGTAGCGCAATCCCCAGTCGGCGCGTATGCGATCCATCGTCTCCATGATGGCCAGCGTTTCGTCCAGCGGGTAGACGAGGCTTTCGGTCAAGCCGGCGCGGATGCACTCACCCACTTCGATCGCCTCGAATTGAAAGCCTTCGCCCTCATAGGGGAAGCGCAAGGTCTCGGGCGCTTGCCCGGAGCGGACCACCGTTAGTTCACTGGGATGCCAGAAATTGGGAATGGCGATATAGCCTTCCGTTCCCATGACGCGGGCTTCATGCGGCGTGCTCAGGCGAATCGCCGATGTCAGCGTCGCCATCTCATAATCGCTGTACTTGAAAACCAATACCGAGAGCTCGTCCACGCCGGTTTCGCCGATGGCGACTTGCGAGACGATATCCGTTGGCGGCTTGCCATAAATCATGGATGCGAACTGGATGCAGTAGGAGCCGACATCCAGCATGGCGCCCCCAGCCAGGTCGGGATTGAAGTGGCGTTTCTCCGGCAGGACCGGACCGCGGCCGCCAAAGTCTGCTGTTACCAGCATGACATCGCCGATGATCTTCTCCGCCAGCAATTCACGCAGCTTAACCATCGCCGGGAAGTAGCGGGTCCAGAAGGCGTCCATCAAGAAGAGATTCTTTTCGCGGGCGCGGTCGATCATCACCTTCGCTTCTTTGGCGTTGACGGCGAAGGGTTTCTCGCAGAGCACATGCTTGCCGGCGTTGAGGCAGAGAAGCGCTTGCGGCAAGTGATAATTGTTGGGTGTGCCAATATAAGCGACATCCACATTCGGGTCGTTCGCCAGGTCTTCATAGCTGCCGTAGCATTTGCTTGCGTCAAATTCGGCACCAAAGGCATCGGCTTTTTCTTGCGAGCGAGAGGCAACGGCATAAATTTCCGCATCCGGCGCAAAAGCCAAGCCCTTGGCGAATTTACGCGAAATCCAGCCGAGGCCAATCAACCCCCATCTGATCTTGTCGCTCATGCCGGTTTCTCCTCGGTTTTGAGTTCGAGCCAGGCGATTTCAGCGGCGCTCAGTTGAATGGACGCGGCGGCGGCGTTATATGAGACTTGCTCGACTTCCCAATTGGCGACGATGGCGTGATATCGCGCATTGTTGCTGAGCACGTAGGCGACTGAGATTTGCGATGCGGTGAGGCCTTTATCCGCCGCCAACGCGTTGACCCGGTCGAGCCGCTGGAAGTTGCTCTCGTAGGCATAAGCGGCGATGGGATTGGTGTCCATGTATGCAGTGAAGGTATCGAGGTTATCGCGGGTGAACTTGCCGGTCATGAATCCGCCAGCCAGGCTTGACCAAGTGAATAGCGAAATCTCGTTTTCGTCGTAGTAGGCGCGGTCGGCTTCGCCTTGAGCGCCGCTCACGCTGATGCAGCCTTCCCAAGCCGGCTTGACCATTTCGGCGACGCTGAATTGCGGGCTGCTGACTGTGAACGGCGTCTTGCCGTTGGCGGCTGCGTAGTCATTTGCCGCTTTGACGCGATCGCCGAGCCAATTGGAACCGCCGTATGCGCCGATCTTCCCCGCTGCTTTCGCCTCATGCAAGACATCGACGATCTCGCCAACGGGATATTCGCGACTGTCGCGGTGCAGCAGATAAAGCTCGACATAGTCCGTTTGCAGGTATTCGAGTGATTCGTCAAAGTCGCTGCGGATGTAGTCGGGGCGGACGCGATCGGCGATGCCGTTTTCTGGATGGGCGCCTTTGGCCAAGATCACCACCTCATCGCGAATCCCGCGCGATTGGATCCAGGCGCCCAACTCGGAATCGGTGAATCCCGCGCCATAGCTGTGAGCGGAATCGTAGGCGTTGAAGCCATTTTCGAAGCAGGCGTCCAGCAGGCGGAAGTTGCCGTCGCGGTCATCCTTTGAGAGCATGATGCTGCCTTGCAGCAGGCGTGACACCGGTTTGTCGATGCCGGGAATGCGGGTGTATTTCATAAGGATTGTCCTTTCACTCCGCGCCGTATTGTAGCGCAAGGGCGGGTGATGCGCAGGTGGATTCTTATTGCTTGCAGGGGCGGCATAGCGAGTCGCCCGAAACTCGACCTGGCGCCAGAAGGCGGGCGAAAAGGCGCTGCGGCTGCGGCTTTACTCCGGCAGGACATCGCGCGGCTTGGAGCTGCCTTCTTTGGGCGGGCCGACGACGCCGCGTTCTTCCATCAGATCCATCAAGCGCGCGGCGCGAGTATAACCGATACGCAGACGACGCTGCATGAGAGAGATCGAGGCTTTGTCAAGCCGGCGCACCATGTCAACCGCCGTCTGGTAAAGTTCGTCTTCGTCCGCGTTGGCGTCGCCAGCGGCGCCATCTGAGGTTTTGCCCGTGGTCGGCGACATATCCCAGAAAGCAGCCTGGGCGGCTTCGAGGCCGACCTCGTCTCCGCTGGACACGTCCTTGGCGCCCGAGTCCGGTGGCAGCGCGGGCAGCGGAATTGGCTCGACGCCTTCGATGCCGGCCGCTTGCAGCTTCCAGTAACGGATGATGCGGCTGATTTCTTCGTTGGAGACATGCACGCCTTGCATGCGCAGGGGCGCCGGCGAGTTGCCCGAGAGATAGAGCATATCGCCTTTGCCCAGCAGGCGTTCCGCGCCCGGCTGATCGAGGATGACGCGGCTGTCGACGCTGCCGGCGACGGCGAAGGCGATGCGCGCCGGGCAGTTGGCTTTGATTAAGCCCGTGACCACATCCACTGACGGGCGCTGCGTGGCAATGACGAGGTGAATGCCGGTGGCGCGCGCCAGGGCGGCGATGCGGGTGATGGCGCGCTCGGTATCATCGGGCGCCATCATCATCAGGTCGGCCAGCTCGTCGATGATCACGACGATATAGGGCATGGGCGCCAGGTTGGGGTCGAGGATGCTGTTGTAGTCCACGATGTTGCGGGCGCCGGCTTGGCTGAATTTTTTATAGCGCGCGTCCATTTCAGTCGTCACCCAGCGCAGCACGCCGATGGTCCGCTCCAGCTCAACGACCACGGGCGCCACCAGATGAGGCAGGCCATTGTAGCCGGTCAACTCAACTCGTTTGGGATCGACCATGATGAACTTGACGACATCGGGCGAATTGTTGGCGATGATGCTGTTGATGATGGCATTGACGCAGACCGACTTGCCGGAGCCGGTGGTGCCAGCGATCAGCAGATGCGGCATCTGCGTGAGATCACCGGAGACCGGCGAACCGTCCACGGAGACGCCGAGCGCGATCGCCAAAGGTGTTTCAATGTTGCGATAGCTTTTGGACGCCATCACATCGCGCAAGCTGACGCGCGCCGAATCCGGATTGGGCACCTCGATGCCAACATAGCCCTTGCCCGGGACCGGCGCTTCAACGCGAATCGATTTGGCGCCCAGGGCTAGCTGCAGGTCTTTGTCCAGCTTGGCAATCGCGCCGACTTTGACACGATTCTGTTTGCCCGTCTTGGAGGTCAAATAAGCTGGCTCGATACCATACTGGGTAATGACCGGACCCGAATTAATCTCTACGATACGCCCGGGCGCTCCGAAGCTGGCGAGCGTATCCTCGATGATTTGCGCCTGGCGCATTAGCGGTTCGCGATCCAGGTCGCCTTCGGTACCGCTGTTGAGCAATTCGCGATAATCGGGGAGATGCCAGTCAATGCGCGGACGCGGCGTGGACATGCTGCGCGCGGCCGTTCTATCAACACCTGGTTCGATCCTCTCGTCGCCTTTTGAGCCGTTCTCAAGATCTGAAGTTATTGGAAGCTCTGGCGCCGGGGCATCGTCCTTATGCGTCGGCCGGGCGGCATGATCGTCAATCGCTTCGCTCCGCGCTAATTCTGTTTGGGCTGCCGGCGGCGCTGACGCCACTATGTCGGGCGGCGCGGCAGAGGGAGCAGAATTGACTTCGGCCTCAGCCGCGGCGCTGTCTTCCTGCTTCGCTTTTGCGCGCGGAGACGCTGTCGATGGCGGCTCGGCTTTGACGGGCTCGGGCATCGCGGGCTTGGGATGAGTGGCTTGCTGATCGCTCGCAGGCGGCGGCGCGGCGTCGGGCGGCAGCGCGCTCGGAGGTCGGGCCGGTTTCTGCCAGACCGGCGACTCATGCGTCTGGAATGGCAGATCGTCGCCCAGGTTGAGAAATCGTTCCAGGGCGCCGGCGCTTGGCTCAGGCTTTGGCTGCTGCGGCGATGGGTCTTCGTCGCTGCGGATCCGTCCGAACAGGCGACTAACGACGCCGGGATTCCGGCTGGTTCCAGCTTCGGCAGTCGCGGCCGCCAGCGGAAGCGCTTCTCCCGCAGCAGCCGAGAATCGGGCGCGCAAGCCAAAGAGATCGCGCACGCGGCGGGGGACGGGCATCGTGTCTTCGCGTGGCTCGGGCAGAGCCTGCGGGTCTTGCGATTGTCCTGTCAATTGCGCTGCTGCTGGTTTTGAGACGCGAACGTGAGGCTCATGACCGCCCAATGACGAATGTCGCTGCGCTTCCAGCCGGGCGGCGCGGCGTTTTGCCGCGTGCTGGCTAATCCTGGTGCGCAACCCGCGCCCGACGCCGATCGCCACCACCGCCAGCTCAGCCATGCTCGAGCGTGTGATCATCATCGCGCTAAAGGTCATGACCATGAGCATCATGACGAAACCGCCCAGCTCGGTCAGGTTATTGACCAGGGCGCTATAGAGCCATCCGCCGAGCAGGCCGCCGCCTCGACCGACCTGATAAGATTGCTGCACCAGCGCGTCAACGCAGGAGGAATCGCTGGGGTTGCGGCAGCTATCGAAGCGGGGCATCGCTGTAGCGTAATTGATGCTTTCGATGAATTGAAAGCATACAAGTACAGCGAGAAAGGCGAGCGCGATGCCGGCGAGGCGCACCGGATCGATCATCGGCGCTTCTTCTCCGAAGTGGCGGACGATCAGCCATAAGCCCGTGGCGAACATGGTGACCGGTACGGCGACGGCGCCCCAGCCAAGCGCCTGCCCGATCACGGTATTGACGCTGCTGATGGCCGCTTGCTCGGCGGAGAGCGCGCTGAAAAAGAAGACGATAGCGCCGAAAACCAGGCCGACCCCGATCAGGTCAAGCTTGCGGTCGAGGTCCAGCCAGCCCGCCGAATCGATTCTGGGCGCGCGGCTGGCCAGCGATTCGCGCGAAGCTTCGTCAGCCGCCCGCGACGCGCTTGTAGTGAAGCCCGCGCCGGGCCGAATATTGGCCGTCGACTTTCCCGGTCCGCTAGCTTGAACCGGACTCCCCGAATTCGCATCGCGCCGTTCTCCTGATGTGTCGGCTTGGTCACGCATGCCGGCGAGACGCCCGCGCAAATTGCTGATGCCTCCGCTGATGCCGCCTGCAATCGCGGAAAATCGCGATGTCTCGCGCTCCGACTTCGAAGCAGCCCCCTCTTTTGCCGGTCTAAGACGGGCGCGCAGGCTATCGAAACGGCTCTCCCGCTGGGGCTCGTCTGTTTGTCGGCTTGGCTCGTCTTTCGGCTGGCGGCGCTGTGCGTCGCGCGCTTTTGTTCCGGGCTTCTTGCCGGCTAAACGCGCGCGCCGCTCTTCGCTGCTGGCGACCGACGGCGCAGGATTCCGCGGCTTGGCTTTGTTCCGACGGGCGCTGGCCGCCGCGCGCTTCGGGCGCTTGCGCGTCTGGTCTCCGGAAGCATGCGCTGATCTCGAAATCGGGGCGTCTTCAGGTGGATTATCATCATTCTCGCTATCGCGAAAGGAGCCGTTGCCACCAAGCACATTGGATCTGCGCGAACCGCTGCCGCCAGCTTCGGCATCGAAATACTCATCGTCGTCGATGTATTCGGGCTCATTTTCAGCGCGGATTGACATACATCAAAACCGTTCTACTTGGCAGGATGCGCCGTACCACCGACCCGCTCGCGGACGGCGTATCAGTCAGCATAGCATAGAACCCAATATCGGGCGATTGAGCTTAGAACAGGTATTCGCGGGAATGAACAGTACGCCGAGAGAGCAGGCGACTGAGCTATGTTTTGAGAAGAACCTTGCCCATGGCGCGCCGGTCCATCAGTTGGCGCAGCGCGGACGGCGCCTCATCCAGGGCGAACACTTGGTGGATATGCGGTTTGAGCAGCCCGGCGGTGTAGCAATCGGTGAGTATGGCGAAGGAATCGTGAATGACGCCGGGATCATTGCGCAAGTAGGCGCCCCAAAATGTGCCCACAATGGAGGCGTTTTTCAGCAGCGCGATGTTCGCCGGCAGCGACGGGATGCGTCCACTGGCGAATCCGATGACCAGGTAACGTCCTTCCCAGGCGAGCCGGCGCACGGCTTGGTCGAAGAGGTCGCCGCCGACGGGATCGTAAATGACATCGACGCCCCTGCCATCCGTCAGCTCATTCAGACGATCACGCAAGTTTTCCGACTTGTAGTTGATCAATTCGTCGGCGCCGTATGCGCGCGCCAGCTCAAGTTTTTCGCGCGTGCTCGCAGCGGCGATGACCTGGGCGCCGAGGCGCTTTCCCAGCTCAACCGCGGTCAGGCCAACGCCGCCAGCCGCGCCCAGCACAAGCAGCGTTTCGCCCGATTGCAATTGCCCGCGATGGGTCAGGGCGACATGCGATGTGCCGTAAGCCAGCGAGAAGCCGGCGCCATGCTCATAGCTCATTTCGGGCGGCATCGGCAGAATACCGGCGGCCGGCACGACGACTTCCTCGGCGAAGCCGCCGTACATCATCGTCGCCATGACGCGCGCCCCGAGCTGCACGCCTTGCGCGTCCCCCGCGATTTCAATGATGTCGCCGGCGACCTCCAAGCCCGGGCTGAAGGGGAAGGGCGGCTTCAATTGATACAAGCCCTGAATCATTAAGACATCGGGGAAGTTGACACCGCAGGCGCGCACGGCGATTCTGACTTGACCAGCGCCCAAAGGCGGGCTGGGGACATCGGCGATGGCCAGATCGCCCGGCGTCCCAAACTGGTGGCAAAGCACCGCTTTCATGCCGCAGCTCAATCTGCTGTTCAGAGGTCGATCGGATTGGCCAGCAAACCACTCAAGAGGTCGACGCAGGCGCCTACATCGCCGATATCGACCGTTTCGCTGGTCGTGTGCAGATAGCGCGTCGGGATGGAAATGCAGCCGCTGGGCACGCCTGAGTCGGTCAGTTGGATGACGGAGGCATCGGTGCGGCCGCCGGTCAGCAATTCCAATTGGTAGGGGATGCCGTCGGCTTCGCAGCGCTCGATCATCCAGTTCTTGATCGCGACTGGCACGACCAGACCGGGATCATGCACTTTGATCGCCGCGCCGCCGCCCAGCTTGACCTGCATCTTGCTGCCGCGGATTTGATCGCCGCTGGCGGTCACGTCTATGGCGAGGCCGATATCCGGATGCACGCCCTGGGCGGCTGTCTTGGCGCCGCGCAGCCCGACTTCTTCCTGGACGGTGAAGGCGAAGTAGAGCTCGTTTGGCGTCGCCCGTTTGAGCCGGCGCATCGCTTCGATGGCGACGACGCAGCCGATGCGATCGTCCAGCGACTTGGCGACGATTCGCCCCCCGCGCAGCTGCATCTCCCGCATGAAGCCGGCCGGCTGGCCCACAGGCGTGGCGTTGCCATTCCCGTCTTCTTGCACATCGATGTAGAAGTCGCTGAGCGCTTTGCCGCCGCCTTCCTGAACGGCGATCACGCCGATGGTGCCGTCTTCAAATTGGACGCGATTGCCATTGAGCGTGTCGTGACGCAAACCGCCCAGACTGGAGAAGCGCAGGAAACCGCTGTCCGGCTCCTGGTAATTCGCCATCAAGCCGATCTCGTCCATGTGCGCCGCGATCAGCACTTTTACCCCGCCATCGCCGACGCGGCAAAGCAGATTGCCCAAGCCATCGACCCAGATTTCGTCAGCGAGCGCAGCTACTTCATCGCGGATGCGCTGGCGGATGCGGTGCTCATAGCCGGGCGGTCCCCAGGTTTCGACTAGTGTTTTTGTCAGTTCAAGCATGAGCGACTGCCTCGTTCATCCAATGTTGGCAAGCGAGCCTATTGTAACTTGTTTTGCCGGTTGCGCAGGGGGTATCCGCAAAGGCAATGCGCAGCGCGGTTATGCCACCGGCGCTGCCTTTTCCAACTCAACCTTCTTCTAATGCGCGGTTTGGCTTGGCGAACGCCGCTCCAGCCGCATGGGCAAGCCATCGCGCGGGAACATGGTGATCAAGGCGGCCGGCTTAATCTCGACGCCATCGATCAAACGCAGCCGGTAGCGTTGGGCGATCGTCGCCAGCAACAAGTTCGCTTCCATAATGGCGAAGCTGTTGCCGATGCAGACCCGCGGACCGCCGGCGAAGGGCAAGTAGGCGTATTTGTGCATGTTCTCGATCTCGGGCTGGAGCCAGCGCTCGGGGATGAAGGCGGTCGGCTGTGTCCAATGCTCCGGGTGGCGATGCAGTAGATAAATCATGACTTGCGCCGTCGTCCCCTTGGGCATGGGGTAGCCGCGGACTTCGGTGTCTTCCGCCGCGGTTCGGCTGACCAACCAGACAGCAGGCATGAGGCGCAAGGATTCTTTGATGACGATGTCGGTGTAGGGCAGCTGGCGCAAGTCTGCAAGCGTGGGCGGGCGCCCGCCCAGCGCCGCGTCCAGCTCGGCGTGCAGCTTGGCTTCGACTTCCGGGTGCTGCGCCAGAAGCCACCAGGTCCAGTTCAAGGTGTTGGCGGTGGTTTCATGCCCAGCCAGGAAGAGGGTCACCGCCTCGTCCCGCGCTTGCAGGTCGGTCATGCGCTCGCCATCTTCATCTTCGGCCAGCAGCAGCATCGACAGCAGGTCGCCGCGGTCTTCGCCGGTGGCGCGCCGCTGATTGATGAAGCCGTAGACGATATTGTCCAGCGCTCGGTTGGCGCGCCATGAACGGAGGCGCAGCGGCGTCGGCAGCCAATGGGGCAGGATGCTGGCGGTATTGTTGGCTTTCTGCACCACCTCCACCGCCTTCTTGACCTGGCTCACCGTGCTTGAGGCATCGGCGTCAAAGAGCGTCCGCGCGACGATCGTAAGCGTGAGCTCCATCATCTCTTCATCGACATCAACCAGCGCGCCGTCGCTCCAAGTCGCCAGCCGCTTCAGGGTGTAATCCACCATGGTGTCGGCGTAAGCGTGTACGCGAATCGCATGGAAAGCGGGCGCCACCAGCCGCCGCTGCCGCTTCCAAAAGTCGCCGTTGCTGGTGACCAGCCCGTCGCCCATGAAGCGCGCCAAGCCACTCTTGCGGCTGGTATAAGCCGGTCCCTTGATGAAGCGCTTGGCTTGCCGCACGAAGAGCTCATAGATGACATCGGGGTTGGCAACCGAGTAATTGTGGTCGTCGCCGATTTTGAAATGCCAAACGTCGCCGTAAGTCTCCATCCAGCGGGTGACATGGCTCAGCGGGTCTTTGAAGAAGCGGCGATAAAACAAATAATTCTGCCAGACGCCTTCGCCCATCTCGGTGGGACCTGGCGGGAACGCGCTGGCTGAGACCGTTCCATCGTAATCGCTCGCCCCTGGCTTCATCACGCGCTCCTATCACCCCCGCTCCTGCCTCAATCCTAGCCCAAAACGCAGCCTTTGGCTACGCGCGCCACTGTCTGCAATTTGCCATGTCCCTAGCCTTGCGAGACAATAGGCGATGAGAACGACATGGCGAAATTACGAGGTCTGCCTATGTACACCATTGGACTTGATTTTGGTACGCTGTCGGGCCGGGCTGTTCTGGTTGACGCGCGCGATGGCGCCGAAGTGGCGGAATCCGTCTTCGATTATCCGCACGGGGTGATGGATAGCGAATTGCCGAGTGGCCGTAGGCTGCCGCCGGATTGGGCGCTGCAGCATCCGGGTGATTACCTGGATGTCTTCGCTCATACGGTGCCAGCCGTCTTGCGGGCTAGCGGCGTCGCTCCGCGCGAGGTCAAAGGCATCGCCATCGACTTCACCGCCAGCTCGCCGATGCCGACGACGAGGGACGGCAAGCCCCTGTGCTTTTTGCCCGGGCTGGAAGATGAGCCGCACGCTTATATCAAACTGTGGAAACATCACGCTGCTCAGCGCCAGGCCGATCAGATTAACGAGACGGCGCGACAATTGGGCGAGAGTTGGCTGCCGCGGTACGGAGGCAAAATCTCGTCGGAGTGGTTCTTCAGCAAATTGCTGCAGATCTTGCAGGAGCGGCCCGATATCTATGCGAAAATTGACCGCTTCATTGAGGCGGCTGATTGGGTGATCTGGCAGTTGACCGGCGTCGAAACGCGCAATGCCTGCACCGCTGGCTACAAGGCGATGGTGCAGGACGGGGCGTTTCCAGCTTCATCTTATTTCAAAGCGCTGGACCCGGCTTTCGAGCGCGTGGTGGACGAAAAGGTCGGCCGTGATTTTGCCGAGCTCGGCTCAAAGGCGGGCGAGCTGAGGCCGCAAATGGCGGAGATGATGGGGCTGCCAGCTGGAATTGCCGTGGCGGTCGCGAATGTCGACGCGCACGTCACCGCGCCGGCCGTCAAAGCGACCGACCCCGGCATCATGGTGATGGTCATGGGCACGTCGACTTGCCACATCTTGTCGGGAACGGAACTCGGCGAAGTAGACGGGATGTGCGGCGTGGTCATGGGCGGCATCATCCCAGGGCTATACGGTTACGAGGCGGGGCAAAGCGCCGTCGGCGATATCTTCGCCTGGTTCGTCGATCATGGCGTGCCGCCGGAATATCATCAAGCGGCAGAAGCCGCCGGGCTCAACTTGCACGAATACTTGGAACGGGAAGCGGCAAAACAGGCGGTCGGCGAACATGGATTGCTCGCTCTCGACTGGTGGAACGGCAACCGCAGCACGCTGGTGGATGTCGACTTGACCGGCATGATGCTGGGCATGAATTTGGCGACGCGGGCGCCGGATATCTACCGCGCTTTGATTGAAGCGACCGCTTTTGGAACGCGCGAGATCATCGAGGCCTTTGAAGCGCGGGGCGTCGAGGTGCGGGAGCTGGTCGCCGCTGGCGGGCTGCCGGAGAAGAATGCGCTGCTGCGTCAGATTTATGCCGACGTGACGGGCCGAACCTTCAGGCTGTCGGGGTCGGCTCAAGCGCCCGCTTTGGGCTCGGCGATGCACGCGGCCGTCGCCGCCGGCATTTATCCGAATATCCAGGCGGCGGCGGAGAAAATGGGTAAGCTGAAAGATGAAGTCGTCGAACCGATAGCGGAGAATCAGCAGACTTACGACCGGCTCTATCGGGAGTACAGGTCTCTCTACGAATATCTTGGGCGCGGCGCCAATGATGTCATGAAGCGGCTCAAAGCGATCAGACATGAGGCGCTCGGCTGATGTGGCGCGTTCACGGCAAATCGCTATGGTTAAAACTTACAAATCGCGCGCGGTTTGCTCTCTGAGGCGCAGCATTCGCGCGACCGCGGCTGTCAATCGCGCAGGGCGACGGGAGCGATTCCCCATTCCGGGCGCGCTCTTAACATGAAATCGACAGCGCTTAAGTGATTCTTTGTACGCTGACAACAAAACTTGCGCTTGGCACAGCGCCTCACAGCAGGTTGTCAGCAGCAATTCTGATACGATTCTGAATATTGAATCGCTGTGCCCGCCAATGAGTTGTGAGAAATCACCAAAATGATTGTTCGTAATTGGGATGATATTGCGCTTATCTCTGATGCCTCCCTCAGGATAAACTCACGGACATGGTGCGAGTTTACAGTTAGTTCGTCTGCGCGGAGGGGAAAATGGATAAACGCAAGGCAGGTTTTGGCGGGAAGCGCAAGATGATTTATCGATTGATCTCGATATTTTTGGGTCTGGTCATCCTCTATAGCTTCGGCTTTGGCACAATCGCACAAGACGATCCACCAGCTGAGGATGCCGCCGCTGAAGAAGCGATGGCGGAAGAATTGACGATTGCCGCCGTGCAGGAAAATGTTGACGCGGTGCAGACGAACCTCGATCATGTTTGGATTCTGCTGGCGGGCTTCCTGGTCTTCTTCATGCAGGCCGGCTTCGCCATGCTGGAAGGCGGCATGATCCGCGAAACGGGGGTGGTCAACTCGCTCGCGGAAAACTTCATGGACGCCTGTGTCACCGCCATTGTCTTCTTCATTGTCGGCTTCGGCATTGCCTTTGGCGCCTATGACGCGGAAGCCGGCGTCGGCAGTTCGATTCTGGGCGAAATCCAGCTATTCCTCGGTGGCGCAACCGGCGCGGGTGAAGGCGATGGTTCGCTGTTTGTGAACTTCTTCTTCCAATTCGCCTTTGCCGGCGCGGCCGCGACCATTGCCACGGGCGCCATGGCCGAACGGACGAACTTCGTGGGCAAGCTAATCTACAGCGCGGTCCTGGGCGCGATCATCTACCCGGTGGTCGTCTTCTGGACCTGGGGGGGCGGCTGGATCACAGAGGCTGGTTTCGTGGACTTCGCCGGCTCAACCATCGTGCACATGACTGGCGGCATCGTCGCCTTGATGGGCGCCTATATGTTGGGTCCGCGCGCAGGCCGCGTCTTTGGACGGCCGCCGGCGGCGTCGAACCTGGCGCTCGCTTCGCTGGGCACCTTCATCCTTTGGGTGGGCTGGTACGGTTTCAATGTCGGTTCCACGCTGGGCGCGAGCGATGTCAACCAGTTGGGGCTTGTCGCGGTCAATACCACGCTGGCGGCGGCTGCGGGCGCGCTGGGCGCGATGTTTCATACCTACTTCATCACCAAGACTTGGAACGTCAGCTTCATATTGAATGGCTCGTTGGCTGGTCTGGTCGGCATCACGGCGGGCTGCGCTTTCGTAACGCCGATAAACGCCATCATCATCGGCTTGCTTTCGGGCGTCGTGCTGGTGGTTTCGATGGGGGTCGTGGAGTCGATGAAGATCGACGATGCGGTCGGCGCTTTCTCGGTACATGGCGCATGCGGCGCATTTGGCACGCTGATGATCGGCATCGTGGGATCGCAAGCGCTGTTGGGTCAGGCAAGCCTCTTTGATGGCGGTGGCTTGGATCTGCTTGGCGCGCAAGTTGTTGGCGTAGTCGGCGTCGCGATTTGGGTTGGCGTCACTAGCTATATCATGTTCCGGGTATTGAACGGCATGGACGTCTTGCATGTCGATCCGGAAGCGGACAGAATCGGCATAGACGCCTACGAGCATCACGCATCGGTATGGCCCAACGTGCTGCCCCTGCGCGAATCGGATGACGAGTAACGCCGCTCCAGGCAAAGCGAATACAAAATTGGCGGGCGATCCAGGCGGGTCGCCCGTTTTCTTTGTCTCAGACGCGCCAGGTCAGCCATGCGACAACGAGATCGATAAGGTATTACTAGAGTGGACGGGCCACTGGCTCGCTCGTACAAATTTACGATGAGAATTAGAGATGGTCGCTGTCCAGCAGGATGGTGACCGGACCGTCATTATGGATCGCGACTTGCATCAGCGCGCCGAAGACGCCGTGTTCCACCCGTAGCACGCCCGCCTCAGCGAGGCAAGCGGCGTAATGTCGAATGACTGGCTCGGCGGAATCAGGCTGCGCGGCTTGAATATAACTGGGGCGGCGCCCCTTGCGCGCATCGGCATAGAGCGTAAATTGCGAGACGACCAGCACAGCGCCGGCGACATCCAGGAGCGAGCGATTCATCTTGCCGTTCACATCGGAAAATACGCGCAGATGCGTCGTCTTCTTCGCCAGCCGCTCCGCTTCCGCCTCGGTATCAGAATGTGTTACGCCGACCAATGCCACGAAGCCCGCGGTAATTTCTCCGCTAACTTCGCCGTCTACCGTCACGGACCCGGCGCTGACGCGTTGCAGCAGAACGCGCATGGAACCTCGCTTTCGTCTTTGCCGCTTTCAGGCGCGCTGATTCAAGATCCGCATCACGCGCATGAGGAAGCGCTGGCAACAAGTATCGACGTGGTATTGAATATCCATCTCTTCAATGCTGTTGTCATAGACGCCGCTGATTTTGAATTTTGGCGCTTCAGCATGCTCGGCGCAGACGATATCGGCGAATTTCCGCCGCAGGTCGCCGCCGATCGATCGACGTGTGCCAGCGAACATCTGCTCCAGCTCAAAGCGGTCGAGAAAGGGATCCGCCGGCGCTTCACCGTCGACGCGCATATTGAATTCGATGTTGAGGCACATGCCGCGCTCAATCGATCATGCGGGTTAGGCGCTGCACCAACTGGATGGCGTAACCCCAGGGATCGCGCAGGAACGCCAGTTTGTCGCCGTTGGCGCGATGGTCAATATCGCCATCCAGCGAGGCGCCAGCCGCGACCAGCCGCTGACGTTCCGCCTCAATATCGTTCACGGCAAAGGCGAGGTGAAAGGTCACCGCGTGGCGCCTGGCGTAATCAATGACATTGCCCAGCGGATTGCTGTAGATTTCGATCAGGCTCTTGCCGGCGCTGTCGGCGAGAAAGTGAATGAAAGGCGGCTCGTCAAAAGAGCGTACCATTTTCATGTTGAAGTTGGCGACATACCAGGCGGCTAGCGCGGCCGGATCGTCCACGTTAAAGGCAATATGTTCCAGTCTCATAGCGATGGTCCTCATTCCAGTTCAAATCGTTCGGCCTCTGCCTCGCGGCTTTCGTCGGGCGCTTCGGTTTCTTCCTCCGGCAGCTGCTGGCTGCGCACCCAGCTGATGCCCATCATAGCCAGGAATACGACCGCAATGCTCAGGAAGATGATTTCATCGAAGGGACCCAAGGCGCCATGAGCCAGAACGACGGGCATGGTGTTTCTTTCTTTCGCCGGCGAGCAGCGATATTATAGGCGAGTGCGAGACGAATCTGTAGCCGTGCTTTGAGCGAGTTGCAGCGCTGGTTGCGCGTCAGTCTGGGTCGATCGGGATTTTGAGGGCGCCGGCGGCCGCGTCGTCCCCGTCCTGCTTCTTCGCGGGCGCATCCGATTTGCCGCTGATGTCGATGCGGACCGCTTTCTTGCCCAATTGCGGGCGCGCGGTTTTCTTGCGGCGGCTTTTCTTCTTCCTCGGCGGTTTCACGAGATTGACCGGCACATCGGTCTCGGTCGCGTTCGGTGCATCGCTGGTGACATGGATTTGCGCGTCTGGAGTGTCGGCGCCGTCTTCCTTTGCGAGTTCAGATACTCTGTCAGTCGGCTCGGCTGCCTCTTCCGCGGATTCATGCCCGGCTATGTCCAATTCAGATACGGCGCCGTCTGCCGGCAGGCTCGCTCGCATCGCCTTCACGACCGCTTTAATTTCAGCTTCAAAGATATCCCAACGCGATGGCGCGAGTGATTCCAGCATCAGCTCCAGCGCGTCCAGGAGGGCGACATTCGGTTCACCAGCCTGCGTCAGCGCGAAGATGCGCCAGGCGCGCAGGGAGCGGTAGCTCGGGTGAAGCCGCAAACCGTCTTCAATGACGGCCAGCGACTCGGCGCTGTCGCCCAGGTCCAGCAGGGTCGCGCCCATCTGTGTATAGAGGCGGGGCATATCCTTCGGCGGCAAGCCTTGCGCTTTTGGCATCGCCAGCAGATCGCGATAAATCGGCAGCGCCTGCTCGGGCACGCCAAATGCGCGCCAGCAGGCCGCCAATTCGAACATGATGCGCGCGTGACCGGGGTAAGTCGCATGCAGCTGTTTGAAATGTTCGATGGCGCCGCCCAGGTTGCCGCCTTGTTTAAGCCGTAATCCCGCTTCAATCAACTCGGTTATGACCGCCATCGATGTCAGTCCTCGCCACCGGGCTGCAATATTGAGTATAACACGGGCTATTTGTCCTACGTTGCATCGGCGCAGGCGTTGCGCCGCTCTGATTCAGCAGGAGCGTCAAAAGGTGAGATCAGACATCAATCACCGGCACAACATAGCCGTCATCAATCCAGGCGCGAAGCTGCGCCGCATCAACCGCCGCGCCGGGGAATCCGTCGGGATGGTCGCTAATGATTTGAATGAGGGCGTCGTCATTTTGGTAGATGGCTTGAAAGTCATGGTAGATGCCGCGCGAACGCGAGATATAGCACCAAGGCGCCAGCTTGAAAATCGTTTCGTCGTCTAGCTTGGGCAGTCGATATTGCAGCGGCGGCTTCTTCACGGCGTTGAGAATTGCATCGGCGAAGCGGCTGACCATCGTCTCCAGGGAAAACTCCGCCTTTAAGTAGCGCAGCGTGTCGGCTGAAGTACGCCGGCGCTCGCTCAGGATCCGGTGCGCCAGCGCAGCGGCCTGGTCGATATCGCCGTAGTCGACGCGATCGATATGTTCATCGGGCAGCAAATCGCGATAGGCGGCGACCCGCGAAACGATCGCTGGCGTGCCACAGCCCAGCGACTCAAAGGGTGTATTGCCAAAGGTCTCGACGCAGTTGCCGATGCACATCGTCACATCAGCCAGACTGTAGTACTCGGGAATGAGCGCTTCGCTGATCCAGTCGTGAAAGACGAAGATGTCGTCCAAGCCCGCTTCGTTGATGGCGCGCCGCAGTTGGTCATAGTAGGCGATGTTGAGTGGGTCGCTCTCCGCATCCAGCCAGCGGGGCACGAGCACGCGCAAGCGCTCCCAGCCCATATCGCGCGCCAGACGCTGCGCCACCTGCACGACTTCGTAGATGCCTTTGTTGCGGTCCGGACGATGAGGGAAGAGCATGACCGGGCGCTCGGCGATCTCGGCGGGGATGAGATCTAAGATGTCGGCTGGTGGACGGTAGCGGAAGACGTCCCAGTCGAAGCCATTGTGGATGGCCTGCATGCGATCCCGCACTTCTGGCGCGAACTGCGAAACCGCTGCTTCGTAAGAGGCGCGCGTGTGCTCGGATGGCAGAATCCATTCGTCGCCTTGAAACAGAAAGGCGGCTTGCATCGTTTCGGGATAGATGACGCTGCGCAGCGAAATCACCGTTGGTTTGGACTGATAGACGAGCGGGAAAATCAGCCCGCCATCGTGGCTGTAATGGATATCGGCAGCGGCAATGGCGTCTCCCATAGCGCGCATGGCATTGGCGATATGGTATATCGGCGTGAAATAGGGTTCGGGGTAGGGCTGTTTGAAGCGCAGGACTGGGCGGATTTCCACATTCTCGTGCCATTGGAAGGGCGTCATTGACCCTTCACGCTGTGTCGAGAGGATGGTCAAGCGATGGCCCAATTCGCCAAGATGCAGCGCCACCTTTTTCAGTTGAACCTGCCCGCCGCCCATGGCGAAATCGGGGAACAGAGGCGTCATGGAGAAAACGGCGATTCGCTTGTGCTTGCCCATTTTTGAGACGCGCGTTTCCACCTATTGGGAAAGATTTATAAGGGCAATGTGGGTTGGAGCCCGGGGCTGTCGCTGATGACGGTGCCGATGGATTCATCTCCCTGAAGCGCTTTGACCAGGTCGTGCGGGTTCCAGAAATTCAGCACGATGATTGGCATGGCATTTTCCTGGCAGAGGGTGAAGGCGGTGGTGTCCATCACGCGCAGCTGCTGATTGAGCACATCCTGGTAGCTCAGCCGGCGATACCGCGCCGCATCGGGATTGTCCACTGGATCGGCCGAGTAGACGCCATCGACCTTGGTCGCCTTGACGATTACATCGGCGTGGATCTCGCTGGCGCGCAAAGCGGCGGCCGAGTCGGTGGTGAAGTAGGGGCTGCCGATGCCGCCGGACAAGATGACCACGCGCCCTTTCTCCATGTGGCGAATGGCGCGCAGGCGTATATAAGGTTCCGCGATTGAATTCATTTCGACGGCAGTCTGCACGCGGGTGACGATGCCCAGGCGTTCGATCGCGTCTTGCAGCGCCAGACCGTTCATCACGGTGGCGATCATGCCCATGTGGTCCGCAGTACTGCGGTCCATGCCGAGCTTCGCCGCCGGTTCGCCGCGCCACAAATTGCCCCCGCCGATGACGATGGCTATCTGCATGCCGAGATCATAAACCTCACGCACGCGCTGGGCGATGTATGCCGTCTTGTCCGGATCGATGCCGATTCCGCTGCCGCCGGCGAGGGCTTCGCCGCTCAGCTTCAACAATACGCGATGGTAGGGCAATGGGTCACTTGCGGTCATGGTTGCTCCCTGGATGCGAGGATTGCCACCAAGCATATTCGCCTAAAATGTCCCAAAAGGCAAATCACATTGGCGCTATCGTCCAGAAGTCGTCGGTCAAACCGAGGGCGCGGAAAATGGCGATGGCTTCTTCAACCCGGCGGCCGCGAAAGCTCGGCGACATCCGGTCGCTATACCAGCGTTTGGAGAGATCCCAAACTTGATCGACGGTCAAGGCGACGCCACGCGCCCGGCCTTCTCGGTGACACCATTCGTCAATTTCAGCTTCCGACCGGAAGAGCAGAATGGTCGCTCAGGTGTCGACAATGTCGTCATACCAATTGCGGAATGGCAGGGCGAAATGCGCCAAGTGGCCGCGGCAGCCGGACAAGCGATCCCCTTCCACGGCAAGTTCGAGTCCGGCGCCGGTCAGGGGATGGAGAGCCTCGATGCGGGCGTCCGCGCCCAGCATGGCGGGGATCCCAAGCGCATCCCAGGCGCAGTTGGCATATAGCTCAGTATCGCCCAATCGGACGCGGTAATCAGTGGGCAGGGCCGCCAGCGGGTTCGCCATCAGGATGTCGCTGCTGCCCGCGCGCAGAACCAGGGCATGGGCATCGTGCAATCGCTGCAATGCCGTCTGCGCGTTGTCCGGTGAAATCCCAAACTGCAAAGCCAGCGCGTCGGCGTCGGGCGCGCGCCCGCCATCAGCGAGCGTTTGGTAAACGTAGAGGCGAATGTCCCAGTCGGAATCTGAAAGTGTCATGCTTCAAATTGAAATTATTGCGGATTCCCAAGATCAGCGGTAAGTCGGTCAAGGCTCGCCGCTTTGCTCAGATTCTTCTAGCCTGGTCTTGGCCAAGTGTTCGAGTCGCCGCGCCTGCGCCCAAAGGGTGCGTCTAATGCCCGGTCTTACACTACGCTCACTGATAACCCGCGCCAGATTGGCAATTGTCCGCGCTCGCCGCGCTAATCGGATATCAGGATGCTCACGCTTTTTCCGCAAATCCGAGGGCAAGACGGATACACGAATAGAATCTGGAAGGACAATGACATCGGCAGGTTTTATGTCTTTTTCGTTAAGAATTACGTTGAATTTCGACTCTCGTAGAGCCTTCTGATAAACTGTGTACTCGGCGCGATCTAACATAGCTTCCGCATCATCTCTCAGCAGATCCCAAAACGGCCACATCTCAATTTCAGCCACCTCGAAAGGATCGAGAACGCTCATCGCAACAGCGTCGGTGCGCTGATTGGTCAGGTGACGGCCAATGCGGCCTCTCAGACTCTCCCTTGTTCGCCCGACATAGATCGGCTCGCCGTCATAGTCATAGAACAGATAGACCCCGAATTTACAATTCCCAACCTTGCGTCCGTCACCATAATCCGAATTCAGCGCTTTCTTAACGCCATCATATAAGGCTGTGACTTCTTCCGGCTCTTTCCTTGGCATCAGTGAAGCAACAGCGGCATAAGGCAATGCTTTGCCAGCCATTCAATAACTGGCACGCATACTGCATCGCCAAGAGCAAACATTGCCTGTGAGGGAGTTACCGAGTCGTAGCGTAACTGCTCTGCGCCTTGTAGACGCGCATATTCGATCAAGCTCATCCAGCGCACCGCTATGTCTCCACGCCCAGCGCGAACGATAGCTTGCTTCGCTGAGCCGCCTCGAGTTGTACGCAGCGTACCCGCGATTTCGTCCGCGCGCACTTCCCAAACAGCTCTACCGCCTCGCGTGCGTCGAAACGCGCCATAGTATCCTGGCCAGAACCTTCCTTGATAGCGGGAAACACGCTTGGATTGTATTGGCGACAAGGTTTCCAGAAACGCTCGGAGGCGGTCATGGGGCCACCAGTCTCCACCCTCTTCCGCGATACTTTCCAGTCGCAAGTCTTTTCTTACTTTCGGTGGCGCGGGCAGTTCGAATGTTCCCTTATGGCCGAATAAAAATACTCTCGCGCGACTCTGCGGGACAAACGCGCTGGCGTCAACTACGATGTGAGCAGCATGATAACCTAGTTTCTGTATTCCACTAACGACTGTCTCCCAATCACGACCATCGTTCGCTGTCAGAAAACCCATAACATTTTCAATCATTAGGGTTCGCGGCGCGCGCGAGTCCATCTCACTGAGAATCCGCAGGAAATCCAGAACCAGACTGGATTCCGAGCCGTTTAGCCCCTTGTAGTGACCAGCAAGAGACATATCCGTACAAGGAAATGACGCGGTAACAAGATTGGCGTTCGGAATGTCGTCGCCATGCAAGGCGCGTATATCGCCTACATGCAACTCTTCTCGCCCCCAATTGTCGGCATAGAGCTTCGCTTTTGTTTCGTCAATGTCGTTGGCGAAGACTGTATTAATGCCGACACATTCTAGGCCGGCGCGCATGAGACCCATGCCGGCAAAGAATTCAACAGCGCAGGTCATGCTATCAAATCTCGATTCTGTGTAGCGCGAGGCACACGCTTCTCATTGTTTCTTGCTTTGAATTATGACGCGCTACCTTTAATTTCGCAAACCGACCGCTTCGATAGCAGCCACTCAGACGTCAATTCGAGCACTCGATTCAACTCTAGTTTCTCTTTGCCCCGCAGCGCGCATTCCCATATAGTCAATACTCGCCAGCCTTCTTTAACCAGAGACTGACGATTAGACATATCGCGTTCTTTATTTCTAGCGACTTTTCTGCGCCAATATTCAGAGTTGGAGCTTGGCATCCTACAGAGCGGGCAAGAGTGGCCGTGCCAGAAACAACCATTGATCTGTATAACAGACTTGAATCGCGGAAAAACGAGGTCGGGCTTACCTGGAAGTTCTTTGACGTGCAGCCGATAGCGGAACCCTAAGGAGTGCAATCCCTTTCTTATCAAGAGTTCGGGTTTGGTGTCTTTGCTCCCGACCTTGGACATTACCTCGCTTCGTTTTGCTGGAGATACCGTGTCAGTCAATTCTCGTCGCCGATGGCGAAGCGCTGGAAGCGGCCGATGTGGATCGTCTCGCCGACCTCGGCCACCGTTTCCTGCAGGTATTGCCCCACCGTCTTGTCGTCGTCTTTGATGAAGGACTGCTCCATCAGCACGATTTCTTCGTACCATTTGTTCATGCGGCCAGCGACGATCTTCTCGGCGATATGCTCCGGTTTGCCTTCGTCCAGCGCGCGATCCAGCTGCAGGCGCGTTTCGGAGGCTACGATGTCTGCGGGCACATCATCTCGCTGGACATATTTCGGGCGCATGTTGGCGATGTGCATGGCGATGTCTTTGGCGAAGCCTTTGAATTGGTCAGTCGCGGCGACGAAGTCGGTCTCGCAGTTCACTTCGACCATGACCGCCAGGCGATTGTCAAAGTGAAGGTAATTGCCGATGACGCCTTCGTTCGCGCTGCGCCCCTTGCCTTGGAGCTTGATGCCGTCCTTGAGCGCTTTTTCGCGCAGGAATTCAGCGGCGGCGTCCATATCGCCATTGTGCTGTTCCAGCGCCTTCTTGCAATCCAGCGGGCCGGCGCCGGTCTTATCTCGGAGTGCCTTAACCTCTTTTGCCGTTACAGCCATCTTTCGCACAATCTCCGTATTGAGTGGTTGGCTTAGTCTTCGTTGTCGCCCCCGGCAGCGCTGCCGTCTTCACTAGCGGGCGCGCCGTTCTGGCTGGCGCCGTCTTCGCCTTCGGTCTCTTCACTTTCCTCTTCGCCGAAAAGTTTGGTATCGCGCAGTTTGGCAAGGGTCGATTCGCCCAGCAGATCTTCGTCAGCGATTTCTTCGTCAAAGGCATCGGTGAATGTCTGTTCCTCTTCTACTTCGATGCCGGCTGATTGACGCAGGTTGTGCCCTTCGTTCACGGCATCGGCCAGCGCGCCAATCAACAGGCGAATGGAGCGCATGGCATCGTCATTGGCGGGCAAGATATGATCAACCATGTCGGGGTCGGCGTTGGTATCGACCAGCGCCATCACCGGAATCTTCAAGATGTTAGCTTCTTTGACGGCGGTGTATTCGCGCTCGGCATCGACCACGATGAGCAGGTCGGGCACGCGCGTCATCTCGCGGATGCCGCCCAAGCGCAGTTGCAGCTTGGCGATTTTGCGCTCGAGCACCAGCCCTTCTTTTTTGGTCAGCCGGTCGAATTCGCCGGCGTCGCGGCGCTGTTCCAATTGCTTCAAAGTGTCGATGCGGCTGCGGATGGTCTTCCAGTTGGTCAGCGTCCCGCCCAGCCATCGGTAATTGACATAGGGCATGGCACAGCGTTCGGCTTCCCGCTGGACGATTTCCTGCGCCTGGCGCTTGGTGCCGACAAAGAGGACGGAACCGCCGCCCGCGACCAGATCGGCGAGCTTGTCGTGAAAGTCGTTCAAGTTTGATAGGGTGATCTGCAAGTCGATGATGTGAATCCCGTTGCGCTGGGTGAAGATGAATTCATCCATCTTCGGGTTCCACTTGTTGGTGCGATGCCCGAAATGGACACCGGTTTCAAGCAGGGTTCGCATTCTTACAGCTGAGGGCATTGTTGAAGCTCCTTCAATTGACGGTGTTTGATTCTCGCACATCATTCAACCTCCGGTGACAATCCGAACAGGCGGACAACACCCACCGCGAGTCCTGATGCGTGGGATTTGGCAATCCCGGCCAATTTTTTGGGGGATGCCGCGGCGCATTCTATCATAGGTGCGCGGCAAGGGCAATGATCGCTTGGCGCGCGCTGTGAGCTCGCACTTGTATTAGCGCGTCAGGTCGCTGCCGCGCTCAGAATCTCCTCCAATGCGCGAATGAAGGCTTGATTGTCTTCGTGGGCGCTTGCGCTGACGCGGAGGCTATAAGGCATATTATTTCGGGTCTGCGTCCGCAAGAGGAAGCCGCGCTCCAGCAGCTGCTGATTAAGGTCTTCCGCCACCAATTGAGTCTCGAACAAGATGAAATTTGTCTGGGGCCTCCAGTATTTGACATCAAGCCGGTCGAATTGGCGGCAGAGCCAAGCCACTTCGCCGCGCAGGAAATCGACGCAGCGCCGCACATGCGCTTGATCCTGGCAGGCCGCGATGCCGGCCGCCAGCGCCAGCTTGTTCTGATGGAAGCCGCGATGCAAACCGGCGATGTAATTGGCGATCTCCGGTTTGGCGATGCCATAGCCAAGGCGCATGCCGGCCAATCCATAGGCTTTGGAGAAGCTGTGCACGATGATGATGTTCTTTTCTTCAAGCGCATATTGAATGGAATCGGGAAAATCAGGCGCGTCGACGAAATGATGGTAAACCTCATCGGCGACTACGATCACATGATCCGGCAGGCCGCGCATAAGCTCAGCCATGGCATCGGCCGGGGTTACAGTGCCGGTCGGATTGTTGGGATTGCAGAGCATGATCAGCTTGGTCGATTCGTTGACGGCGCGTAATACGGCATCGGGACGATAGCGAAAATTCTCCGGATCGAGGGGCGCATCCATGACGCGCGCGCCTAATGGCTCTATGACCTTGCGGTAGGCGCCGCTGAATGTCGGGGGAGACAGAATGACCTCGTCGCCGGGGCTGAGGAAAGCGCGCGCGATCAGCTCGAGCGACTCGAATCCGCTGCAACCGGTGAAGATATGTTCGGGTTTCAGCCCGCGCCCCAGCACGCCGCAAATCGCTTGACGCAGGGCTATATCCGAAAACTGCGGATAATATGACAGCGTCGGCGCGGCGGCGCGTATCGCTTCGATGACGCGAGGCGAGGGACCTAGCGGATTCTCGTTGTTCGCCATCTGGTAGACCTTGTCCACACCGTGAAGCTGGCGAATATCATCGGGCGCGATGCGGCTGTCAGCCCGCGTGAATGGTTCAATATGGGGATTGCGAAGCGATTTGCTCATTTTCTGGCGGCACATTCGTTTGGGCCGGGCGTGAGACCTGATGAAAATGATAGTACAAAGATCGTCGATTTGTAGGGGCGACAGACGGCTAATGTCGGCGGTCAGTGTC
>JAPOXG010000001.1:65200-225620 GCA_026707225.1 Chloroflexota bacterium
TCGATATGCTGCATGCGTTTCAGCATCTTGTCGAGCATTTCTGAAGCGATGCCTTGGCCGCGGTAGGCGCTGTCGACGACGACATCGTCGATGAGCGCGCGATATCGATCATCGGTGATCACACGTGAAAAACCGATCAGCTGATCTTCGTCCCAGACGCCCAAGGTGAAGTGGCAGCGATCCAGCATTTGCTGCACATCCAGGGGGCCGCGCGTGTTGGCCCAGCCGGTCTGCTTAAACAGCTTCATCAGTTGTTCGGGACGGATTGGTTCCGTAAATGAATAGATATATCTGGTTGACATTGTTAGCCCCTCGATCTGCTTTCGCTAGCGATGCCGAGCTCAAGATCGGTTCATTCGATTTGCGGCGCGTCGCGTTAAGCCCACTTCATCTTACCCCAAAGGCGCCCTGCCTGTCGCTATTTTCTCATTTGATAAACCCCTTTGCTCGCGCAAGAAGAGGGCAAGTTTTTTTGTGTGAGCGCGGCTGAATCTTATCGCTGCCGCCGAGCGGCTGTGTATTTCCGGCGGCGGGCAAATCAGGCCGCATATTCGGTCAAGCGTCAATTGGCAGCCAACATAGCCGACGCCGATACGGTTTTTGCATCGGCGGCGCAAGTGCTAAAATGTGACTGTCGCTGCCGAAGCGGCGAGGAGGGCGGGGCTTGGCGACGTCGAGATGGAATTCCTTCATCCAGTTCCTGTGCGAGATCTATCAGACGCCGACGGATGCTCGGCAGAATCTGGTGGATGAATTGTTAATGACGCACGACGAATGGCCCTGGGTGGAGCGCAACAAAGCGACCTTTGTTTATGATTCCTGGACGGCGAAGAATGTGGCGCTGAACGTCGACATTATCAAGCGCGATCCCCCCTTCGAGCGCATGACCCGGCTGGATGACACCTCGCTTTGGTATTATCAGCGATTTTTCGAGCGCGACGCCTTGGTGGACTATATGTTTGCGATAGACGACCCGGGCACGCCACTGGCGCAGGAAGTTGATTTGCTGGATCGCGTGGGCCGCTTCTGGCAGGCGGATGCGCGCAATGCGCTTTCGATCCGCGGCAATCGTGTGAATACATCGGTCTTGCAGATGCCGCGCGCGCGCCCGTTTCCCAGTTGGGCGGCGATGAGCGCGGTGGCTCGCGGCCGCGTCTATCGGCATCGCTTCAGCTCGGCGCAGCTAGGCTTTGACGGGCGCAGTCTCTGGGTTTATACGCCGCCGGGCTATGACGCCAATGACAGCCGCCATTACCGCTTGCTGGTGCTGATGGATGGGCAGTGGGCGATGAATGCGCTGGAAGTGCCCTTTATCGCCGACGCGCTGATCAAGCACGGGCGGATGGAGCCGATCATTATCGCCATGTTGGCCAGCGGCAGCCAGTCGGAGCGCGCCAAGGAATATGTCGGCAACGAGAAGCATTACGCCATGATCGCCGCCGAGTTGCTGCCTTTCTTGCAGGCGGAGCACCGGATTGAACCTTTGGACCTGGGGCTGGGGGGCCTTGGCGAAGGCGCGATTGCGGCGATTCACGCCGCTTTGAAGAACCCGGCTATCTTTGGACACTTGATACTGGTTTCGCCGCCCTTAGGCCGGGAGCCGGCGGTTCAGCTATTGAAGGAGTTTGCCCAGCGTTTCCGCGACTCGCCGATATTGCCCAATCGCATCTTCCAATCGGTCGGGCGCTATGAACAAGACCTGCGCTTTTATCAGCCGGCTTTGGCGCTGCGAGGCATTCTGGAGCGCCGCATGACGCACGACCCCGAATTGGATTACCGCTTTGTCGAACTGGGCAGCGGTCATAGCCTGGCCGCTTTCAAGAGCGTCATGCCAGAAGCGCTAGCGCATGTCTTTCCGGCAGGAAAAACCTAGTCTTGCGCGGAACTGATCGCTGATGGGCGCCCTTTATATCGCACCGACGCCGATAGGCAATCTCGAGGATATAACCCTGCGCGCCTTGCGCATTCTGCGCGAGGTCTCGCTGATCGCCGCGGAAGATACCCGAACATCGCGCGTATTGACGCGACACTACGAGATTGACACGCCGATGACCAGTTATCATGAGCACAACAAGCTCGCCAAGCTGGACGAGATTTTCGCCGCTTTGCAGGCTGGCGATGTCGCGCTGATTTCCGATGCCGGTACGCCGGGCATCTCTGATCCGGGATTCGAGTTGATTGCGAAGGCGATCGAAAGCGGTTACGAGGTGATTCCGCTTCCTGGCGCGAGCGCGCTGACGACAGCGCTGGTTGGCTCGGGAATGGCCAGCGACCGCTTCGTTTATCTGGGCTTCCTGCCGCGAAAGAGTGCGGCGCTCATGGCACTGCTGGCTGAGTTCGCCGACCGTAGCGAAACGCTGGTCGCCTATGAAAGTCCTTACCGATTGGGTGAGTCGTTGGCTGCGATTGCGGCAGTGCTGGGCGATGACAGGCGGGTTTGCGTGGCGCGCGAGATCAGCAAACGGTTCGAGCGGTTTTACCGCGGCACGGCGCGTCAATTGTGCGACGGCTTCGCCAAAGACAATCCCCGAGGCGAGGTGACGCTTGTCATCGCCGGCGCTGATCCGGCTGCGGAAGTTTGGTCCGAGGCGCAGGTCAAGCAAGCATTGACCGAGCGGCTGGAGACGGGCGAGGCGCTATCGCGGGCGGCCGGCGAAGTCGCCAAACGAGCCCGCTGGAAGAAAAATGCCGTCTATCGTTTGGGCGTCAAGAGCCGCTGAGAGCGCCCAGTCGGTCAGTCGTTATCGCTGTAAAGGCGGGAGATATCAACGTCGATGGCGTTCTCCCCGAGGCTGTCTCTCAGCGCTTCCCACTGGTCTTCGCGCAGGGCGCAGGCGGTTGGCCCGAGCCGCGCGCCCAAGTAGCGGCGCAAGGCTGGAATGGCTAAGATTTTGTCCAGCGTGTCTTCGGCGGTTGTGCGCAGGACGATCATGGATTCGAATGTCACTGAGGTATGGGCGCCCGCTTGCCAATGGCGAAGCAGCTTGACAATCGGCAGCGGCACTGGCTTGCCGTCGAGCTGGCGCGTGATAAAGGAGTGTATATGCTTGGCGCTGATGTCTTGGGCCGCGGCTCGCTGGATGCTGGCGGCGTCGATGCGATAGTGATAGGGGTCGCCCGCGCGCAGGCAATGGGCGAAGCGCGCCAGCTGAAAGCGCTCAAAGCGATTGACCCGCCTTGAAGCCAGCAGGGCGCCGTCGCCGCGGGCGTCAATGCGCGCGCTGGGCTCATCCGGTTGGGGCCATTCGCTGAGTTCCAGGAAGGCGCGGCCGTACGCCGTCAATCGCAGGACATCTTCGCCGATGTCGACCAAGCCAAGCCAGTGCATTGGACCCAGCAGATAAAATTCGATGAGGGACCCTTCGACCGCATCCCAACTTTCGAAACCGGACAGGAACTCGCCGGACGCATTGCGGATGTACCAACTGTCGTAATCGCCATCGGGCCGTTGGAAATCCGGCTCGAATTCTTTGATGATCTCAATCAGATCGTTGATGGATACCCAACCTTGCTGTGGCAGCAGGTCGGCCAGCAGCTGCATCACCGCATGGCGGGCGGCCGCCGCGTCGTAGGACCAACCGGAATCCTCAGGATACAGACCGGGGACATGCCACATTTCGCGATAGGTCCTGCTCGCCAGCCAGGCTTTCGCCAGCCGCTCGATTTGCCGGGCGCGCGGCGCCTCCAGCCAGTTTCTTGCCTCCTTGCGTTTGGGATGCGCCTTGCCATCTTCGCGGTTCAGGAGTTCCGCGCTTTCGGCGATGGCCAGCATGAACGACAGCCGGCTCTCATCCCGCTGCAAAAGAATGGGTTTGATGGCCGCGGCGTCTTCCGGCGCGAATTGCTCCCCAGCCACGGCGGCCGGGCGCGTTTGCAGCGACGCCAGCAAGGATGTCAAATCATCGACGATGGCCGTGTCGGCGCGGCTGACCTCATCGACTTCGTTGATCAGCCCCAGGGCGGGTGTCTCTTCGGCTGCGGATTCGTTATCGTCGTCCAGCGTCTCGTAGCTCGTCTTGTGTAAAGGCAGGGCGGCGATGAGATCGGTCGGCACGAAGATGAAGCCGATCAGATTGTCATCCACCTTGTCGAAGCCTTCGCCGATGAAGCCCCGATAATAGAGGGTTTCGGCGATGCTTTGGCTCAGAATATGCGGCTGTTCACGCTCGATTTGCGCTCGACCTAATTTGCGGATGTTGCCGTAGAAACGCTCGAACTGGGCAATTTTCATGCGGCTCCGCGCGCTGCTGACCAGCAGCTGCAAAGCCGTTCGCGCCGGTTCATCCAGCCGGTCCCAGGCGGCTTCGGCGATTGCTGCGTCCAGCATGGCGCGCTGAAGTTGACGAATCAATTCTTCATCGGTCAGGCTTTTGCCGTCTACGCGCCAAAATTCGGCTAAGGCGGGGAGCATGCCCGGGTCGTAGTCGTGCAGGGTGGCGAAAACATTCTTCATTTGGGCGGCTTCCCGGCGCCCACCAGCGCAGCGTAAATGTCAAAATGATAAGCGATTTTTGAATAGTCTTCGGCGCTGAAAATGATGCGCGTAGGCGCCGAGCAGGTGGGGCAATAGAAATCGAGGATTCCCTGCTCTTCCGTGGAGAGCGTCGGCGTCATGTCATCAAAGAAGCGCCTGAGCTTTGGCTTGAAGGCGGAGCGCCCATCCGCCTGATAAAAGCTGCGCCAGCGAAAACGAATCCGATGGCGGCAGCGCGGGCAGCAATAGACGCAGCTGCCGGCGACGCGGTTGCGGTAGTCTTCCCCATCGAGCAAGCCGTAAAATACCGCGGAGGCTTCATAATGGTCAATCGGCGCGCTCAGCGACATCATAGGCACCAGCGAATATTGTCGGCTTCATTCTAGCACAATTCGGGCGGGCGCTTGGCTAGGCGATGACCAGCGTGCCGCAGCCCACATAAGCGCAGCGGCCGCCGATGGCGACGTGGGTGAATTCATCTCCATGTCGCCGCGCCTCAATATGAATGAAACTCGGTCGGCCCATCTCGAAGCCTTGCTCGCTGACCATATCGCTACCCTGCGCCAAGCCGTATTTCAGCAGATAGGCGCCGAGCGGCCCGCTGGCGGAGCCGGTTGCCGGATCTTCGCTGATGCCCAGGGCCGGCGCAAACATGCGGCTGTGCACGGTGGAATCTTCGCAGAAGGTTTCGGTTGTGGTCACGAAGATGTTTTCTGCTGGCGCGCCCGCCAGCTGCTCAGCCCATTTGTCGAGGCGCAAGCGAATCCTCTGTATTGCCTCCAGCGAATTGAGCACGACGAACAGGAAGGGCAATCCGCTGCTGAGGACCTGAATGGGCGCGCCTTCGTGGAGATCGGCGACGGTTAAAGATAGAATCGCGGCGATGCTGGCGCGATCTTCGTAAATGTCAAGGAATTGCGGGATCGGCTGTTTCATCCATACATCCGCTGGCTCGCCATTTTCATCGGCGCGGACGGTCACAGAGATGGGTCCGATGCCTTCCTGGAAGGTGATGGTCTTCGCGTCGGCGATGCGTCCCAGCGCGCCCAGGCGAGCGAGCAGGCAGGCGGTTCCGACGGTGGGGTGGCCCGCCATCGGCAGTTCGGCGGCTGGCGTGAATATCCTCAGCCGGTAGTCCGCGGCTGCATCGGGGGGAGGGAAGACGAACGTGGTCTCGCTGAGATTGAGTTCTTTGGCGATCTGCTGCATCATCGTCGCCGGCAAGTCCCGCGGCGGATCGGGGAAGACCGCCAGTTGGTTGCCGCCGAATTGACGATTGGTAAAAACATCGAGCAAATGATAATTCAAGCGCATGGGCCTGCGCCTCCTCTGCGGGTGGACCCTGCTTCTGGATTCGCCAGTACGATAACCGCCGCAGCCGAAACTGTCAGTCCTGAATTGCCGAAAAAGCGCCTTGCGCCGATGCGATGATTGCGCGCCTTTCTGTGGACGAATGACGAGGCTGTGGACTACAATCGCGCAAGCAATCGAGGATGAAACGGGGGCTATTGTGACAATTGATTATGCCGCGCGCTTGGATGCCTTGCTGGAGAAGAGCGAAGCCGATCTCGTCGCCTTTGTGCCGGGCGAAAACATGGTTTACTTCACGGGCCTCCATTTTCATTTGTCGGAACGCCCCATCCTTGGCTTGTACAGCCGGCAGGGGCTGTCGTTCATCATTCCGGAGCTGGAAGTGGCCAAGCTGGAGGCGCGGCCCGATTTGGAGGCGCGCCGCTTTATGTGGACGGACCAACGCGGCTATCAGGGCGCGTTTCGCGAGGCGGTGGCGGACTTGGCGGCGGCGGGGACGACCTGCGCCATGGATGGCCAGACGCTGCGCTTCTTCGAGTGGCGGGCGCTGGCGGGTGCGGGCTTGTCTTCGGCGAAGGCGCTGGATGTCGGCGACCTGTTCCTCAACATGCGCGCGCGCAAGGCGCCGGCGGAGATCGCCAATATGCAAAGGGCGGTTGACATCAGTGAAGCCGCGCTGGCGGCGACGATGGCTTGGGCGCGCCCGGGCATGACCGAGCGTCAAATCGCCGACCGACTCTCGGCCGAAATGGTCGAGCGTGGCGCGCAGGGATATGCTTTTCTGTTGGTCCTGACCGGGGAAAAGAGCGGGCTGCCGCATGGAGATACGGGCGACCGCGTTTGGGGCGCCGACGAATTCCTGCTGATCGACTTCGGCGCGCGCTTTCGCGATTATCCGGCCGATATCACGCGCACGTTCTGCTATGGCGAGCCGACCGCGCAGATGCGGGCGATGTATGACGCCGTGTATGGCGCGAACAAGGCGGCGCGCGAATTCGCCCGAGCGGGACTGAGCTGTGAAGCGGTTGACCGGGTCGCGCGAGATGTGATTGAGGCGGCCGGTTTCGGATCCTACTTCATTCATCGACTGGGGCATGGGCTCGGCTTGAGCGTGCACGAGCTGCCCAATATCGTGGAAGGCAACGCGCAGTTGCTGGAGCCGGGCATGGTCTTCACCATTGAGCCCGGCGTATACATTCCGGGAGTGGGTGGCGTACGCATTGAGGATAACGTCGTTGTCACCGAGGATGGCATTGACTCGCTAACGTCTTACCCGCGCGAGTTATAAGGGCGGATCATTCCAGGCGCCAGTCTCACGCGGTTGCTCCGCTTGGGTAGACTTCTTGTATGGTTTTGCGGCAGCGGCTGAGATGGTTCCTGATCGTCATCGTCTGGCTGGCGGCCATTGTGGCGCTCTTGGAGTTCGCCTTGCGCTTCTTCGCCGCGGCGCTGCCGCCTCGAATGCAAGAAGCGGCGCATATTGCGATGCACGGCGTTCCTTATCCCGAGCCCTGGGATAGAGCCTGGACGCGCAATCCCGATCATTACTTCGTGTTGAAAACGGGGCTGGAGGATGCCCTGCAGTTCGGCAGCCCGAGCGTGCGCTTTCATCTGAGCACCATAGAGCTTTGGCAGGGCGGGGGCATCGGCTTCCGGACGCGGCCCGTGGATTACTTTGTCGATGCCGTCATCGTTGGCGACTCCTTCGCCTTTTGTTTCACCGAGCGCGCTGACTGCTGGGCGACGCATTTGGAGCGGGATACGGGCTTGGGCATCGTCAATCTTGGGCAGCCGGGCACTGGCAGCCACAGCCACCTGCTGATTCTGCAAGACTTCGGATCGCCATTGAAACCGCCTTTGGTGATCTGGCAATTCTTCGGCAATGACTTCAATGACGACTACGGTCTGTTCAGCGCGAACGGAAAACTTGAGCCGCTGGACGACGATGATGGGAAGGCGGACGGCGATGATGTAGGCGAGCCGAACGAATGGCGGTCATGGCTGCGGAGTCGGTCCGCCCTATATGCCGTGTTGGAGAGTATCGTGCCCGCATGGCGCCGCTTTCGCGATCCCAATGCGACGGCGTTTGACGAGCGCTACGCCGTGACTTTGCCAACTGGCGAGCAACTGCGCTTTGGACAGCCTTACGAAACAAAAGCCTTGGATATGTCTCGGGCGGCCAATCAAGCGGGTTACGAGACATCGCGCGCCGCCTTCGATAACGCGCGAGAACTTGTTTCCGCTTGGGGCGGCCAGCTTGTGGTTGTACTCGTGCCGACGCGTGAAGAGGTCTATGCGTCGCTGACAGCCCCAGCGCTTGGCAGCGACCTCGACGCCATCGGCAGCGCGCGACTGGCGATGTTGGATCTTTGCGCCGAGTTGGATTTGCTTTGCTACGATGCGCTAGCGGATCTGCAGGAGCGGGCGGCGACAAGCGAATTGCTCTACTATGCCGATGACCTGCATTTGAATCCTTTGGGCAATCGCGTCTTCGCCGAGCTCTTGCGCGAATGGCTGGACGAGAGCGGGTTCCTGGCCCAGTGAGGCGCTAGACGCGCATGACGCCGCAGACCGGCGGATCCCAGCGGAGACCGCGGTGCCTGGCCAGGAGCGCGTCGAGATTCGCTTTCGCAGCTGACGGAAACGGCGCTCCCCGCCGCCGCGCGATGTCGACATTCATCATGACCACTTCAACGGTTGCCGCCAGCTCCTCACGAGTATCATTCAGAAGGAAGGCGAGGAAATAGGCGCGCTTGGGAGAGAGATCGACGAGACGGATGTGGACGCTGACTTGGTCGTCTTGAAGCAATTCGGCGAGATAGCGAATGTGCTGCTCCAGGGCGAAGTTGCCAATCTCATCAGCCGCCGCGTAACGATCGCCCAAGCCAACTCGCCGAAAGATCTCACCCAACCCGCGCTCCACCAGATGCAAATAGTATTGCACGTTGACGTGCTGGTTTTCGTCCAGAAAGGCCTGCGGAATCGTCGTCTCGAAGGCGCGTTGGAGCTGGCGAATCTCGGCGAGCGATGTGCTGATTTTATCCATTGCGGCTCTCGTTTGAATGGATCGGCCGCCATTATAATCGCAACCGTCGCCGTCGCAATATGATGGCGACCGGTGAACGCGCGGATGAATGCGGGCAGCTATATGAAGGCGTCAGTTTGAGCTTTCAAGAGATCAACCGAGCGAATGTATCGTCGCTGCGCTGCATGGCATCTGTGCGATTCGGCTGGATATCGCAGCTGTGTTGGTCGCCCGGCGGCGACAAGCTGGCGCTTGGCGGCGGTGATGGAATCGCGATATACGTCCGCGGCTTTGGCGGCGCGCCAACCCTTCGACTGCGCGCGCAGGCGGGGCCGGTCAAAGACATCGCTTTCAGCCCCGATGGAAAGCTGCTGGCAGCGGGCAGCGCCGACATGACGATTGCGCTTTACAGACTCGCTGGCGCTCGAGCGTCCCTTGCTCAAACATTGCGCGGCCACAGCGGTTCAGTCGAAGCGCTCGCCTTCAGCCCGGATGGGAGCGTATTGGCGTCGGCCGGCGCGGATAAGGCAATTCGGCTTTGGTCGGTCGGGGCGGGCGAACAATCGCAAGCGCTCAGCGGTCATACGGATGAAGTAACTTCGCTTTGTTTTGCTTACGACAGCCGGCGTCTTTATTCAGCGGGACGGGATGGCATGATTCGCGGCTGGGATACCGAGGCGCGGATTGCGCCTGAAGTCATCGGCCGCCACGATGATTGGATACGGCGCATCGTCTTGCGGCCCGGGCATGCGGCGCTGGCTTCCGCGAGCCGCGACATGATGATCTGCCTCTGGTCTCTGGGTGAAGGCGCGGGACCGCAGTCTTGGCTGGCGCATCCGGACGGGGTCGATGCCTTGGCTTTCTCTCCCGATGGGGCGTTGCTGGCGAGCGGCGGCCGGGACCATGCGGTTCGAATCTGGGATGTCGAGTCGACGCGAGCGTTGACGGTTTTGTCGGCGCACCGGCGGCCCGTGCTGGCGCTCGAGTTCAATCCCGCTGGCACGATGCTGGCCTCTGGCGCCGGCGACAATCAGGTGATGGTGTGGGCGGTTGCCTGAATGTTTTCTGCGATATGGCGCGGCGCCGCCATTGGGACTAGAATGCGCCGCAAGTGTGAGGGCAAGCCGAGGAACGGTATAATGAGCGAATTGGGAACGACCTGGAGCCAGGTGCGCGAGCGCCAGATTGGTTCCATGCGGCTGGGCTGCGAGATTCTGGGCCATATCCTGCGGAATGTCTCAGCTGATGAAGCGCGGAGCTTGCGGGACGGTCCAGACGGATGGTCGATCGTAGAAGTCGTCTGCCACCTGCGCGACTTCGATGAGATTTTCCACAAGCGCGCGATTATGATGCTGGCGGGTGACCATCCACAGCTGCCGGCTTATGATCATGAGGCGATGGCGATTGAGCGCGATTATCAGAGGGAATCGCTCGCCGATGCCTACGGCGCGCTTCAGGCTTCTCGCGCGCGCTTTGCGGCTTTCTTCGAGGCTCTGACCCCGGCGCAATGGGCGCGCGGCGGCGACCATCCCGAGCGCGACAGCTTTTGCATGACCGATGCCCTGATGCAGGTTGGGGCGCATGACCTGGATCATCTCGAACAGATCACGCGCGTTTTGGCGCAGGTCTGAGCGGAGTTGGGCTCATGACTGGGTGCATGGAGCGGACAAATGAAAGCATTGATTGAGCGGATTCGGGCGGAAGGCGTCAACCTCGGCGGCGGCATTCTCAAAGTCGACAGCATCATCAATCACCAGCTTGATCCGGCTTTGATGGCGGAAATGGGCGCGGCCATCGCTGCGCGTTTCAGCGGCACGCCAGTCGATCGCATTTTGACCGCGGAGATTTCGGGCATCGCGCCGGCGCTGATGACTGGCATTGAAATGAATGTGCCGGTGGTCTACGCGCGCAAGCGGAAACCGATCACGATGTCGGGTCCGGTCTTTCTTGAGACGGCGCCAAGCCATACGAAAGGCGGTGAAACCTTGCTGTTGGTATCGGCGGAATTCCTCAAGGCGGGTGAAAATGTGCTGATCATTGATGACTTTCTCGCGACCGGCAAGACCTTGCTGGCGCTGGCACGGATTGTTTTGAGCGCGAAAGCCAACTTGGTCGGCGTTGGCGTCGTGGTGGAAAAGACCTTTGAAGGCGGCCGCGCGGCGATGCGGGCGCACTATGATGTGCCGATTCACGCTTTGGCGACCATTAGCGCCATGGAGGGCGATACCATCACCGTTCAGGATGTTTGAGCGGTGTCGTCAGAGCTTGACCGCCGCCCCAATCCGCGCGGATTCTTGCGCAGCCAGGGCGAATTGAAGCACAGCGCGTCCCTCCTCGCCGGTTAAGCTTGGCGGCTCGCCGGCGAAATAAGCGTCGATGAAATGCTTGGTCGAGTTGATGAAGCTGTGCTCCCAGCCGACCGGCATATCTGAAAAGCCCCGCGTCTGCCGGTCTTTGTACATCAGCACCGGCGGCGCGTCCATCATTTTGCCATGCCCGCGGGTCACCCAAATCACGCCTTTGCTGCCGGTGATTTCAATGCGGTCGTCCTGCGCGTAGTGTTGGGTGTCGAGCTGCAGCTCCGGCGAATAAACCGCTTCCAGCGAGCCATAGCGATTGTTCGGGAATTTCCAGGAGACGATTGCCGGGGCGTCGAGGTAGTCGCCGGGCGCGATTTCTGTGCTGCCGATCCAGGCGTGGACTTCTTGCGCCAAGCCCATGAAATGCCAGCCCAGAGCAAACTTGTGATGGCCATCATCAAATATCAGGGGCCCGCCGCCGCACTCTTCCGGATTCAAGCGCCAAGCCCGCGCCGATGGCGGCACTTGCCATTCTGTTGGGCTGACGCCGGAGTTGCTCTTGATGCGAATCGTGAGCAGGTCGCCGATTTCGCCATTGTCAATCAAGGCTTTGGCGCGCTGCACCGGCGGATAGAAGATGAAGTTTTCATATACTTTCAGAATGACATCGGCTGCATGCGCCGCCGCTATCATTTCGTCGGCTTGCGCGAGATTCAGCGCCATTGGCTTTTGCACCGAGATGTGCTTTCCCGCCGCGGCCGCATCGAGCGTCGCCCGGAAATGCAAATGATGCGGCAGCAGAATCTCCACCAGATAGATGTCTTCCAATTCCAGCAGGTCATGATAATTGGAGAAAACTCGCGTCGGCGGAACGCGCCACTTCCGCGCGCGCTCGTGAGCCAATTCCAGGTTGCTGTCGCAAAGGGCGACGAGCTCAGCGCGTTCGTCGTCCAGGTAGGCCAAGGCATGCAAGTCGGAGATTCGTCCCGTTCCGATGAAAGCGGCGCGCAGCTTTTCCATGTTAGACATCTCTATCGCTGGTTTCGGTTTCGCTCAATGGTATTACTGATTGTCGCTTCTGTTAATGGCTGGCTGCGGGCGACGCCTTTGACAATATGGCTGTTCAACCAATCGGGGCGGGCCTCGGGCGACCGGCGCGAATCCCGAACTCGCGCACATTGGCAAGGACTGGCTGTGTGCGTTCCAAGGATCGCTGCACCATTTGGCGGGCGCGAAAAGGCAGTATCATAGATTCTGAGCGCACTTATCATTCGCGAGCGTTGTCATGGCTGGCTGGCCAATGATACAATGTGAGTGCGCGGTCCAGAAGCGGGCGCGAGGTGAGCATGCACAGTCAAACAGACGCGCATACGATGAAACTGCTAGATCTGCCGCTGATGCTGCGTTTGAAGCAGAAGGCCATCGTTTTGCACAGCGAGCTCGGTTTGACCGAAGACGCGCGCGGCCAGAGCAGCGCCGCTCTGTCGAGCATTGTCTTTCCCCGCGGGCTGCATACGCTGGTTGCGAACCACGAAGACAAAGATGTCGTCGGGCAATTCCGCTATCGCCCTGGCGAAACGAATGCGCATATTGTCTGCCTGGCGCCGACGCTGGAAGGACATGAAGACGATACGATTTGGCTGCACATGCTCGACGCGATGGCTGAGGGTGCAGGCAGAAATGGCGCGCATACCTTGGTGGGAGAAGTGGAGCTGAGCCACCGTCTATTTGAAACCATGCGCCGCGCGGGCTACGCCGTCTATTCGAGGCAGGTCATTTGGCGGCACGGACCGGTCGCAGCCGGGTTGGCGCCGGCTCGTTTGACGGTCACTGAAGAGACCGAGGACGACCAGATTGGCATCGCCGCCTTGCTCGGCTGTACGATACCGCGGATCTTGCAGACAGTCCTAGGACCGTCAACAGACATGGCTGGCTTGGTCTTCCGCAAGGAAGGGCAAATCGAAGCTTATGTCGCCTATTCGGAAGGCAAGCATGGCGTCTATCTGATGCCATATCTTCATCCGGAAGTGCTATGCGACGCGCCCGATATCGTCTCCGCCTCGTTGCGGCAAATCGACCGCTGTCGCAAATTGCCGGTTTATATTTGTGTGCGCGGCTATCAAGGCTGGATGGAAAACGCGATGCTCGATCTGGGTTTCGATCCCTGGCTGGAACAGGCGGTGATGGTCAAGCACTTGACCGCCGGCGTCCGGCAGACGTCGTTTGAGAGCGTCAAGCTGGCGACCAGCGGCGGACAGAAGCCGGCCGCCACGCTGAGAATGCTCGGTGACGATGACGCTCGGCGGTCGAGAGTCTCTGGCTCGAGGCGCGTATTGCCGCGCCTGTGATTGCATGGACAGGCAACGACAACTGCGTCTGAAAATCCTAATGGGAGGACAGCCACCCGATACATGGACAAACGCATAACTGACGATTTTGACATACTCAAAAATATACTGCCGACGCGGATTCGCAGCGCGATTGATGAGTATGGCGAAACCAGCAGACTCCTGGAAATCGTCCTGGATCTAGGACGGATGCCCGCCGCCAGATACATCGATAATGAATTCGAACTCTCGGACAGCGAGGTGACAGAGGCTGATCTGCGTCAGCTGATTGATGAGTTGGGCGAGTTTGACGACGACAATCGCGCCGGCGTTGAACGTTCGTTGCATCGGATTTCCGCCATTCGCAATCGCCGCGGCAAGATCGTCGGCTTGACTGTGCGCGTCGGGCGGGCGGTCTACGGCACCATCGACATCATCGCCGATCTGATTGAAACCGGGCAGAGCGTGCTGCTGGTGGGTCCTCCGGGCGTGGGCAAGACGACGCTGCTGCGCGAGGCGGCGCGCGTTCGGGCGCGGGACAAGCGCGTGGTGATCGTCGATACCTCCAACGAAATTGGCGGCGATGGCGATATCCCGCATCAGGCGGTGGGCAAAGCGCGGCGCATGCAGGTATCGCAGCCCGATCGCCAGCATGAGGTCATGATCGAGGCGGTGGAGAACCACAATCCGGAAGTCATCATCATCGATGAAATCGGTCGAGAGCTGGAAGCCATGGCGGCGCGCACGATTGCCGAGCGCGGCGTGCAGCTGATCGGCACGGCGCATGGCAACACGCTGGAAAACTTGCTGCTCAACCCGACCTTGTCCGACTTGATCGGCGGCATCGAATCGGTGACTTTGTCGGACGACGAGGCGCGCCGTCGCGGCACACAGAAAGTCGTGCTGGAGCGGCGGACGGCGCCGACCTTCGATATCATGATCGAGATTCAAGCGCGCGATCGACTGGTGGTGCATGCGGATGTGGCGACAGCGGTGGATGCGATGCTGCGCAACCGTCCCTTGCCGGCTGAACAGCGCGCAAGAGATAAGACGGGCGCCATTCAGGTCAGCGAGTACTTGCCGGAAACGGATTCACGTTCCGCGCCCGCCCGGCATGGCGGCCCGCAGCGCAGCGGCAGCAGCCAGACGATCCAGGCGCATGTGGTGCGGGGCAACCGCGACAACGGCAAAACGCGCAGCGAGATGAAAGATGAAGCCGGGGGCCTTGACGGGCGCCATCTGCGAACGATCAGTGTCTACGCCTATGGCGTGGCGCGCAACCGATTGGAGCAGGCGGCGCGTCGGCTCTCAGTGCCCTTGCTGCTCACCGATGATTTTGGCGAGGCTGAGGCGATTGTCACCCTGAAGACGCATTATCGCCGCCGGCCGCGTTTAATCAGCGATGGCGAAAAGCGAGGATTGTCCATCTATGTCTTGCGCGCCAACACGGTGACGCAAATGGAGAATTTCCTGGTGGATCTATTCCGCTTGAACGGGCGGCGCGATGCCGATGTCTTCGGCGAGGCGCTGCTGGAAGCGGAACAAGCCATCAGTCGCATACGCGCGGGAGAAGACTATATCGACCTAAGGCCGCAAGCATCGCAAGTGCGCAAACGCCAGCATCAATTGGCGCGGCAAGCGCGGATGCAGTCGGCCAGCGTCGGCGATGAACCGCGGCGTTACGTGACCATCTATCGCGGCGCCTGAACCATTTCCGTTGTTGACAGGCAAACAATGACCGATAGAACCGAGCGTCCGGCGCCGATTCGCACGGACAAGAGCAACGCCTTCGCCAACAATACGATGCGCGTTCGTCTTCCGGCCATCATCGACGAGACGATTGCCCTCAATCCCGATTATCCGCCCGACATCACAGGAGGCTTGCGCCGGCTGCGGAATGAAATCGCGTCTGGGGCGCGCATCGACAATATGAAGCTGCGTCCCACCGGCGATGAAGCGTCCTGGTCCAGCGCTTGGCGAAAGCAGCGTGATATTGTCGGGGGCGAGCCGAACTGGCACGATGCGGAATGGTTTTTCGCCGAGACTTACGCTTATCGCTGTTTGATCGAAGCGGCGCGCTGGCACGAGAGCGGGCGCGATCCCTTCTTGCCCAAGAAGCTTGAGGAGCTACATAGCGACGCGCTCTGGCAGCTGATCGAACGCGCGTACCAGCCGCTGGATTCGCCCGATTGTGAAGTGCGTCGCGCCGTTGAGTTCGCGCTGTGGGGCAATCGCATCGACCTCAGCTATGCGGCGTCGATGGCGCGGGGCACCGAAATCGGCGCGGATGATTTGCTGGTGGATGACCGCGATATTCTGATGGCTTTTCTCCGTGAATCGCGCCTGTCTTCGCAAGCTTTTCGGGGTCGCGCGCCGGTGCACATCGTTGCCGACAACGCCGGCAGTGAATTGGCGATGGATCTGGCGCTGAGCGAGACATTGCTGCGCCATGTGACGTCATCGGTGGTGATATGGCTGAAGGCGCATCCGACCTTTGTCAGCGATGCCACGCCGGCCGATGTATGGATGATGCTGGCTGAGATGGATCGGCGGAGCGGGCGGGCGGCCGCGCTTGCCGGGCGATTGCGCGCCGCCTGGGCCGAGGAGCGACTGCGTTTCTTGCCGCACCCATACTGGAACAGCAGTCGCTTTTTGTGGGACTTGCCGGCGCCGCTCTGGAAGCAGCTTAATGGCGCGCGCCTGGTCATCATCAAAGGCGACGCCAACTATCGGCGCACGGTGGGCGACGCCATCTGGAGCCCGCACACTCCCTTCGGAGATGTGGTGAATTATCTGGATGCGCCGGCGCTCTGTCTGCGCACACTGAAGAGCGACCCGGTGGTCGGTTTGCCGTCAGCGGAGACCGCGGAACAGCTAGTCCGCAGTGATCCGGATTGGCGCGTGAACGGCAAACGGGGTTTGATTCAATTCAAAGGTCAGACGTCGAAGAGCCAGTAAGTCGCGGTGGCTGGGTAATCGCGCTCAAGCCAAGCCATGACTTTCCGCGGCAGCAGGCGCAGCAGCAGGTCGCCTGAATCTTCCAATTCGGGATCGAGGACATATTTTTCGACATAGCGCGCTGTAATCTTCTTGAGAAGCGCCGCGGGGACCATCGCCTCAACCGCGCGGCCTTCGAAGATCACAGCCTCGTCGCCGCTGTCCAGATGGATGACGACGCGGTTGTCCCGCGCGATATTGCGCGCCTTGACTGAATGCTTGTCGGCGCCAAAATAAAATACGCCCTCGACCCATACGCCCCATACGGGAACGCTGTGAGGGCGGCCATCGGCGCAAACGCTGCAGATCCAGTAGTTGCGCGCTTCGTTCATCTGTCGGTCGACCCAGTCCCAGGTCAGCATGGCGTCAACGTCCCCAGGCATGACGCCGTAGTGGGGCATATTGGGGCGATGGCGCCGCGCTTTCGCCGGCTGGATCATGCTATGGCTGTCAGAGCGAGCACGTCCGCTATTTGCTCATCGGCATGATGACGTGAACGAAGTCTTCGCGATTCTCTGGTTTGAGCACGCCGGGGTTCTCGGGACCGTTGCTCTGGAAGACGACGCGCTCTTCGCTGATGACGCGAAGCACATCAATCAGGTAGCGGATATTAAATGAGATATCGAGCGGCTCGCCTTCGGCGGTGGCGTCCAGCATGCCCTCGCTGTCGCCGCGCTCGGCGCTCTTGCCGCCGATGAGCACTTCCGCCGGTTCGCCCGGATTCGGGGCTGGCTTCACTTGCAGATTGGCGCTGTTGGCGTTGTCACGGGCGAAGATCTCGGCGCGCTGGCAGACGACGAGCAGATCGTTGGTGTACATGACGGTGGAGGTGACGAAGGAGCGTGGGATAATCGAGGCAAAGTCGGGAAAGCGCCCCTCCAGCAGTTGTGACGAGATCAACACATTCGGCGCGAAGAAGGTGATGCTGTTGCGCTGAGTCGGCAATGAGACGCCAACTTCATGCTCATCTTCGACGATGCGCGCTACTTCGCTCATGGCGCGCGCCGGCACGACCATATCTTGCCGTTCGTCGAAGCTCTCGCCGATCTCGGCAGTGCGCACAGCCAGACGATAACCGTCGGCGGCCGCCATCGTCATCGTTTGGCCTTCAAGCTGGAGGTAAACGCCGGTGAGAATCGGTCGATTCTGCTCGCGCGCGGCGGCGAAGGCGGTCTGGTTAATCATCTCGCGCAAGGTTTCGCCCGGGACTTGCAGATCGGCGCTTTCGTTGTGATTGATGGGCGGGAACTCATCGGCGTCGATGCCGCGAATGTTGGAAGTCTGAACGCCGCAGCGCAGATGCACAGTATGGGTGGCCGCATCCAGACGCAGGTCCACCCGTTCCGGCGACAGGCTGCTGACCAATTCGCTGAAGGTCCTGGCGGGGAGCGTGATGCTGCCGGTTTGCTCCACCTTGGCGCCAACCCAGATGCTGATGCTCAATTCGAGGTTGGTGGCGGAAATCTTCAGGCGCGAATCTTCCGTCTCCAACAGGACATTGGCGAGGACGGGCAGGGGCGGGTTGCTGTCAACCGCCTTGGTGACGATGCTCAGGCTCCTCGCCAGATTTTCTTGCAGGACGCTAACAATCATGGTTTACCTCTATTTTCGCTGCGCGGCGCCGGCCTTCGACAAGCGTCGAAGCTGCCTGACTTCTTTTGCTTCGGATTTCCGCCTAGTATAGCCCAAGTTGGGGGGATTTTCTACCGCGCGCGGAATCCTTGGTCGCAGGCCAAAGTCAGCAGGTGGCGGGAGTGGCTCGAAGTTTGCCCTATGGATAGTAACCAGCCTCCCGGCGCTCCACGGGTCAAGGCGTCGCGGCCTGAGTCTTGCCAGCCTGGCGGCGGTCAGTCGTCAGCGGGTGTTACATCGGTGACGTCGTCGCCCGATATCATGATGGTCTCGGCATCTTCGTCGATCTCTTCGGCGCGAACGATATCGAGTTTGAGTTTGGCGAAGAGCGCCGCCAGCGCGCCCAAGGCGGCCAGCACTGGGCTGACCAGGGTGGCGACGCCGCCCACGACGACGGCCGAGGTCAAGGGCACTTCGATCAACACCTCGTTGTTGGCGTTGCGTATGATCAAGCGACGAACGTTGCCTTCGGCCACCAATGCCTTTACCCGGTCGACCAGTTCGTTGCCGGCCACTTCCATCTCCTCGACCCAGTCGCGCTGATTCTTCGGTTTCTGCGGCTCGTGATCCATCTCTGTATCTCCATCCGAATGTCTCACTGCGAATACGCAGCGGGACGAGGCAAGGTTGCGTTGCTTGCGCGGCTAGCGGAGTAGCTGGTAAAGCAGGGTTTTCCAGCGGACGGCGTCTACCTCCCAGCAGATGGACGGCTTGTTCGCGGTGGACAGCAGCTCGCGCCAGACGGGCGCATTGCGCTCGTCATCCGCCAGATTGAGCTTGTCGACCACAGTCATGCCGCGCGTAAGCTCGCTGTCGCATTCGACATCGACATAGTGATGGCTGTGGTCGGTGCAGATCGTCGGATCAATCGCGACCGCCATCGCCACGCCATCAGGCAAGGAGATGCCGATCTCGCCGGTCTGAATCTCGTAGCCGCGCATGCCCTTGATATTGCAGTCGATGGTGAAGTCGGCGTAAGGCGTATTGATGCTGCGGACGAATTCAATGTCGTCGAGCGAGAGAACAAATTCGCCGATGCTGAATTCCCAGCCGACCATCTCGATTGGCAAGCCGGAGCGGAAGACGATCCGCGCCGCTTCCGGATCGCACCAGATATTGTATTCGGCGGCGGGCGTGACATTGCCGTTGGTGCAGGCGGCGCCACCCATCACGATGCAGCGCGAGAGGAGCGGGACGATGTCCGGCGCCTTGGAGAGCGCCAGCGCCAGATTCGTCAGCGGTCCCAGCGTCACTATGACGAGGCCCGGTGTGGAACGGGCGGTTTCGATGATCGCGTCAATGGCGTGAACTTCACTGGCTCGAGCGCGCTGCGGTAGGTAACGGTCGCCCCAATCGCCCAAGCCATCGGCGCCGTGGAACCAGTCGGCGGAGACATATTCGCGCAGCAAAGGACCAGCGGCGCCGGCATGAACCGGCACATCGGCGTCGCAGAGTTCGGTGAAATAGAGCGAATTGACCAAGCCCTGCGGCAGCGGAACGTTACCGGCGACGACAGTGATCGCGCGGACTTCGACATCGGCGCAGCGCAGCGCCATCAGAATCGCGACCGCGTCATCGGAGCCGGCGTCGGTGTCAATCAAGAAGGGGCGGGGCACGAGTCGTTCTCCTCTGTTAGGCGGTTTGCGCAAGCTGCTCGACCGCCGCCCGCAGCCGTTCCAAGCCCGCCTCAAGGGTGGCGCGCGGGCAGCCGAAATTCAAGCGCACGAAGCCTTCGCCGGCGTCGCCGAAGAATGCGCCGGGGCTGGGGGCGATGCCGGCGCTGCTCTGGCAGAATTCCATCAGATCGCCCTCAATCGGCAGATCGCGCATATCCATCCAGAGCAGATAAGTCGATGTGGGGACGGTGGTCTTGATCAGCGGCATGTGCTCGCGGATATATTGGATGGCATAATCGCGATTGGCTTTGAGATAGACGAGCAGCTGCCGCAGCCATTCGCCGCCGCCGATGTAGGCGCCGTAAGCCGCTTCGTAACCCATGATGTTGACGTGCGCGCTGATGCTTTGCAGCGCCGCCGCCGTCGTTTCACGGATTTCCTCGTTCTGGGCGATCAATACTGAACAGGCCAGGCCGGCGAGGTTGTAGGTCTTGCTCGGCGCGATCATGGTCAGCGTGTTTTGGGCGATTTCGTCGGACAGGGTGGCGATGGGGATATGGTCTCCCTCGAGGATCAGATCGGAGTGAATCTCGTCGGCGACGATGAGAAGATTGTGTTTCAGGCAGATTTCGCCAATGCGCTCCAATTCTTCACGCGAATACATGAAGCCGGCCGGGTTCTGTGGATTGCACTGCAAGTGGATCGACGTCTGTGGATCGCGCGCGACCATCTCAAACTCGTCATAGTCGTTTTCGTAGTGGAAATGGCGCGCGTCATCCGCGACATACTCCATATTGATATTGCCGACGAATTTGCGATTGGCGCGGACGGCTTTGAAGAAGGAGCCGTAAACCGGCGTCTGTATAAGCACGGTATCGCCGGGCGCGCCAAAGCCGCTGCAGGTTGCGCAAAGCGCCAGCACCATGCCGGGCGAAAAAAGCACATCTTCCGGCGATATTCGCCAGCCGTACAGCCGCTCCATGCGCTCGACCACAACTTCTTTGAGCTTCAGCGGGTCCAGGGTATAGCCGAAGACGCCGTGGCGGGCGCGTTCGATCATGGCGTCGATGGCGGAGGGCGGCGAGCGAAAGTCCATATCGGCGACCCACATCGGCAGGCAGCCATCCGCGACCGCGCCCCACTTGGCGCTATGGTGCCCGGTGCGATCGATGATCTCGTCGAAATTGAAGGCGGTCATATTCCAGCTTTCATCAGCGAATGCAGTAACGCGCCTAGAAATATAACCGATTAGTAGAAGGCTTGCACGGGCGCTTTTGCGCGCCGGCGCCTCGATGATTTCGCATGTTTGAGCGGATTGTCTTACGGTTACGCTTGCGAAGGTGGCGCTGCGCGAACTCGCTATGCAGTTTGCCGGTTCTTCGCGAGCCGGGCGCTGAGAGCCTTCGCGTCTGTTTCTCCCCCGTCAGTGACGGTACAGCGCAGGGCGAAGACGGCGCGCGGATCGTCGTAAAAGCGCGAGACGGAGACAGCCTGGCCGTAGATGCCGCTGAGCAATTCGGTCATGATTGGGCGCGCGTCGGCGAAGATTTCCGCCGTGTTCCGATAAGTCATGCGGTCGAGGAAGCTGATCTTGGCTGAGCCAAAGTCGAAAACGATATCGGCGGGCGCTTCCGCTTCCAGCGCAAGGGCGGCCGCCAGCGCGCCGCGGAAGACGAGACGCAGCGCTTCATCCAGCTCGTCCGGCAAGTCCCGTTTGCGGATGTAATACAAGCCGATCTCGCCATCGGTGAGATCGTAGGCGAGATCCGCTTCATCAGCGATCAGCACGACGCCGGGTCCGTCGGGCACGTGTTTGTAATCGATGACGTCAATCAGCATGCCTTCGAGCGTGTGATCCTGAATCCAGCGCTGGAAGATCGGCAGGATGTCTTCAGGCTCGAGAGTCGGCTTTTGTTTCAGGTTGAATTTGAGGCCGAGGCGTTTGGGAACGATTGTCATGGAATCCTCGTGTTGGGTAAGCGGGCGACGTAAGTGCATCTGTTGAAAACAGGCCTATGTCGCGAACTGCAGAAAATATCACCACAGAGGAAGAGAGGCAACACAGAGAACACAGAGGACTCGGCTATAGCTATCTGCGCGACGTCTTGATTCATATCCACGCTCACCAGCAACAGCGCTCGTTTCGACAAAATGTGTACTTTGCGAAGTAAACAGTAATCTCTGTGTACTCTGTGTGTTCTCGGTGTCCTCTATGGTGAAGACCTGTACCGTGTTGGCGAAGGCGAAAAGCTCCTTGATTTGCACCGCTGCAAGACTCTTCAACAAACTGCTCTGGCGCTAGCCGACAATCACGCCATTGATGCGCTGTTCGGCTGTATGGACATTCTCGATGAACAGCTGCGTCTCATCAATGATCTGATGGGCGTAGTCTTCGTTGACGCGCGCGGGCGTTCCTTCGTGCCGCTTGAACAGATAGCGGGCGAATTTGCCTTTAGCGAAGCGATCGTAAATCAGTTCGGTGTCATAGAAGCGCGAACGAAATTCATCGACGATGGTATCGTAGTCGTCGCCGACATCGAGATGCTTCGTGCGCACCAGCGCGCGCGCCGCCATGACCATCGCCTTGTAGGCTTGCTCGTCCGCCAGCTGGTAGTCGCCATCGTCCAACGCCAGCAGCGCTTCGAATTGGGTCGATTCGGCTTTGGAGATTTCCATCGAGAAGAGCGAGACCACCTCGCCGGCGCATTCGCCAACGCCAATATCATCAATTGTATAGACGCGCGAATCGCCCCAGTCGCTGAAGTAACCTGGGTTTTCCTCAAAGCTGGGCAGCTGCATGTAGGGTTGCAGCATGGCTTTGATTTCCTTGCGACCCAGATCTTTGACCCAGGTCTGGAAGTTCTCGTCCGCGCCGCGCTCGGCGACATAGCGCTCGGTCAGCGCATCCAAAACATCGGGCACGCATTTGGCTGGCACCGCGCCGACCGCCAAACCGTAGCTGCCGGCGTTCTGCTGCCATTGTCCGCCGAGCACGACCTGGAAGTGCGGCAATTTGTGATTGCCGGAGCGGCGGCTGTTGCCGAAGAAGCCGATGTCGGCCACGTGATGCTGCCCGCAGGAGTTAAAGCAGCCACTGACCTTGATTTTGAGTTCACGCACGGCATCGGGCAACAGGTTGATCTTTTCGATCAAGCGCGTCCTCAACTCGGCGGTCAAGCCGCGCGACGAGGCGATGCCGAGCTTGCAGGTGTCGGTGCCGGGGCAAGTCGTGATATCGACGATGGTGCCGGCATTTGGATCGCCCAAGCCGATTTCGCAGAGATCGTGATAAATCGCTGGCAAATCGGCGTCAGCCACCCAGCGCAGGACGACATTCTGCTCAACCGAGAGACGTATGTTGTCGCCGACATAGCGGCGGGCGATATCGGCGAGCTGGAAGCCTTGCAGGGCGGTGAAATCGCCGAGCGGCGTGTTCAGCGTGATGGTGCTGTAACCGCTCTGAACCTGGCGGTAGACGTTGGAGCGATACCAGTCCTCGAAGCTATCCGGCAGCGGCGCGCCATTCAGCGCCATGCCCGCCTTGGCCGGCTTGTAGGTGAAGTCACTCAAATTGGCGATGTAGGCATCGTGGCGGTCATCCCGCGGCACCGTTTTGAGTTCTTCCTCAACCTCGCGCCGAAATTCATCGATGCCGAGCTTGGCGACCAGGAACTTGATGCGAGCGCGGTTGCGATTCTTCTTCTCGCCCAGGCGGGCGAAGACGCGCGCGACCGCTTGCGTCAGCGGCAGCAGCTCTTCTTCGGTGCAGAATTCCGCCAGGACTTTCGCCTGATGCGGCACGGTGCCCAGCCCGCCGCCGACAAAAACGGTGAAGCCGCGCACAGTCTCGCCATTGATCTCGCGCGATTGCGCCAGCAAGCCCAGGTCATGCATCTTGACCAAGCCGCAAGCGTGACCGGCGCAGCCGGAGAAGGCCACCTTGAACTTGCGGCCGAAGTCTTGCACATCGTCGTGGTTAAGCAGAAATTGCGTCATGGCGTCGGCATAGGGGCTGACATCAAAGACTTCATCGTGGCATACGCCGGCCAACGTGCAAGCGGTGATATTGCGCACCGAGTTGCCACAGGCTTCCTGCGTGGTGATGCCGACAGCCGCCAGCCGCCGCATCAAATCGGGCGTGTCGTCGATATGCACATAGTGGAGCTGGATATCCTGCCGCGTGGTGATGTGCAGGATGCCGTCTGAATACTCGTCCGCCAATTCCGAGAGCACTTCCAGCTGCTCGGCGGTTAAACCGCCATAAGGAATCTTGATGCGCTGCATGCCGGGCGCGTCCCACAGCGTATCAGGACCCTTGACGACCTCGCCGGACGGATAAGCCAGATCACGGGTGCGCACGCCATCATGGCGCTGTCCGTTGTCGTAGCGCTGCCCGTAGACGCCTTTGCGCAGGCGCGCCTCGGCGAAGACTTTCTCGCCGAGCTTGCCCTGTTTGCGCAATTCCATTTGCGCTTCGTAGGTGTCGATGAGCTTGCCCCATTCGGCCGGGATCTCATCTTTTAGAATCTCTTTCCAGGTCGTCATGTCGATTCCTTTCTTTCGGCTAACCCCATCCCCCGGCCCCTTCCCCAATGAATTAAGGAAGGGGTACGAAACGCAGCGGACACAAGGTAATTTGCGTGGGCGGCGGTTTCTCCGTTCGCGTCTACATAGCCATTATTACGTCTTCCGGCAGCAAGTCGAACCAAGCGACGCCCGCTTGGCGCAGGCGCACGACATCGCCAACAATCGTGATCGCCGGCGGCTGAATGTCATGCGCTCGCGCGATGCCCGCGATCGTGTCGAGCGTGCCGATACGCGTGCGCTGGCGCTGGGTTGCGCCCCATTCGATGACGGCGGCTGGTATTTCGCCGTCCATGCCATGTTTCTGCAATTGGCGCGTGATCTCGGACAGCCGTTTGACGCCCATCATGATGACGATGGCGCCGCCAAGCTGCGCGAGCGCGCGATAGTTGATGCTGCTTTCGGGTTTCGTCGGGTCTTCATGCCCCGTGATCACCGTGAATGAACTGCTGACATGGCGGTGCGTCAAGGGAATGCCGGCGTATGCGGGAACCGCATTGATGCTCGAAACCCCGGGTACAATCTCGAAGGGGATGCCATGTTGGCGGCAAACCAGCGCTTCTTCGCCGCCGCGGCCAAAGACGAGCGGGTCGCCCCCTTTGAGCCGGACGACATCGCAGCCTTGGAGCGCGCGGTCCAGCAAGATTGCGTTAATCTCTTCCTGCGCCAGGCGATGTCGGGTTGGCTGTTTGCCCGCGTCAATCAGTTCGGCGTCGGGGCGCGTCTCTTCCAGCAGTTCGAAAGGTATCAGCCGATCATAGACGACGACATGCGCGCGCCGCAACAGGCGCAGCCCCTTGACGGTGATCAAGCCTGGATCGCCGGGACCGGCGCCGACCAGGTAAACCCATCCGCTGCTCATGACGCGCTGCTCTCCAACTGTCTGGCGGTCGATAGCCAAAGATTGCATGCGGATCGGCAGGGCAAGGCCGCGCCGCCATTGCCGCCGGGGGACCACCAGGTCGGCTCCCGCACACAGTTTCCGCAGATCTTGTCCAAGGTCATTATAATCACATTTTGCGGCAGGCGGTGTATATCTTTGAACATGCCGCTCTGCCGCCGTCCGATTTCCTCCAAAGATTCGCATTTCAGCGCGCCGCGCTTATTGGCCGCCCAGTCGGCGACCAGACCGGGATAAATGGTTTCGATCACGTCATGCGCGTCTTGCGCGTCTTTCAAGTCTACGCGCCAGCCGGCCGGTAAATCCGCGCTAGTCGCCAAGGGACGGAAGGGACGCTCGCGAAGGAATGCCCGCAGCGCCGCCGGCGACGAGAGGGCGCTGCCGCCCGCCTCATTGTCGCGATGCCAGGCGCGCTCTCGATTCACCATCACTTGGCCGAACTGTAGAATTCTCTCTGATTCCAGCGCTTGAAGCAAGGCGCGTCTTCCGGCGCGGGGGAATCGGCGCCATTTGGCTGAACTGTCCCTGCGTTGGAAGGGCAGGCCGGTTTCGCGCGCCAGGTCCAGTATCAATTCGCAGATGGAAGCGTCCGAGCCGACCGGCTCGCAGTAGTAAACCGAGCGGTCCTTGACCCGATTGACCGCGTCCAAGTTCGCGATGCCGAGCGCGCGCGGGATATCATGGCGCACGTGCGAGCCGTCAGCCACGAAATAGGGCAGCGCGATGATATGAGGAGCGCTTGTGCGCTCGTAGAGGCTGGGAATGTTTGGCTCATCATCGAGATAGGCGTCAACCGCTTCGCTTAGCCAATTCATTTCGCGGATGCGCCCGGCCTGACGCCGCGCCGTGTCCCGGCTTTGGCGGTTGCGCCCCGTGCCATGACCGATGATGGCGGCGGCGGTTTGATCCGGCGCTAGTTCAAATTGATCAACGACCGCGCGCAGTTGCCGCTCCACTACCGACCCAAGGTGAGGATGTTCCCCAAGCGGTGGCGTCAGCCGAATCCGCTTGCCATCACGCAGCGTGGTATTGCCCGTCAGACCGAGCTCGGTCGGGATCACTTCGCTGGTGAAGTAGCCGCGGGCGGTGAAGACCGGCACGATGACGACGTCTTCGGCTTCGACCGTTTCCAGCACTTGCGAGAAGGCCGGCGCTTCCTTCCAGAAGCAGGCGGTGATCTCGTCCGCGACGCCCCAGCGGCGCAAACGGTCGACAGCGCTCCAAACGATGCCGGCTGTATTGGCGCTGACATGGGAGCCGTGCCCGGCCAGGATCAGCGCTGCTCCGCTCACTTGGCTATACCCTCCTTCACTATCTGCTGAAAGACCGACCGCGCTTGACTGGGCTTGCCGTCGCGAAGGAGCGCCAGCACATCCGAATCCAGCACATCTTGATAAAGCGCCTGGCGGGTCGGCTGCGAGCCGTTTGCTTCTTGCGCGCCCTCGCGATAAGCTCCCAGCCAATCGGCGAGAATGGCATATTCTTCGCCGATGTCCTCAGCCAGCTTCGCCTTAAGCGCTCCCAGAAGCGCCGGCGATTTGCCGCCTGTGCTCAGCGCGACCGTGAGCGGCGGCTTGTCAATTTGCGCCATGTTGCTAAAGTCGCTGTCGATGCCGCTGCCGTTCGCCACGTTGCAAAGGGCGCGGATGCGATGGGCGTCTTGGGCAACCGTCTGATTGACGCGCTCGTCATCGGTGGCCGCAATGACCAGGATGGGCATATAGTCGTTGAACATGTCGCGCTGATAGGTGGACTGGATCCAGACGACCTCGCCCTGGTCCAAGATTTCGCGCATGGCTGGCGCAATCTCCGGGCTGATCAGGAAGACGCGGGCGCCCGCTTGCAGCAGTCGCTCGACCTTGCGCACGGCGACCCGCCCCCCGCCCACAACGGCGACGGGCTTGTCTTGCAAGTGCAGCATAATGGGATAACCGCTCATCAAGTTATGCCTTGACGCCGCTGGTCGCGACCGACGGCAGCGGCACGTGAATGCCACATTCAATTTTGCCCTGGTTCGCCCAGCGCCCACTGCGGAGATGGTCGTCTTCTCCCGCGGCTTTGGTGCAGGTCCAGCAGCCGATGCTGGGATAGCCAATATCGTGCAAGCGATTGTAGGGCAAGTCATGCTCATGAATGTATTGCCAAACCGCCTCTTCCGTCCAGTTGGCGAAGGGCGCGATTTTGATAGACCGGTTGCGCGCGTCGCGGCTGATGATAGGCGTGGATGCGCGCTGCGAAGACTGATCGCGGCGCAATCCGGTGACCCAAGCATCAAAACCTGCGAGGGCATCGCGCAGGGGAATGGTCTTGCGGATATGGCAGCAACGGTCCGGGTTGCGCTCCCACAAGCGGTCGCCATAATCGCGGGCTTGCTGCGTGGTCGTCTGGCGCGGTTTGACGCGCCGCAGATCAAGATTGAAGCGCGCTTCCAGCACCTCCATCAGGTCCTGAGTTTCGGGAAAGAGCAAGCCCGTATCCAGCGTCAGCGCAGGCGTGCGCGGCGCGATGCGCTGCATCATGTGCAAGGTCGCGATGCCAGTCACCTGAAAGCTGGTTACGATGGCAAGTTTGTCGCCGAATGCACTGCTCGCCCAGGTCAAGATTTCAAATGGGCTGGCTGTTTCAAATTGCTCGGCGTAAGTCTGAATCTGTGAGTTTAGCATTTCGTCTCCGCTGTTTAGGGAAGTGCCGCATGAAGTAAAAAGCGCCTCGGATTATCCGAAGCGCTCCTGAGATTCCTGAACGTTTACCAGCTACATCGCTGCGCCAGCCGCGGATAACCCTGCCGAATCGGCACGGTGCAACAACAATCCGGGCAACAGCGCATCATTGTGGCGGTCATTCTTGCTCCCTTTTCGAGCGTTAAAACAAAAAGCCCCTGTCGTTGCGGGGCATCTCGATTCTGCTTACTGCGCGTCAATCGCGACCTAGCAAAGCGCCACCGCACGACTCTCGGTCGATACTGTCTGACAACAACAAGGGCAACCACAAGCGCAGATCACGAATGAAATCCTGCTTATTCCTTACACTGCGTGCGAGCCTAGCGCAACCTTGCTCATTTGTCAAGTGATTGCTGGCAAATCGCGGCAATTGACACTATTCAGGCGCCGAACGGCTTAACTGCTGCCCATTCTCAGCGCGCCATCAAGGCGAATCGTCTCGCCGTTTAGCATTTCGTTCTCGACAATTTGCTGCGCCAATTGGGCGTATTCGGCCGGCTCGCCCAATCGCTGGGGAAATGGCAACTGGGCGCCGAGGGACGCGCGGACGTCGTCCGGCAGGCTGCCGAGCAGGGGCGTATCAAAGATGCCCGGCGCGATGGTGCAGACGCGAATCCCATATCGGGCCAGATCGCGAGCTATCGGGAGGGTCATTCCGACGATTCCACCCTTGGAAGCGGCGTAGGCAGCTTGCCCGATTTGCCCTTCAAAAGCGGCGACCGAAGCGGTGTTGACGATGACGCCGCGCTCGCCGGAGGGCAGTGGCGCATTCTCAGCCATGACCGCGCTCGCCAGGCGGATGACATTGAAGGTCCCGATCAGGTTGATGCGGATGACCGTCTCAAATGCCTCCAAGGGATGCGGTCCGCGGCTGCTGGTCGTGCGCAGAGCGATGCCAACGCCGGCGCAGTTGATGAGGACGTTAAGCTCGCCAAACTCGGCGATTGCGTAATCCAGCGCCGCTTGAACGGCGACCTCGCTAGTGACATCGGCTTGGATGAAGCGCGCTCGCTCGCCCAATTCGGCGCAGAGAGCTTGGCTTTTTTCCTGGGCGCGGTCGAGGATCATGACCCGCGCGCCGCCTTCAACGAAGCGCTTTGCCGTGCCCGCGCCGAGCCCGGAGGCGCCGCCGGCGATGAGCGCGACGACAAGTTGCGTCTTCATCCGCACGCCTCCGCAAGCATTCGCGAAAGTCGCAAAGAATTGCTAGAGCGTTGTTGCGGCCGCTTCGGGTAAGGATGCGAATGATGCGTGCGTAAGCTAGCGTCCATTGCTGCCATGCAGGCTGTTGAGGAATTCCTGGTTGGTGTCGTAGAGGCGGAAGTTGTGCAGCAGCTGATCGGTGGCGCCGGCGATGCCTTCGGGCTGTTCGGCCAGGTGGGACCACATGCGGCGCATCGTATAAACGCGCTGCAAAACATCGGGACCCAGCAGCAATTCCTCGCGCCGGGTGGAGGACTGCTCAATATCAAAAGCGGGGAAGATTCGCCGTTCCTGCAGTTTGCGGCTCAGGTGCAGCTCCATATTGCCCGTGCCTTTGAATTCCTCGTAAATCACATCGTCCATTTTGCTGCCTGTATTCACCAGGCAGGTGGCGACGATGGTGAGGCTGCCACCTTCTTCGACATTGCGGGCGGCGCCAAAAAGCCGCTTCGGCGGGTGAATCGCTGAGGGATCGAGACCGCCGGAAAGCGTGCGACCGCTGGTGGGTACGACGAGGTTGTAGGCGCGCGCCAGACGGGTGACGCTATCCAGCATCATCACGACATGGCGCTTGACCTCGACCAGGCGCTTGGCGCGCTCGAGCGCCATTTCGGCGACGCGCACGTGATGATGGACCGGGTCGTCGAATGTCGAGGCGATCACTTCGGCGTCGACCGAGCGGTCCATATCGGTGACTTCTTCGGGGCGCTCGCCAATGAGCGCCATCATCAGATGCACCTCGGGATAATTGGTGCTAATGGCGTTGGCGACATCTTTGAGCACAGTCGTCTTACCCGCTTTCGGTGGCGAGACGATCAAGCCGCGCTGGCCAAAACCGATCGGAGCGATGAGATTGAGCATGCGGGTGGACATGATGCGCGGCAGCGTCTCGAGATTGAAGCGGACTTCGGGGAAGATCGGCGTGAGCCGCTCGAAATTGGGACGCTGCTTAACTTCATGCGGATTCAGCCCGTTGACCGAATCCACACGGAGCAGACCGTAATAGCGTTCGGTGTCTTTTGGCGGACGCACCTGGCCGATGACCATATCCCCGGTGCGTAAGCCAAACTTCTTGATTTGCGTCTGGCTGACGTAGATGTCATTCTTGCCCGGGAGATAACCTTCGGCGCGCAGGAAGCCGATGCCGTCGTCAACGACTTCCAATATGCCGCCGCGCAGTTGGTGCCCGCGCCGCTCGGCATCTTGACGGAGCAGGCCAATGATTAGGTCCTGCTTCTTTAGCCGGCTGAAGCGGGGCACATGATGGTTGCGCGCCAAGGTGCGCAATTCGGGCAGCGTTTTTGATTCAAGGTTTGCGATATTCATGCAGTTCTTCCTGGAACACTTGGCCGCGGCGAGGCAGGTAGATTGGTTGCCGCTAGTCTTACTGGTTTCCTGGTTAACAATCGGAGGGAAACGCTCCGCTAGTAGCTTACGTGGCCGGTTACGCGACATGCCAAGCGAGGTCACTGACAATGCGCGCAAATAATAGTTTCAGGCAAGCTAGTGGAAATCTTGTACGTGACAAACACTATAACACAGAAATAAAGAGGCGTCAATCGCAAGTGTGACAAATGTTTGCGCAAATCTGTTTATGAGCGTTTTATGAGAAACGCACAGACAATCTTAATTGAAGTTTAACGACAACTACTAGCTGTAAACGCGATCGCCAAGCGGAAACCCCGCCGGGTGACGGGGCTTCCATCGCAAAGCGTGAATTTGATCGTGACTAGGCGTCGAGTTCCTCGTGCAACTCAGCCGCTTCTACGTTGAGCTCGGCCAAAGCGTCAGCCGGGGCGGCATCGCCATTGACCACCTCGGCGATGACGTTGGGCACCAAGCCGCGAACGGCGCTATAGCTCGGCAAGCCCGGCGACGAATATACGCTGACGGAGTCATCGTTGAGAATGCCACTGACTTCGATGAAGCGGGCGAATGGCATGCGCGGTTCGGTGAAGTCCGCTTCGGTTACTTCGATGTCATTGCGGATGCTGAAGTAGCCGGTGGCGCCGGACCAGGCAAGCTGCGCGTCTTTGCCCGCCAGGTATTTCACGAATAGCCAGGTGGCCAGTTCCGCTTCGGGCGTCCCGGTCAGGATCGCTTGGCTGGGCACAAAGAGTTGGATGATGTCGCCGACGCCTTCCGCGCCGGGGAAGGCGGTCACAACCCATTCATCGGTCATCTCGGCGGTGGCGGCGTCCCAGGTGATGAAGGGGATGCCGGCCGAGCTGCCGGCGGCGAAGGGCGTGATGCCGATGGCGAAGTCGCCCGTGTTTTGATAGCGCTCGGCGAAGAGATAGGCGCAGTTGTTTTCAAGCATGCGCGTGAACAGTTCCAGCGCCGCGACGACTTCGGCGGATTCGAAAATGTAGCTGTCCGCCGCGCCATCGTAAATGGCGCCACCATGGGCGGCGACAAAGCTCTCGAAATGCGAGGTTCCCGTATCCAAAGGATAGCCCTGGTACATTTCACTGTCGCCGGCGGCACAGGCGATCTCTTCAAACTCCTCCAAGGTCGCGGGCGGGCGCCGTTCGAATCCCAGCGCTTCAACAATGTCCAAATTCGTGTAGAAGACATGAAGCGAGTTTTGATTGGCCCAAGCGACCCGCATGCCATGGAAGGGCGGGAAGTCCAGTTGATTGACATTGAGTAAATTGAAGTTCAGCTGCGCTTGTTCTTCTGGCGGGATGCCCCAATCCGGGCTGTTGAGCAGCAGATTGATATCGACGACCACGCCTTCATTCGCCCAGCCGGCGACGGCGTTGGCGTAACCGGCGACGAGGTTCGGCAGTTCGCCAGACAGGATCGCTGTATTCATCAGGTCTTCAATGGGACCGTAACTGCCCTGATGGATGGCTTCGACGGTGATGCCGTATTCGTTGCTGCTGTTGAAGTCTTCAATGAGCGCCGCCATCGTCTCGGCTTGCGAGCTGTCGTCTGAATACTGATGCCAGTAGACGACGGTCTGTCCGCTGGGATCAACACCTTCATAGCTCATGTCGCTTTGCGCCTGAACGAGGCTAAGCCCCGGCGCAAGCGCCAAAAGAAAAGCAAGTAGAATCCGGGTCATGAGAATGTCTCCTTCACTGATTAATATGCGCCCAAGGCAGGCTCGCCGTCTTCGGCTATCGGATGAATCTTGACCTCTAACATAATATCATGGCTCGCCCGCGCGGGAGAGGGTGTGGCTATCCTCTGATCCCGGATTGAGCGATGCCTTCGGTAAATTGCTTCTGCGCCACGAAATAGAGGACCAGGATCGGTATGACGGTGATCACCGAGGCCGCCATCTGCAAGTTGAGATCGCCCGGCGTGTCGGCGGTCACGAAGTTGGATAGCCCCACCGCGATCGGACGCCACTCATCGTTGATCGTCACCAACAGGGGCCACATGAGCGCGTTCCAGGAGCCGATGAAACCCAGCGTGACGATGGTCATGATCGGCGCTTTGGAGAGCGGCAGCACCACGCTGATGAGGAAGCGGGGATGACCGGCGCCATCAATGCGCGCGGCTTCCCACAAGTCCATCGGTATCTGTATGAAGAATTGCCGCAGCAGAAAGATGTTGAAGACTGACGCGAAGAAGGGAATGGTCAGCGCGGGCCAGTTGTTGAACCAGGCGCCAAATGGCCCGAACAGGCTCTCGCTGAGCCGGCCGAGCCAGATTACGGTCAAGAGATGGGGTATCAGCATGACGATGCCGGGGATCATCATGGTGGAAAGGAACAGCGCGAAAAGGAAATTGCGCCCCACAAATTTCATGCGGGCGAAAGCATAGGCGGCTGGAATACAGACCGCCAGCGAGCCCAGCACGGTGATCAGGGTGATGCGTATGCTGTTCCAGATATATCCGGAGATGCTCAGCGACTGCAATACGCCGGTCTGCGGATCCGCCCCGATCTCGATATCAAGGAAGTTGGCGCGGCGCAGGGCAGTCGCGTAGTTTTCCCATAACAGATTTTCGGGCAATAGGCGCGTCAGGTTGACTTCGCTTAAGGTCATGAAGGACGCGCTGATCATCCAAAGGAAGGGACCGATCGCGATGACGACACCGCCGAAGAGCACAGCATAAATGCCAACCTTGCTCCAGGAGACATCTTTGCGCGAAGCTTCGACCGCCAGCCGATGATTGGGCGCGGCGCGCAAGATCTCAGCATCGTTAGCCATAGAAGACGCGCCTCCCCATAATTCGGTTTTGGAACAGCGTCATCAGCAGAATCAGGGCGAAGAGGACAAAAGCCATCGACGAAGCGTAACCGTAGCGATTGCTGTTCTGCAACTCGTCAAAGATATAGACGCTGGCTGTATTGACCTTGTTGCCGACAGCGCCCGTGCGCAAGATCCATATCTGCGTGAAGGCTTGAAAGGTGCCGATGATCGCAACCAGCGACAGAAAGAAGACGGTCGGCGAGAGCAGGGGCAGGGTGATATGGCGGAAGATGCGCCAGCCGCTGGCGCCGTCAATGCGCGCCGCTTCATAGAGCTCTCCCGGTATGTTGCCCAAGCCCGCCAGAAAAATCACCGCGTCATAACCGATATAGGTCCAGGTCGAGTAGATCATGATCACGATCAGCGCCAGGCTCGGACCAGCGAGAAAATCGGGCAAGCCCAGCAGATCGGCAATGGTAGAGCGTTCGAGGATCCAACGTTGGGGTTCGATGCCGGCGATGCTGAGGATTCGGTTTGCCGGCGCATGCTGACCAGCGTCAAAGATGATGCGAAAGACGATTGAGGTGGCGACGAAGGGCGTGATATAGGGAATGAAATAAACCATACGGAAGAAGGCGCGGAAGCGAATGGGCTGAAAAAGCAGATAAGCCAGCAGCAAGCCAATGGACAGCTGAACGGGCACAGTACCCATGGCGTACATGATGGTGATCCAAAAGCCTTGCAGCAAGTCGTCGTCCGCTGCCGCCAATGCCGCTGGCGCCTCCGCCATCAAGAGATAGCCGCCGACCGCCAACATGAGTCCGCCAACCAGCAGCAAGACAAAACGACGATTCTCGTAAGCGCGAATGCCGCGTCGGAATATCAGCCAGGCGGCTGCAATCAAGCCGATGCCAGCGCTGATAAAGACCAGTTGGGACCAGATCGGCAGCGCCTCGCCTGCATCGCGCGCGGCCGCGATCGCCGCCTGCGTCTCCGCGACGGTTAACCGGAGCAGGAATATCCCGGCGCCGGCGATGCCGGTCGTTGTGGCGCTGACAGCGATAAGCTGGCCAGATGCGGCGCAGCGAAAGCGCCAGACAGCCAGAGCGATGGCCAAGAGGGCGATGAGCAGCCCGGCGAGCATGAGGTTGCCAGCGGCATAAACGCCGGGGTTGGTGAAACTTTCGCCGAGTTTTTCCATGAAGAGCGACAGCGTCGTGTTTTGGCGGCGCACCTGGCGCGGAATCAGCATGATCACAGGCATCAGCTTGAAGAACCAGTCGATGGCGAGGAGCGCTGCGTACCCAGCCACGAAGCCAGCCGCGATGTTGGCGAATCGGCGATGGTCGCTGGAATCCCGCAGCAGCTTTTGCAGGCGCCTGCCCAGCTTGACGGCGGCGGCGAGGGCAATGATGGCCAGCCAAAAGAATAGGATATAGCCGAGGTTGCCCAAAGCCTTCTCGTAATTTGCCAAGCCCACGTACTCGTCGGGGAAGCGGCGCCAACGGTGGAGACTGACGAAGAAAGCGAAAGCCACCGGGAAGATGCCAAAGAGCAGAATGAGCAGACCGGCTGGCGCCAGGAACAAATATGCCGTTACATTCTCGATTAGCAGTCTGCCGCGCCGGGTTCCGAGGGCGCGGGCAAAGGGGGGGAGAACGACCATCGGCACTCGCGAGGATTGGTTGACTATCAATGAGTATAACCCCATCCGACGGGAATACCAATGAGTCGCGGAACGGTCATGAAAATGGGGGAGCCTGCCAATGCGCTTGTCTAGGCGCTTTCTCTGTGTTCTCGGTGTTGCCTCATTTTCCTCTATGGTGAAGAAGCGCTGGAAATCTCTCGACCGAGGTCAATACTCAGGTTCTCGCCACTTGCTACATTGCATCGTGTCCGTTCTTTGTCGCCCTTCATGGTACAATCAATTTGATAACCCATAGACGGGAAATGGCAGCGCATAATGCCGCGGATCTTCGCTATTGGGGCGCTCGTATACGACATTGTGTTCGACGTGCCGGATTGGGTCGCCCCCAATCGGGCGGTGCATGCTCGCCAGGTGACCCGGTCGCCCGGCGGCAAGGCGCTGAATCAGGCGACAGCGGCTCGTCGCTTGGGGGCTGAAGATATTCGCCTCGTCGGCTGCGTGGGCGATGATGTCTTTGGCGCGGAAATGCTGGGAGCCTTGCGCCGTGAGGGTGTCAATGTCGACCAGGTGCGGCAGCTAAGCGGGAGCGGAACGAGTATCGCCGGCATCGTCGTCAAGGATGGCGTACCCGGTTTCATCGGCGCTCCCTGCGCCAGCCGCCTGGTCAGCGACGAACATATCCGTCAGGCGCTTGTCGAGCTCGCCTCCGGCGATATTCTTCTGCTCGATTTTGAAATTCCGCAGCCTCAAGTGATGTTTGCGCTGCGGCTGGGCCGAGCGGCAGGCGCCACCACCGTGCTCAATCCGGCGCCATTCTTCACGCGCGATGCCTTTGTCGTCGATTATTTGCAGCTGGTTGATGTGATCATTCCCAACAAGTTGGAGGCGCAGTTGCTCCTCGACAGTAAATCTGACGACCATGATGAACTGGCGAGCGGGCTGCTGCGCCACGGGATCGGAACGGTGGTCTTGACCATCGGCGAGGCGGGCAGCATTCTGTATCAGGCTGATTGGAGAAGCGAGCAGCCTGCCTTCAAGCTTGCCGCGGTGGATACGACCGGGGCGAGCGATGCCTTCGTTGGCGCTTTCTGTCTTGGGCTCTCGCTGGGCTGGCAAATGCGGAAGACGCTGGTCTTCGCGTCAGCGGCGGCCGGCTTGGCTTGTACGCGGCCTGGTACCATGTCCGCCCTGCCATCTCTGGAAGAAGTCAGGGAATTGATGGCGTCGCGTCAAAGCGCTTGCAGTCTGGCGGGACCAGCGTAACCCGCGCGCGCGATACGGGTTAAGAAGATTACAGAATGAAGAACCCATTTTCTCGACGAATCGACTACGCGGAACTTGATGACGGGCAGTTGGTCGCGCTGGCGAAGGAGGACAAATCGGCATTTGGCGAACTCTACGAGCGCTACCTGCCAAAGATTTACCGCTATGTATATTATCGAACGGGCAATGTGCATGACGCGGAAGACTTGACGGCGAAAGTCTTCTTTCGCGCGCTTTCGCATATCGGCAATTATGTTGAGAAGGGAGTGCCGTTTCAGGCCTGGCTGTATCGGATCGCTCACAACCTGGTGGCCAATTGGCACCGCGATCAAGGACGGCGGAAGATCATCGCGCTGGATGAATATGTGGCGCATCCGCTGAAGTCAGAAGCGCCCGATCGACTGACCGAGGAACAGGAAGAGCGCAATCAGCTAATGGAAGCGGTTCGCCGCCTGCCAGAAGACCGTCAACAATTGTTATTGCTAAAATTTGTGGAGCAGATGTCGAACGCGGAGATCGGCGCGATCATGGGCAGGACGGAAGGCGCCATCAAGTCGCTCTATCATCGAACGCTGTTGGCGCTGCGCGAGGAGATGGTCGCGATTCAGAAGGGCGACCTGAAACAGTGGTCGGATGGGAAAGAGGGATAAGCGTACCATGTCAACAGCTTCGGAAGCGCAACTGCGCAATTTTCTGGAATCCATCACGACGCGGCTGCAACGCGGCGAAGCCGTCGATCCGCTCCTTGAGCCAGCCAACGAAGAGCAAAGTAATATGGAAGACATCGTTGAGCTTATCCAATCGCTTCACGCATCCTTAACGCCCATGAATCCAAGCCAGGAGTATGCGGAGAATCTGCGAGCCAATCTGCTTGACGGGCGCCCGGGTGTCGCGGGGCGCGTTCGGCAGATGCCGGCGCGGCTGTCTGTCGCGGCGATCCTGGCTCTTTTCGCCGGTTGTCTTCTGTTGATGCTCCGGCGACTATTCGGCTCCGAGACGGCGACCGATGTCCCGGAAGAAGCGGTGGCCACGCCGCTCTAGACGTACTGGTCCCGTTGAATCTGTATCATATTCCGAATCAGAAAGTTCGCGCGGGTCTCTTGCAGGCAGTGAATCTCGCTTGGTGAACCAGGGGATTCGCGCTGACAACCTGTGGCCTGGTCGTTAAACAGCGGGGAATTGCTTATGCCGCCGCCAACCCTGTCGCTGCGCCAACTCAATCGCACGCTGCTTGCGCGGCAGCTTTTGTTGCAGCGGCAGAATCTCGATTGCGCGGGGGCAATTGAAGCCTTGGGCGGCATGCAATCGCAGATTCCCAACCCGCCCTACATCGGTCTGTGGACGCGGTTAAGCGGATTCAGCAAGCCGCAGCTTACAGCGGCGCTGGAAACGCGGGCGGTGGCTCGGGCGCCCTGGATTCGCTCAACCTTGCACCTGGTGACGGCCGACGATCACCAGCGCTTCCAAGCTGTCATCCAGCCGGCGCTGGCGCGGGGCTTGCGCTCGTTCTTCGGCGCGCGCGCCAAAGGACTCGATATCGAGCGGCTCATCGCCATCGCCAAACCCTACCTGGAGGCGAAGGAGCCCGCGATTGGCGAGTTGCGCGACAAGCTGCAAGAACACCAGCCAGATGAAGACAAGCAGGCGATGGCCTACGCTGTGCGCAGCTACCTGCCTCTGGTGCAGGTCCCGCCAAGCGGCGCCTGGGGCCTGGGCACGCGCGCGACATATACAACCGCCGAAAGCTGGCTGGGCGCGGCGGCGCCCTCCGATCTGGCGGCGCTGTTCCGGCGGTATCTGGCTGCTTTCGGTCCGGCCGATGTGATGGACTTTCAAACCTGGACCGGCATGACGAGCCTGAAATCGCGACTGCGTGAGGCGCTGTCGACGCTCGTCGTTTATCGTGATGAATCGGGCCGGGCGCTCTATGATTTGCCCGATCAGCCCACCCTCGATGAAGACCTGCCAGCGCCGATCCGGTTCTTGCCCGAATACGACAATATTCTGATTGGGCACAAAGATCGCCGCCGCATACTGCCGGAAGCGCATCGAAGGAAGGTCTTCGTTTCGGCCGGTCGTGTGCTCGGATCAGTCATCATCGACGGATTTGTCGCCGCCATCTGGAAGGTCGAGCGAGAAAAAGAGCGGGTGACCCTGCGGGTGACGCTATTCGAGGAGCGGACGGCGGACGTCCTGGAGAAGATTGAAGTGGAAGGGCTGGCTTTGGCGCGCTTCATCGAAGAGGACGCGGCAGCGCATCGCGTGGAATTCACGGGGCCTGCCTGAGGCGACGCGGCGCGCTCTATACCGCCGGGCGTTTCGGTGGTAGCCTTTCCCCCAAGAGAATGTTGGGCAGCGGCGAAGGACTACGTCAAGAGAGCCATGGCAGCGGCATCCAAAATCAGCGTCTTGCGCGGCATGCGGGATGTGTATCGCGCGCGACCGGCAGCCATCCCGCGCGAGACGGGCCGCCAACTGGAATAGAAGGTGGCTTTTGGCGACTTGCCGCGGCGAGTCGAGGAGATATTGAATACAAATGACTGACTCAATGTCGCCGGATTGTCTTGTTGTTGCCTTGCCGAGCAAAGGGCGTATGGGGGATGCAGCCGACCAGTTTCTTGGTCGAGCCGGTCTGCAGATTTACAAGGCAAACCAACGGCAATATACAGCGACCATTCCCAATTTACCTGCTGCGGATGTCGTCTATCAGCGCCCGCGCGATATCGTTAGCAGAGTGGCGGAAGGGTTGGCTGATATCGGCGTCACTGGTTTGGATAACGTATTGGAGTACGGCGAAGATTCGGCCGATATCATGGTGATTGACCGGCTCGGCTTTGGCAAATGCGAATTGCTGCTGGCGGCGCCGGATTCTTGGACTAACGTGGCCTCGATCGCCGATCTGGCCGATTTGAGCCTGCGCCATCAAGAACGCGGGGCGCCGCTGCGCATCGCGACGAAATACAGCAATCTGGTCAAGAGTTTCATGTATCGCCAAGGGATTTCGCATTTTCTGCTGGTGCATGCCGAGGGGGCGATGGAAGCGGCGCCGCGCATGGGCTACGCGGATTTGATCGCCGATTTGTCGGAGACGGGCACGACCCTGCGCGAAAATCATCTGCGTCCGATCGATGGGGGCACGATCGTAGCCTCGGAGGCGGTCTTGATTGGCAATCGCCGGACGATGCGACAGTCGCCGCCCAAGCTGGAAACGCTGCGGGAAATGCTCGAGCTCATTGAAGCGCATCGGCGGGCGCGTCAATTTGTATCGCTGCGCGCGAACATCAGCGGCGAATCGGTGGCTGATGTGCAGGGGCGCATCCTGGCCAACCCGGCGCTTAGCGGCACCAAGGGGCCGGGGGTTGTGGCGGTCGCCAGCCCGCCGGGCACTGATCAGCGTTGGTTCGAGACCACGCTATTGGTGCAGTCCGATCTGATTCACAAGACGATGCAGCACCTGCGTGATTTAGGCGGGACCGACATCATAGTGACGCGCCCCAATTATGTCTTTGACCAAACGTCGGAGACTTATGACCGCTTCGAGCGACTGCTGCATTCCAAGGAAGGAACTATCGGATCGATGTTGGGGCGACTCGGTGAGTCGCCCGCAGGATATTATTGGTCTTAGCAGTCTTGCAGGGGCGAGTATGAGCGCTATTGGCATCATCAATCCGGGCGCGATGGGCATATCGATCGCGGCCGCGGCGCGGGCTGGCGGTCACGAAGTCTATTGGGCGTCGGCCGGGCGGGGCGCTGACACGCGACAGCGGGCCGAGGCGCACTCCTTGCATGAAGTTCAAACTCTCACCGAGCTCTGCGCGGTCTGCGACATTATGCTTTGCGTCTGTCCGCCACACGCCGCCGCGTCGGTCGCGTATGCTGTGATCGACGCCGGTTTCAGCGGGCTTTATTGCGATGGGAACGCCATCGCGCCACGGCAAACGCAGCGTATCGGCGAGCGACTGGCGGCCGCGGGCATCGACTTCGTTGACGGCAGCATCATTGGTCCGCCGGCCTGGGAAGCAGGCAGCACCCGCTTCTATTTGTCCGGTCCGTCAGCTGCGCAGATCGCCAATCTTTTCGCGGGCTCGCTGGCGGAGGCGGTCGTCATCGGCGCCGAGATTGGCAAGGCGTCGGCGCTGAAGATGGTGTTCGCGGCGCAGACCAAGGGTTTCACCGCTTTGCTGTCGGCGATTCAGGGGGCGGCCGAACAACTGGGCGTGCGCGCGGATCTGGATCGCGAGTGGGCGCGGCGGGATCCGGAGGTTGCAGAGCGGCGCGTCAGCCAGGTGCGGGGCGTCACGGGGAAAGCCTGGCGTTTCGCGGGCGAGATGCAAGAGATCGCGGCGACCTTTGAAGCGGCGGGGATGCCGCCGGGTTTCTTTGAAGCGGCGCATGAAGTTTATCAGCGGATGGCGCGCTTCAAGGACGCGGAGGAACTGCCGGCGCTTGAGGATGTACTTGTGGCGCTCACTGTTGCCCGCGACTAGACATCAGAGCGCCGCAATCAACTCCGGCAAGCCGGCGAAGACCCGATCCGGCTGCGCCTCGCTCTCCTGCAAGCTCGCTTTCGTCTCCACGCCTGTCATCACGAGCGCGGTTTGGATGCCCAAGGCTTGCGCGCCGGCGATATCGGTGCTGATGCGGTCGCCGATCATCAGCGTCTCTTCAGGGCGGGCGCCTAGCTGACGAAGCGCGGCGTCGAACATGCCGCGTTCCGGTTTGCCGATAATGGCGGGTGACTGACCGGAGGCCGCTTCGATCAAGGCGATGATGCTGCCGGCGCCTGGAACCAGACCCGCCGGCGTCGGGAACGAGGGATCCGGATTGGTGCCGATGAAGCGCGCTCCCGCCCGAATTAGCAGCGTCGCGGTCCGCGCCTTTTCGTAGGTGAGGTCGAAGTCAATGCCGCAGACGACGGCATCGGCGCAAGCGTCTACCAGTTTGAAGCCGGCATCCGACAAAATGCGCTTTAAGCCAGCGCCGCCCAGGACGTGTATGCGAGCGCCGGCTGAAAAGCGCGTCTGCAAATAGCTGACCGTGGCGGTTCCGCTGGTGACGATGTGCCGCGGCTGCACGCCGCAGACGCCCATGCTCGCGAGTTTGTCCACATAATCACCCTGTGTGCGGCTGCTGTTGTTGGTGGCGAGCACGAAATCCAGCTCGCGCTCAAACAGCAGGTCGAAGAGTCGCGTCATGCCGGGCAGGGCTTGCGACCCGCGCCATAAGACGCCGTCCATGTCCGAGATGATGGCTTTGATCTGCTGTGACAATGCGTGCGTCCTTTCGCCAGCTAAACCGCGAAGTATTCTAGCGCATCTCTTCGATGGCGAAAGGCTGCTGCCGCCGTGCTTATTTCAGCCGATCCAGCGTACCTTGTTCCAAGGCGTAGAGGCGCTGCCCTTCCTGCGCTTGCAGCAAGCTAGATAGACGTGGATATCCCTGCTCGTATTCGCGCGACCATTCGATGGCGAAATCACCTTGGCGGATTTCGTCCAAGGTCGCTTCCATTAAGCCTTCCAGTTTCAATTCTTTGAAACGGTGCAAGCGGCTGAAGATGCCGTATTGCCCGGTCAATGATGACAGGCGCAGCGCGCGCAGCAAGCCCATCTGAGATACGCGCGAGAGATAATCGGTGAACTCGCCGCTGATGATCAGATCCAGCATGACCGCTTCCGGTGGATATCCCAATTCCAGCAGCATGGCGGCCGCGGTGGTCATGACGTGGTGAAAGGCGGGCAAGATCGCCTGCTGCACGAATAGATCCAGTTGGGATTCTTGTTCCATCGAGATTTCGATCGCGCCCGCCTGCAGGCTGCCCATGGCTTTGGCGAGCGCCAACAGGGACTCCAGCGTGCTGCCGGTCGCGTCTTGCCCGACGCCTACAAAGCTGAAGAAGCCGCTGCCGTCCAGAAAGCGCGAGCGCACAGCCGCTCCGATTGTGCGCGGCGCGATCATGCCGACATCGACGAAAGGCGGCGGCTCGACGAAACCGAAGGCGATGTTGTAGCCGCTGGCAAACACCAGCAGATGGCCGCGCTGGAGAAACGGTGAAATCCGCTCGAGATAGACTTCGGGCGCCACTTCATCCGGCAGGAAGAGCATCAGGATGTGGCAGCGCGGGATCACCTTTTCGATATCTTGCGGCTCAAAGCCGTCTTCACGCGCGTGATCGCGGGTCTCATCCTCGCGCAGGCCGACAAGGACGCGGATGCTTGAATCGCGCAGATTATTGGCGACGGGTCGGCCCAAGTTTCCAAAGCCAATGATGCCTACGGTCTTGCCGCTCAAGACATTGAGATTGGCGTCTGTTTCCCGATAGATCGTCGCCATTGCGTCATCCCGCGATTCTAGGTTGCGCGCTTCAGCGGACTCGCTTGCGCCACAACTCCATATCGTTGCCGTTGCGAAAAAAACCGTAGCGTTCGTAGAGTCGCTGCGAGGGCAGATTGCTCAACTGCGTATTGACGGAGAGTTCCGTCGTATTCCACTTGCTAAAGTCCAGCAGCAGCTCGTGCATGAGCGCGGAGGCGATTCCCTTGCGTTGATGCGCCGGGCGCACCGCCAGGCGGGCGAGATGCCCAACGCCCTCTTGGCGCGTGCTCAGCTGATAGGCGATTATCTTGTCATCAAGGGTCGCAACAGTGGCGCTGGCCGCGCAGCGAATCGCTTGCCAAACATCGTGTTCCGCCAGCTGCCATGGCGCGTCGAAAGCCAGGCGATCAATCTGCATGATGGCTGCGACATCTCGCTGGTCCGCCCTTCGAATGCGCGCCGCCGCCTTGGGCGACACGGACGGGCGATTGCCGATATGGCTCATCGTAATGATATCGTCTTCGTTGCCGAATCCACGCTCGCGCAGGTAGGTGGGCAGCCAGTTGGTGATCATGAGAATCACTAAATTGCTTATCCCCAAAGCCGGGCAGCGGGCTTCGGCGGCTTCGCAGAGCTCCCGCACGACCAAGCCCGGCATCCTGCCATCTCGAATACCGAGCAGGCGAATCCAACTCCAGCCGTCAATTGGCAGCGACAGCCCCAGATAACCGATCAATTGGTCGCCGTGCCAAGCCAGCCATACATCGCCCATTTCGCCGTCCAGCCATTGGTCGGTTTCATACCAGTCCAGGTGTTTGTGCGCCCACTGACTGTGCCAGGCGAGATCCAGCAGCGCGCTGCGGTGTCGGCGCTCATAGCCGCTGATCTTCAAGCGCGTGCCCAGCATCAGGACTGCGTCTTCATCCGTTTGACGTAACTGCCGACCGGGTCCAGGTCAAACCATTTGCAGAGCCGCCGATCAAACAGACGAGTGGCGAGACGGGGCGAGTCATCCTCAATCATCTGTCTGGTTTCGGATGACGTGAAGACCGTTGGGCGCTTGGAGAGATAGCGGTAGTCGATGATTTGAAACAGTTTTTCCTTGGACCAGGACGTCGCGTTTGTCAGGCTCAGGTCGTCCAGAATCAATATCGGAATGCCGAGAATATCCTGGAAGCGCTTATCGAAGCGCGAACGGGACTGAGGATCAAAGGCTTGTCTCAGATAGTCCAGCAAATCTGGCGCGGTGGTAAACATGACATCCTTGCCGCGTTCATTAAGATCATTGGCGATGGACGCGGCCAAGTGCGTCTTGCCCGATCCATAGTCGCCCATGAAGCAAAGCCAGCCGCGTGGATCCTGCGCCCATGTTCTCGCCATGCGCAGCGCGGTTTTCAAATTGGCTTGCTCATCACTGTCCAAGCTGTCTATCGAAAAAGTATCGAAGCGCATTTCCTGGTAAAGCCGCAAATCGTTGAAACGCATGTCGAGCGACTGAGTGCGGGCGACTCGGCGATAATCTGGCGCATTGATCCTGATGTGCTTGACGATTTCGCCCTGCATCATGCGGCTGCTGATGCGCGGGTCGAGGTCGTCAAAGGGCGTGTTGGTGGTTACCACTGTCGGCAGGCGATTGACATGGCGGAAGTTCAGCAGCTGGAAGAGCTTTTCCTTCGCCCAGCCGCTAGGATTCTCTACGCCCAGGTCATCGAGCACCATTAGCGGCACGTTGCGAATGCGCTCGAAATAGGCGTCAAAGGAGGCTTCGGATTCGGGACCGAAAGTGGCGCGCAACAGGTCGAGAAGATCGGGCGCGGTGATGAAAATGACCCGCTCGCCATAGAGCTCCAGCCGCGTGTTGGCGATGGCAACCGCCAGGTGAGTCTTGCCGCAGCCGTAGGGACCTTCGTATACGATCCAGCCGATGGGGTCTTCCGCATAGCCTTCAGCCACCGATTTCGCATTGTAGAGGGAGGTTACGCTGTTTGGCGTATAGCTTCCGCCGAGATGGCTGACCCTGAAGTTTTCGAAGGTCTTGTCGCGGTAGCCGTCAAGATTGCCGAAGCGACGCAGGCGTTCGTGCATTTCCCGGTCGTCTTCGACGGGATGATTGGGGCAGCGCTGAAAGCGGCCGAAGCGCGGATCGGTCAGCGGAACGTCGAGCGTATAGACGCCTTTGCCATCGCAGAGCGGGCAGGGCAGGTCGCGATTTTCCGGATCGTAGCAAACGAAGTCAATTGCGTGTTCAGGTTCTTCATTCGCCCGGAGGCTTGATGTTGGCGTTCCGTTATCTTGACCGGTCAGGTTTGCGTCGTCCAAGGCGTCGCCCAGGTTTCTCACGGCCCCGTCCTTCCTGCTGCCATCTCTCGAGTATCGCTCGGATATAACGCCAATTCCGCTTGTTGCCTTCGACCGCCAGGCGCATCGCATCTTCGATCCAGCCGGGCGGATAAGCCTCCTCAGCCTCCTTGAGCGCATCGACGACCATTGGTGTCAAGACGCCGATATTGTCTTCGTAGAGACCGAAAATCGAGGGCCGCGGCGGCAGAAGCTCGATCTCGCCATGCGCGGAGGGGCGCCACTCGCCCGCCAGTATCCGCTGCTGCAGCGCTTTGCCGGCGGCGTCGGCGCAGGTGTAGTAGCTTTTCGCCTCGCCTTTGACATGCGCTTCCAACATGAGCAGCGTCCCGCGAGCCAGCATCTTGTCCAGCCCGCGCCGCAGCGCCTCCCGCGCGGTCAGGGACTTGTCAATGACGGCGAGCCCGCGCATGAGCGGCTCGTCGGCAAGGAACTCGTCAAAGCGCAGCAGGCGGTAATCGCCCTCCTTTTGCTGGAGCGCCGCAAGGCAGAATATTGTCAACTTGAGCTCGGCAAGATCGTCAATCGCTGGCAAAAGCTGGCTAAATAAATAGGCCGGCAGCGAGACCGGCTCTTTACTATGAACGAGATATTTGCCGTTCTTCGCAGCCATGCGACTCAATCCAGGTTGCTGATATCGGCGAGATTCAAATTGACTTTCTTGACGTCTTTAAAGCGGGTATACGACTTGTCGAATTCTAGATGCACTGAGCCAGTTGGGCCGTGACGGTGCTTCGAAAGAATGACTTGCGCCTGACTGGGAAATTCGGTTGTGTCGGGATTGTAGACTGCGTCGCGATACAGGAAAAGCACGGCGTCGGCGTCTTGCTCAATGGTGCCGCTTTCCCTAAGATCGGAGAGTAGCGGGCGTTTGTCATCCCGCTGTTCAACCGCCCGCGACAGCTGTGCCGTTGAGAGAACAGTGACGTTGAGCTCACGCGCGAGTTCTTTCAGCGAACGGCTGATGTAGCTGATCTCCTGCACGCGATTGTTCTCGTAGGCGCGGCCGGCGGACATCAGCTGCATGTAATCAACCATGACGATATCGAGGCCATATTCATGCTGAAGCCGGCGACACTTGGTGCGCATCTCGACTGGCGAAATTGAGGGCGTGTCGTCGATGAAGATGTGCAAGTTGGAGATGCGTCCAATTGTTTCTGTCAGGCGCGTATGTTCGCGCGCGCTAATATTAGCCCTGCGCAGTTGCTGGATATGGATGCCTGCTTCCATGGATATCAAGCGCTGCACCATCTGCTCGACGCCCATCTCCATGGTGAAAATGGCGATGCGGCGGTCTCGGCGCGCCACATTCAAAGCGACCGACAGCATCCAGCTCGTCTTGCCCATGCCCGGGCGCCCGGCAAAGACGATGAGGTCCGATTTATGGAAGCCACCTAGCAAGAGATCCAGGTCCTTAAAGCCGGTCGGCATGCCGATCGCGCCGACCCCGATTTCCAGCAGCCTTTCGAGTTCGTCGTAGTATTCGCTCGCCGCTTCTTCAATCGTCACGAATTCGCTCTTGACTTGACGGTTGGTGACAGCGAAGAGCGCCTGTTCCGCTTCGTCGACGACCGTATTGATTGACATTGCTTCATCTAGCGCAACCTGGCGGATGTTATCCGCGGCGCCCAGCATTTTGCGGCGCGTGGACGTCCTTGCGACCATCTCGCCGTAGACTTCAACGTGGATGGCGGTCGGGGTATTGTTGACCAGGCTGGTCAAATAGGCTTGCCCACCGACCTCGTCCAGCAAGCCCATGTCACGCAGTTCGCCAGACAGTGTCACGTAGTCAATGGCGTCATTGCGTTCTTGCAAGCGGCTGAAGGCATTCCAAATGTATTCATGCCGCTTGAGGAAGAAGTCTTCCGCTTGTAGAATTGAGGCGACGCTGAAGAAGGCTTTCGGCTCGAGCAGGATGCCTCCAAGCACGGCCTGCTCAGCCTCCAGGCTCATAGGGGCTTGAATTTGCGTCGACTGAGCTTGACCGTCCATGCCAGCCTTTGTAGACGAGTGAGGTCAAACAGTCAGCTTTCCGGAAAATGGAAGGCGACTGAAAAATATCGAATTATGGTATAGACCAGCTAAATGGTCTAATTGTTATTCTTCATCCTCTAAATCTTCCAGATTAAGGGTGTCGACAAAATCGGCAAAGGCGCTCAGCTTGCTTTCGTCGACGCGCTCGCCGCCTTCGCTTCTTTCATGCAGGTCATCAGCCAGCCCCAGAATCTCTGGCTCGACGTTGCGGTCGGGGCGAATGCCGGCGCGGTCCATCACGCTCTTGTCGACGTAAATTGGCGCGCTCAAGCGCACAGCCAGGGCGATGGCATCGCTGGGTCGGGCGTCAATCTCGATTGTATCGCCAGCCGCGTCAATATTAATCACGGCGAAGAAAACATCTTTGCTCAAATTATTGATGTGGATGTGGCGCACCGATCCGCCCATTTCCTGGATGGTGGACTTGAGCAGGTCGTGGGTCAGCGGCCGTTCGCGCGCCATGCCTTGCAGCTCAAGCGTTATCGCTTCCGACTCGAATTGACCAATCCAGATGGGCAAGTAACGCTCTTCATCGACATCGCGCAGCACGACCAAGCGATGTTGCGACATCAGGCTTACTTGTACTCGATCCACGATCATTTCAATCATCGTCCGGTCGCCTTATTCGAAATCAGTCCAATGCACATTATACACCGAAGTCACGCCACTTCAAACTTTGGCCGACCTTCCGCCGCCGAAATTGGCTCTCGCCAGTTCACGCTAAAAGGTGGCGCTGTCTACAAATGCGCGCCGGGATTGGCTACACTCAGCAGGGAGTGATGCGTGAGGATGTGTTGTGCGTGGGCTGTTGATGTTGCTGGTCGTGGCGCTGCTGGCGGCTTGCACGAGCATGCAAGAACTGCTAGCGCGAAGGCAGCCGCCGGAACTGGGTTTCCGCTATGGCGATGTGCTCTTTGAAGATGGCTTCGAGACCGGCGCTGAGTGGCGCGCATACAATTCGAGCGCCGATCTGTACCTTGGCGTTCGCGCCGGCGCCTTCCGTATAGAATTCAGCGGGCGCCAATACGTTTGGTCGCAGCGCGCGGGCCAGCACAGAAATGTCGTGATTGAAGCGGATTCGCGTCAAGTGTCGGAATTTGATCACAACGCCTACGGATTGGCTTGCCGCTTGGATCCTGCAAACAGCGGGCGCGGCTATTTCTTCTTGATCAGCGGCGATGGTCATGCCAGCATTCGCTGGAGCAACGGGCGTTCGCTCGAGCCGATCGTTGCCGCGGCGCCGCCCGCCCATATCCGGCAAGGACAGACTGGCAATCGCTTGCGGGTCCTTTGCATTGACGATTATCTGGCGCTGTGGGTCAATGGACGATTTGTGGCCGACGCCCGCGACGGTCGCTCGGGGCAGGGCGAGGTCGGTCTTGTAGGTGTCATGAATTATGCGGGGGCGCGCCTCGCGGTCGAATTTGATGACATCAGCGTATGGCGCGCCGCCCTTGACCTGCGCGAGTCATAAGCGCGGCAGTCCCGCTCGCGGTCGCAACATCTGCGGCGCCACTGCGTATACTTGCATGAGAGAGCGGCGGCAAGCATTTGGACACATCATGGGACTTGAAGACACGATAGCGGAAGCGATCGTCATGGCGATGGATGAGCTCGCTGGCAATCCGCAGCGCGCGGTGAAATCGGCGCTGGACTGCGACTCGCCCGCGCAATGGATCAAGCAAGAGAGGACCAAGCTGGCGGTTATCGGCGGCGTCGAGATGGTCGTGCCTGGTTTGCACGCGTTCACGATTCCGACCGGCGTCAGCTATCTCTTGCACAAGATGGGTTATATCAGCTGGGGGATTGGCGCGCTCAAGGGCGCCTACATTATTGAGACGGAAGCCTATTCCGACCTGCGGAATATCCTGGCGCTGTGGGCAAACGAGTCTGATTTCAACGCCAACATCATTGAGCATTTGGCGATTTCCTTTGACGCGCTGCGCTGGGCGCTCTCGGCGGAAGGCCAGGCGGCGATGCCGGATCTACTCGAGGAATCGGTGGATGAAACGACATTGCGCACTTACCATATTCTCCAGAAGCTGGCGGAGAATCTCGTCGCTGGCGATGAACGGGGCCAGTCGATCGCCGGCGCGATGTTGGGCGCGGAAGAGGCGGCTCTTCTGCTTGATGCTGGCAAAGCGCATGTGAAGCACCTGAATTGCGAAGTGATGCTGACGCGACCGCTGGGGCGGAAGATCAGCCGGCGTCTGGCTTACAAGCTGGCGTCGCGGATTAGCGCGCGCGTACCGGCGAAGATGATCGTCGGTTTCATTCCGGTCGCCGGGGCGATTGTCAATGCCTTGCTCAATGTACAGACGATCCAGAGCATGGCGGAGGCGGCTGAGAAATACTACGATCGCCGTTTGCGCCGGGCACACCTGGAAACGGCGATTCCTTGATCTGAGTTAGCGGGTCCCTTCGGCCGCGCGCAGCTCGCCGATGATCTCCAGCACGATGCTTTTGAAGGCTTCCAGTTTGTCGGCGCTGCTCAGGTGAACCAGAGCCAGCGTCGGCCGGCGGTTCGCTTTGTCCGCTTTGAAGCGCTGTTGCTTGGGCAGAAGACGATTCAAATCGCGCAAGATGGCGGCGCGCGCTTTCCGGCGCTTGAATGGTTTATGCGCCGCCAAGCGGTCAAGAGGAATCTGCGCCGATGGACGGCGGCGATAGGCATAGACCGAAAAGACCGTTACCAACTGGCGATTCAGTTTGACGCGCGCGTGAAAGCCTGGCTTGCTGACGCCGCCAAAAGCCACTTCATGCGCCAGGTTTCGGGACCAGTGGAACAGGTCGCGGGCAACTAGCGTAGCGACATCGCCGTCGTTTAGCTGTTCAACGAAAGGGAAGAAGTTGTCTTCGTCTGGCTGGCGCGAGAGAGAGGCAATCGCATTTGCTTTCGCCCCTTCGTCGGATCGCAGCGCGGCCTGGATAGAATCAACCAGCTTGGACAAGCCATCGGCATTCCGCCCGCGGAGATCACAATACTGAATGTTGATGAGATGCAGCGGAATTAGAATATCGGCGACCAGCGCGGTGAACACCGGCTTGCGCAGCTGCCAGGCGTAGAGGCATTCGCGTTCCACCCAGACTGAACTCGCGCTTGCTTTTGAGAGCACGACGACCACCGCGTCGCAGCGCTGGATGCCCGCCTGAATCTCGCAAAGCCAGTCGACGCCGCCGCGGATGTTCTCAAAATCAACCCAGACGTCAATTGCCGCGCGTCTCAGCGAGTCGGCGATGAAGAGGGTTTCATCGCTGTCTTGATTGCTATGGCTGATGAAGACTTTGGTCATGGCCTCGATAATACCAAGTCAATCTTGCGAAGACCGATTATTATGCTATTGCAAGAATGGGCAAGCCGCCGGCTCGCCCGTACATGCTTTGCCCGATCTTGGAGATTTCATTCCAACGGCAGTCATTCAGGTCACTTGCTTGGAATGGAATGACTCGCTGCGTTCAGCCTGGGCTGCCTGCGCCGTAGCGCTTGATGACATCGCGGGCGACGACCATGCGATGCACCTCGGAGGCGCCGTCGTAAATGCGGAAGGCGCGCGCCTTTTCGTACCAGCCGGAGAGGGGCAGATCGCGCGAGATGCCGCGTCCGCCACAAATTTGCACGCAGCGATCAAGCACGCGCGCCACGATTTCCGAGACTTGCACTTTGGCGATTGAAGTTTCGACGCGCGCTTGCTGCCCTTGAGCCAGCAGCCAAGCCGCTTCCTGGATCAGCAAGCGACCCATCTTCAACTCCATCTCCGAATCGGCCAGCATCCATTGGATCGACTGGTGGCTCGTCAGCGCGCCGCCAAAAGCTTCGCGCTCGGCGGCGTAGTCCGTCGCGATTTCGAGGGCGCGCTGGGCGATGCCGGTCCAGCGCATGCAGTGGGTCAAACGGGCTGGACCCAATCGCGATTGCGCCAGCATAAATCCCTGACCCGCTTCGCCTAGGATGGCGCTGTCAGGCAGGCGGACATTTTCGTAAAGAATTTCGACGTGCCCGCCGAAGTCTTTGGCGCCCATCACCGGCACATCGCGCAGGATCTTGATGCCGGGCGTCTCGCGCGGCGCCAGGAACTGCGTGCAGCCTTGGTACGGATGCACTGCCGGATCCGTCAACGCCATGATGATGAAAAAGTCGGCGATTTCGCCATTGGTTGTGAGCCATTTGTGCCCGTTGATGACCCAGTCGCCGCCATCGCGGACGGCGCAGGTTTGGATCATGCGCGGGTCGCTGCCAGCGCCCGGCGGCGGTTCGGTCATGGAAAAGGCGGAGAAGGCATCGCCATTCGCCAGCGGCGCCAGATAGCGTTCCCTTTGCGCCTCGTCCGCCCAATTGCGCAGCAGGTGCATATTGCCTTCATCGGGCGCGGCGCAATGGATTGCCAGCGGACCCAGCATGCTGCGCCCGGCCGCTTCAAAAACGGGCACGATCTCCTGGATATTCAAGCCCATTCCGCCCCATGCTTTGGGCATGGTCGGCGCCCAGAGCTTGGCGGCTTTCGCCTTGGCGCGCAATTCCCGCAAGATGTCCGCGTTTAGGTCCGTGTTCGTCCGCAGCAGCTGCGTCTCCACCGGTATGACTTCTTCGTCAAGGAATTGACGGACGCGGTGGGCGATCGCCTCGACGTGGCGCGGGATGGTGAAATCCATTGGCTTCGACCTTTTGGGATTCAGGATCAGTGCTCGGCGCGAGTATACCATAGGGCGGATCGCGCAACGCGAAAGTCTGTTCGCGCATGGCGCCGACGCGTCGACTGTTTGCGCCGACATTTGGCATCCGCTATACTCGCCGAGATTCAAGGAGAAGCCCATGCGAAAATTTATCATCGACACCGACAGCGCCTGCGATGACGCTGTCGCCTTGGTCATGGCGCTGCGGCAGCCGGACATCGACGTCAAGGCGATCACGGTGGTTGCTGGCAACGTGCCTGTGCCGCTGGGCGTTCAGAATGCGCTTTACACCGTTGAGCTTTGCGGCGCTGACGCACCCGTGTATGCTGGCTGCGCCAAGCCGCTGCTGCGCGAGCTGGAGACAGCGCGGGATTTGCAAGGGCACTCCGGATTGGGCGATATCGGCTTGCCCTTGCAGGGGCGGATACCGGCGAATGGTCATGCCGCCGATGTGCTGCGTGATGTCATCAATGCGAACGCCGGCGATATCACCTTGGTGACGCTCGGACCTTTGACCAATGTCGCGCTTGCTTTGCTGCGCGAGCCGGAACTGGCGCAGCGGGTATCCCACTGTTGGATTATGGGCGGCATCGGCGCGGGCCACGGCAATGTGACGCCGACGGCGGAATACAACATCTGGGTGGATCCGGAGGCGGCGAAAATCGTTTACGAGTCGGGCATGAAGATGACCATGGTTGGCTGGGATATCTCCTGGAAGCACGCCACCTTTGACGCCGAAGAAGCCGACGAGATCCGCCGCATCGGCACGGCGCTGGCGGAGTTTGTTATTGATATCCAACCCACCCTGACCGAATTCTCAATGACGGAGAACGCGCTGGCGGGCTTTGACTTGCCGGATCCGATCACGATGGCGGCGGCGATTGACCCGAATATCGCTGAGTACAAAGACTACCGAGTGGATGTGACGACCGGGGACGGCTTGGCGCGCGGGATTACCGTGGTGGATGTGCTCGGCGTCAGCAAGAAGGCGCCGCAGATGAGCGTGGCAACCAGCGCCGATAGATCCGCATTTATCGACATGCTGAAGCGCAGCGTTTCCTGATGCGCTTAGAACAGCGACTTCGAGCGGGAATGCTTAAGCGCCGCTAATCCTCGCGGGTGGCGTCGAGCGGGACCGAGCCGTGCCCGGCGAAGCCACTGCCCGGGTTGGGGATGACCAGTTTCGTGCCGCTATAGAGCCTGATCGGCTCGTCGCCCAGATTAGCCAGGATGATTTCGGCGACGCTGGTCTCGAATCGCCGCGCGATGCTATAAAAAGTTTCGCCATGTTCTACCACATGCACGACCGCCGGTGGATGCTCGAAGGTCTTTCGCTCGGGCCAGCCGTTGACGCGCGCAAGGCTGTTGAGCGCTTCTTGCGCGCGCTGACCGCGGGCTAGCTCCGCTTCGGAAGCCGGCAAGGCGCCACTCCAATCGAGCACCTGCAGGTCTCGGTCTGCCCGCTGCCCGAGGATGCCAATGACGCTTTCGCCCTGCTGCGCCGTCTCGCCGAATATGGTGGTCACTTTGCCGCGGTGCACGGTCAGGCTAAGCGCATTGCGATGCACCTGCTGAATGGTGACCAGCGAGCCGATATGAATGTCAACGCCGTTGACGGTGAGGTTGACCGGTTTATCTTCCGGCGTCTGAATCGCGACCATCGCTTCGGCTTGTTCACAGGCGGGGAAATCTGTACTCGTCGTTATGGATAGCGCTTGAAAGGGGAAAGCTGCGCCGATGCCCATGGTGGGCAGAGACGCCATCGCGTTCAGGCGCGCTAGGTCTTTGCGCTGCGCCCAGGCGACCTCCCCGCTGTTCACGACGCGCAGCCAATCTCCGGAGTCGTCGAAGGCATCGACCAGCAGGAGTTCGTCGACCGCGGCCGACCCAATGGGTTCGGGAATGATACCGGGATTCTTGAACAGGGTCGTCTCGACCAAGGCGGCGCTGCTTATGGGGTCGACAACGCGCGCGACGGTCGCCGGGTCGGTGTCATTGATGACCTCCGTGTCGCCCGCCATTAAGATCAGAATGCCTGGTCCCGAGTAGGTTCGCGGATACTTGGCGCCCAGATGGAGAATAGCGAGGCCCCAGTGCAGCTGCTCGAGATCCAGGCCGCCTGATTGGATGCTTGACAGACCGATGACAGAGGCTCGCTGAGAAGGACGGCTGGAATCCCCCGGTTGCGAATCGCCTGCGAAGTTGGCTTCCACCTTAGGGTGGCTGTAACAGAGGCTGCCCGGTTCCAGCTCGGCGCAATTTTGACCGATGCTGGCAAACGCATTTTCGACCGTCGCCCGGCAGAGACTGTCATGTGCCCGAACCGTGGCAAAGCTCACAGTGGCGAGCAGGACCAGCGAAGCGATGAGACGCGTGATTGGCACTCTTGTGGCAGCTTTCAAAAGATTGATTCGGCGTCCATCTATGCTATCACAGCCGCAGGGCGTCGGCGAAAAGGTCTCCCGCGCTCACTCACAGTTGCCTGCATCAGTCTGGCGCAAGCATGGTGTCTGCCAAGCAAGAAGCGACGCGTTTACGTCCAGCCCGCCCCGAAATCTCAGCGCGGAGAGCGGGTCTTCCGCCGCTTTTTCCTGGGCGGTTTTTGCGCTTTTTTCTGCGCCTGGCGCCACTGATCGCGCAAGGTGACCGTGCGATTGAAAACCAGTTTTTCCGCCGTCGAGTCTTCATCGACGACGAAGTATGCCAGTCGCTCGAATTGAAAGCGGTCGCCGGCCTGCGCGCCGCGGAGATTCGGCTCGGTGTAGATCGGGTCGACGACCTGCAGCGAGTCGGGATTGATGAATTCGGTGAAGTCGGCATCGCGATCGCTATCGGGATGCTCCACGGTGAAGAGCGCCTCATAGAGACGGGCTTGCGCTTTGATCGCGTGCGGCGCGGACACCCAATGCAGGGTGGCTTTGACGCGCCTGCCGTCGGGGGCGGAGCCGCCTCGCGTCGCCGGGTCGTAGGCGCAGCGCAGCTCGATGACATCGCCCTCGTCGTCTTTGATGACATCGGTGCAGGTGATGAAATAGGCGTAACGCAGGCGCACTTCGCGCCCGGGCGCCAGGCGGAAGAACTTGCGCGGCGGATCTTCCATGAAGTCGTCGCGCTCGATGTAGAGGACTTTGGAGAAGGGCGCCAGCCGCGTTCCAGCCGTCTCGTCTTCCGGATTATTGACGGCTTCCATCTCTTCGACCAAATCGTCGGGATAATTCTCGATCACGACTTTGAGCGGATTGATCACCGCCATCACGCGATTCGCCGTCTTGTTGAGATGTTGCCGCTGGTGATATTCCAGCTTGTGCAGGGCGACGACTCCCTTCACCTTGCCCACGCCGATTTCGTCGCAGAATGCGCGGATCGCATCCGGCGTATAGCCGCGGCGGCGCAAGCCCGCGATCGTCGGCATGCGCGGATCGTCCCAGCCGCTGACCCGGCCCTCTTGCACCAGCCGAATCAGTTTGCGTTTGCTGAGCACGGTATGGCTCAGGTTGAGGCGGGCGAATTCAATCTGCTGCGGATGGCCTATCTCGATATTGTCCAGGTACCAATCATAAAGCGGACGATGGTCTTCGTATTCAAGCGTGCAGATCGAATGCGTGATGCCTTCAATGGAATCCGACTGACCGTGGGCGAAATCGTACATCGGGTATATTTTCCATTTGTCGCCCGTGCGCGGATGGGCGGCATCGAGAATGCGATACATGACGGGATCGCGCAAATTGATGTTGCCGTTCGACATGTCGATCTTCGCGCGCAGGACCGCTTCACCCTCATTGAAGCCGCCGTCGCGCATCTTTTCAAAGAGCGCCAGATTCTCTTCGGGGGTCCGATTCCGATAGGGACTTTCTTTGCCGGGCTCGGTCAGCGTGCCGCGATAGGCTCGAATCTCATCCGGGCTGAGCTCGTCGACATAGGCGCGGCCGATACGAATGAGGTCAACCGCCATCTCGTAGAGCTGGTCAAAATAGTCCGAGGCGAAGTAGAGGCGGTCATCCCAATCGTAACCGAGCCAGCGGACATCTTCGGTGATGGCGTCGATGTACTCTTGCTCTTCTTTGGCCGGATTGGTGTCGTCGAAGCGCAGGTTGCAGAGGCCGCCGTATTGCTCAGCAATGCCAAAATTCAGGCAGATCGATTTGGCATGACCGATATGCAGGTAGCCGTTGGGCTCCGGCGGAAAGCGCGTATGCACGACCCCATTGAAGCGGCTCTTTTCGTTATGTTCGTCGATGATATCGGTGATGAAGTTTCTGCTGGGCTCGCCGTCCGTCATAGGCTTATGCTCGCAAAGTGATCAGCGCATCGGCAACACAGGGCATTATCTTAAACAAGGAGGGACGCTCCATCAATAGCGATTCGGCTGGCGCCAACCGCGCTTGCGCGCGTCGCCCGCGAAGCCATTCAGGTACAATGGCAGGATGACAACGGTAACGCTTATGCAATTCTTCGAGCGCTGATGATGAAGCTGCGATGGGTCTTGCCGCTCATATTGGCATTAATTCTTCCGCTCCTCACCGTAAGGGCGCATGGCTATGTCGTGCGGGCGATACCGGCTGATCGCAGCACGCTGGAACGCCCGCCGACGCGGCTGCAATACTGGTTCAGCGAAGACCTGGAACCGCGTTTCAGCGATATCAAGCTGCGGGATCAGTCCGGCGAAGTCATCGCCAGCGGGTCCGTCGACGCGAAGAATCATGCGCTGCTGTCATTGCGCGTGCCGGCTGGCTTGGGCGATGGCGCCTACATCGTTGAACTGCGGCCCGCTTTCGCCAGCGATGGGCATGTCATCGCCGAGAGTCGCGTGTTTTTTGTTGGCGAAGAGGTCGGCGGGGTGACCGGCAGCGCCGCCGACGACCGCGCCCACCCCTTGGAGGTGATATGGCGCGTCGGGCTAAACCTGGCCAACTTCCTCTTTTTTGGCGCCTCGCTGCTTTACACAATCGTTCTGCTGCCGGCTTGGGGCAACCCGCGAAATCCTCTCGGCATCTTGCCCAGCCGCGTCATGCGCCGGCTGCGCAACTGCTTGGCGGCGGCTGTCGCGCTGGCGCTGATCGCCAATCTGGTCGCGCTGCTGCAGCAATCCATGGTCTTCTTCAATGCCGACGCGCTTCAGGTGATTCAGCAAAATCTTTGGGGCGTCGTCTTGATTGGATCACGTTTCGGCGATGTCTGGATCTTCCGTACGGTGCTGCTGAAATTCTGCGTGGTCTTGATTTTCGCGGCGGAATTCTATCGCGCGTTGATGCCGCAGCTTTCGGCCGGCATCTGGCGGGGCATGCCCTGGCTGGGCGCGCTCTTCATCGGGCTGACCATGGTGACCAGTCACGCGGCTGGATCGACGCTGATGCCCTGGCTGGCGATCACGGTCGATTGGCTTCATGCGCTGGCGGCTGCCTTCTGGACGGGTGGCGCGCTGACGCTGCTGCTGCCTGCGGCGCTGGCGCCTTTTGAAGGGGAGCGGAGGCGGCAGGCGATTCGAGCGGTGATGCTTCGTTTCTCGCGGATGGTCACGCCGCTGGTCGCGCTGATGATCGTCAGTGGCATCTACAACGCCGCCAACTTCTTCGTTTCGCCGGCCGATTTGGACTCCGCTTACGGCCGGACGCTGGCAGTGAAGCTGCTGCTGATCGCGCCGCTCCTGTTCATCGGCGCCTGGCAGCATATCGTCTTGCGGCCTCAGCTTGCGGCGCGCCTGCAACGAGCCTGCGCCCTGCTGCCTCAATCCCTCCATACTTGGATGGGGCAAACGGTTTCAACGGGAAAGGCGCTTCGGCTCGAAGTCATGTTGATGCTGGCGCTGCTCGGCGCGGTCGCTTGGTTGAGCGCGACGCCGATCCCTGAGCCGAAGTCGCTGTGGAAGGAAATTGAAACGCCGCAGGCGACGCAGATCGTCGGCGACTACACCATCACATCGGCGATCATGCCGGGTGGACCGGGTGTCAACACTTATGACAGCGTAGTCTGGCGCGGCGCGGCGCCCGCCACCGATGTCGAACTGCGCTTGCAGTTGGTCAATCCGCGGCGCGGCATCCGAAGTCTCTGGCATCCAATGGAACAGGTGGAAGCGGGCTTGTATGCGGCGGCGGGCGATGATATCGATGAGGCTGGCGAATGGTGGTCGCTGACGGACATCATTTCCGCAGACGGGGCGGTGACGCGGGCGGCGGCGGCTTGGGCGATCCATGAAGCGGCGGCGGTGACTCAGTCGCGCCCGCCCCATATCGCGCATTTTGCGCTGCTGCTGGGGATCTTATTCATTCTTGGATCGCTGGTTCAGCGACGCGCGAGACGACTGCTAAGCGCCTTGAATCTGGGACCCGCGACTGCCCTGCTGGCGGTTGGCGCGCTGGTTGTTTCGATCACTGTCATGGTTGCTGGCGCGCTGATGATCAACGAGCGGCAGCGCCAGTATGAGGAGACTTTGCATCCGCCGCCCGAGCAGGTCAATACCGTGCTGCCGGATGCCGAATCGTTAAGACGAGGCGAGGCGCTCTATCACGTGCATTGTCTGGTCTGGCAGGGGCAATCGGCGGATTTCCGCGCGCTGCGGAACCGGCTGGGCAGGGCGCGCGATGATTTTCTCTACGGCGTGGTGGCCGCTGGCTGGCGTGATTTGCCGGCTTGCGCGGGGGAGTTGGGCGAGCGGGACCGCTGGGATATTGTCAATTACTTTCGGACCTTTGAGGAGCGAACGTGATTACCATGAATCTGCAATTTCAGCTAGCAGCTTGTCAATCTTGTCTTTATTCGGAGTGTCCAGCCAAACAGAATCCATGCTCGTGTCAGGCGAAAACGGCTTTTTGGAATCCACGACTTCTTCCTTCTCGGTCCATGCCGATTCAACATCCTCCGCAGGCAAGGTGACGCGAAACTCGTCCTTTCCCACTATCGCCTTTACCATCCACTTGGGAGCGGGTATTCCGCCGATTTCCAATTCATCAATGATCTCGTCTACCGACAGCGAGCCGTAGGCACGCACAAGCTCCGAGATTTGGCTGCGGACAAGGTCCCATGGCGCTCGCAAAGGCGGCAACTCGTTGGCTGGGCGAAGATGCCACGTGAAGGAATTGTTGTCGCGTATGACGTAGCGCTTTGCCTCGCTGTACAGAATACTGTTGACCAACTTCTTGTTTGCCTTTAGCCCATCGTCGTAAGGCAAGCTGCCTAGCAATTGCAATGCTGTACGGGGTTTCCCATCCTGCAGTACAATCATAATGGCTTCCATCACCGCTTTACGATATTCCCACTCTTGCGCGTATTTCGACATCGCAGCAACCTTTCATACTTGCCTTTGATGATTTGAGTATGAACGTTTGACTGCTGATTCTGTGACCCAATAATTGGGGGGGGGTTATCGCAAGAAGCCTTCGCTCAAGCCGCCGTCGACATTGATGACCTGCCCGGTCGTTTTGCTGAAAGCGTCGGTGATCAGCAGGTAGGCGACTTCGGCCTGATCTTCCGGTCCAATGGCCGATTGGGTCAGCGTGCGCCGGGCGTAAAAATCCGCCAGGCGATTTCGCAGCGTTTCAGTGTCTTCGTCCTCGCTGAATGCGAGATTGTATTTTTTCAGCGAGTTGATGACGCGGTCGCGCGGGAACATGCTGCTGCCCTTGACCACAGTGGCCGGCGCCAAGCCATTCACGCGCGCCAGCGGCGCCAGCTCAATCGCCAACTCCCGCACCAGGTGATTGGCGGCCGCTTTGCTGGTGTCGTAGGCGATGGTCCCTTGTTTCGCGACGACTGCGTTGACGCTGGTGGTCAGGACCAGGGAGGCTGGCAATCCTTGCGCCGCCCAGAGCGGACGGGCGCAGTCGGCAATGACATAACCGCCGCGGACGTTCACATCAAAGCTGGCTCGCCATTGCTCAGCCGTATTCCGTCCCTCGGCGTCGGGCGTGAAGAAGACGCCGGCGGTGACGATGATGTCGTCGACCCCGCCGTAAGCCAGGATCGCGCCCTCCAGCATGGCTTGTACGCTATCGGCATCGGTAACGTCAACTGAGAGACCGATCGCCGGACCGCAGCGGGAGATGTCAGAGCCGGCGACGCCGATGCCTTGACCGTATTTCTCCGTCAGCGCCTCAGTGGTCTTGTTTGCCCCGTCCACATTGCGATCGGCGCAGACGACATGGGCGCCTTCAGCGGCGACGCGCTTGGCCGTTTCCACGCCGATGCCGCTGCCCGCGCCAACGACCAGCACCACTTTGCGCGCCAGCTCGTTCTCCGGCGGCATGCGGCGGAGCTTGGCTGCTTCCAGCGCCCAGTATTCGATGTCAAAGGCTTCTTGCGGCGGCAGGGCAACATATTCGCCGACGGCTTCGGCGCCGCGCATCACCGCAACCGCGCAGCTGTAGAACTCGGCTGTGACGCGCGATTCGCTCTTGTTCTTGCCAAAGGCAATCATGCCCAAGCCGGGAAGCAAAATTACCGTCGGGTTGGGGTCGCGGATTGGCGGGCTGTCCGCGCGTTTGCAGGCTTCGTAGTAGGCGCGGTAATCGGCGCGATACTGCTCGATGCCGCTGGCAAGTTTGTCCAGCAGGGCGGCCATATCTTCCGCCCGCGGATTCCAGTCGATGTAGAGCGGCTTGATTTTGGTGCGCAGAAAGTGATCGGGGCAGGAGGTGCCGAGCTCGGCCAGCCTTGCGCCGTCGGCGCTATTGACGAAGGTCAGGATGTCGTCGTCATACTGAACCGTGCCGATGAAGCGATTCCGCCGCGTAGACACAGGCGGTTTCTCATTTGAGATCAAGCCGCGCAACGTTGGCAGCAGCTCGACCAGCAGCGCCTGACGCTCCTCATCGGTCGGATTGGCGAATTTCGCGCCGCCGAAGGTCGCCGCGCCCCTGTCGCTCTGGGCGAGATAGCGCGCCGCCATTTCGATAAGGGTCAGCGAAAGCTCGTAACAGGTCTTGTCATTATCCGCCCAATTGATGAGGCCGTGACCGCCGAGCACGATGCCGACGATGCCCGGGTTGGCGGCGATGGCTTCTTGCAGGACCAAGCCCAGATCGAAGCCCGGACGCTGCCAATCGAGCCAGAGGACCGCGTCGCCATAGATCTCCTGTGTGAGCGCCTGCCCCTTGCTGGAAGTGGCGATAGCGATGACGGCGTTGGGATGGGTATGGTCGACGTGGCGATAAGGGATGAAAGCATGCAGCGGCGTATCGATTGAGCTGGCGCGCGGATTCAAGTTGAAGACGCAATGCGGATACATCGCGACCATCTCGTCTTCAATCGGCGTTTTGACGCCCTTGGTCTCGGCGGCATTGTATAAATTCTGGAGCCGCATTACTTTGTCCATGTATAGCGAGGCGAAGTTATCGCGCTTGGCGGTGCGCAAATCGCCACCGGAGCCCTTCACGAACATGACATCGACATCGGCGCCAGTGAGGGGATCCGTCTGCCAGATTTTGCTCGAGGTGTTGCCGCCGCCGGTGTTGGTAATGCGCCGGTCTCCCCCCAGCAGATTCGAGCGATAAACCAGCCGGTCAACCGCATCGAGCGTCGCGGCCTGGGCGTCATCCCAGAGATAGTTCACATGGCGGTATTCTGATGGTTTGAATAGTTGCATGTGTTCGTCCTCTCTAACGGAACTGTAGGGGCGAGCCACCGGCTCGCCCCTACGAAGTCAAGCTTTATGATTTCCCGCGCCGGGCATGTTTTGCGGCAATGGGCGACCCAGTGGCCCGCCCCTACAAATCCCTATTGGCAATCATGAACAGGTGGACGTCGACCCGCCCAAATTGCATCGCCGGATTAGCGTTCTCAACCCCTCTTTGACAAAACTGTACGCTCATACTCGCGGATTTCGTCCATGAAAGCCATGCCGACCGGCGCCTCCTGCCGCTGGCAGTAGTAGTCCCAGACGGCGCCGAAGGGCAATCCCTTCAGTTCCTCAAGCAGGGCGAGGCGCCCGGTGAAGTCTCCCTCATTTTCGTAGGCGCGCAGCAGATCGCGCGGCTCCAGCAGCGCCATAAGCAGGGCGCGGCAGGCGTTGCGCGTGCCAATCGCCCAAGCGCCGATGCGATTGATGCTGGCGTCGAAGAAGTCGAGCCCGATATGCACCCGTTCCAAGGCGTCGCAGCGGACGATTTCTTGCATGATTGACTGCAGGTCATCGGTCAGCGTCACCACGTGGTCGCTGTCCCAACGGACGCCGCGACTGACGTGCAGCAGGATCTCGGGCACGTAGAACAGGATGGACGACAGCTTGTCCGCGATGGTTTCCGTCGGGTGGAAGTGGCCCGCGTCCAGGCAGAGCAACTTCTGACGGGAAGCGGCATAACCGAGATAAAACTCGTGGGAGCCGACCACGTAGCTTTCCGAGCCCAAGCCGAAAAGCTTGCACTCGACCGCGTCAAGATTGTGCGCCGGATTGATATCCACCGCGAAGATCTCATCGAGCGCGTCGATCAGACGCTGACGGGGGGCGAGGCGATCGGCCGGCATGTCTTTGTAGCCATCGGGTATCCAGACATTGTTGATGGAGGGGCTGCCCAGCGCGGCGCCAAAGGAAGCGCTGATTTCTCGTGTGGCGATGCCGTGATCAATCCAGAATTGGCGGATGCCCGCGTCGGCATGTGAGAGCGTGAAGCCGTCATCAGCGAGATCGTGTGAAAAGAAGGTCGGATTAAAATCCAAGCCGTGATTGTTGCTTTTCGCCCAATCGACCCAGGAGGCGAAGTGCTCCGGCTTGAGTGCGTCGCGCGGCACTTTGGTTGGGCTATCGAGATAGGAGCCATGCAGCGCCAGTCGGTGGTCGCCGGGGATCAAGCTGTAGGCTTTGTCGAGATCGCTGCGCAGCTCGTCAATATTGCGCGCCTTGCCCGGGTAGTTGCCGGTCGCCATGATGCCGCCGCTGAGCCCACGCTCGGGATCTTCGAAGCCGCCGACATCATCGCCCTGCCAGCAGTGCAGACTGATAGGCACAGTCTTGAGGACATCCATGGCGGCCTCCGCGTCGACGCCAAAAGCGGCATAACGCTCGCGGGCGACATTGTAAGCCGTCAGTATCTGTTTATCAGAGGGTTGGAAATTCATTCTTTCTTTCTTTCTTTACTGTGGGCGAGTCACCGCCTCGCCCCTACAACAGATTGTGCGTTGGGCGAGTCACCGCGTCGCCCCTACATTGTAGACGGCAAAGGCAGAATCAGCGGGCGCCGGCCGCTTGCAGGCAGGCTTGCATATGACCGCGGGATTCGGCGCCGATGACGATGCATTGCTCGAGGGTGTGGCCTAGCCGCTTGGCGCCGATCACTTCGAGATTCAGCGGACCGGTGTAACCGTGCTCGTGCAGCACACGGATATAGCCGACCAGGTCAATATCGCCGCGGCCGTTGGCTTGGTCTTCGGGCACGCCCGGTCCCTGCTGGCTTCCCTTGCAATCGCGGATGTGCACGTGTTTGATGCGGTGGATGACCGCTTCAATCGCATCGACCGGATTCTCGCCGGCGCGGTGAATATGCGAAGGATCCATGTCGAAGCCGAAGTTGGGCGAAGTGATGTCGTTCAAGATTTTCAGGCTGGTCGGCGTATTGTAGACATAATTGTTGACATGCGCCTTGACGCAAAGCATGACGCCGTAATGCTCGGCTCGCTGAACCAGCGCGCCCAACTCGTCCAGCACCTGTGGATAGGTAGACTCGTCGTCCGATTTGCCGCCGGGGCCAACGTTGATGATCGGAATGCCGGTCTCGACCGCCGCCTGCATTGCGCGCTCCATCAAGTCGGGATCGCGCGAGGATTGCTCCATCGCCAGCAGCTCAAGGTCGTATTCCTTGGACAGGCGCACGACCTCAGGCGCGCATTCCTGCCAGCGCGACAGGACGAGGTGCTGGCTCATCTCGTCAATGGCGGATATTTCGATGCCATCGTAGCCGGCCATCTTCAAGTACTTGAAGGCGGTCTCCATGTCCCAACTGCCGAATAGAAGTGAGTTTGCTCCGAGTTTCATATTCTTGCCTCGTTTCCGTTTATTCCAATCTGGTTGCGTGCATTCTGTCTATTGCCGTGTGAGAATCAGTATAAGATTGTAGGCGAACCACGTATCCTCTAAGCGAAATTGCTGTGGAAGTGGATATTGCCCATCTTGCACGAGAGAAATTCCAAAAGAGTCCCGATTGAAAAGTGCTATTCTGGTGTACGGTATTCGAAAACGTCGTATTCGACCGACAAAATAGATGTGCTCAGTTGAGAATCCCATTGCGCCCATGTCAATCTCTTTGAAAGTCTCATTGTATTTCAAACGGTATGAGTCCGTGCCGAGGCCCCTTCTCACGATCTTGTCATGCGATTCTAACAGTTGGGAATCTATTTGCTCGTAGTATGCAACGCGCGTAAAGACGCAAATTAGCTTTTCAGAATGAACAAGGTTGAAGTTTACGCCGCTCGCGTTGGCCACACTTGATGGATATCGTCCTGCACCGACGTTTCGAAGAAAGGGCAAATGCTGAAAGTTGCTGTAGGCTTCACTTTTGCGTAATTTCTTTTTTGGTAGGGTAGTGAGATCTAAGAGATCTCTTAGGTTTTTTTCTACCGGTTTGCTGGGTACACCTTGGCTCAACATTGTGCTGGCCGAAGATTCCCAGCCTTTGAATACGTGCTTGCCAACATCCTTGTCCTTAATATAGCTAGAGCGGGCAATCGCCTTAATCTCGCTCTTGAGTTTCTGCAGGTCGCCACCAAACTCAGCAAAATTACGCATCTTTTCAACAATCTTTTTGACACCAGTCTTGTGCGTCCTTTTACATTTGCCGTGTGCTCCTTCAAGGCGATCAAGCACATAATAGATTGGTCTTCTACAATAGTTGCATTTTCCCAGTATCATTCACACATCCTGCTCAGAATTACTTTACTGAATGCAGGCGACTCACAGAGCCGCCCCTACGGTTTTCGCGCGAATCGAATCAACATAAACCACCGACTCCGTCTCCAGCGATTCGATGGCGGCCGCCAGCACCTTCTGCGCCGCCAAGCCATCAGCGCCGCTGCCATCGATATCTTCGGGCGCGACGCCATCCGACACTTGCCGCAAGAAGCAATGGATGCGCTCGCGGAAGGTGTTCTCGAAGTTGTGGAAGCCGCCAAATAGCGGATCGGTGTAGACTGTCTTTTCCATGTCGCCGGCGGGGTAGAGCGTCAATTCGCGCCACATGTCGTCGAGCACGAAACGCCCGCCGGTTCCCGCCACTTCGCAGCGCTCCATCGGGTGGCCGCGCTCAATGTCGTAGCTGCCGGTCAGCGCGCCGACGACGCCGTTGCGGAAGCGGAAGTTAAATTGCGCCGTCGACCAGATTTGGCGCCCGGGCGCCTTGATCGCGAAGCAATGCACCGCTTCGATATCGCCGCAGAAATAGCGCATCACATCCACCGTATGCGGATGCAGCGACTTGATGTGATAGTGGGCCGAGGTCTCGGCCGGGTTCATGATCCACATCGCCATGTTGACGAAGAGCAGGTGGCCCAGGCGGCTTTGATCGACCCAGGACTTGGCCAGGCGGGCGGCCGGCGTGAAGCGGTGATTGAGATTGATGCCGTAGCACAAGCCCATGCCGCGGGCTTTCGCCACCATTTCTTCGGCCGGGGCGATTTCGTTCGAGATCGGTTTCTCGCCCAGGACGTGGCAGCCAGCTTCCAGCGCTTGCATCGTCGGCAGGTAATGATCGCTACTGTTTTCGTAGCCGCCGGTTGCCACGCTGACGACATCGGGCGCCAGGTCGCGCAGCATGGCGTCAAGATCGTAGAAGGCGGGCACGCCGTGAAGCGCCGCCGCTTTGTCGGCTCGTTGGTGAATAAGGTCGCAAACGCCAACGAGCTGCGCCAGCTTGTCCCGCGCGTATAGATTCGCGTGTCGATTGCCGATTGGTCCCAGTCCGATGACGGCTACCCGCAAAGTCATGGTTGAACTCCAAATTGCGGGCGACTCACCGGGTCGCCAGTTTGCGTAGACACGGACCTTTGACACTGAACGCCAGTCGCCGCTACAGATGTCATCGGCTGCGGAATCTCGTAATGGTATTCGCGCATGGCCGGCTCGAAGAAATCGAAATAATTGACGCCCGCGTCGCGCTGCCAACGGTTGATCGTATCTTGGCGCATGACGACGCGCGCCAGTGGAATGCCGAGAAAATCTTCGAGCCGTTCCAGGGTATGGTCCTGATTGGTTACGAAGTCTTCGAAGCGCACTTCAATCCAGAGTTTGGGCTTGGGCGTCGATTTGACCAAGTCATATTGGTATTTCCAGGAGATGGCGCGGCGCAGGCGCTCGTCATCAGTTTCCGGGTACTGAATGCCAAAGTCGCGCATGTCGTCGGTTTTGTGCGAGCCGATGATGCAATCGCGCGGATTGCGAATCCAGAAGATATAGTGCATGTCAGGGTATAGTCGCAAGATCCAGGGGAAGACCAACGTCGTCTCCGGCACTTTCCAACCCTTCAGCGGTCGCGAGTGATTCAGCACCGATTCCAGGTAACGATTGAGATGCCGCATGAAGGCTGGCGGAATCTCGCTCTCGTGGGCGCGGCTGAAATCCCAGCTCAGGTCGCCGTTCCATTTCACGTAGCGGGCGAATACCCGGCAGGCGTCATACATGGCATGGGCCGGCACCAGATCGCCCGAGGGGTTAAGCGTTTGCCCCATGTAGACGCCGGACGCGTAGAGCGTTTGAGATATGGTCCGCGTGCCGCTATGACCGCGGCCGATAACGGTGATCACAGAGTGACCACCTGTCGAGTGTTCCAGGACTCGATCGCCGCTTCAATGATGCGCTGCACGTGCAGTGCGTCAGCGCCGGACGCGTCGATCTTGTCGGGGGCGACGCCGGCCAGGTTTTGGTCGACCCAGTGATTGATGCGGCTCTGAAAAGTCTCGCCGAAGTGGCTCATGCCGCCATAGTTTTCGTGACGTTCCGTTGCGCCCTCAAAGCGGGGATAATAGATGAGTTCTTCGCAGGCGTCCCGCAGGGTGAAGCGACCGTCCGAGCCGAAGACATCCAGCGTCTCAAGCCCATAGCTGCCGCCGCCCATGCTCGTATGGCCCCAGTTGCCGTCGTAGCTGCCCCGCAGGTGGCCGATGATGCCGTTCTCGTAGAGCAGATTGACCTGCGCGTTGGACCAGATCTGGCGGTCTTTGCCCTTTTTGAAAATCGCGTGCGCTTCCGTCACATCTGATTGGGCGAAATAGCGCATGACATCAAGCGAGTGCGGGTGCAGCGCGCGCATGTGAAAATGGGGCGAGGTCTCATTGGGATTGTTGATCCACATTGTCATGTTGATCATGTTGACTTCGCCGAGGCGGCCGCGCAGCATCCATTCTTTCGCCAGGGCGGCGGCGGGCGTGAAGCGATGGTTGAGGTTGATGCCGTAGCGCAGATTGTTCTCGCGGGCGAGCGCGACCATCTCTTCCGCTTCGGGGACGCGGTTGGAGATCGGCTTTTCACCGAGCACGGGATAGCCCGCGGCCAGCAGCTGCATGGTCGGCGCGTAATGGTCGCCGCCGTTTTCGGCGCCGGCGGTGGTGACGCTGGCCGCGTCAAACTCGACCCCGCTTTCGAGCAGGGCGCCTACCGAGTAAAAGCCTTGACAGCCGAAGGTCTCAGCCGCTTTGTCCGAGCGTTCTTGAATGATGTCGCAGACGGCGACGACTTCGGCATCGGGGTGGTTGCTGTAGCAGCGGCCGTGATTGTTGCCGATACCGCCCATGCCGACAATGGCTACGCGTAAGGTCATCTTGCTGGCTCCTTTTTGATTTGCGGGCGACCTGCTGGCTCGCCCCTACAGATTCTTCCTACACGGGCGACTCACATAGTCGCTCCTACCCGTATCGTCTGATGCTATTCTTCCTCGCGCGATTCCGCTTGCAGCCTGATGGCTTTTTCCAGGTCAGGGAGGGAGAGCGTATCGTATGCTTGCTGCGACGTCTTGAAGGCGCCGACGCCTTTGTGTCCGTGCCAGTCGCCCTGGGTGAGCATGGGATTGGCCAAGCCGGTTTCGGCTTCGCGCTTGGCAATCCACGCCTCCATGCGCGCGCGCAGCGCATCCACTACATCAGGTCGCTCTTCCGCCAGATTGTGGTCTTCATTCGGGTCTTCGACCAGATTGAAAAGCTCAATCTCCGGCTTGAAATGGAAGTCCGGCTCGAGGGCGATCATCAGCTTCCAGCCCGGTGTGCGCCAGCCGTGCTTGCGCATCCAGGTGCATTCGGAAATGTAGAATTCGCTGTCGAACGATGTCACCTCGCCCTTCACCATCGACATCAAGCTTTGACCATCAAATTGGTAGCCGTCAGACGCTGCTTGGTCCTCGAGTCCAGCCAGATCGAGTAGGGTGGGCAGCAAGTCCTTGTGCTGGTTGAAGCCGCTGAGGCGCGCGCCGGCGGGAATGCGGTCGGGATAGCGAATGATAAGAGGCACGTGCAGGACGTTATCAAAGATGCCGTGATGATCGAACCAAAGTTCATGATCATAGAGCGTCTCGCCATGATCGCCGTTGAGAGCGACGATTGTGTTGTCGGCGATGCCCATGCTGTCCAGCGCTTCAAAGATTGATTGGATGCAGGCGTCCATATAGGCGATGGCGCCATCGTATTGGGCGATGACGTAGTCTTTGTCCGTAAGGCCGGGCGGCATCCAGGACTTATAGAATACGGCGAAAGGTTTGAAACTGAATACCGGGTCCATCGAGCGGTTGTTCGGGTCGCATTCGTCGCCGTGATAAAACATGCGCTCGTAGGGTTCCGGCGGCAAATAGGGCGCGTGCGGATCCATGTGGCGCAGCGTCACAAACCAGGGCGCCCCCTCGGCAGTAAGCCGTTCCAGTTCGGGTATCGTCACATCGTTTAGGTTCTGCGCTTTGGGACTGCGGCCATGCGCGTAGCTGCCCCAGCCAGCGAACTCGACATAGTTGTCATAACCGCGCGAGCTGGGATTGCCCTTGAAGCCGACCGACGTGGTGTTGTAGCCATAGCGCCGGAAGATCTCGGCGGCGGTCGGCGCTTCGGGCCGCAGCGGACCCTTATGGCGCAGCGCCACCACTTGGGTGCCGAAGCAGTCCAGCCCGGTGAGCATGGAAGCGTAAGCGGGTGTGGTCGGGATATGGGGGCTGAAGGTGTTTTCGAAGAGGGTCCCCGCTTGGGCGAAGCGGTCGATGTGGGGCGTGGTTTGTCGGTCGTAGCCGTAACAGGACATGTGGTCAGCGCGGATGGAGTCAATAGCAATCAGCAAGATATTTGGCTTATCAGGCACGGGCTTGTCTCCTTTTATCGCGGGGAAGTCTACCATAGGCGCTTACGCGGCGCTACAGATTCGACTGCAAGCCAATAAGGTAGCCATTCTCGCGCGATTTCGCAAGCATGGGAAACGGGTCTTTTGGCAAAGCCTCGATTGCGCGTTACACTATGCTAGTGCTTGCCCAAACTGGGCAAGCGGGAGCGCGAATCGAGCGCTCTTGAAAACTGCGTTCCAATAAGTAAGGAGTTTTTGCAATGGCAAGGAAACTAGTATTTTTGCTCTTGTTGGTCGTGTTTTCTATACCATGTTTTGTCGGGGTAGCTCAGCTGCCAGTCGATGTGCCGCGTGAAGAGGTCTTTGTTGTCGATGCGCTCCTCCGGGCGCCCGTGCCCAATAATCACAATTACTGGATCACAGGACCCTGGCCGGGCATCACGCATGCGTTGACGATGGACACGCTGTGGATTCGTGATCAGGAAACCGGTGAACGCGTCAAGGATGTCGCCATCTCCGACCCGATGTACAACGATGACTTTACCCAGATGAGCGTCGACCTTCGGGACAACATCTATTGGAGCGATGGCGTTCAATTCACCGCCGATGATCTGATCTTTACCGTGGAAACGCTCAAAGCCAACCCGGACCTGAACGCGTATGGCTGGAGCGCTAACCTGAATAAGTCGATGGCTTCGGTGGAGAAAACGGGCGATTTCAGCGTCACCTTCCATCTGACCGAACCGACGCCGCGTTTCCATGTCAATTTCGAGGCGCGCTGGAGCGGCGTTTACATGATGCCCAAACACGTGTTTGAGAACATCGACGATTTAGCGGCCTATACGTATCAAGACGGTCCGGTGCTGGGCGCTTACACCTATACGGAAGAGGATCCCAACGGGATGTGGCAACTGTTGACCCGCCGCGACGATTGGGAACGCTCGCCGGCCGGTGTTATCACCGGTAACCCGGGACCGAAATACATTCTGGAAATCTTTTATGGCGACAGTGCCAGAAAAGTGATTGCCATGTCCCGTGGCGAATTGGATGTCTATGAGAATGCTGATTTTGAAGCGTTTCAGGGTACGCTCGAAACGGCCCCGACCGCTCGTTCCTGGTATGCGGACTTCCCCTGGGCTTATCCCAATGAAGTCAGCTCACGGAATCTCATTTTCAACTTCGCATCAGAAACTCAGCCCTGGTTCCGGGAAAAGGATGTGCGCTGGGCGCTGACATTGGCGATGGATAACGTGGAGTTATTGACCGAATACATCGGTGGCGTTTCCAAGGTGACCAACATGCCGGTGCCAGCCACAAATGCCTTGAGCGCTCTTTATCATGACCCGATGGAAGAATGGTTCCAGAATCTGGAGATCGAGATCGAAGAAGGCGTGATGATTCAGCCCTACGATCCCACAGTCCCCGATCAGGTCGCCGCGTGGGCTGAAGGAGAGGGTCTCACTGTTCCGGGTGATGCGCGCGCTGTATTCGGTACCGGTTGGTGGGCGCACGCGCCGGATGTTTCAGAACGTCTGCTGATGAAGCACGGTTTCAGCCGTGATGATGGCGGCAATTGGCTGACGCCAGACGGTGATCCCTGGGAAATCGAAGTCCTCGCTCCAGTCGATGATCCTGATGGGTTAGCGATTGCGAATGCGGCGGCGGATATGTGGAATGACTTCGGCATTGATGTCCGCGTAGCTGCGTTTGAACGCTCTTTATGGCGAACAACCCTGGAAACCGGACAGTTCGATATCAATGCGTCCTGGTTCTCCTTCGTCCTTGCATCCGGTGATGCTTGGCCACAGTTCAATGGCTGGCACCCGGATCTGATTGTTCCGATTGGCGAGGATGCCCGGACAACAGGCGGCAGACCGATGCGTCTGGCAGATCCGAAGATCGGTGAATTCATTGATGCCATGGTGCCCATCAATCCCGATGATCCGAGAAACTTCGAGCTTACCACGGAGCTGTTTCAATATTGGGTCGAGAATATGTATTCTATCACGACCATTAGCTTCAAGAAGTTCGTGACCTGGAATGAGCAGTATTGGACCGGTTTCCCGACATTTGAGAACCCGACTTCACAGCCGTTATTCTGGTTCCAGGGCGGCAAGCTGACTTTCCAGAATCTGAAGCCGGTTGGATCCTAACAGACCGGGCGAGTCCGAATATCGGATCGCTAATGATGTAGCATGATGGGAGGAAGGGCTTAGCCCCTTCCTTCTTCAATCCTATCGAAAGCCGTAGGGGCGACACTGTGAGTCGCCCGACAATACACGATTGCAACATCGCGCGATTCACAGAATCGCTCCTACAAAGCATCTGGGTTAGCTATCTTTTCACGATGTAGCAAGCATGGGTAACGGGTCTTTTGGCAAAGTCTGGATTCCGCGTTACACTATGCTTGGGATTGTCCATTCCGGGCAAGCGGGAGCGCGAATCGAGCGCTCTTGAAAACTACATTTCACTAAGTAAGGAGTTTTTGCAATGGCAAGGAAACTTGCATTTATGCTCTTGTTGGTCGTGTTTTCTATACCAACTTTTGTCGGGGTAGCTCAGCTGCCAGTCGATGTGCCGCGTGAAGAGGTCTTTGTTGTCGATGTGATCATCACTGCGCCTGTCCCTAATAACCATAACTTCTGGATCACTGGACCGCATCCGCTCGTTACCCATTCCTTGATCATGGAAAACCTGTGGATTCGGGATCAGGAAACCGGCGAACGCGTCATGGGCGCCGCCGTCTCTGACCCGGTGTACAACGATGACTTCACCCAGATGAGCGTCGAACTGCGGGACAATATCTATTGGAGCGATGGCGTTCAATTCACAGCCGACGATCTGATCTTTACCGTGGAGACGGTCAAAGCCACGCCGGAACTAAACCGCGGAGGCTATCACGCGAACCTGAACAAGTCGATGGCTTCGGTGGAGAAAACGGGCGATTTCAGCGTCACCTTCCATCTGACCGAGCCGACGCCGCGTTTCCATGCCATTTTGGAGGCCCGCTGGGGCGCCCTCTACATGATGCCCAAACATGTGTTTGAGAACATCGACGATCTGGCGGCTTACACCTATATGGATGGTCCTTACCTGGGCGCCTACCTCCCAGTGGAGGAGGACCCCAGCGGGGTTTGGCAACTGTTTGTCCGGCGCGATGATTGGGAACGCTCGCCGGCCGGTATCATCACCGGCAACCCGGGACCGAAGTACATTCTGGAGATCAACTATGGCGGCCCGGACAGAAAAGTGATTGCCATGTCCCGCGGCGAATTGGATGTCTATTACGATTCGGATTTCGAGTCATTCCAGAGCACGCTCGAAACGGCGCCGGCCGCTCGTTCATGGTATGCCGGCTTCCCCTGGGGCTATATGGGTGAAGTCAGCACGCGGGAGTTAATCTTCAACTTCGGAGCGGAAAACCAGCCTTGGTTCCATGAAAAGGATGTGCGCTGGGCGCTGGCATTGGCGCTGGATATCCAGGCAGTAGTGACTGATTACATGGGCGGCACCGCCAAGTTGACCAACATGCCAGTGCCAAGCACACCGGCTTTGACCGCCATTTATCATGACCCGATGGAAGAATGGTTCCAGAATCTGGAGATCGAGATCGAAGAGGGCGTGATGTACAAGCCCTACGATGCCACGATCCCCGATCAGATCGCCGCCTGGGCGGAAGCCGAGGGCTACGAAGTTCCGGGTGATACGCGCGCTGTATTCGGTTCCGGTTGGTGGGCTCACGCGCCGGATGTGGCGGATCGTCTGCTGATGAAGCACGGTTTCAGCCGCGATGATGGCGGCAATTGGCTGACGCCAGACGGCAATCCCTGGGAACTCGAAGTCCTCAGCGATACAACTTCGGTTCAGCAGTTCCATTTCGGGAATGCGGCGGCCGATATGTGGAAAGACTTCGGCATCGATACTAGCCTGTCGGCGCACGAACGCACACTATATACGTCGACCAAAACGACTGGGCAGTTCGACATCGCCGGCGATTGGTTCTCTTTCACCCTCGTAGATGGTGATGCCTGGCCGGCGTTCAACCGCTTTCACCCTGACTTGGTTGTTCCGGTTGGGGAGGATTCACGCACCACCGGCGGCCATGCGACGCGCCTGACAGATCCGAAGATTGGTGAATATATCGATGCCATGGTGTCCATCAGTCCCGATTCGCCGGAAAACTTCGAGCTGACTACGGAGATGTTGCAGTATTGGGTTGAGAATATGTACTCGATACCCATCGTCGCCTTCAACAAATTCGTCACCTGGGATGAGCGCTATTGGACCGGTTTCCCGACCTTTGAGAACCCGTCGTCCATGCCCTTGTACTGGTTTATGGGCGGCAAGCTGACTTTCCAGAATCTGAAGCCGGTCGATTCATAATACAGCGGGCGAGTCCGAATTTCGGTTCGCAAATGACATAGCATGAGTGGAGGAAGGGCGTGGACTCTTCCTCCTTCAAACCTGTCGTAAGCCGTAGGCGCGACACTGTGTGTCGCCCGACAATACACGATTACAACATGGGGCGAGTCACCGCCTCGCCCCTACAATAAATGTTATCTAGTTTGACACGACTTCGCTCATGACCCTGCTTAAAGAATTCATACTGCCTCGTTTTGCCCAATGGCTCATCGTCATTTTCGTTGGCGTCACGATTACCTTTATCATCCCTCGCTTGTCGCCGGTCAACCCGGTAACGGAAACTCTGGCGCGTATGCAGATGTACCAGAATATAGACCCCGAGGCGGTGCAGGCAATGCGTGCGACCTTGCTTGATCTTTACGGGCTGGAAGGCAGCGTTCTGGAACAATATGTCAACTTCTGGAAACGCGTCCTCAAGGGTGATCTGGGTCCGTCCCTTGCCTCTTTCCCGTTGTCGGTCAATCAATTGATCGGCGTAAGCATTGGCTGGACGATTGGATTGCTCGGCACGTCTATTCTCATCGCCTGGACGCTGGGTATGACGCTTGGCTCCTTGGCCGGCTATTACCCGAACCGCTGGTGGTCGGAAGGCTTGGAGAAATCGCTGATCACCGTTTACCCGGTGCCGTATTACATTCTGGCTTTTGTATTGCTGATGGCTTTCACATTTTATCTCCCGATCTTCCCGCTTATCGGCGGGGCGCGCGGCACAGCGGCTTTCACCTGGGAATACATCAGCAGCGTCTTGTATCATGGTTTCTTGCCGGCTTTATCCATCGTTATTGGCGCGACCGCCCATCGTTTCATTATGGCCAAAGCGCTGACGACGACCGAGAAATCCAGCGATTATGTGCAGTACGCGCAGATGGCGGCGCTGCCTCAACGCAAAATATTGTTCTATTACGTCACCCGAAACACGCTCTTGCCCCAAGTGACGGACTTGAGCTTGTCCTTGGGAGCGCTTTTTGGCGGCGCGCTCATCGCCGAATTCGTATTTGGTTATCCGGGGATTGGCACGACGATGTATACCGCCATCAACAACGGCGACTATAACGCGATTATGGGCATCACTTTGCTGTCGATTGTGGGAATTGCGACGGCTTCACTGCTCATCGACCTCATCTACCCCTTGATTGATCCTCGTGTCCGCTATCGTTAGATTATATGGCGAATGATGTGCTAAGAGCTACGATTAGAGACCTCTTTCGTTTCAGCTTATCGTTCCGTTTCGGTTCGATTATCCTGATGATTGTCGGCATTCTATTGCTGCTTTCGTTTTTCTCCCCATTTGAATCAGATGACCGGCGAGTTGTGCCGCGCAATAAACCGCCATCACAAGAATTCATTTTAGGCACAACCGGAACTGGGCAGGATGGCTTCTGGCTCCTGACCTTTGCGATCCGCAACACCTTGATGGTATCAGGCGTGGCGGTGCTCATTGGACGCACTATTGCCGTCATGGTGGGGATGCTTACCGGTTATCTCGGCGGTAAGACGGATCGGGTCATATCCTCGATTGTGGACAGCATCATCGTCATTCCGCGATTGCCCTTGCTCATTCTGATCGCGGCGATTTTGCAAGGCGAGATGACCGTACTGTCGCTTGCCTTGTTATTGGGCATTCTGGACTGGGCGCATCCCTCCAAGCGTTACCGCGCAATGATTTTGTCCCTGCGCGAGCGTGAATTCACCCATACGGCGATCTTCTCGGGCATGAATGCGGTAAAAGTGGTTGTGCAAGAGCATTTGCCATTTTTGATTCCGCTGCTATTGGCAGATGCGGTGGCTGGCTTTCTGTGGGCAATTGGTATGGAAGTAACGCTGTCGGTATTGGGGCTGAGCGATTTGTCGACGCCCAGCATCGGCACCTTGATTTTTTGGGGCAACTATCATCACGCTTTGCTGAGAGGCCGCGTCTGGATTCTCGCGGCGCCGATTGCGGCATCGGTATTGATGGTGGTCGGCTTTTATCTGGTATCGCTGTCGCTAAGTGAATATCTTGATCCAAGAACCAGACTCAGCCGCTTGACAATGGAAGAATAATTTTGTGTCGGTTTTTGCCGAGGCAAAGATTCTGAAAGCCGAAGGCGCTCAGTCGACGCTACAGATTCGACAGCAAGCCATTAACTTTGCTAGTCCGGCGCACTTTCGCTAGTTTGGAAAACCGATTACTTGCAATGTCGCGATTCTGCGCTACTATATGCCTGCGATTGCCCGTTTTGGGCAAGCTGGAGCGTGAAGCGAGCGCTCCTGAGCATTTCGTTCCATTCAGTTAAGGAGTCTTTCCTATGCTAAGGAAGCTTGTACTTTTAGTTTTGTTGGCGCTTCTAGTCGTGCCAACACTTGTTGGCGTCGCCCAGGAGCCGCAGGGACTGCCGGTGGAAGTGCCGGGCGGGCGCGCGAATCTCTTTGTCTTCGACCAGATCTTCCGCTGGGGTTCGGTCGGCAACTTTAATGTTTGGCGCACCGGCGGCAATACCCCGCACCACCACGCGCTGATGCTGGAGACATTCTGGAATGGCGACCAGGAGACCGGCGAGAACATAAACGCGCTGGCGATTTCCGGTCCCGTGTACAATGAGGACTTCACCGAGATGTCGGTCAACCTGCGCGAAGGCGTTATGTGGACCGATGGTGAAGAATTCAACGCCGATGACGTCGTATACACTGTTGAGACTGTAAAAGCGAACCCGGGCTTGACGCAACAGGGCTGGCACGCGCAGCTGACCAAATTCGATGTCGGCGTCGAAAAGACTGGCGAATTCAGCGTTAAATTCACCACGTTGCCCAACCCGCGTTTGCACACTGTCTTTGAATCGCGCTGGGCGGGCTTGTACATGATGCCGAGCCACTACGTTTCCGAGGTGGAAGCGAATCTGGCTGATGGCGAGACCCTCGCCGATTGGCATTGGGAAGCGGAAGATGTCATCGTGTTGGGCAACTACCTGCCGCAGCAGGTCGATCCCAACGGCTATTGGGAGCTGTTTAAGCGCCGCGATGATCCGGAGAATTCGTTGGCTGGCATCATCACCGGAGGCAGCGGTCCTCCCTATGTGTTGAGCATCTTCTACGGCAACGAGAATATCAAGAAGGCGATCGCCATGTCTCGTGGCGAGCTGGATGTCTACTTCGATGTCGATATCGAGTCCTTCGAGACGACGCTGGATACCACGCCGACCGCGCGCAGCTGGTACAAAGATTTCCCCTGGGCTTTCCCCAATGAGTACAGCACGCGTCACTTGGCTTTCAACTTCGAAGGCGACCCCTTGCTGCAAAACAAGGACGTCCGCTGGGCGCTTGCGCTGGCGATCAACAATGTTGAGCTGGCCGGCGATTATATCGGCGGGCTCGCCAAAGTCACAACCTTTGCGGTACCGCCGACGGCGGCCATGACGGGGATTTACCATGAGGCAATGGAGCCCTGGCTGAATGAGTTGCAGATTGACTTGGGCGATGGCGAGATGTTCTCCGTGTATGACCCGACTGTGCCGGACCAGCTCAACGCCTGGGCGGAAGCGCAGGGCCATACGGTGCCGGGCACACCAGCGGAGATATTTGGCACCGGCTGGTGGAAGTTCGCGCCCGAAGCGTCCGAGAAGCTGCTGATTAAAGCCGGCTTGAGCCGCGATGGCGGCGGCAACTGGCTGACGCCCGATGGCGAAATCTGGACGCTCGACCTGCAGTCCGACCCCAGCGAGAACGATGCTTACCGTATGGGGCAAGCGGCTGCCGATATGTGGCAGGACTTCGGCATTGACGTCAACTTCATCACGCTGGATCGCGGCGCCTGGTCGCAGAACCACCACGTTGGCGCCTTCGAGGTCAGCACGCCCTGGGGATCCTTCGCGCTGCCGGCCGGCGACTTCTGGCCGCGCATCAACGGCATGCATTCGGACTTCTATGCCCCGGCTGGCGAAGATTATCGTCCCTTGGGCGGCAACAGCCTTCGGCGCCTGGTCGATCCCAAGATCGATGAATTGCTCGATGCGATGGAGGCGGTCGATCCGGTTGGCCAAGCCGATCAAAACATCGCCCTGAACATTGAGTTCATCCAGCACTGGGTCGAGAACATGATCGACATCACCTGCATCGCCTTCAAGAAGCTGGTCACCTGGGACGAGAAATACTGGACCGGTTTCCCCACCGCTGAGAATCCGTATGCGATGCCCTTGTACTGGTTCCAGGGCGGCAAGTACGCCATCCAGGGCTTGACATCGACGTCGTAACTAACTTCACCCCCACCCCAAACCCCTCCCCCATAGAGAGGGAGGGGCTTTGGCGGCGAAACTTCAATCTCCCCCTTCCCTCATTTTGGGGGAAGGGCCGGGGATGGGGGCAATAAGGACACTTGATGAATCTGCTTCGCACCTACATCCTGCCACGCATCCTGCAATGGGCGCTTGTCATCTTTGTCGGCATTTCAGCCACGTTCCTCATTCCTCGTTTATCGCCGATCAATCCAGTCGATGAAATGATAGGACGCATGACTGCGTTTGCGTCAATCGACCCCCATGCGGTAGTCAGCATGCGCGAATCGGCAACGGCGCTCTTCGGCTTGGAAGGCACATTGCTCGAGCAGTACGGCCGCTTTTGGGCGCGACTATTTACCGGGGATCTTGGCGTATCATTTGGCAATTTCCCGCGTCCGGTTTCGGATATCATCGGCGCTGGTTTGCCGTGGACGATTGGATTGTTGAGTATAGCCATCCTCATTTCCTGGATATCGGGCGTATTTCTGGGCGCGCTGGCTGGTTACTTTCATGATCGACGCTGGGCGCAAATTCTTGAACGCTTCGTCGTCGTTGTTTACCCGATTCCCTACCTTATTATCGCCTTTGTCCTTATTTTTGTGTTTGCCTGGTGGTTGAAGTGGTTCCCGCTTGTGGGCGGCTCGCGCGGGCAGCCGGGGCTCACCTGGGACTATATCAGCACGCTGCTTTATTTTGGCTTTTTGCCCGCCCTTTCCCTCGTCATCGGCTCCACTGCTTTTCGCTTCATCATGGCGAAGTCGCTGACGACGACCGAGATCGCCAGCGATTACGTACAATATGCCGAGCTGGCGGCCGTGCCCAAGCGCAAAATCATCTTGTTCTATGTGGCGCGCAATACGATGCTGCCGCAAGTGACGGATTTGGCGCTTTCGCTCGGCGCATTGTTTGAAGGGGCGCTGATCACGGAGGTCTTGTTCGCCTATCCGGGTTTGGGTTTCGTGCTCTATAACGCGATCTACAACGCCGACTACAACATCATCATGGGCATCACGCTCTTGTCGATTGCTGGAATCGCCACCGCATCGCTGCTGATTGATTTGCTATATCCGATTTTCGACCCACGCGTCCGTTTGCGATAGGGATTCACCGTGCTAACCACGATTCGCGATTTATTCCGTTTCAGCCCATCGTTTCGTTTTGGCTCGTTAATTTTGATAGTCGTTGCCGCTTTTGTGCTATTGTCCGCCTTTTCCCCGTATGAGGAAGACAGGCTGCGCCGGAAGGTGAAGCGCAACCTACCGCCCTCGGCCGACTTCGTATTCGGTACGACATCGCAGGGTCAAGATGTTTTCTGGTCGCTGACCTTCGCCATTCGCAATACGCTGATTATTTCTGGCATCGCCGTTTTCATCGGTCGCGGCATCGGCGTGTCGCTCGGCATGATATCCGGCTACTTGGGTGGGATTTTCGACCGCACGGCGCAATCCATCGTCGAAAGCGTCATCGTCGTACCGCGATTACCCTTGCTCATTTTGATCGGTTCCATTCTGCGCGGCAGCCTGACGATGTTTACGTTGGGCATCCTCATCGGCATACTCGATTGGGCTTACCCCTCAAAACGCTATCGAGCGCAAGTCTTAAGCCTGCGCGAGCGCGACTTTACACATACCGCTGTATTCAGCGGCATGGGCAGCTTTAAAATTGTAATCCGTGAGCACCTGCCTTTTATCATTCCCTTCTTGCTGGCGGATGTGATTAGCGGCTTCCTCTTTTCCATCGGCATTGAAGTGACGCTGTCCTATCTCGGCTTGGCGAATCTTGACAGCCCTACTATCGGCACCATGATCTATTGGGGAAATTACTATCAGTCGATACCTGCGGGCAGGCCCTGGGTGATGATCGTGCCCATGGTCACCGCGATTCTCATGGTGCTGGGCTTTTATTTGATGTCTGTCGGCTTGGGCGAGTATCTGGATCCGCGCAAGCGCCTGGTTCGTCTTACGGCGCACGCGGGCGAAGGGGCGCAGGATGACGACCCGCGCAAAGAGAAGGATGACGCATGGGCACCATAATCGAAACCAACAACTTGCGCGCCTATTATATCACCAAAGCCTATGGCGTCGAGCGCACGGTCAAAGCGGTGGACGACATCACCCTGCGCATTCAAGAGGGTGAAGTTTACGGGATCGCCGGTGAATCGGGCTGCGGCAAATCAACCCTGCTGCGCATTCTGCTGGGCGCTTATCAGCCGCCGCTGACGGTGGTCGGTGGCGAGGTGATCTATCATCTCGAGGGTGAGACGATGAACGCCGCTGACATGACCGAGGAGCAGCAGCGGGACATGAAGTGGCGCACGATTTCTTACATCCCGCAGGGTTCTATGCACGTGCTGAATCCGGTGCGGCGGATCCGCGATACCTTTCACGATTTCATCAGCGCCCATCGCGATGTGACCAAGAAGGAATCTTTCCAGCTGACGGCTGATTATCTGCGCGATCTAGGCTTGCCCGAGAAGGTGATGGCTTCCTATCCGCATCAGCTTTCGGGCGGCATGCGCCAGCGCGTGACCATCGCCTTGGCGACTATTCTCTGGCCCAAGCTCATCTTCGCCGATGAGCCGACGACGGCGCTGGATGTGGTTGTGCAGCGCGGCGTGATACAAATGCTGAAAGATGTGCAGCAGAAAGAAGGCAGCACGCTTGTTTTGATCACGCATGACATCGGCGTGCACGCCAACTTGGCCGATCGCATCGGCATTCTATACGCCGGCAAGTTAGTTGAAGAGTCCGATACGAAGACGATTCTGGAGAATCCGCGTCATCCCTATACGCGATACCTTATCGAATCGCTGCCCAGCCTTGATTCGCGTGAGGAGCGCCTGGCCATCCCCGGTCGTCCGCCGGCATTGGATCGTCCGCCGAGCGGCTGCCGCTTCCATGAGCGCTGCCCGCTGGCTCAAGATGTTTGTAAAACGATCGAACCAGAATTGATCGAAATTGAGCCGAAGCACTTCACCGCCTGTCACGTTGTCGAGGAGGAGCTAAATGGAGGTCACAGTGTCTAAGCGTGACTCGCAGTCTGAGCCACAAGGCGGCAGTGTCTACGCGCCACTCCTGCAGATTGAGAATTTGACCAAAGTCTTTCACATTCGGCAGGGCTTCGCCTCACAGGATTTTCATGCGGTGGACAACGCGTCGATCGTCATCGATTCGGACAAACCGGAGATCTTCGCCGTCGTGGGCGAAAGCGGCAGTGGCAAGACCACATTGGCGAAGATGGTGCTGGGCATGGAATCGTCTTCCGAAGGCATCCTGCGCTATAAAAACCGCGTCATCAACGATATCAGCCGCAGGGAAATGAAGAGCTGGTTCTACCGCGAGGTGCAGCCGGTCTTCCAGGATCCCTTCGCCGCCTTCAGTCCGCTCAAGCGTATCGACAGCTACCTCTATGAGACAGCGCAGAATTACAGAATGGTCGCAGACAAGAAGGAAGCGCCGCGCTACATCAATGAGGTTTTGAGCGAAGTTGGCTTGACGCTGGCGGAGATCGCCGGGCGCTATCCCAACGAGTTATCTGGCGGGCAAGCGCAGCGCGTCGCTATCGCGCGGGCTTTGATCACCAAGCCCTCGCTGATTGTCGCCGACGAGCCGGTGTCGATGCTGGACGCCTCACTGCGCATGTCGATTGTGAACATGTTCCGCAAGCTTAAGGAAGACAACAACGTCAGCGTCATTTACATTACGCATGATCTGGCGACCGCCTATTACACCGGCGACCGCATCGCCGTCATGCTGCGCGGCTGGATCGTCGAGATGGGACCGACCGAGCGGGTGCTGGGCAATCCGCTGCATCCTTATACGCAGAACCTCAAGACTTCGATTCCCAGCATCAAGTCGGAAGAATCCTGGAACGAAAAGATCGACTTGGCGGTCATCGAAACCGATGAATACACGCGCACCGGCTGCAAATTCGCCGGACGCTGCCCGGCCGTTATGGACATTTGCCACGACAATGTGCCGCCGAGCGTGATGCATGAAGGTCGCAGCGTCAAGTGCTTCCTATATGACGATGCGGTCGATGCCGAAAAGAAGCGAATGCTGACGCCGGCCGCCCTTTAGCATCGCTTCGCAAGGCGCCGGGCCGGGCTCGATTCGTCAAAGCAATTGCCCGTGACTCGAATCTGGAACCTCCGCCTCTCTATATTCGGCAGCTATTTGCGCATTTTCCGCTGGCGCCTGCGGATACGCGCGTCACTATGGCGCGATCTGTCTCGGGACGCGTCTCACCCGGTGGCGACCCATCTTAGACGTCAGATGAACCGCGGGCGCTATCTGCCGGTGCTTCGGCTTAGTCTGGCTCTTGGCATAGTTCTGTTAATCCTCCTCACCTACAGCTACGCCCACATTGAGCACTTGGTCGTCTGGCTGCTGCCGGTCTGGCTCATGCTTTTCAGCGCCTCGTACTGCGCCATCTGGATCATTCGCATTGTGCCGTTGATGTCGCGTCAGTCCATCTTGGGCGTATTGGATGAAATCAGCGTGATACCGCCGGGCCGCGTGTTCGTCTATCTGACGGTTTGCAAAGTGGTCTTGAACCAGGATGACGCGGTCGTTTGGCTGGGCTTGCTGCGGCGCGTCCTGGCTGGAATGGTGTTGCTCGTATTGCTGATGACGCTGTGCATCGCGCTGACGCTGCTCTCCGAGCATTCGATTTTGGACCTGGCTGCGATCCTGCTAGACCTTGTGCTGGCGGCTGCGCTGATATGGCTGGAGCACTCGCAGTCGACGGTGCTTGCCTGCCTGATCGCCGTTGAAGCGTCGATTCGTTTGCAAGGAAATGTCGATAAGACGAGCATCGCGGTGGTGGCTTTTGCGCTAATGCAGGTTCTGTGCTACGCCTTTACGCTGGCAGTCGTCATTGGCTTGGAATTTTACAGTCTTGGCTTTGGGCTGCTCTTGTTTTTGCTGACGCGCGAGCTACTGGTATCTGCTTTGTGGCGGATGATTCTAAATGGCGCCAATGAAGAGATGGGCTATTTGGCGTCCCGCGCCTGATCAAGCGCATGCAGGTCTCGCGCCTTTAGTCCGCGGGAATGCGCTTGCTTGCACTGGAATAGTTGATAAGCGCAACAATCTGAATTACACTCCGACAGGCTGCCGAACTTGGCGGAAAGATCGGCCGTAACGGGAGAGAGAATATGAATCACACGATTACCGCGGAACAGATCGCGTTTTATCAAGAGAATGGATTTGTCGTCATTCATGATTTCCTGACCGATGATGAATTGGCGACCTGGCGACAGTACGTTGGCGAGGCGGTGGGCAGCCGCGGCCGGCACAAGCTGGCGGATGGCAGTTGGATCGAAGAGGACAACTATAACGCGCGCATTTTCACGCAGCGGATCAATCTGTGGAACGACCACGAGGGCATGCGCCGCTTGATGATTGACGACCGGCTGGGCAAGATGGCGGCCGATCTGGCGCAAGTTGAGGGCATTCGCATTTGGCACGATCAGGCGCTGATCAAGCCGCCTTGGGGCAATCCGACCGGCTGGCATCTGGACAACCCCTATTGGTCGTTTTACTCGCGCGATGCCATCAGCCTTTGGGTGGCGCTTGACGATGTGACGAGCAACAACGGCTGCCTCTACTTCATCCCCGGCGCCCACAAAACGGCCACCTGGGACAATGTCGGCATCGGCCAGAACATTGGCGATTTGTTCAATACATACCCGGAATGGGGCGAGAGGGAAGCGGTCGCGATTGAGCTGAAGGCCGGTTCCTGTTCATTCCATAATGGCTTGTGCGCGCATGGCGCCGGCGCCAATATGACGCCTTATTACCGGCGGGCGATGACCTGCGCCTACATGCCCGATGGCAGCACTTTCAATGGACAGAAGAATATCTTGTCGGACGAGCAGGTCGACGCGTACGTGATCGGTGAAGCCCTGGACGACGATGCGCAAGCGCCGCTGATCTATCATCGCAGCAAGGATTATGTGCGCTTCCAAGGTTGAATGAGGGATGACGGCGAATCGAAGCCGTTTACTACCGAATGGGCACAGTGCCGCTGTCATCCAGCGGATAACCCCACTTGTTGATGTAAGACATGCCATCGAAGAAATCGTCGCCGACCGCGTCCAATTCGCGCTGCAAGAGCGTCTCGAGCTCGGCCTCTGTTTCGGCATATTCGGCCTTCCCAACAAGATTTTGCAGTTGATAGGGATCGGCGTCATTGTCGTAGAGAAGCCACGGACCAGCCAAATTACGACAATAGGTGTGGCTCGCTGTGCGAATGCCGCGGTATTCCTGGCCGCCAACGGGCCGTGACCATTCGCCAAAGGGGTGGAAGCAGGCGAGCAATGCGCCGTCGCTCTCAACCGTTTCGCCGGCGAGCGCCGCTGAGAAATCACGCCCGTCGACGCTATTGGGAATCGGCAAATCGCAGACGCCGAGAAGCGTGGGCATGATGTCGTGCGCGTTGAGGAAGGGCTCGACTTCGCGACCTTCGCGTCCATACTTGGCTGGATAGCGCAGCAGGAAGGGCACGCGGATCGACTCTTCCCAGGGTTTCTGTTTGCGCGTCCAGCCTTGTGAACCCAGCATATCGCCATGATCGGAAGCGAAGACGAGCGCGGTGTTTTCGCTCAAGCCACGTTCGTCGAGCGTTTCCATGATGTCGCCGACGGACTTGTCGAGAGCGCTGCAATGGGCGTAGTAGCCAGCCAGCCATTCGCGCGCGTCGGCCGCTTTCTCCGCCGGCACATTGGGGCGCAGTTTGATGTCCGGCGGATGGTACAGATCGCGGGATTCCCCGGGCGCGGTTTCGTAGGGATTGTGCGGCGGTCCCCAGGAGAGGACCAGCATGAAGGGCTTTTCGCTTGACTGTGATTCGATGTATCGCCGCGCGTCCGCCGTCTGCGCGAAGACGTCGTAGCCATCCCAGAAGCGCATGGTCGCGTCGTCATTGTCAAAGTAAGCGGACTTGTTGTAGTCGTGCGAGCATTCCAGCGCCTTGAAATAATCGAAGCCAAGGCGGCGCTCCGGCGGGATGTAGGTCTTTCGACCGCGGCCGTCCACATGCCACTTGCCGATGTATGCAGTGTGGTAGCCTTCGTTCTTGAAGGCGTCGCCCAAGCCAACCGGCTCGCCTGTTACGGGGACGTCATTGACGATTACGCCGTGGGTGAGCGGGTATTGGCCGGTCAGAAAACTGGCGCGCCAGGGGCAGCAGACCGAGTAGCCGGATACCGCGTGCTTGAAGCTGGCGCTTTCCCGCGCCAACTGATCGATATTTAGCGTTTTGACTTGCGTGTTGCCGGCGTAACCCAGCGCTTGCAAGCGCCATTGATCAGTGAGTAAGAAGACGACATTTGGTTTCGGCATTATCTATTCCCTGGTACTTGACGCGAACTTATCCCAGAATTCATCCCATTCTCGCTTGAAGGCTGCCAACCCTTCATTGACATTGAAGGCGCGCCGCTCCAGCGCTTTCGCCGTGCGTTCCGCGCTCATGCGCGTCCGGTAAGGGATGCCGATGTGCCGCATTTCGTCCAGCGCCGACTCGTCCGTGCGCGTCGGCATGATTAAGGCGGGGTCGGCTTCAAAGGCGGCCGCGATCTGATGCGCCAGGTCGATGCGGTTGATCGCTTCGCTGCCGCAGCAGTGGAACAAGCCATTGCCGTCGTGCTGCGCCAGCCGCAAAAGCATATCGGCGCAGTCCGAGGCCAGGGTAGGGTGCGCCACGTCATTGACCTTGGGTCCGGTCCAGACCTCCGCCGGCAAGCCAGCCGCCAGCCGATAAATCACGTAGACGGAGAAATCGAAGCCCAGGCCGTTCTCCATCCGCGCCAGCGACGGGGCGGCGTAATTCAAGCCGTAGACGCCGGCCAGCCGACCAACGCCGTAATTCAAGCCATCCAGCGCGCCAAGGTCGCGCTCGGAAGCGGCTTTCATCACGCCGTAGAAATTGACCGGGTTTGGCGGCGAGCTCTCGTCCACCAGGTCGACGCGCCCGTCAAAGACCCAGTCCGATGAGACAAAGACCAAGCGCGCGCCGACATCGCGGCAGGCTTCCGCAATGGCGCGTGTGCCATCGACCATGACTGACCAGCACAATTCTCGATTGGCGAACATGAAGCGTTGATCGAGTATGGCGGCGCAATGGATGACGACATCGGGTTTGTAGCGGCGGACCGAAGCGCGAATCGCGTTGTGATCGGCCAGGTCCAGCGGATCCAGTTCATAATCGACGTGCCACTCCGGCTCGGGACCATATTGCGAGGCGATGATTTCGCTGCCCCGCTCCCGCGCCAGCCGGATGAAATTGCTGCCCACCAAGCCGGTTCCGCCCGTCACATAGACTCTCATGTCAGCCTCCCAGCTGCGGCGAGCGGACACCTATGATTTTCCAACGCGCGCCGTTAGATCGGCAATGCGACTTGCCATTTCGCCATAGGCGTCGCGCAAATCAGCCAGAGATGCCGAGCCGCTTTGTGCCGTATCGATGACCACAGCTTCGGCGGCGGCGTAATCGGCGCAGGCATCGGCGACATCGCCCGCGATGTTCCTCGGAATGGTAGTCACGCCGTTGGCATCGCCGTGCAGCAAATCGTTCGGATAGACATCAATCCCGCCCACCTGCACCGGTCCCTGCAATTCGAGCAGGTGCATATAGCCGTGCGCGCAAACGATGCCATTGTAAAAGACGGGAAAATTCAGCGGCTTGATCCCGGCGAAATCACGGCCCGGTCCATTGGTGACCAAGCCGACAGCGCCGAATGCTTTGAAGGAGTTGCAGAATACATCGCCGAAGTTGGCTGCGGCGCCGCCGGTATCGAGATTCTGCAGGACGATCACGGGTGAGCCAGCCAGCTCGTCGAAGCGGCCGATAAGATCCGGCACTTTCGGCGCCTCGCGATCGGGCAATTCGGCGAAGGTGCGGCAGGTGGCGGTCGCTGCGAAACCGACCATGGGCGGCAAATGCGGGAAGGCGGCTTTGATCTCGCGCGTCATGAATCCGCGATTGCGCCGGCGGACCTGGAACAATTCGATGACGTTGGCGATGGTCGCCGAATCGTATTCACGCAGCTTGTCCAATACCCACTGATCAACCATATAGAAGTCTCCTTGTACTTATTGCTGTTGGCGCTTTCTGCGCAAAAGTGGCGAACGCATTTCTTCGACATACAGCGCTTGGCTGGGCATGACGTTGGCGACATTGGCATTTTTGCCAAAGATGCTGAAATACAGCTTGAGGTTTTCGTGCCAGAGCATGGGACCTTCCTTCGGCGATGTTGCCTCGAAGACGATGTTCTCAAGCCCAAGCGCGTCGACCACTTTGCCTATTTCATTCGCGGTATTTTCACCTTGAAGATCAAACTCCTCATGGTCGATCATGACCATGAAAGCGCCGTCCTCTAGGGCGGCCGCGGCGCCGCGCAGAATCTCGTCGGCGGTTGAGGCGCGCGGGGGCAGGCTCAAATTCCAGTGATGAATTGGATGATGCTCCTGGATGATGCGCATGCCCAGATCGAGCGCCAGTCTGCGCCAGGCCTTCCATTGCGCGGCGCTCACCTCGTCCGTGGTGTTCATGAACTCGATGACGCGAAAGCCCAACTCGCGCCCGGCTTCAATGGCGCTTTCCACCACACCGTGCTGATACGCTTGCATGAAGAAAGAGTGATCCAGATAAGGCTCGACGGCAAAGCGCTGATAGACTGCGATCTTGCGTTTCAGCCAATCATGCGGGCTGAAGATGACTTGCGTGGTGACGATCTTTACATAGTCCAGGCGCGCGGCCGCTACTTCGAGGAAGTCCTCCAGCTCGACCAAGCCCATGCGCTCGATATATCGCGGCGCTTCGTCGTAACCGACGTCCTTGAGCCAGGTCTGTCGCAGCTTGCGCGGCTTCGGATACGCGGGAACAGCAAAAACCTCGCTCATGGATTTTGGCGGCATTTTATACTCCTTGTCACGCTGGCTCCGCTCTTTGTCCCCTGGATAATAGTGCCGATTGCCTTTAGATACCATGCAATATGCTTGCTCCCGCACAGTCTCAGCGCGGGTCGACTCTGGTACAATCGAGGGGCTATCTACGATTCTGGATTTTGCCCATGCGAACGAGCAAGGTTATTCACATCGTAAGCTGCCATGCCGAAGGCGAAGTTGGCAATGTGATTGTCGGCGGGGCGCCGCCGCCAGCGGGCGAAACGCTTTGGGAGCAGTCGCGCTGGATCGCCCAGGATCAGTCGCTGCGGCAGTTCGTGCTGAACGAACCGCGAGGCGGTGTCTTCAAGCATGTCAACCTTCTCGTTCCGCCAAAGCACCCCGAAGCCGTCTATGGCTTCATCATCATGGAGCCGGAGCATACGCCGCCGATGTCGGGCTCTAACTCGATCTGCGTGGCCACGGTGCTGCTGGATACTGGCATGGTCGCGATGCAAGAGCCGGAAACGACATTCATGCTCGAGGCGCCCGCCGGCTTGCTGCGCATCCGCGCATTCTGCCAGGACGGCAAGGCGCAAAGCATTGAATTTCAGAATGTGCCGTCGTTCGTAGACCGGCTTGACGCGGCTTTGGAAGTCGAAGATCTTGGGACGCTGAATGTGGATGTCGCTTATGGAGGCGACAGCTTTGTATTGGTTGACGCGCATTCATTGGGATTCGAGATCTTGCCGGACGAAGCCCTCGATCTGGCGCGGGCAGGCGCGCAAGTTACTACCGCGGCCAACGAACAGCTCGGTTTTCAGCACCCGATTCATGAGGAATGGGACCAGATTTCGTTCTGCCAGTTCACCTTGCCGATCGAACGACAAGGCCGCCAGTTAACCGGCCGTAACACAGTCGCTATTGATCCTGGCAAGCTGGACCGATCGCCCTGCGGCACGGGCTGCTCGGCGCGGATGGCTGTGCTGCAGGCGCGCGGTGAAATGGGGCTCGGGGATCGGTTCGTCGCTCGCTCAATCATTGGTTCGCGATTTGACTGTCAGATTGCTGAAGTCGCCTCCCTGCGCGGTCGCGCGACGGTTGTGCCACGCATACGCGGACGCGCCTGGATAACTGGTACGCAGCAACTGATGCTCGACCCGGACGATCCTTGGCCGCTGGGTTATCGCCTCACCGATACTTGGCCCAAACGTTGAATCCCGCTCAGCTTCGATTCAGCCATACGGTCATCTGCCCTTCGCCGCGATGCCCCCAAGCGTAGTAGGGAATGGCGCTGAATTCGACCGTATTGCCCAGTGCGTCCAATGCGTCTCCGCTCAAGGTGGTGATGCCGCCCAGCAGGTCAGCCTTGTGTTCGGCTTTGATCGCGCTCGCGTCCGGCAGGCTCAGGTCCAGCACATCTGCTTCGTTGTCAGCTGCTTCAAGCGCGTAGAGGATCGGTCCCCGTTCAAGCGCCACCTTGCCGCGCAAGTCGTCGACGGCATTGTGCGCGATAATCCGCCGGGGCAAGAGCGGCAAACGCAGCAGGATTTGAGATTCGCTTCGCCATTCTCTCTCGAGGCTTATGTAGCCATCCTCGAGTAGATAAGGAATTATCATGCCGTCCATTGAAAGATAGGCGTCATCAAAGCTTGTCTTCGCAAAGCGGTACAAATCACTTGGAAGCGGTTGATGCCGCGCATAGCCGGGTACACGCAGCTTCAAGTTGAAGGTAATTGGCTTCGACACACTGACTTGAAGAACGATATCGCCATCCCAAGGATAGTCCGTCAACTGCTGTATGCGCACATCGGTATCTTTGACGCGGAAGCGTCCGCTGCCGGCGGCATAGAGATTGACGAAAATGTCGCGGTCGCGCCGGGCGTAAATGTAGCTTGGCAAGGATGGCAGCAGTCGGACGACATTCGTCGGACAGCATGATGTCTGATACCAAGGCTGCCGCGTCATCGACGTGCCGAGGTTGAAGGGATATTTGCCATCGCAAGCCAGCGGATTGACGTAGAAGAACGAACGTCCGTCCATACCGATGCCGGACAAGAATCCGTTGTAAAGCGCGCGCTCCAAGATGTCGATATATTTCGCCTCGCCCGTCAACTGGAACAGGCGCTGGTTCCAGAGGATGTTCGCTTGGGCGGCGCAGGTCTCGTTATAGGCGGTCAAGTTGGGCAATTCATAATTGTCGCCGAAGGCTTCCCCATCATGGCGAGCGCCAATGCCACCTGTAAGCGCCAGCTTCTTGCCGACCACGTTTTCCCACAGCGCCTTCACGGCGGCGGCGTATTGTCCGTCGCCGGTCAGCGCGGCGATGTCGGTCATGCCCGCGTACATATAGCCGGCGCGGACGGCGTGCCCAACTGCCTCCCGCTGCTCCGTCACCGGCAGATGGTCCTGGCAGTTCGGACCGTATACATCACGCCCGTTCGCCCGGCCGCGCTCGTCGAGGAAGAATTTCGCCAGGCGCAGATAGCGATCTTCGCCAGTCGCGCGGTATAGCGCTGCCAGACCGATTTCGATCTCTTGATGGCCCGGCACATCGCGGAGCTTGTCGACGCCGAAGACGGAGTCAATAAGATCGGCATTCTTAAGGGCGACATCGAGGAACTTCCGCTTGCCCGTCGATTCATAGTAGGCGACCGCGGCTTCGTACATGTGCCCCACATTGTAAAGTTCGTGGTTGACGCCGAGGTTGGACCAGCGTTCCGGCCCACAATGCTCGGGCGCGTTTTTCGGGTCGATTGTACGAGCCGTGTAGAGGTATCCATCTTCTTCCTGGGCGGCGGCGAACTTGTCGATGAGGTCGTCCAGGTAAGCTTCCAGTTTCGGGTTTGGCGCGCTGTGCAGGGCGTAGGCGGCGCCCTGGACGACTTTGAAGACATCGGAATCGTTGTAGAAGATGCCCTGATGCGGACCATCCATCAGTCCGCCGGCTTTAGCGAAGTTGTCGATGCGTCCCGTTTCTTCACATTTCTCGAAGTCGTAGGGAATGGCTACATCGATGGCAGTGTCGATGCGCCTTTTCCAGAACTTGTCTCCGATTGTCACGTTCGTGAATGACAGAGGCTGGATTGCGTAATCGCTCTTCTTGCTCTTCATACTTGGTCCTCTTAACTTTGCGCGATGGGAAAGGCCGCGATTCGCAGTTGAGTCGAGCCATAAGGAATCAGCGCGATCTCTTCGGTTGCTTCAGCCGTGGGATGTGGTCCGGCGTCTATATCGGCGGCGGAATTGTCTTGCAGTGTCCATTGCGGCAATTGTCTTGCCTTCACGTTGAGGGTTACCGGCGGGTCGTCGGTGGAGAAGGGCGCGATGCTCGGTTCAGCCACATCGACGCTCACACCGGCGAGCTTCGCTTCATCGTCGAGCAGCAATCCGTAATTCCAGGGTGATCTTGGGTAAATTTCCCAATCGGCATGCGGCAGTTCGCCGGCGATCTGTTTCCATTCCTCGTCAATCCTGGCGCCGAAGAGCAAGGGACCGCGGTACACCGAGCGCAAACCTTTATGCCCTTCGCTGAGTCGCAGGGTCATCGGCAATTCGAGCCGGATGGAATCGCCGGACTCCCAGCGTTGTTGCACTCGATGAAACGTGCCGGCGGCGCGAAACTCGCTTGTTTTCCCATTGATCGTCAGTTGGGCTTCATGCGCCCAATCCGGAATTCGCAGCTGGAAATCAAATTGGCAGGGCGATTCCAACTCGAAGTCGAACTTAATCTCGCCCTTGAAGGGGTAGGCCGTCTCCTGGGTGATGGTCACGGGAATGCCGTCGCCGACAGTGGTTTTGACCTGGCAGGGCGCATAGGCGACTGCGGCAATCCCGCCGTCGGGCGTCGCCATGAACAGGCTCTTGGTGAACTTTGGCCAAGCCTGGTGCATATTGGCGGTGCAGCAGCCGAAGTGGGGCTCGAGTCCAAAGATATTGGATTCGTCGGAGTTGTCGGTCCAGTTGCGCTTGGCGACCGTCGCCAGGACTTGATTCACTTGCTGGTCGTATTGATGCGCCCACATGTCGGGCGTGAAGGTGGCTGGCAGGGCATTGTACGCCACCTGTTCCAATTGATCGCCGAAGAAGGGATCGCCCAGAATCCGCATCAGCTCTTCCAGAGAGAACATGAACTCAGACACCGCGCAGAGTTCGGCGCCGCTGACCGGCGATGTGCCGTTGAGGTGTTCGTCGCAACTGAAGATGCCGTTGGGCTGGCCGTGGTGCCGCATCAGGTTGTCGATGCCCAGGCGTGACGCCATGCGGTGCCAGGGTTTGCCCGTCTGTATGTAGAAGACAGCGCCGGCTTTGACGCCCATTGCATTGTTAGGCCCATGCGTCATCATTCCGTGATTCCACGCTTGCAGCGGCAGGATATGGCGCAGGCTGTAGTTCGCCTGCAATTCGGGCCAATCCAGCGTTCTGTCCATCAAATCTTGCGCCAGATCCAGCAAGAAAACGTCGCCGGTGTAGTTGTAGAGCCAATGTACCGCCAGCACATTGTCCATCGCCCGCGCCCAGCCCCACAGATGCAGCGGCCGCAAAGGCAAGACGCGCAACTGATAGAGGAAGTAGTTGCGCATAAGTTCGAGCACGCGCTCGTCTTCGCTGACCTCATAGTGCATCATCAACACCTTGAGCATCACCATGCGCGGCCACCAGTCGGGGTCGCGCGTACCGAAGTAACCGCGCTCGTCCTGACTGTTCAGCGTCCACTCGATCCAGGGCTCGACTTTTTTCAAGAGGCGTTCGTCTTCCAGCAGGTGCGCCAGCGGCAGCAAGCCATCGAGATAATAGGGTCCGCGCTCCCAAGCGTCGCCGTCGCCGCCCAGCCAACCATTGTCCGGTCCCAGGTCGGGCCAGAACTCGTCGAGATGGCCCGTGAGTCCATTGGCTTGTACCTTCAACTGGTTCAGCAGCCAGCCGCGCGGCTTGATCGCGCCGAGGGGCAAGGCCTGGAATGCGGCGGGATAAAGTGGCTCGCGATTCTTGGGTAGCTTGTCCATTGGCTGCCTCTTGAGATTCCGGATCGCTTTGATGTGATGAATCGACACTTTTACTTGTGATGCCGGATTCGTTGATTCCCCGCCCTTAAAGCAGATTCGGCGGGACGCCCAACTGGCGGAAAGCGGCGCAGGCTGCGTCCAGGTGCGCCTTGCCGCCAGTCAGCGAGATTTGCAAATGACCGGGAATCAGCGCGTCGAATTCGTAGGGCTCCAGCTTGAACATGCTGTCGGCATAGGCGTCGATGCGGCAGTCGTGGATGTTCTGCCAGACGACCTTGCCGCCCCAGAAAACGAGATCGGCGCCCAGCAGGTAGGTGCGGTCACCACCGCGCATGAGGAAGCTGAGGTGTCCATCGCAATGGCCCGGCGTCTCGAAGGTTTCCAACTCCAGATTGCCGACTTTCACTGCGTCGCCTTCGACCAGCTCCACATCCACGGGGCAGGGCGGCAGAAAGAATTCGTCGGGGTAGAATCCGGCCGCTTTGGCGACATCCAGCGCGACCGCTTTTTCGTCGGCCTCGCGGATGACCGGCGCGGCAAATGCCGATGCGTAGACTTCAACATCGAGTCGCTTCTGCGCTTCGGCGGCGGCGCCGATGTGGTCGCAGTGGTAGTGCGTCAGGATCAGCTTGCGGATCTTGCTTGGGTCCAAGCCGTCGCCGCGGATGTGGTCGAGAATCGTGTCGAAATCCCGGTCCATGCCCATGCCGGGATCGACCAGCGCCAATTCGCTCCCGCTGTTGAGCACGAAGACGTGGCAGTCCAGGTAGCCGGACAACCCAAAGCCGAAGTAACCGCCGCCGACAACGTGCAAATCGCTCGTCAGTTTCATGTTCCTTCTCCAATTAACTCTATCCCTACAAATAGAACGGATTCTCGCGCTTTCGTCAAGGAGTCTCGGCCTTGAGCCGTGAACGCTTTGACGGCTATCAGCTAGCCTGGCTGAACAACGAAATCTATGGCCCATACCAAGGGCTGATCCCCTTTATCATCGAAGACGAGACGCCGGGCGAAGAACGCGCGCCAAATGAGAACCAGCGCGCGAACCGCGTAACCGGCATCGACGCGATCACGCTGATTGCTAGGGAAATCGACTTGCCCGAGCGTATCATGGGCGCCGCTCTAGGTGCAGGAAGGAAGGCTGCACGCGATGAATCGCTGGGAGCGGCAAGTAACGTCTACCAGGTTGGCTCGCATCGACTGGGATACTTGACGCCGGACGACGAGGGCAGCCCGCTTCATGAACATATCGCGCTGAACCGGCCCGTGCCCTTTCGGGTTCGCTTCAAGACGGAAGGCATCAAACCTGCCGTCGATCCGCTCGAGGCGGCCAGCACGCGCATCGAGTTTGTCTAGTCGAAAACCGTTGTCATTTTGGCAGCTTGCGCAACATTGGATATACTTTGGCTAGCGCTGGTCAATGAACGGACCGGCCAATTGAAGCATCTATATCCGGGAATATATTCTTGCGGAAAGGACAGTTTATGAGCGCAAAAAGAGAATACCCCGAGTGGATGGGCAAGATGCGCGCCCTGAACGCGGATGAGCTGCAAGAGTTCCTTGCTGGGCCCGTGGTCGCGCGGATCGCCACCGTCGACAGCAAGGGCGACCCCTATATCACGCCGGTCTGGCAGGAGTGGGACGGGGAATCGATGTGGGTCATCCCGCGCGCGAAAACCATCTTCGCCCAGCATTTGCTGCGCCATCCGCGCTGTTCGGTGTCTTGCGCCATGGACAGCACTCCCTACACCCGGGTGCTGTTTCGCGGTCCGGCGGAAGTTGTCGAAGGACCGGCGCTGATGCATGGCGAATGGCTGGAGATTGGCCGCCGGATGTCGGTGCGTTATTTGGGCGAGCGCGGTCCGGAGTATCTGGAGCCTTCGAGAGTGCGCCCGCGTTATCTGGTCAAGATCACGCCGGAGAAGACGATTTCCTGGGAAGGCGTCGAGTGGGCGGCGAAGTACCTCGATGACCAGGATGCGCCGGCCGCCCCGCACTAAGGCGCGGCATCAAGCGGTGAAATGACAGCGCTCGCTGCTCAGCGACCCGATCAGGATTGCGAATGAGCGTGGCAAAACCATACGAATCGGCGACAAGCGTCGGTGGCTGGCCGTTGCGGCTGCGCCTTTTCATTGCCAATTACGGCGTATACATCGCGCTGCTGGCGCTGCTGCTCGCCGCCACTGTCCTGACGCCGAGACTCTACGATGTCAACACCATCGCTGTTGTCATGCGGCAGGCATCGCAGTTGGGCATCGTCGCCATTGGGCAGACGCTGATCCTGCTGGTCGCCGGGCTCGACTTGTCCGTCGGCGGCATCTTCCTGATGACTTCGATCGTGGTGGCGGATGTCACCAACGGGCGTGATGAGCTGGTCATTCCTGCGATCTTGATCGCGCTGGCGCTGGGCGCGCTGGTGGGCTTGGGCAACGGCGTCCTGGTGACGAAGCGGCGCGTTCCGCCCTTTGTGGCGACATTGGGCATGCTGGTCTTGGTCAAGGGCGCTACGCAAGCATACACGAAGGGCGTGCCCGGTGGCTTCGTGCCAGATATCTTGGGCATCGTCAATCAATCCTGGTTTGTGCTTTCGATTCCGCTGCTTCTGTGGCTGGGGCTGAACGCCGCCTTCATATTCGTTCTGCGGCGAACTGTATACGGCCGTAAAGTCTACGCGGTAGGCAGCAACATTGAAGCGGCGCGCCTTTCCGGCATCTCGGTTGATGCCATCCGCATCTCCGTGTACATCCTGGGAAGCTGCCTGGCGGTGGCGTCCGGCATCGTGTTGACCGGTTATGTCGGCTATGTGGATCGTTTCATTGGGACCGGGCTGGAGCTGGACTCAATCGCGGCCGCGATCGTCGGCGGGACGGCCTTCGTCGGCGGGCGCGGGGGCTTGCTGGGAACCATCGCCGGCGTGCTGATCATTCAGATACTGAGCACGATGGCGCTGCTGATGGGCTTGGATATCGAGGTGCAGTTCATCATCAAGGGCTTGGTGATTCTGGGCGCTGTAACGCTGTACAGCCTCGCCAATGTCGAAGCGTGAGGAAGGAAGAGAAAGGAGGCGCATTGGGAAGATAAAGCTGCTTAGAAAGCCGGTCAGCCGAAGCAACTCGCGTTGACCTTAAGTAATCTTAGGGAGGAAATCCAATGTTGAGGAAACTGATTTACATGCTGTTCATTTTGTCGCTGCTGCTCGGCACGTCGCTCGTGTCGATTGGGCAAGACAGCGCAATGGTGGAGTTCGAAATCACGCAAGAGATGGTTGATGCCTCGCCGTACTTGCAAAGTGTAATTCCGCGTCTGAATCAAGAGTATGACACTAGCGAGTTTGCCAAGGATCCGCCATACCGTATTGCTTTGGCGGCACAAGGCACGAGCAACGCCTGGTCGGCGCTGTTTGACGCGCACGCTTACTGGTATGTGGAGCACCTGGGTGAGGATGTCGTCTCGGAATTCTTGTACGGCGATGCGCAGGCCAGCGCCGATATTCAAGTGCCGCAGGTAGAGGATCTGTTGGCGCAGGAACCGGACGCGCTGATTCTGGTGCCGATGGGCGCGGCCGCTTTGTCGGCGCCGGTTGAGCGGGCGATGATGCAGGGCGTTCCCGTTGTGCTTTGCGCCAGCGCGGTAGAGACGGACAACTTCGTCACCGAGGTCGGGACCAATCTCTATGCTATCGGGGCGACGTTGGCGCAGTGGCTGATTGACACAGTTGGGGAAGATGGCGATTTCCTGATGATGACTGGCATCCCGGGCACCTCCACGTCCGACATCATGGAAGAAGGCGCCCTGGCGGTATTTGATTCCTACGGCATTGAGTTGCTCGACAAACAGGCTGGATTCTGGTCTCCGGCCGAAGGCAAGAAGATCATGGAGACCTGGCTGGCGCAGCACGGCGACGAGATCGATGGCATCTGGTCGGGCGGCGCGCAGATGGTGCAGGGCATGATCAGCGCCTATGAAGATGCCGAAATGTCGATTCCGCCGATCGCGGGCGGGGAGATGCAGAATGGCTTTTTGCGCTCGGCGATTGAACACGGCTTCGAGTTCTATGCCTGGATGTACCCGAACGCGATGATCACGATCTGCCTCGACGCCGTCATTCAGATTCTGCAGGGCGAGCCCATCCCGCGCTTCATCGATTTCGTAGATACGATGCCCGAAGCCCGTCCCTTCACCGATGCCGAGGCTGAGGACTATTATCGACCGAGATGGAGCGACGATGTGCACGGTCCGGTCACCATGCCGGATGAGAAACTGGCGGAGCTCGGCTTCCTGGTTGAAGAAGAGTAGGGGCTAGCAACCCCACCCCCCGACCCCCTCCCCGAAGAATCAGGGAGGGGGAGCCTAGGCCATCGGAACTCGCCAAAAGAGTACCCTTCCCTAAGTTAATTGTCTTTTGGACATAGATCTTCGGGAAGGGCTGGGGATGGGGGCGCGTCACAAGAGCATGAGCGAATACATCCTGGAGATGCTCAATATATCCAAGTCGTTTGCCGGCGTGCAAGCGCTGAAGGATGTCTCCATTCGCTGCCGGCCCGGTCGCGTATACGGGCTGGTGGGCGAGAATGGCGCTGGAAAGTCAACCCTGATGAAGATTCTGGCCGGCGCCTACCAGGCTGACGTCGGTGAGATCATTTACAAGGGACAGCGGCGCGAAGGCGCGTCGGCTGGCGACGTCATCGACAGCGGGATCAGCATCATCTACCAGGAATTGGCGCTGGTCCCGCGGATGTCTGTGGCTGAGAACATCTTCCTCGGGCGTGAGCCGCAGCGCGCGTTTGGCCTACTGGATTTGAAGTCGCTGCACGAACGCGCCGCCGAATTGACCGAGCGCCTCGGCATTGCTATGGACACGAGCCTGCCGGTCAGCGAGTTGACTGTCGCGCAGCGCCAACTGGTGGAGATCGCCAAAGCGCTGTCGCAGAATGCCGATTTGATCGTCATGGATGAGCCGTCGGCGATCCTGGCTGGCAGCGAATTGGATCAATTGTTTAGCATCATCGAGTCGCTGGTGGAGCAGGGCGTTACGATCATCTATATCTCGCACCGGCTGGACGAGGTCTTTCGCATCGCCGACGAGGTGACGGTGCTCAAAGACGGCGAGCTGGTCGACACCCGATCCATCGATCAATTGGACCGTCAGACGCTAGTCAGGCTGATGGTCGGTCGCCCGCTGGATGAGATCTTCCCGCGGACGGATCACGAGAAGGGCGAGTTGGTCTTGGTTGCCGAGGATGTGTCCACCGATACCATCCTCGAAGGCGCCAGCCTGGAGTTGTACAAGGGGGAGATTCTTGGCATTGCCGGCATGGTCGGCTCGGGCCGGACGGAGCTGGCGCGCGCGCTCTTCGGCGCCGATCCCTTGACAAGCGGGACGATCACGCTAACCGGCGACAAAGGCGCGAGCTGGAGCAACCCGGCGCAGGCGATTGAATCGGGCTTGGTGCTGGTGCCGGAAGACCGCAAGTCGCACGGACTGTTCACTTCTTTGTCGGTGCGCGTCAACATCACGCTGCCGATTCTCTCGAGGATTACGCGATTCGGCGTCTTGCAGAGCCAGGCGGAGGATGAGGTAGTCGAGGAGGCGAAGCATCGCTTGTCAATTGTGATGGCTTCGGCTGACCAGGAAGCGCAATACCTCAGCGGCGGCAATCAACAGAAGGTGGTGCTGGCGAAGTGGCTGGAGACGCATCCGGCCATTGTCATCTTGGATGAGCCGACGCGCGGCGTTGATGTCGGCGCGAAGTTCGAGATTTACAAGCTGATGCGCCAGTTGAATGATCGCGGCATCGCCATTGTGATGATCTCGTCGGAGCTGCCCGAAGTGATCGGCATGAGCGATCGCATTCTGGTCATGAACGATGGCCGCATCGTTGGCGAAGTCGCCCAGGAGGAAGCGACCGAGGCCGGCATCATTGAGCTCGCCACGATGGCGGGCGCCAAGGCGAAAGTTTCATGAAGGTTTCGACGCCGCTTTTTGCTGGCTTGACTGATTCCCAACGGCTGTTTCTGCGCCGCTACGGTCCAATCTTCGCCGTCTACGGATTTATCGTTGTCTTGATCATCATTGGCGCTACGCAGTCAGAGCGTTTTCTGACCGTGCGCAACTTGACCAATGTCGCTCGCCAAGCGGCATTTTTAGGCATAGTCGCCTTGGGCCAGATGCTGGTCATCTTAACCGCCGGCATTGACCTCTCGGTCGGTTCGCTGGTGAAGCTGTCAATTCTGGTTTCGGCGATCGTGATGAATGGCGAAGTGGGCAATCAAGGCGCGGCGATCGCGGCGACGCTGGGGCTGGGATTGTTAGTCGGTTTGATTCATGGCTTCCTGGTCAATGAGGTCAAGATCGCGCCCTTTATTGTGACCCTGGCTTCGCTGGGCATCTTGCGCGGCGTCAGCCTCAGCATTTCAACATCGCCTGTGGGCTCGGCGAGCCGGCCCTTCATCATGTTTTATGTGCAAAAGATCGGTCCCATTCCCGTGATTGCGCTCATGTTTGTCGCGCTGCTCATCTTGACGGCGCTGTTATTGCGATACACCGTCTTCGGCAAGTATCTTTATGCCATCGGCGGCAACGTGGAAGTGGCGCATCTCTCGGGCGTGCCGGTCAAACTGACGCGCTACGGCGTATACGTGATTTGCAGCATCAGCGCGTCGATTACCGGCCTGCTCTGGCTGTCGCGGATGGGCGTCGGCGATCCCGCCATCGGCGATGGCATCGAACTGCAGACGATCACGGCGGTCATCATCGGCGGCACCAGTTTGTTTGGCGGCCGCGGCACCGTGGTCGGGACGCTCGGCGGCGTCTTACTGCTCGGCATCACGGCCAATCTGCTGGTGATGCTGGGCGTCAATCAGTTCATTCAAGGTCTCATTCAAGGCATCATTATTGTGGCGGCGGTGGCGCTTTACAAACAGGAGGGAGATTAGCTATATGACGATTCGCGCCGGGCGTCCGGCTGTACGCGCGCTGCAGCCGAGCCTGATTCGCAAGCTGGCTAACGCCGGCATCGGACGGACCGACATCATACCCCTCTGGTTTGGCGAGCCGGACAAACCAACGCCCGAATTCATTCGCCAAGCGGCCAAAGACGCCATTGACGAAGGGCAGACATATTATCAGCCGAGCCGCGGCATCGTCGAATTGCGCAGCGCGCTGGCGGACTACACAAATCATCTGTACAAAGCCAGCTTCACGCCGGACAACATCGTCGTGACACCCTCTGGCATGACGGCGGTATCCCTTGCGCTGCAGTGCATCGTCGCGGATGGCGCGGCCGTGGTGATTCCTTCGCCTGTCTGGCCCAATTTGGCTGGCGCTTCCGAGATTCTTGGCGCCGAGGTCATTCGCGTATCCATTCGCCCGCACGATGGCCTGTGGTCGCTCGATCTTGACGAGCTCTTCGCCGCTTGCCCAGACCATACCGGCGCGCTAGCGGTCAACTCGCCGAATAACCCGACTGGCTGGATGCTGGAGGATGATGAGCAGCAACGGATCCTCGATTTCTGCCGCGAGCGCGATATCTGGCTGATCGCCGACGAGGTCTACAATCGCATCGTCTACGATCGCGATCATGCGCCGAGCTTCCTGGACAAGGTGAACGAAGACGACAAATACATGATCGTCAACAGTTTCTCCAAGTCCTGGGCGATGACGGGCTGGCGCCTTGGCTGGCTGACGGCGCCCGCGCCGCTGATCGAGACCTTGGGAACGGTAAGCGAATTTAATTTCTCCTGCGTTTTCGCCCCGGTGCAGGTCGCCGGCATCGCCGCTTTGCAAGGTGGTGAAGCCTTCATCCGCGCGTCGGCGGCGCGCTACCAGGCGGCGCTGGAGGCGGTCAAGCGCGCTTTCGGCGAATTGCCGCGTGTGACCTTCCCCGTTCCGCAGGCGGCCTTCTATGCCTTCTTCGCCGTCGATGGCGTGTCCGACAGTTACGCCTTCGCCGAGCAGATTCTGCGGCAGTGCGGCGTCGGCTTGGCGCCGGGCGCGGCATTTGGCCCACAGGGCGAAGGTTATCTGCGGCTTTGCTTCGCCTCCGAAGTGTCCTTGCTGGAGCGAGCGCTCGACCAGATGAGGCCGCTTCTGGTATAGCTGCGGGGCTTGCAATCTATCCACCATAGGGCGACTCGCGACGCACCGGCAGCTGCTCTGCGATCCTGAGACATTTTAAGACTGATGCGATAAAATGTGCCGAGCTTGCGGCGGAGACTTGATTCGGGGAGACCATTCATCATGAGAAAAAGCAAGGTGCTGGCGAAGTGGCGGGCGGGCGAGTTCGCGCGCTTCTGTTCAATGGGACATGTGCTGCCCTTCTACATTCGCTACGCGGCGCATTATCGCTATGACGGCATTTGGCTCGACCTGGAGCATCGCAACTTCGACATCCGCGAGGTGCAGCATCTGCTGGCGCTCTGTCAACATTACGATATCGACTGTTTGGTCCGGCCGCCGACGACGCAGCGAACCCGGCTGTATCGCTACTTGGAAGATGGCGCGGCCGGTCTGATGGTCCCCTTCGTCTCGGACGCGAATACGGCTCGCGACATCGTGATGGCGGCCAAGTACCCGCCGGTGGGCAATCGCGGGCTGGATGGGGCAGGGCTCGACGCCGACTTTGGCTTGGAGAGCTGGCGGTCCGGCAGCACATACATCGCGGATGCGAATCGCGAGACCTTCATCGTCGCCCAGATCGAAACGCCGGAAGCGGTCGCCAATGCCGATGAGATCGCCGCGGTCGAAGGCATTGACGCGCTTTTTGTTGGTCCCGCCGATTTGGGGCTGCGCCTGACGACCTATCCCGAATTCGGCATGAGCGTGGATGATGCGGTCGCGCGGGTGGCGGCGGCGGCGAAGCTGCGCGGCAAAGTCTGGGCGCGGACCGCTTCCTCCATTGAAGAGGTCGACCGTTACCGGCGTCAAGGCGCGCTCATGGCGCCCCACGGGAGCGACTTTGCCTTGTGTGATGTGCTGCGGGAAGCCAGCGAAGAAATGGACAGAATGCTCGCCGGGACTTTGTAACAGAGCTAGCGGCTTAATCTCCCCACGCGGCGTAGAGCAGGCGCAGCCAGTTGCCGCGCATGATATTGGCGATGTCGTCTTCTGTATAGCCGCGCGCCGAGAGCTTGCCAGGCAATTGCTGCAAGTCGGCGATGGTATCGAGATCACTGGGAGATTGCTCGCGCCCGAATCCACCGTCGAGATCGGAGCCGATAGCGGCGTGGCGGCTGTTCCCGGCTAACTGACACACGTGGTCGATGTGGTCAATCACCGTATCGATGAACAGGCCTTTGTTGCTGCCGCCGCGGAGGAAGCCGGGTTGCAGCATCCAGATGTCGAAGGCGGCGCCGATGACGCCATCGCGCTCGATGATGAGCTGCAGTTGCTCGTCGCTGAATTGCCGCTGGTGGGGCACGAGGGCGCGACAATTGCTGTGGCTGGCCAGCACCGGACCGTCGTAAATCTTGACGGCTTCCCAGAACGCTTCATCGCTGAGGTGCGTCAAATCAAGCAGCAAACCCAGGCGCGTCATTTCCCGCAAAAGCGGTTCGCCCAGATTGGTCAATCCAAGTTCGACGCCGGTGCCGCCGGCGTATCGTCCGGGACCGTAGTGCGCGGGACCGAGCAAGCGCAAGCCGGCCTGCTGCCAATCCGCCAGTTGCGCCGGATCACGGATGGGGTCGGCGCTTTCCATGCTGAGCACAAAGCCCAGCGGGGGCGTTGCTGCTGGCTCGGCGCCAGCGGCTTCCCAGTTTTCCCACTCCTCGATATGCGCGCGCAAAGCTGAGCCATCTGCAAGAATGCGCGCCTGGCAATCCATTTCCAGCGCGCGATAATAAGCCAACTGCCCCATGGCGACGCCGTAGGCTTGCGCTTGCGAGCCGTAATCGAGGTATTCACGTTTATGTCCCGTTGAACGCGCCAGCATGGTGACGAAGCTGAGGGCGATGCGCCCGCGCCTCATGTCAGGCAGGGAGACCGTGTTCTGCGCCCATCCCTTGCCGGTGACGCCGACCTCGGTCGCGCGGATCGTATAGGCGGATTCCATGAGATTGCGATTCCACTGCAGGGCGGACCAGGCGAGGTCCAAGTGCGCGTCGATGATGAGCATTGGAGCGTCCTTTTGTGCGCCAGGCCAGCGCGTTTACCAAACCATGCCGCGGGCCGCCACATCCCAGATTTCTTCTATCGCATCGCCGCGCAGGCCGTAAAGTTGATTGTGCAAGTTCGTGACCACGCAGGTATGCACCGGAACGACGTGCAGGGCGTCGCCGACTTGCGGCAGCGCATCGCAGTCGCTGAAATCGACATAGCCGTGTTCTTCGTTGACCTTGTAGAGTTTCGCCGCCGGGTGCTCTTCGATGTAGCCATAATTGCTGTCAACCGTTTCTGAATGCAATGCTTTGCTGCCGCCATCGAGGATGACGCGCGTCGCTTCGTTGGCGCTGACCACCGTGGTGCGGACGCGCATGGCGCAATTGTCGAAGCTGGTGTAGCGGCTATTGACGCTGCCCCAATCCCAAAAGAGAAAGGTGCCGACGCGCATTTCAGTCAATTCGGGTATGAGATGAGCTTCTCGGATGGCGCCGCTGCCGCCGCCGCTGACTGTTTTCACGTCGATGCGGGCATCGGCTAACAAAGCGAGCGTTTCTTGCAGTCGTGGCCGAATCGCCGCGTCAGAGGGATAGATCATCAGGCCGGCAAAGCGCAAATTTTCCGATGTTGCAATATGCCGCGCCAACTCCAGCGCCGCTTGCGATGTGGTACCGGTGCGATTGTTGAGGGAGACGAGCTCCACCAACATGCCGATGGACGCGCCCGCTTCCTCAACGGCTTCGGCGATGCCATCGACCACCGCCTGACTGTCGACGGCGACGGTTATATCCGCGCGCTGCGCCAAAGCCGCCAGTCGTCTGGTCTTGCGTTCGCCTACGATATTGTATGGGATTTGAATATCGCGGAAGCCGGCGTCGACGAAGACTTCCGCTTCGCTGACCTTCTGGCAGGCGATGCCGACGGCGCCGGCCTCGATTTGGCGGCGGGCGATATCAGGAATTTTGTGCGTCTTAATATGCGGGCGGAAGTCGATGCCCAGCTCATCGCAGCGAGCCTGCATGGATGTGATATTGCGCTCCATCTTGTCCAGGTCGATGAGGACGCTCGGTGTTTCCAAGTCGCTGACGCGCGTAATCGCCACGATGTATAGCCCTTTCGGTAAACGGGTTGCGGTTGTGTTGGGGCAAGAGGACGGCCTGCGCTACCAGCCGCGCTTGCCCAGGATGACCTCGTCCGGCGTCACATTGATGCCGACCATCGCCTCGCCCAGGTTGCGGCTGACGTCAGCCAGAATATTTGCGTCGCTGAAGTGCGTCACCGCTTTGACGATAGCGCGGGCGCGTTTCTCTGGTTCCCCGCTCTTGAAAATGCCGCTGCCGACGAAGACGCCATCGACGCCGAGCTGCATCATTAAGGCAGCATCCGCCGGTGTGGCGACGCCGCCCGCGGCGAAGTTCACCACTGGCAGGCGCCCAAGCTCCGCCGTCTCCTTCACCAAGTGAAAAGGCGCGCGGATTTCCTTAGCGCAGGTATACATCTCGTCTTCGTCCATGCAGCTGATGCGGCGAATATCACCGTTGACGGAGCGCGCGTGGCGGACCGCTTCGACCACGTCGCCGGTGCCCGCTTCGCCTTTGGTGCGCATCATGGCGGCGCCTTCGTTGATCCGCCGCAGCGCTTCGCCGAGATTGCGGCAGCCACAGACGAAGGGCACGGAGAACTTCCACTTGTTGATGTGGTGCTCTTCGTCAGCGGGCGTCAGGACTTCGCTTTCGTCGATATAGTCGACGCCCATCGCTTCGAGGATTTGCGCTTCGACGAAGTGGCCGATACGCGCTTTGGCCATCACCGGGATGGATACGGCGTCGATGATGCCGTCGATCATATCGGGAGCACTCATACGGGCGACGCCGCCATGCGCGCGAATGTCTGCTGGCACGCGCTCGAGCGCCATAACGGCAACCGCGCCGGCATCTTCGGCGATCCGCGCCTGTTCCGGCGTGACCACATCCATAATCACGCCGCCCTTGAGCATTTGCGCCAAACCCCGTTTGACCACCTCGCTGCCTTTTTCATTTGAATTTTGCTGATGACCATTCGTCGCCATGACGTGACCTCGTTTCTTGGTGAATTCTGCTGCCGCTTATCCTAGAGCAAGCCGCGCAAATACTGTATGTCCAATGCAGTCCATTGATGCCGCCGGCTGCGCGTCCGCGCCAGAGTGGTTGACCGGCGATGGCCGCGGACGATACACTAGGGATGATAGTCGGGAGCGCCGGCTGATGACCAGTGAAAACATCCGAATCGCGACGATTGAGCCGCGCTTTGCTCTTCCGCTGGAGCAGTTGCAGCGCGACTGTTTCCCCACATTGGGCGCCGACGAATTGATGCGCGAGGAGCACTTTCTCAATCATTGTCGGCTCTTTCCCGAGGGCAATTTCGTCGCGCTTTGCCGAGATCGCGTCATCGGCTTGGGCTCTGGATTCTTGATGGATTTCGATTTTGAGCAAGCCCAGCACAGCTTCCAGGAAATCATCAGCGGCGGCTTCTATCACAATCACGATCCGGCGGGCGCCTGGTATTACGGCGGGGATATCAGCGTGCACCCGGATTTCCGCTGGCGCGGCGTTGGTTCGCGGCTCTACGATGCGCGCAAGGGCATCGTTAAAGACATGAATCGGCGCGGCATTGTCGCTGGCGGATTGATTCCCGGTTTCGCGGCTTACAAGGGCAGCATGTCTCCCCATGAATATGTCAAGAATGTTGTCGCGGGCAAGATCCAAGACAGCACCTTGTCCTTTCAATTGGGTCGCGGATTCGAAGTGCGCGGCTTGCTGGAAAACTACATAGAAGACGAAGCCGCTGATAACTGGGCGACTTTAATCGTTTGGGAAAATCCGTCGTTCAAGATGCAATGAATGGAGCGAGCAGCTGAATCAAGCGCGCTCGATATAGTATTCGTCGCCGGCGCCGGCGGCGACCCAGCCCAGAGTGTGCCCAAGCTGTATGGGATACCATCGTTCGCCGCTCAAATCGCATTCCGGCCGGCCTGTGATCGTGAAGGCGTCGCCCGGCGAGGCGAGCGCAAGCGCGGCCGTATCCACGTTGCCTTTGCCATTGCGAACGCTCAGCGATCGCCCCCCGGCGACAGTGGCGGTCATGGTGGCTGACAAGCGAATTGGCGGGCTGTTGGCGCAGTCGATGTTGTAGAGTAACCAATAATCGCCTGCTCCGCCTTCTGCAATCCAGCCGGCGATTTCTTCGTTGCGAGCGAAATACCAATGGTAGCCATCGGCGCAGATGGGACCCGCTTCGATGAGCGCGACATCACCGGCGTCCATGATCCCGGCGATATCGGCGTTCAGAGAGGCGGCAGTGCGAACACGACTGGAGATGCCGGGGCCAAGGATCGCTTGCTGTCCCGCGACCAAGAGCGGCGCCAGTGGGCAGCTGGGCGCAGCTGGTGGAAGCGCGGGCGCTGCTTGCGCGCCTTCCAGCGCGCCGGTGGTGATCCATTCTGTTGGCGCCCAGACGAGACCAAATGGCTGCGGGATCGGGAAAGCCCAACGGCTGGAGGTTTCCGCGACCGTGCGGCGGCTATTTCCCATGCCGATTTGCCAGGCGCTGACGCGCTCGCTGTCTTGCCAAGCCACGCGCGTGCCATCGGGGGACAGGCCGGGCCGATTATTGCGGTTGACGCGGTAGCTCTGGTAACCGGTGTCGTAGGTATTGGTCCCGTGGGTCGCGCTCCAATGGATATTCCAGCCACCGCTGTCATTGGCGACCGAGAGCGGGATGAGCTGCAAGCCGCCGGCGAGCCCTCGGTTTTGCAGGCGCGGGGGATCCGACAGCCGGCTGCGCGTCCCGGCCTGCGGGTCTATCAGGTCCCAGTAGTCCTTGATCTGCAGCGCCATCAAGCTGCGCCCCAGATGATTGACCCAGATGAAGTCGCGAACGGTGTTATCGCGGCTTTCATTCAAGCCAAGGTCGTAGGCGGTCATGGCGCCGTTGGCTAGGTCAATGAATTGAATTTGCAGAAAGGGATTCGCGCCACCGCTGCGAAAATCAAAATGCAGGCGAGCGATCCCGCCCTCGCCCCAGCGGAGGCTTGGCATTCGGATGTCGTCGCCCTGGAAGCCTAGATCCACGTGGTTGACGAGCGTGGACGTCAAGCCCGAAGCGAGATCGTGCAAATTCAAATGCGCTGCGTCTATTGATTGCAGGCCCGGGTCCAATTGGAGCCAAACCAGTTGGCGGCTATCCGGCGACCAATTTGGCAGCGAGCGCAGGATGCCGGCATGGCTCGCGCCGGATTGATCGGCAATGAGCTGGAAGGATTCCGTTGCGATATCCATCAGCCAGATATTCGCCGGCGCTGAGCCACCGGTTTGAGAGGCAGTACCGGCTTCGTATTGCGCCACGAAGTTGGAAGCTGTAGACAGGTAGACGATCTTGCTGCCGTCCGGCGACAGAATGGGACCGCCATTGTATCCCCAATGGGTCAGTTGGGTGGCGGTCTGGGTCGCCAGGTCGTATTTCCATATGTCGCCGCCGCGATAGGCAAGTATCGGCTGATTGGCGTTTTGCGCCCAGACGCCGCTATAAGTCAGCGCAAACGCGGTAGCTAACAGCAATGCGAGGAGCAGGCGCTTCATAATCTGGGATTCTCCCTTCAACATGGCGCCATCCTAGCATAGATGCCCGGAACGGGATAATTGGCCTCAGCTGGTTTTCAAGCGGGGCATTCGGTTCTGCGCGTCGAGAGTGATGACAAGACCGGGCGGCGGAGGCGTTATTTGTATCGCTGCCAAATGAGTCGCGCGGCGACGAGCGCGCCCGCGATATTGGCGATCAAGTCGATCAGTGAAGCGTGGCGATCGAGCGTCAAGGATTGCAGCGCCTCGGTGACGATGCCCAAGGAAATGGCGATGAGGACGGCGGCGAGCAGGCGCCGCCCGAGGGTGAGGGCGCTGTGAATGGTCCAGAACCAAATGAAACAAGTCAGGGCGAAAGCGAGCAGATGGAGCGCGCTGAAGAATAATTCGCGCTGAAGCGTGCTCTCGCCGCGCGGCAAGCCCAAGTCGATGAGTGGTTCTGCTTCCGGCTGCAGCAGGAACAGGGTCAGCAGCAGCGTCCAGCCGATCGCCAGCGTCCAGCGCGCTGGAGCCGGGTTCAACGCGTGACTATGATGTTTCATCGAAGATCTTCCTCCACTAGGATGTCGCTTCCGTCAGCTTAGCAGCGAGCGACAGAGGCGGTCAACTCGATTGGCGACTGCGTAGCGCAATCGTCAGTTTTGCTGGCGCGGCGCTAGGTCCAGCAGATACTCGAGCATGGACAGGAGATCCATATCGGCGGCAAATTCGCGGGCATCGAGAATGACGCGCGGGCAAATGCGGCTTTCGAGATCGGCGAATAGCTCGTCGGCTCGCATGAAGCTATCGGGGTCAATGTTGCCGCGAAGCAGGAGAAAGGCGAGGGTATCGGCGGCGATTTGGGTCTGACCCCATTCAATACAATACTCGGACAGGGCGATCATGGCGCGGTGAAGCTTGTGAGCGTCTTCAGGTCCGGGCGGAAAGTCGGTCTTGGTTTGAAGCAGAATCGAGCGCGCTGAATCTGAGACGTGATGCCGTTGCATAGGCGGCTTAGCCTTTTGCGGCGCGCCGCCACCACCAGCCGGCGGTTTTGCGCTCACCGTATTTCAGCTTGGCATCCAGCCAAAGCGCTAGCCGCCGCCAGCGGTTGCTCAGCATCCAGCGCAAGAGACGATTGAAGCGCCGCGAGAAGTCCTTGTTATAGGGGCAGACGCGGATGCAGATGGAGCAATCAGTGCCTTGATTCACCCAGAATTTGAAGCACTGCTTGGCGTTGATTGTCCATTTCTTCACGCCTTTGAGATGCGAGACGCCGTCGTGAATCTCGAACTTCGGCGCGTCGTCCGGGATGGCTTTGACCGGGCAGCCATCGCTGCAGCGGCGGCAGATTTGGCAAGTCTCTGTTACGCCGAAGTCGATCGGCTGGTCCGGGATCAGGGGCAGGTCGGTGAAGATTTTGGCGATGCGAACGCGCGGACCAAACTCAGGCGTGATCAGGAGGCCGTGACGTCCGTACTGCCCCAAGCCGGCTTGTATCGCCAGCGGGATCGAAAGCGCCGTGTCATTGAGGCTGGCGATGGCGCGATAACCCAGGTTGCGGATGTATTGCGTTACCGACAGCACGGCGATGATATCGCGGCTGTAGCCCTGCCCGGTGGCGGCGCCGCTGAGCGCCGAGGGCACCGTTTGAATCGTCCGATGATCCATCTCGTTGACGATCACGACGACGTGGGTCAAATCGCCGGGCAAGTCCATCGCCTTGGCGGCGAGCTGCTGGCGGCTGTAATTGTGGGTGTAGACCCAGCGCTCGTCGTACTCGCAGATGCCGACCGCGTCGGCGCCCAGAAAAGCGCCCGCCCGTTTGACATCGGCTGTATTCGCTTCGGCGGTCGCTTCTGTTTTGCGCGTCGCGCCTTCGCGGAACATGGTGTAGGAATCGAGGAAGCCTTCTTTGCGATCCTGCGACATTTCCAGCAGATCCGAGGTGAAGTCGGCAATATACCAGGCGGCGTTGCGCAGGGCGTAATCGCGGTGCTGAAAGCCCTCGACTTTGCGGAACTGCGCCAGGTCGGTGAAGTAGGAGTCGAAGAATTTGCGCGACCGCTCCGAGCGGACTTCGTCATCCCAGACGGCGCGGTTGAACATGTCGTACTTCTGGTTGAAGCGAGCGAAGTCCTCCGTCACCTCGAAGCCGGTTATGGCGTCCAGGGGTTTCCTTGAGCTGCGGGCTTTGTCCGCTATCGGGGCGATCATGGGTTCTGTCCGATCCAAGTCGGTCGGAAACAGGATAATAGCATGAATTCGCGCGAACAGCGACTGAGAACGATATGCTTAGCGATCGAGGACGGTGGCGCTCGATGGCCGCCAAAAGATCTTGAACGGCTGACCAACGGCGATGGCGCTGTTGTCCCGCTCGCTGGTGTTCTGAACTCGCACGACCAAATCGCTCTCGTCTCCGATTCGAACGGTGTAGCGCGTGTCGGTGCCGATATATTGACTGTCGACCAGCAGCGCGTCAAGCAGCGTGATTTCGCCGGAATCGACGTCTGTTCCCAATGCCTCGGGTCGCTGTTGTAGGGTTGAGATGCCAATGCGCTCGGGGCGAATCGCCACGGTAACCGCGCCGCCAGCGCTTCGCAGCGTCTGCGAGAGTTGCGCCTTGATGACGCTTTCGTCCGCCAGACGCACGCGGCCGAACCCGTCGGCGTCCTGATCAAGCAGCGCCCCGGCGATGAAGTTGGTTTCGCCGATGAAATCAGCCACGAAATGGGTGTCGGGGTGTTCGTAAATTTCTCTGGGACTGCCGATTTGCAGCATCTTTCCTTCATTCATCACGGCGATGCGGTCGGCCATCGTAATCGCCTCTTCCTGATCGTGGGTCACGTAGATGAAGGTGATGCCGACATCGCGCTGCAATGCCTTTAATTCGTATTGCATATTCACCCGCAGCTTGAGATCGAGCGCGCCCAGCGGCTCATCAAGCAGGAGGACGGCCGGTTTCTTGACCAGAGCGCGGGCGAGGGCGACGCGCTGCTGCTGCCCGCCGGAGAGTTGATGCGGCTTGCGCGCCCCAACATCGGGCAGGCGCACCATGTCGAGCGATTCACTCGCGCGTTTGCGCGCCTCTTTCTTGTTGACGCCCTCCATCTGCAGGCCGAACATGATGTTCTGCTCGACGGTCAAGTGGGGAAAGAGCGCGTAATCCTGAAAGACGGTGTTGACGGGCCGGTGGTATGCCGGGATGCCCTCCATCGCCAGGCCGCGAATGAGGACTTTGCCGGCGGTTGGCTGCTCGAAGCCGGCGATCAGGCGCAGCGTGGTCGTCTTGCCGCAGCCGCTTGGCCCCAGCAGGGCGAAGAACTCGCCATCGGCGATTTGCGCGCTGACATGATCGACGGCGCGGACGGGCTTGCCGCCGGATTCGAAGTCCTTGACGATGTCAATCAGCTCGACATCGTAGGTGGTCATGTGGGCTTGCCCCTTGGACCCGACCCCCGCTCGCACAAGGGGCGAAGGGGAGCAAAGTCGGACCTAGATGGGAGGTGAATGTGGGCGAGCCACCGGCTCGCCCGTACACGCAACGCAGTTTTTCTGGCAAGAAGGGCAACCGATTGGGTCGTGTAGACACTGACCGTCAGTCGCCCCTGCGGAATCACGCGACAGCGAGCAATTCGCTTACTGCCCGAGGAAGATGAGCAGTTCATCCCAGGCGTTGTTGATCAACGCTTCGGCTTCGGCGCCGACGTCAATGATGGCGAAAAGATTCGCCACTTGCTCGGGCGGCGGGAAGATCGCCGGATCGTTGAGGATCTCTTCATCGATGTAGCCGGAATCGATGGACGCCTGGTTGGGCGAGGCGTACCAGATGTAATTGGTCAAGTCAGCGCCGACTTTGGCATCGAGGATGTAATCGATGAAGACCATCGCCAGCTCGGGGTTGGGCGCGTCGACCGGGATGGAGAGATTGTCGATCCAGACGTTGCTGCCTTCTTCCGGAATGGCGTAGGCGTAATCGTCGCATTCGCAATCCCAAGAGATCTGCAAGATGTCGCCGTTGTATTCGACCGCGATATCGACATCGCCGCGCTCCAGCAAGACCTGTCCATCGTCGGCGGCGACAGTCACGACATTGCCGCCTTTCTCAATCAGGTAGTCGCGGGCGGCGTTGATCTCATCAGGATCGGTCGTGTTGGGGTCATTGCCCAGGAAGAGATGGGCGATGCCGAGCATCGTCTGTCGATCGTCAAGCCAGGCGACGGGACCATCATGCTCCCAGACCTGGTCCCAGGAATGGATGCCATCGGGGAAGACCTCGGTGCTGTAGCCGACGCCGACCGTTCCCCACTGGTAAGGCAGCGAGTACTTGTTTTCCGGGTCATAGGCGGGGCCGAGCAAATCGGGAATGACGTTGGCGATATTGGGGATCATTTCCAGATCGAGCGGAATCAGCAGCATCTCTTCCGCCATGCGCTGCACGGCGCCGCCGCTGGGCACGATGATGTCGTAGCCTGGATTGCCTTGGCGGATGCGCGCCAGCATCGCTTCGTTGCTTTCGTAAATGTCATAGTTGACGGTGACGCCGCAAGCTTCTTCAAAGTTGGGCACCGTGTCTTCGGCGATATAAGTCGACCAATTGAAGATGCTCAGTGTCTGCCCTTCGTAGCCGTCGGGGCAGGTCCAGGGCTCATGCTCCATATCCTGGGCGATTGCGCCGGGCGCCAGCAGACAAAGAATGGTGATCAAGAGCATCAGTTTCTTCATGATTTTTCCTCCAATTACGACGGCGAACTATACGCGGGACGCGCTGCGGGCTTGCAACACTAGCGAAATGCCAATCAGTAGCGTACTCAATACCATCATGATTGTCGAGATGGCGTTTACTTCCGGCGTCACCGTCAGCTTGAGCAGGCCGTAGACAAAGACTGGCAGCGTCGAGGTGCCGACGCCGGAGGTGAAGAAGGTGATGACAAAATCATCGAGCGACAAAGTAAAGGCGAGCAGCGCGCCGGAAACGACGCCGGGCAGGACTAGCGGAAAGGTGATGCGCCAGAACGTCCGCCAGGGGTTGGCGCCGAGATCGTTGGCCGCTTCTTCCAGTTGCGGGTCCATATCAGCCAGGCGCGCGCGGACGACGATGGCGACGAATGATATGTTGAAGGTCACATGCGCCATGATGATGGTATGGAAGCCGGGGAAGATGCGCTCGCCGCTGATGGTGGCGATCCAATCGAATGCCACTTTGAAGAAGATCGCCAGCGAGATTGCTTGGGTAATCTCGGGGATGACCACGGGCAGAAAGAGCAGGCCATCAATCAGCTTCTTGCCCGGGAAATTCCCCCGCGCCAGCGCCAGGGCAATCATGGCGCCTAGCGCGGTGGCGATGGCGGTGGCGACCGTGCCGACGAAGAGGCTGTTGCGAAAGGCGTTGAGCATAATTTCGGTGGAGAAGGCTCTCTCCGCGCCCATGACGTTGTTCAGAATGTTGTTGTACCACTTCAGCGTGAAGCCGGTGAATGAGGCGACTGACCTGCTATCGTTAAAGGAGAATAGCACGAGGATCACAATGGGCGCCCAGAGGAAGAAGTAGGCGAAGACTGGATTCAGCCAGAGGCCGATTTGGCCGAAGCGGCGGACGGCGCGGTTGCGGCGCATGGACCCTTCGTTGATGAGCAGCTCTGATGAGACGCTCACGCTGCCGCCTCGCGCCGATTGGCGAAGACATAGACCAGCAGCGAGATCATCACCACCGCCATCATCACAATCGAGAGCGCGGAACCCAAAGGCATATTGCCCGAGCCGCCGAATTGCTTGTTGATCAAGTTGCCGATCATCAGTCCTTTTGTGCCGCCCAGCAGATCGGGGGTGACAAAGGCGCCGACCGACGGGATGAATACCAGCGCGCAGCCGGCGAGCACGCCCGGCAGGGTCAGCGGCAGGACAACGCGCAAAAAAGTGCGGACATCATTGGCGCCCAGATCATGCGCCGCGTCGACATAACGAAAGTTGAAGCGCTCGACCGAGGCGTAAATGGGCAGGGCCATAAAGGGCAGGAAGCCATATACCAACCCGATCAGCACGGCGAGCTGCGTATTCAAAAGCGGCAGCGCTTCGCTGATTAAGCCCAGGCTCAGCAAGACGCCGTTAATCGTGCCTTCCTCGCCCAGCAGGATCCGCCAGGCGTAGGTGCGGATGAGGAAATTAGTCCAAAAGGGCAGTATCACCAGGAAGAGCGTGATTTGCCGCACGATGCGCCGGCGCCGCGTGCTGATGAAGAAGGCGAGCGGATAGCCGACAATGAGGCAGACGATGGTGGTCAGCGCCGCCAAGCCAATTGAGCGCTGCAGGATAATGAAGAAGACGCCGAAAGCGCGCTGGTAATGTTCCAGCGTGAAGGGCATGATGGCGACGCCGCCGCGCCCGCGCGACATGAAGCTGAAAACCAATACGACTGCCAGCGGCAGGACAAAAAAGATGACCAGCCAAAGGATGGTCGGCAGTGCGAGGAAGACGCCGTTGCGCCGCATCTGTCTCCAACGATTCATCTGTGCCAGCTTGAACTCTCTATCAATTGGGCAAAGCTTGCGAGTATACTAACCTAAGCGAGTGGCAAACGCGAAAATCAAGGACGAGTAAATTGAGCGACGAACCCAGAAATCCGGATCTTGAAGACTCGATTGAGAAGATAGACAGAGCGATCGGCGGCGACCATAGCGAAGCCAACATCGACGCCTTGAAGCAGGCGGTGAATTTTAGCTGGCCCGAGATTCAGAAGCATCTCATTGAGGAAGCGGCCCGTGAACATGGCGATGTCGCCGATCCTTACGAACCCTATTGGACGACCAACAGCGACGGCACGAGGACGCTTCACGCCAGCGCCGATGCCTGGTGGCTGAAAGATTTCAAGCGCGAAGATGTGCTGATGGCGCTGCCGGGCGTCGTTATCATGAACACCAAGCTCTGGCATGTTCGCAGCGTCTGCATTTCATATCGGAGAGCTTACGGCATCAATGAAGACGAAGATTGCGAAGATTGCTTTGATAAGCAAGATATTGAAGCGCACATCGAGCGCTTCCCAGAAGGGCAGTTCGCCGCACAACTCATCAGCGGACCCAATGCGGGCCATTGCGCGGGTATGGCGACGACCATGCGCGCATCGCGTCCGCCGACAGACCCCATTTTGCCCTGGCTGGAGGCGATAGGCGGCATGCGGCTCGGCAAGCATGAGGCGGACGGCGACTGGCTCTACGGCGTCGAGATGGCCGTGCACCCGGGTTATCGAGGGCAGGGCATCGGCGCAGCGCTTTACGAGGCGCGCTTCGCTTTGGTCAAACATCTAAATCTGCGCGGCATGTATGCGGTGGGCATGTTGATGGGCTATCGAAATGTCGCGGTTGACGCCCTCAAGTGGCGGCAAAAGCGAGCTGTGAAGAAACTCCTCGCGAAAAAAGCCGACCGCTACTCGACGCCTGACGACAGGTACAAAGCCAATACCGAGCTCGAGGACTTTCCAAAATACGCCGACTTGATGGATGTGCGCGAATATGGCGAAAAGGTCATCGCGCGCGCGATCAAAGATCCGACAGTGACCATGCAGCTGAATCGCGGCTTCCGCGCGGCAGGCGTCGTAACCGAATACGTTGATGAGCCAGCGGCCGGGGACGCCGGCGTTCTAATCGTTTGGGAGAATGCTGACTATGAAACTTAGGGCAGACGGATGAAAGTCATCGTCATTGGCGCGGGCATCGCCGGGCTTTCGGCTGCCTATCATTTGAAGGGCGCCGGCATTGAGGCGACCGTGCTGGAGGCGCGCGATCGCATCGGCGGGCGCGTCTGGACCAATCGCGACTTCGCTGATATTCCGGTCGAATTCGGCGCTGAATTGATTCATGGGCGCTCGCCTGCGGTCAATACCTGGGCTTGGATCGACAAGCTGGGTTTGCGGACCTGGCATTGGAACAAGCGAGACGACTCGATGATCCGCACGGAAGACGGCGACTGGCTGACGATGGGCGAGGCGCGCGCGGAAGATGCCGAGCTGGAGGTAACGCGGACCTGGGAATTGGACGACGCGCCCGAGCCGCGAGATGACGAAGACCTGGGCAGCTACTTGCGGCGAATTGGCTTCAGCGATAGGCAATTGCGCTATGTCCAGCGCTCCTTCGCCAACGCCGAGGGAGAGCGCATGGAGTGGCTCAATGCGGCCGCCCATCTTCAGCCTCCCCCTGATACTTCGGGGGGACCGAGGGGGGTGGACAGCGATGGCGCGGATGAATACAGCGACTTTCGGATTCTGGATGGCTATGACTCGTATTATGAGCGGCTGGCGGATGGGCTGGATATCCGCCTAAATTGCGATGTACGAGCGATCGACTGGACCGACGACGTGCAGGTAATCGTGGATAGTGGGAAGTCCTACGCGGCGGACGCAGCGGTGATTACCTTGCCGCTCGGTGTGCTGCAATCGGATCGCGTGCGATTCACTCCGCCCTTGCCACGTCAGAAGCGAGAGGCGCTTGCCGGGCTCAAGATGGGACCGGTGATAAAGCTGGTTTATCTGTTCGATGAGCCGCTGCTTGAGCCGTCGATCGGCGCGATTTACGCCAAGGGCAATCCGCCGATGTGGTGGTCGCCTTCCTTGGGCCGCGCAAGCTGTGCGACCGTTTGGACCGGATACGTCACCGGCGATTACGCGCGCGAGATGCTTGCGCTGGGTGAAGACGCCGCTTTGAAAAAGGGGCTGGAGACGCTGCGCGCGGAGCTTGGGGAGCTGACCTTGCAGTTCGCCAAAGCGCGCTGGGTCAATTGGCCCGCTGATCCCTACGCCTTGGGCGGCTACAGCGTCTGCCGGCCAGGGCATTATGACGCGCGGGAAAAGCTGACGCAGGCGACGCCGCCACTCTTTTGGGCGGGCGAAGCGAGCGCCCCGCATCACTTGACGGCGATGGTGCACGGCGCCTATTTCACGGGCCAGCGCGCCGCGCGGGAGATTATGGGGGACGCTTAACACAATGAGAGACATTCATATCGCTCTGGCGCAGGGGCATTGGGCGGGCGAGCAAGAATCGACCAAGGCGCTTTACCGAGAGCTGGTGGCTGAAGCGGCGGCGACCGGGGCGGACCTGGTCTGCCTGCCGGAGTTTACGATCTTGCCATATTTTCCGGGTTTGCGCGACCCGGCCGGCTTTGCCTGGGCGGAGTCGCTGCCGGGCGGCCCCTCGGACGAGTTCTTTGCCGAGCTCGCCCGCGCGCATCGCGTCACACTCATCGGCAGCTTGTTCGAGCGTGACGACGGTGGCAACTATTGGGACACGGCGACCATTCATGACGCTGACGGGCAGCTGCGCCATTTCACGCGCAAAGTGCATATTCCCTCGGGCGAGGGTTATCATGAGACCGATTATTTCGCTGGCGCCGATCAATTCCCGGTGCATGACATCGCCGATGTGAAGCTGGCGGCGCCGACTTGTTACGACCAATGGTTTCCTGAGCTGGCGCGGATTTACGCCCTCGAAGGCGCCGAGCTCATATATTATCCGACAGCAATCGGCTCCGAGCCGACTGCGGCGGACTTCGACTCGGCTGATGCCTGGCGCACGGTGATGCGCGGTCATGCTGTGGCCAATGGCCTCTTCATCGCCGCTTGCAACCGGATTGGTCGCGAGAACGCGGTTACGTTTTACGGCAGCAGCTTCATCTGCGATCCCTTGGGGCGCGTCTTGGCGCAGGCGAGCCGCGATCGGGACGAAGTGGTTCAGGCGCTGCTTCGAGCGGCGGTCCGCGAGCAGTATCTCGAGCTTTTTCCGCTGCTGCATCAGAGGCGCCCGCAGCATTACGGCCGCTTGTTGCAGGGCGTCAGGCAAGAGCCGTCATCGCGTTGGCAAGACCCGTTTAGGCAAGAGGCAGGCAATTGACATGTCGCGTATGGAATTCTTTATCGTGGATGTTTTCACTGTCGGTCGGAAGTACACCGGCAATCAACTGGCGGTCTACCTGGGCAATCCGCCGGCAGCGCTGATGCAGCAGTTGGCGAAGGAGATCAATTTTTCCGAAACGACATTCGTCACCTCGGATGTGCCCGAAAACGGCGGCTACAAGGCGCGCATCTTCATGCCCGAGGTCGAAGTGGGTTTCGCCGGTCATCCGGTGCTGGGCACAGCCTACGTGATTCAGCGGGAACTGATCGGTCATCCGGTTGAGACCCTTACGTTGAACCTGCCGGTGGGTCCGATTCCGGTGACCTTCTCCGATGACGGTTTGCTCTGGATGCGGCAGAATCGGCCGACTTTTGGACATCGGTTCACGGCGGCTGATTTGGCGCAGATTCTCAACGTTGAGGAAGCGGACATTGATACGCGTTTCCCGCTGCAAGAGGTTTCGACCGGGATGGCTTTTGTGCTGGCGCCGCTGGTGTCGCTGGAGGCGGTCAAGCGCGCGCGCGTCAATCTGGATCGGCTGCGGGCGATTCTGGGGGCGCATGACGCGATCGCGCCGGCGATTTTCTGCGCCGAAACGCTGGACGCCGAAAATGATATCCATGTGCGCGTGCTGGACGACATCTATGGCGCGCCGGAAGACCCGGCGACGGGCAGCGCCAATGGCTGCATCGCCGGTTATATGGTGGAGCATGGATACTTCGGCGCCGACAAAATCGCGATACGCTCCGAGCAAGGCTATCAGATCGGCCGGCCTTCGCTGCTCCATCTCGAGGCGGAGCGCGTTGGAAACGAGATTGACATTCGAGTCGGCGGCCGCGTCGAGATGGTCGCGCAAGGGACCATGGCCGCCGATGAGTGAGCGGTTTTGGATGGATTCTCAGGTATAAATGAAAGGAACGTAAAGTGGATTATCGGATTCTGGGACGCACAGGTGTGAAGGTGTCGTCGCTCTGCTTCGGCACGATGTCCTTCGGCGATATCGCTGACGAGGCCGAGTCGGCGCGGATGTTTCATCGCTGTCGCCAGGTCGGGATCAACTTCTTCGATTGCGCCAATGTGTACGCCGGCGGCCGCTCGGAGGAGATCTTGGGCGAGCTGATCGCCGATTGCCGCGATGAGATTGTGCTGACGACCAAGGTTGTCTCCCGCACCGGCGATGATGTCAACCAGGGCGGCGCGTCCCGGCGGCATATACAGATCACGGTGGAAGAGAGCTTGAAGCGACTGAACACCGACCGCATTGATGTTTATTTCTTGCATCATTATGACGCGGAGACGCCAGTTGAGGAGATGCTGCGCGCGCTGGACGATCTCGTGCGGCAGGGCAAGATTCTCTATCCGGCGGTCAGCAACTGGGCGGCTTGGCAGGTGATGAAGGCGCAAGGCATCGCGGCGCGCGGCGGGCTGGCGCGAATCGAATGCCTGCAGCCGATGTACAACCTGGTCAAGCGGCAGGCGGAAGTGGAAATCTTGCCTATGGCGAGGAATGAAGAAATCGGCGTCATTCCTTACAGCCCGCTCGGCGGGGGCTTGCTAACCGGCAAATACGCGGCGGACGGCAGAGCGGATGCGGGACGTCTCATCGAGAATCAGATGTACAGCAGGCGATATGGCGTCGCCGACTATTATCAGTCGGCGGCTGATTTCGCCGTCCACGCGCGGGAGCGGGACACCCAGCCGGCGACGCTGGCGGTGGCTTGGGTGATGGCGCATCCGGCGGTGACGGCGCCGATCATCGGGGCGCGCAACTTGCAGCAGTTGGAGTCGTCGCTGGCCGCGCTGGATGTGGCGATGACGCCCGAGTGGTATGATGAGATTGCGGCGCTTTCGCCGAGTCCGCCGCCGGCGCATGATCGGCTGGAGGAGCGAGCCAACTGAGGCAGGTTGTTCGCGCTATAATTTGCGCAAGGATAATGCCCGGAGAAGAATTATACGCATCCATCAAGCCAGTCGACTGCTGTTTGCCGGCGCCCTGCGCGTCATTCATATCACGCTTTGGCTTTCGACCTGTGGATCATGGGCTACAAGTTTCAGGCGGTTGGTCGCTTTGCGCGCGGTGATAGGGAGCTGCCGCCGGTCCGGTTCAGCGCCATCAACGGGGGTTGCGGCTTTGCCTGGTCCAGCCTTAGGTATTGGCTGCCTTTCATGGTGCTGCTGCTCTGTGGCAATCTCGTCGGCGCGATATGCCGTTCACCGAGATCGCTCGCTGATGTATCGCCGGCGGGAGAATGCAAGCCCGTTAAGGTGTGCTAGAATAGAAACCAAATCGAAACGAAAGAGGGCAAATATGAACTTTTCCAGCGCGTTCAAATATCCATTTCACAATTTCGCCAAAGTCATGAGCATTGTATTGGCTTTGACAATTGCCTTCGCTATCTTCATCGCGATGATCCTGAACTCGCATGATTGGTCGCCGCTGCTGGCGGAGCTTTATGGCAATGATGTTTCGTACACTTCCGCCGACCATTTTCAGCCCTTAGGCGGCACGACCATTATTGGCATCATCGGGCTGGTCGTGGTGGCGATCGCCTCCGGCTTCTGGCTCTCTGGTTACAGCATTGAGGTCATCCGCAGTGTGATGCGCGAAGACGAGTGGATGCCGGGGGCCGACTTCGGCCGGAACGTCAAGGATGGCGCCTGCCTCTTCGCTTCGAGCCTTGCCTATTGGGTTATGTTCTTTGTGCTCATATTTGTCTTGGCGGTCGTTTATGGTGTGCTTGGACAAGTCGGCGTACTGGGCGGTCTAATAGGAATCGGCTCCATCGCTTTCACAATTGGCGCGGCTTTTGTGATGGGCTGGGGTTATTTCGTGGGCATGGCCCGTTTCGCGGCCGAAGGCGATTACAAAGCCTCCTGGCAGATAAAGACCAATATGCGCATCGCGCGGCAAAACTGGCAGAAGGGCGTGACGCTCCTTCTGTATATGATCGCGTTCTCTTTCATTTATGGCGCCGCGCAACAGATCGTGAGCGGCGTCTTCGGCGGGCTCATGGGCGCGAACCTGCTGACCGGGATTACGCTGTCGATCATCCTCTATTACCTATTCAATTTGATGCAGCACTTTTCCACGCAGGTCTTGATCGCGCAGTACGCCACTGAGATAGGGATTCGCAGCGACAACTACAACCCGGACAAGGACAAGGTCGGCGACATTTAGGGGGCGGTTGGCACAAAGCGGCCCTACTTAGGTATCGGCTGGGGCGTGACCGACTGTCGATCGCCGTGCCCGTCCATGATCTGCTTGAGCTTGTTCCACTCGCGCTGAAGAACGCCCTTCAGCGTTAAGTTGAAGAAAATCCCAAACCAGAAGAACCAACGCGTGCGGATATCGAGGGTTTCGCGCACGTTGGTCTGTTGGCCGCGGTGCTCGAAGTTGATTGTGCTGACGAAGGGAAAGCCCCAATAGGAGCCTTTGAGCTCGATTTTCTTGTTGCGTTCAAAGTCGGTGACATCGCTGTTGACGAAACCGCGGCGCCCCATGATGCGGCGCGTCATCGCCACCATGGTGCCGGCGCGGATCGGGTCGCCACTGGTGATGCCAACGCCCTGAACGTTGCGCCAGTGCACATCGTTGTTGAAGTCGCCGACATATCGGAAGACGTGAAAAACCGGGCGGTTGATCAGCACCTGTGTTTCGAATTTCGGCATTAAGCACCAACTTTCGCTGCAAGATGGGCGAAGACGCGAGACAGCTTAACCCGCAACATTATAGCTTATTCTTCGGAAGGCTTCAAAGATGCTTGAGTCGGACGGCAGGCGCTACAAGCTCCCGACCGCGTAGAGGTAGAGGAAGACCCAGCTCGCGACCCAGACCAAGGCGTCAATGCGATCGAGCACGCCACCGTGGCCGGGGAAGACATTGAAGCCGGCGACAAAGCTGTCCTTGACGCGGAAGAACCGTTTTAGAGCCGACTCGAACAAGTCGCCGCTGACCGCGAGAAACGGTCCGGCCACGATCATCGGAATGAGATTCGGCTGGAAGGCGCCGGAAAACAGAAGGATGCAGAAGGCGGGGATCCAAGCGCCGAGGATGCCGCCGATCGCGCCTTCAACGGTCTTGTTGGGCGAGATTAGCGGCGCCAATTTTGTTCGGCCGAAGGTTTTGCCGAATACATAGCCAAAAGTATCCGTCCCCCAGGTGATCGCGTAAACGACGAATAGCCAAATCAAGCCATTCTGCGGCGCGTTGCGCAGGCTGATGAGAAAGGCGGCGGGAAAAGCGATGTAGAAAACGCCGCATAAGGTGGTGCCGACCTGCTTCAAGGCGCGGTCGGGCTGTTGGGGCTGGCGCGACCATTCCAGAACGAGAGTGAGAGCAATGCCCAAGATCAATGCCAGCTGCCACAACCAGTCCAAATTGAGGAAGAAGCCAAGCACGACAGCGATGCCGGTGGAGATGCCGGTCAGCGAACTGCCCTGCATCGCGGTGTCTTTTTCCATCACATAGAATTCGAGCATGCCGATGCACATGACCGGCAGCGCCAGCAATACAAAGAGCCAGCCGCCGGCGAGAGAGGCCAAGATCGCGATCGGCAGCAGCAGGCTCGCTGTGATGAGCCGATCGCGTAAATCTGTCGCGGTCGCGGAGTTTTTGGCGAGACTGTCCCGCATGAGGTCTGCCTCCGCCGGCAGAGTCGACTTGTATCACCCTATTTTCGATTCAGAGCTGAATTCTGTCAAGTTTGGCGGGCGCGAGCCAAGCAGGCCGTAACGCACAAGCACTTGAGGCTCTCAGCGGCAGGTATTGGGTGTTCTAGCGTTTATCTGGCATGGCATATAATCCTAGGCGGCGGGATGTCTTTCCGGCGGCATTCCCGGAGGAGCGATGACCAAGGCAGGAGCGTTCCAGCGCCCTGCATATCTAAGCTGACACTGGCAGGCATGATGTCGGCAGATCTCATTGGCAAGACGATAAACGGCTACGAAATCTTGAGCCAGGTCGGGCAGGGTGGCATGGCGACGGTCTACCTTGCGCGGCAGCGCTCGATGAACCGCCAGGTAGCGCTGAAGTTTTTGCCCAGCGTATTCATCAATGACGAGGCTTATCTGCAGCGATTCGAACGCGAGGTGAATATCGTCTCACAGCTGGAGCATCGCAATATCGTTCCGGTTTACGACTTTGGCAAATATGAGAATCAGCCTTATATCGCGATGCGATACATGCCGGCCGGGTCCGTTGAGGAGCTCCTGGCACAGGGGCGGATCCCCTTGCCGCGAGTGGCCAGCATCGTGGAGCAAGTGGCTTCGGCGCTTGATTACGCCCATCAGAAGGGCATCCTGCATCGCGATCTCAAACCCAGCAACATTCTGCTTGACGACGGCGGCGGCGTATTCATCACCGATTTTGGCATCGCTCGCATATTAGGCGAAGGCAGTGGCGCGATTACCACGCAGGGCGTAGTCGGCACGCCGAGCTATATGTCGCCGGAGCAGGCGCGCGCCGAGCCCTTGGATGGACGCAGCGATGTTTATTCGCTGGGTGTCATGCTGTTCGAGTTAGTGACTGGCCGGCGCCCTTTCGAGAGCGATACGCCATATAGCATCGCCATTATGCATGTGACCATGCCGCCGCCACCACCGCGGCAGTTTGAGCCAGACATCAGCCCGAGGCTGGAAAAAGTCATCATACGCGCCTTGCGAAAAGCCAGGGAGGAGCGCTTCGGCAGCGCCGGCGAATTGGCGGAGGCTTTGCGCCTGTCATTGGATGGAAGCGAGTCGCTTGATGATGGCGCCGCGCCGGAAGCGGAAGCGATTTCCGCGAGCCGGCCAGCGGAGCCCGTCGGGGCGACCACTTCAGCACCGGGTCTCGCGCCTGCGCCAGCCGCTGCGGCGACGAGCGATACCTCACCGGCGGCGGGAGCGCTTCTCCGCGCCCAAAGCGCAACAGGAAGACGGCGCCGGATCATCTGGATTGGCGCCGCGGCCGGCAGCGCTCTGGGCTGCGCCTTGCTAGCGGGTTTAGTGATGCTAGGGGCGACAGTGTACGGCGCGCTTTCCCGCGATGAGGGTGTAGCGCCCTCGGTGACAGCGCTTGAGATTGTGAGCGAAATGACCCCGGCGACAGCGGTTGCGAGCGTCGCAAAGTTGGCGACAACGACCCCTATTCGCGAAGCAGCGATTGGTCCGCTTCAGCTGACGCGGGCCGCCTTCAACGCGGCTGCCGACGGGACCTATACGGTCGAGGCGATCACCGCCGATGCGCGGCCGACGGCGCCGGCGCCGGAAATTCAGCCGGTGGGAGTCCGCGAGAGACCGACGCTGATCCCGCAATTGGCCTCTGTCGAAGGCGAGTTGGTTTATTTTGCCAAGCGCGCAACGGATGACGCGGAAGAACCGGTGTTTGAGATAGTCGTCCTGGATTTGACAACGCGGGAGACGCGCCGCTTTAGCGCCGGCGAAGGCAGCAGCACCTATCCGAGGCCATCGCCGGACGGGCGCTGGATCGCCTTTCAATCGAATCGAGATGGCGATTTCGAAATATACGTGACGAATCGATACGGCGGACAGCTACAGCGCTTAACGGAGAATACGGTTTGGGATCGGCTGCCGGCTTGGTCGCCTGACGGGGACTGGATCATCTATTCTTCCGATACGCGCCGTGATCAAACGCTCGACCTGTACCGAACGAGACTGTCAAACGGCGAGAAGCAGCTAGTCTATAGCGACCAGTGGCGCAACAGCCACGCGCGTTACAGCCCGGACGGCAAGCATATCGTCTTCACTGCGGGTCCTTCCGTGCGCGACGCGGGCACCTGGGAGATTCGGCTGATTGAGCCTGAAACCGGCGCTTCGAAATTGCTGACCGATAACGCCGTTCGCGATGCGTCGCCGGCTTTCAGCCCCGATGGCCAGCGCATCGTCTACGTCACGACTGTTGGCGGCGCGCGCGCGCTGGCGAGCATGGATCTTGCGGGGGGCGATCGACGCATTTTATACACCGGACCAGGCAGCGTCTGGTCAGCCAATTACAGTCCCGACGGCCGGTTCATTGCCGTCACCGCCACCGTTCTCGGAGAAGATCAGCTTTATCTGATGGATGCCCAAGGCTTGAATGCGCAGCGGATTACGTCCTCCGGGGGCGCATTCGCATCCTGGATCCCGCCCATCGCCGGGCAGTAGCGGGAAATTCGCGGCAGCCTCCGTCCCGCTGCGCCGTTCCCGGCGGTGAGCCGCGCGCGAATCAAGCCAGCCCGCAATTTTAAAGCCACGCGAATCGGCAGCCATTGGTTGCGAGAGGCAATGCAGCAGCGGGTCATGCCCCGCCACGACTAGCAAAGCCATCATTTCGCTTACGCTGACGGAGAAATGGCGATATAATGGGGGCAATCGGCGGCATAGGCAACATCCATCCGGCGCGTGTCGGACGCACTATAAATGCCCCAATCTGCTGCCAGAACAAAACGCAATCCCTTGGAAGACCCCGGTTCTTGCGGTTACGCGACGGCGAGGCGGGCGCCAGCGGGTGTTGAAGTTAAGGAGGGGCAAGATGATTGAGGACATATTGGAAGAAGCGACTGGCAAAATGGAATCGACGCTGGCCGTTTTCCGCGATGAGCTTAGCCGAATGCGCAGCGGACGGGCGAGCACGGCGCTGGTCGACCGTATGATGATCGACTACTACGGTCAGGACACGGAGTTGCGCCAGATTGCCAATATCTCCACGCCGGAAGCGATGCTGATTCTCATTCGTCCTTATGACAAGGCTGCGGTGCGGAACATCGAAAAGGCGATTCAAATGTCGGACATCGGCGTGAACCCCAACATTGATGGCGAGAATATCCGCTTGAACATGCCGGCATTGACCCGCGAACGCCGGCTGGAATTAGTGAAGTTTCTCAATCGGCGTATGGAGGATACGCGGGTCGCCATTCGCCATATCCGCCGCTCGGCCAACAGCGACCTGCAAGAATTCGAGAAAGAAAAGCTCATCTCGGAGGATGACCGCAAGCGGGGCGAGGACGAAGTGCAGAAACTGACGGACAAGTTCATCGCTCAAATCGGCGAGCTCGGCGCTGATAAAGAGACTGACATCATGGACGTTTAGCATTCCGCGTTCGTTGTGGTCGCATCGTCGACCGCCGGTCCGCGTCAATGAGGAGTTCGTCGCGGGTCAGTGTAAAGAGCAGTTGATAAGACTTCCTGGAGAATCAGCTTAGCCAAAACGGGAAACGTTAATGACGTTCATCACAACAGAGCTCCGCCGGGACCGGTTCACATTGCCGCCTTTGGAAAAAGTGCCGGAACACGTCGCCATCATCATGGATGGCAATGGACGCTGGGCGAGGCAGCGCGGTTTGCCGCGTTCGGCCGGCCACCGCCAAGGCACGGAGAATCTGCGCCGCATCATCCGCGCCGCCGCCGAATTTGGCGTGCGGATCATGACGATTTACGCCTTCTCGACCGAAAATTGGGCGCGGCCCCGGCGCGAAGTGATGCTGTTGATGCGGATTCTGGAAATGGTCATCGACCGTGAATTGCAAGAGCTAGATGAAGAAGGCGTGCAGATTCGTCACATCGGAGAGCTGGACGGCATTGAGGAGCGGCTGGCGCGCAAGGTGGTTGAAGCCTGCGAATTCACGCGCGACAACCAGCGCCTGATCCTTAATGTCGCCTTCAATTATGGCGGGCGCGATGAAATCGTCCAAGCGGTGCAGAACATCGTGCGGGCAGGAATCGCTGCCGAAGCCATCTCCGAAGCCACGATCAACAACTACATGTATACCAGCGATCTGCCCGATCCGGACCTGATCATCCGCACCAGCGGCGAGTTCCGCCTGAGCAATTTCCTAATTTGGCAGGGCGCCTACAGCGAGATCTACACGACCGAGACTTATTGGCCCGATTTCGGACGCAGCGCATTTTACGAGGCGCTGGCCGAGTATGGCAATCGAAGGCGGCGTTTTGGCAAAACCGACGACCAAATCAATGGCGAGCAAATGAAGGCAAGCCGCGTCAAGGAGCGAACCATATAATGCGAACCAAGCGGCTGGGGCGTACTGAATTGCAAGTGCCCATTGTCGGAATTGGTACGGCCTTCGTCGGCGTGCCGACGCAGAACGACGCGGTCGTCGAGGTGGATGTCGAAGGGCGGCGGCTTGACATGGAATTGGGTGTGCAAACACTGGTGCGGGCGATCGATGCCGGCTGCACGTTCATCGATACCGCTGTTCTTTATGGCCGGGGCATGAGCGAAACGATGATAGGAGAAGCGCTGCGCCGGCGGCCAGCAGCCAAAGACCGGGTCATCATCACCACCAAAGCCGGACGGAGCCACCGTGGCTATGATTTCAGCTATGACGGGATTTTGCGCAGCGTTGAGGGCAGCCTCGAGCGGATGGGCTTGGACCGCCTAAGAATCGTCTACATACATGACGCGATGGGGCAGCCGATTGATGAAGTGCTTTCGGATCAAGGCGCGCTAGGCGCTTTGCGGCGCTTGCAGCGCCAAGGCGTCATAGAGCATATTGGCGCCGCATGCAACAATCCGCCGACCAATCTGAAATATATCCGGACGGGCGAGTTTGACGCCGCTGTCATCGCCGACTGCTGGAGCCTGATAAATCATATCGCCGAACGGGAGATATTCGCCGAGGCGGCCAAGCATGATGTGGGCTTGGTCGGGGCGACGCCGCTCGAGCGCAGCCTGCTAGCTACGGGACCGCAAGCCGACACCATGTATCTCAACCGCATATTTCCGCCGGAATGTCTCGATCACGTCAGCGAAATACAGCGGCTTTGCCTTAGCTATGATGTGCCGATGGTGGCTGTTGCCCTGCAATGGTGTACGCGTCATCCGCAAGTCGCGTCTGTCATTCCCGGCGCCCGCGTGCCGGAAGAGGCGGAGTCGAGCATGCAAGCGGGCGAGGTGGCAATACCGGATGAACTTTGGGACGATTTGAATCCGCTGCTGAGACACTTTGACACGGCGGTCGATGTCTAACTGGCTTCAGACGGCGCAGACTCCACGCTTTTGGTCGTATTCGCCCGGCTGACATCAGCCCATCCCATGCCTTGTTTAAGCAGAATGAAGAAGCCGGTCACCGTGGTCGGCAGCCAGATGGTGACGTGCGCAACGACGGCGCAGGCGGTGGCGAGCGGGATTGCGATGCCCAAGGCGGCCAATATGTTGATGACGACGAACTCATAGACGCCGATCTGACCAGGCGAAGCAGGAATCAGCCCGGCCAGATTGACCGCCCCCACCAGCAGCAGAGCGACCGTATAACTTAACTGCAGGTCAAAGGCGCGCATCACAATATAGTAGGCGCCCGCTTCAATACCCCAAGTGATGTAGGAACAAATGACGGCGCCCAGGAGATGAGACGGTCTGCGCAAGCCTTCGAATCCGGCGAGCAACTCCTCGGAAGAGCTGGCGACGACGGCGCCAATGCGCCGGGGCAGCAAATCCAGCGCCAGGGCGACGACGCGCCTGAGCAGATTTGGCTTGGTCGCCAGCGATAACGCAATCAGCAGCGCCAGGGCGAATAGCGGCGCCGAAACGCTGACGATGGTCTTTACTTCGTCCGATTCAATATCGATCAGCAAGAGGCTGAACAAGACGAAGCTCAGCATGACACAGCCGTCAAACAGGCGTTCAATCGCGACGATGGTTGTGGAGCGCAAGAGCGGCAAGCCATGATTGCGGCGAAGGAGAAGGATTCGCAGCGCCTCGCCGGCGCGCAACGGGTAGACGTTATTGCCCATGTAGCCGATCAATACCAGCTGTGTGAGCGCCGCCAGCGGGACGAATTTCAGGGCGCGAAGCAAGAATTGCCAGCGCGCGGCGATGACGATCACCGCAGCGCCATAGACCGCCATCGCCGCCAGCAGCAAGGGCAGGCTGACATCAGCGAGACTGTCCCAGAACTGTTCCATCTGCAAACCGTGAAAAGCCAGCGCCAGGGAGACAGCGCTGATCGTCATGCCAAATGCTAAGGTCAGGCGTTTCCTTCGAGGTTGCACTGCTGCCCAGTCGTCGACTCAAACACGGTAAGTTATCCCACTAATGTAGCAGAGTTGGGCTTTCGCAAGAAGTCGAGACCGCCGCAGCTGGCGCCGGCAAATTGATCGCGGTTCAGCCCCTGGGTATTGGCGTCAGAGTGGCAGCAAAGCGTCAGCGGTCAGGCAGTTCAGCGCCAGCTCCGCTTCCACGTACTCGAGCCCAAACGTCTCGGCGACGGCGGGATGCGTGCAGCGCCCGGCAAAGGTGTTGAGGCCTCGCAGCAGGGCGGCGTCAGCCATGAGGGCGCCGGCGACGCCGCTGCTGGCGAGCTGGAAGGCGTAAGGCAGGGTCGCATTGGCCAGCGCCAGGCTCGATGTTCGCGGAACCGCGCCGGGCATATTCGTCACGCCGTAATGCAGGACGCCATCAATGACAAAGGTAGGTTCGCTGTGGTTGGTTGGGCGCGTCGTTTCCACGCAGCCGCCCTGATCAACGGCGACATCAACGATGATGCTGCCATTGGGCATTGAGGGCAGCATCTCGCGCGTGACCAACATCGGCGCGCGCGCGCCCGCAATCAGCACGGAGCCAATCAGCGCATCGGCGGTCACGATCGATCTGGCGATGTTGATGTGATTCGAATACAGGGTATTGAGGCTGCCATCGAGGGTGTCGTCGAGATAGCGCAAGCGGTCCAAGTCGATATCGAGCAGCGTAACGCGCGCGCCCATGCCCAAGGCGATCTTGGCGGCGTTCGCGCCGACCGTGCCCGCGCCGAGGATAACCACGTGGGCCGCGGTAACGCCGGGCACGCCGCCCAGCAAGACGCCGCGCCCACCCTGCCTTCTTTCGAGATAGTGCGAAACGACCTGCGCCGCCATTCGCCCAGCGACTTCGCTCATCGGCTCCAACAGGGGGAGCCTTCCCTGCGCGTCCTCCACAGTCTCGTAGGCGATGCCGGCCACGCCGCTTTCCAGCATGGCGAGGGTCAATGCTTCTTCGGCGGCCAGGTGGAGATAGGTGAAGAGAATCAGGTTGGGGCGCAAGAAGCGGTATTCGCTCGCTTGCGGCTCTTTAACCTTGATGATCATGTCCGATGCTGACCAAAGCGCATCGGCCGAATCCATGATGACAGCGCCGGCGCTGATGTATTCTTCGTCGGTGAAGCCACTGCTCAAGCCCGCATCGCTTTCGACAAAGACGGTATGGCCGCGTTTGACGAATTCGCGCGCGCCGGAGGGCGGGCTCGACACGCGATGCTCTTCGACCTTGACTTCCTTGGGGATGCCAATGTTCATGTTTATGTTTTCGCTCCTGCGTCGTAGCTCCACCTTCATTGTAAATGATTTAGGCAAACTGTCTAATGATTTCGTATAATCTGACTAACTGAGTGGGCAAGCGCTATTTTGAGAGCAGCGCGCGGGGCTGGCGCGTTACAAGAATTTGTCGCCCAGCATACTCATAATCAGATCGACAGCCAGTATGCCGGTGCGGTTGTGATCGTCCAGGATGGGATTACATTCGACAACGTCCATCGAGCGGACCTGGCCCGTGTCCGAAATCAGTTTCATCAGCAGGTGCGCTTCCCGGTAGCTCAAGCCGCCTGAAACTGGCGTACCGACGCCCACGGCGAATTGCGGGTCGCAGGAGTCCATATCGAGGCTGACATGGATGGCGTCCATGGCGGCGAATTGCTGCCGGATCTCGTTCGCCAGTTGCGGGATGCCGCGCTCGTCAACATCGCGCATCGTGTAGACGCGAATGCCGCTTTGCCTTACGCGTATCCGTTCCTCGCGGTCGATGTCGTGCGCGCCGATGACGATGATCTGTTCAGGAGCAAGCTTGGCGCCATCAAAGCCGATATTCACCAGTTCCGCTGGCCCATCCCCCAGCAGACAGGCCAGCGCCATGCCGTGGATATTGCCCGAAGGCGAGCTGGCGGGCGTATTCATATCAGTATGCGCGTCAACCCAAAGGACGCCCAGCTTGCCGCGCTGCGCCGCCGCCGATACCGTGCCAACGCTGAGGCTATGGTCGCCACCCAGGAACAAGCCGAATTCGCCGCTTCGCCAGGTGGCGTGGATGGCATCATAAGTTGCCTGGCAGATGCTCGCCACCTGCGGCAAGAAGTGGGCGTTGGGATTGGCGCGCATTAAAGCGGGCGTCTGCTCGGCTTGGGCGACATGAATATTGCCTTCGTCCGTAGTGTGGTAGCCAAGCGCGCGCAGCTTCTCGTGCAGTTGCGCGTAGCGAATCGCGCTCGGACCCATGTCCACGCCGCGTCGACTTTGCCCCAAGTCCATGGGGATGCCAAATATCCGTACCTGTTTCGCGTCCATCATGCGCCTACCGCCCTCATATTTCCCTAACTACAGTATAAGGGCAGTTTCACGCTTGAGGAGCGGGCGCAGCGCTCAAATGGTGAAATGTTCGTATTCGTTGTCTGCGGGAATGCCCCAGACGGGCCAGAAGTCGCCCGTAGACGGGCTCATGATGGCGGCGCCGCAGCTTTCGACGTGTGTCGGCGGTTGTGGCCGGGTGCAGATGGCCACTTCATCGCGCGTCAGCGCCATCAAGTCGTCAATGGTGATGCCGTCTTGCGCCAGGAGTTCGTTCGCGCGGCGCAGTCGGTTCTCCGAGCTGTTCTGCGACGACGGCGGGCGGTCGCGCGCCACATCGAGATTCTTCTGAATCAGGCAGTGATTGGTGTGGCTGATCGTCTCGTCGGCGAGTTCGCGCACGTGATGGCTGGTGGACATAGCCTCGACTTCATAACCGCGTCCGGATTTGTCCATCAGCATATAGTTGTGCGCGCCCGCCAGTTTGGCGCCGGTCAGGCACTTTAGCGCCGCGTCGAGATCGTCTTGCTGTAGAATCTTGCGCACGACGAAGGGCCAGGTAACGCCGATCTGGCCATCGGTAGCCATCAGATTGTTGACGCCGATGGCGATGCCGGCGCTGTTCATGCCGATCATGCCGACGCAGCCGGTCACAGTGAAAGTCAGGAAGCGCGGCGCATCGTCCGGCTCGCCCTGAATCAAGATGACGTATGGCGTGGCGGAGGCGTGCATGTCCCAGGTCTGGCCGAAGAAGGCGGCGCCGTTCGCGCTGCGGCTTTTCGGCACCATGAAGGCGGTGCAGTTGTCAGCAGCCAGCGGCGCCGCGACGGCGGGAACGCTGATATCGCCCAGGCGGTAAATCGTATCGATGAAGTCGGTGAAGCCATTGTTGATGACCAGCTCAGCCAGCGTGAGATCGGTGGCGTCGGCGATGCCCTGCAGCTCCTCCATGAGATCGGGGGCGTAGGCTTGATGCTCGGCGACGCAGGCTTCGGCCAGGGCGATGACGGCAGCGCGCGACAGTTGGCGCCCGGTCCAATCAATCGAACTGCATAGGCGGACGCGTTCTTCGGTGAAGAGGCGAATTTCGTCGCGGAAGCGCAGCCCGTGCGCGTAGCCCATGTCGTAGGGCGAGCCACTTAATTTGACGACGCGGATTTGGTTCACAAACGCACTCTTTAAGCTACTTTGGTTCAATTGTATCGGCCTTTGACAAGGCTTGCGAAAAGTGCAGCCGAGAAATTCGAATCAAGTACATTATTGGATATACTAACTATTTGTTTTGGATAGTCATTGTGCATAATATACGAAACGAGTTGACATACCAAGTATTCTTGCGAAGATAAGGATGAAAACATATGTGGTTAGAAAGGAGGACATTGAAGTAGAGTTCTTTTGTCCATGAAGATTGAGGCTGGCAGGAGGAACGATCATGAAACACATTACTTTGTTGATCACTTTCGTGGCGTTGCTGATCCCAACAGTTGCAATCAGAGCGGACACGGCGACTGTTGATCTTTCAGCCGACCCTTCCACTCGTGCCCAACAAGCAATTGCGCTAGCAGTCGCTCAAGGGCAGAATGTTCAGACAACTGCTTCAAAGTTGGCGGCTTTTATCAATGGACTGGAGAATCCGAGCTTTGTTCACTCCGAGGCGTAATCATACACGACGAGCGCGCAAAGCGTAAAGCAATATAAGTGTAGAGCGTCTACGAGCGGAGCGTTCACGGGTCTAACCGTTAATTGGTGGGCGTATGCGAGGGTGGTTGATGGCCGCATTCAAGGCGATCCGTACCGTGAAGGCTTTAACCACTCCTATTACGGTGTACCGGGATCTTACGCGGTTGTAACTGGCAGCGTAACCGCTTACACCAATAATGGGGGACGCAGGATAAGGCTCGACATGAATGGAACAGCGTCCATTTGGTTTCTCAGCATTCCTGTCGGTACAACGTCGCTTAACCTCACATGTTCCAAGAATGCGTAAGGAGTGTCCAATGCCTCAGTCGCTTTACACTGCTGAAATAGTGATACTTGCGATAATTGCGATCTTCGTTGCAGTCTTTTGGCTGATAACTAGACGGCGATAGTCGCGTTATGATCAGGCAACAACTGCACTGTCAGGTCACGTAGACGCTAAACGCTGGTCATCGAACATTATCACTGCAAAGCAAAATGGCGCGAGGGATTCCACCTTCGCGCCATATCCTCTTGATACAGGAGATGCGCAATCCGAGTGAATCTCTCAGTCAGTCTGTACTTCACAACGACCGCTTTCATCAAATTTCCTCCCAGGAAGTATCAAGTCCATTGCGCACTGTCTTCGGTCTATATCTTGTCCATCTCGGCGCGGACGGTATCGAGCAGGCTGTCGGCGCGGATTTGCGCCAGCGTATAGCAGGGACCGCCCAGCTGATCGGCCAGGCGCTGCGCCAAGCCCTGATCGAAAGCGACGTGCTCCATATTGATAGTCACGGTGCGGATATCGGCTTCCTGTATTTTGCGCGCGATCGAGTGCGCTTCGTCTTGCGGCGAGACCGAGTCGCTGATTGAGACGTTGCCGGCGCCATCGGTCAGCAAGATCATCATCGGCATCACATCGGGATTCAGATTCTTCTCGCGCATGACCGCTTCGTAAGTCAGCAGCAGCCCGGCCGAGAGTGGCGTTTTGCCGCCGACCGGGATATCAGCCATCGCCTCTTTTGCCAGGACCACCGAGTTTGTCGGGGGTAGGACCAGGGAGGCGCGGTCTTTTTGAAAGACGACCAAGCCCACTCGATCACGCCGCTGGTAGGCGTCGGTTAGCAGCGACATGATGGCGCCTTTGGTCGCCTGCATGCGCTCGGAGACGGCCATGCTCCAGGAAGCGTCCACCGTGAACATGATCAGGTTGGCGGCTTTGCGCACGCGGACCTTCTCCTGCAAGTCGGTTTTGCGCAGGGCGTAGGCCATGCCGGTTTCCTGCTTCTGTTCGCCGCGCACCATCTGGAAGGGGGCGGCGGCGCGCAGGGTGGCGTCAAAGGCGATATCGCGCGGCTTTTCGCCCGCTTGCCGCGCGCGCACGTAACGCCCCCGTTTGCGATCGGTGCGGGTGGTGGAGCGCCGCCCGGATTGACGGCGGGTCATGCGGTCGAGTTGGGTATTGAGCTTGCGCGTTTCGAATTCGGCTTGCGATTGGATTTGCTGGCCGCCTTCCCACCAGCGCGCGTCAGAGGTGGGAAAGACATCTTGCGGGGCGGCTTCGGTTTGCCCGAGTTCTTGATCTTGCGGCTCGCCTTCGCCGCTTACAGACTCACTTTTTTTTTAGTCTGCGTCGCCTGCTCGTCGCTGTCTTCGGTGAATTCGCCAGCTTCTTCGCCCTCACCAATTTCCTGCCGCTTCTCATCGACGGCCGATTCGACCGCGTTGAGATCGGCTTGGGCGTCGTTAAAGGGACCGCGCTTCAGGCGATGTGGAATGGTCAAGCGGATAGCGATGGTGATGTCTCGGTCGTTGATGGCGGCGCGCCCTTCGTAGGCGGCATGGGCGCGCGCCGCTTTCAGGATGACCAGGTCGGCGCGATGCCCGTCAATTTGCAGATCGCTGGTGATGCTGGCGATGACGCGCAAATCTTGTGTCTTGTGGGTGACGTCATCGATGATATCACTGGCGGCGGCGATACGCTGGGACAGCTGTTCATCGACCGGGTCCCAATCGTCTTTAAAGCGGAGCGGACTGTTTTCGTAGGCAATATGGCGCTCCAGGATTTCGATGCGTTCGGCCGCGTCTTTGATGCTGGTGACATCGACGGAGAGGGCGAAGCGGTCCAGCAGCTGCGGGCGCAGGTCGCCTTCTTCCGGATTCATCGTGCCGACTAAAATGAAGCGGGCTGGGTGGCTGAAGCTGATGCCTTCGCGCTCGACGATATTGACGCCCATCGCCGCGCTATCGAGCAGGAGATCGACGATATGGTCGTCGAGCAGATTGATTTCGTCCACATAAAGGATGCCGCGGTTTGCATTGGCCAGAACGCCGGTGTCGAAGTGGCGCTCGCCAAATTGAATCGCTTTTTCGATGTCAAGCGTGCCGACGACGCGATCTTCGGTGGCGCTGACCGGCAGGTCGACGAAGCTGATGCGCCGGCGCGCCGTCGGTATCTCCTCCCTGTCTTCGTATTTGCTGCGCGCGAAATCTGACCAGGATTCGCGGCGGAAAGGATCGTCATTGAAGGGCGAATCGGAAATCACATCAATCTCGGGCAAGAGCGCGGCCAGGGCGCGCGCGGCGGTGGATTTTCCGGTGCCGCGTTCGCCACGAATCAGCACGCCGCCGATCCTCATGTCGATGGCGTTGAGGATCAAAGCGAGTTTCATCAGGTCCTGGCCGACGATGGCAGTAAATGGATAGACGGGTGGTCGTTTGCTCATTTAACTGAAAGATTCCTTGAGGCTCGCTCCAACTGAATGCGCCATTATAGTCCGGCGAGATATGCCTGACAATTGCGAGGTTAGGGAAACGGCTAGAATGCGAAACGATTTCCTTGAGCGAAGAACTAGCAGTTTTCAATTTGGAGGGCGCAGGTTAGTCCGAGTTGTGGTTAAGCGCTATGAATCGGAGACGGTGGATGAAGGCCTTATGGACAGATCCGGCGCCGATAAAGCGGTGGCGGTCGCGATTGCCGTCCCGGCTCGCGTGGGTCGGAGCGCAAGCGTCGCTGTCGGCAAAGGAGGCATATCGCTGACCACCGTCAGGTTCGCCGGTTCAAATCCATGACAGCGGAAGTTGGTATGAAAGCCCCAGCCACGGTCTCCGTTGGCCAATTCCACATGCAGCCAATCGGCCGCCGCGGTGACGCCTTTTGCCAATACGGGCACATTTTGCACGGCATAGTTGGCGCGCTCAAAGCGGGAATCCGGTCCGGCGTAGAGCTGCGTATCGCCAATCGGCGTACATTCCGGATCTCGGACCGCAATTGGTATCGCGCGCGTCGTCCTGCCGCCGATTTCGTCTTCCGCCGTGAGGATGATTTCGAAGTTGTCGGCTGGCGCGCCGGCGATGACGATCTCGCCTTCGTCGCCGGCGACCTGCCTTTGGACAGTCTCGAAACCGGCCGGCAGGGCGATATCCAAAGCGACCGCGCCTTCAACGCGCCAGTAGATGGTCAGGTCGCTTTGAATATCGCGCAGCAGACTTGACTTGGCCGCGGCAAATCTTCGGACGATCACGGGTTGGTAAACGTTGAGGCGCTGGTACTCCTTATCAGTCGCGTCGCCGTTTAAGGCGATCAGAGCGATGTCAATCGGGTCAATATAACCCCGAGTTTCAAGCGTGTAGCGTGAAGCGTGCGCGGGCAACTCAGCGATTGGCAGGCCATTAACCTCGATCACGTAGCGCAGCGCTTCGGCGGCCGCCCAGCTTAATTCGGCCGGTTCGCCCTGCGCCACCGTTTCTTCGGACAGAGTGAATGAAGTGATCGCCGGTTGGGGCGGCTGATACAGCAAAGTGGCAAGCGCCAGAGCCAGAATCACGATCGAGATCGCGGCCGCGGCAAGCGCGCGGTAGTCGAGAATTGGTTTGACCGTGACGGTCGCGGGCAGGGCGACAGTATAATCGCCGGGCGCGCGCGCCTCCGCCAGAAGCGCAAAGGTATAGTCAACCGGCTTGCCCAGCAATGGTTGGTGGCGCGGTTCGACGATGGCGCTGATGACCGCGCGTTCATGCGCCTTAAGCCGAAGCGCGTCTTGCGCCAGCCTGACGCGAAGCTGCTGGCTGGGATCGTGAAAGCCCAATTGGAGCGTCAGCTCTTCGTTGCCCAGATTTAGCAAAGCCAGGTTGAAGCGATCGCGCGCTCGGACGCGAGGCGGCTCAACCGCGGCGCTCAAGCCACCGACGCCGCCGACCTCAATCAGCAGCGCAAGTTGAACCGATTCGTCCCCGCCGTCGAGTTGACGGACAGTAATGATGAGCGGATATTCGCCCGGCGCGCAGTCGTGATTTCGAGTCGGCTTGAACCGCAAGAGCAAGTCGACGGCGTCGTTGGCGGCGACAGAGAAAGTAAGGTCATTGGGACTCATCCATTCACTTGGCAGCCCAGCAGTCTCTAGGCGAAATAGTCCGTCGCTTTCGCTGAGGTTGGTGACGCTGAGGCTGGTCGAAGCGGCCGAGAATCGCCAGACTTTGACTGTGCCTGTTTCGAGCCGGGCGCGGAAATGGGCGGCCGTCGGCTGCGTCGCGTCGCTGATCGCGGCCATCGCCACGGTTGGCTCCTCGCTGCTCTGATAGAATATGATGCGCAATAAGCCCGCTCGGATATGGCAGATTTCTCGCAGCCGCCGCGGTTCGTTGAGGGGCGCGGGCTCGCCATCATCAGTTGTCAAGTGGAGGGCGTCCAGATTGGTCAGGTAAACACTGTCGCCCGCGCGGCTGAAGCGGAGGTGGCGCGCCGCGAGGCTGGCATCGGACACCCGAATGGAATTGCCGGCCGCGCTGCCAATGGTGATCGCGTCTTGATCCAGAACATAGGATGCGCTGCGTCCATCTGGATACCGAATGTCTAGGCGGCTCTGAAAAGTCATCGCGTCCGTCGTGTTTGGCGCGTCAGGTTGCTTAAGGTCATTCTAGCTTGGAGAATGAATCAGGACTAGACGCAGGCGCAGAGCCAGCGGCGGCGGCGGCAAAGCGTCGCCTTGATGAGACTGGGCGCCTGTAGTAAGTTTCGAAGGGCAAGATCGCGCCAGGACATTGGGATGAAGCGAGAGACAATCATCTGTGTGACGCCCAATGCCGCGTTGGACCGGACGATGGTCGTCCCGGATTTCGCCATTGGACATATTTCGCGGATTGACCGGGCGATTGCCGTGCCGGGCGGCAAAGGATTGAATGTGGCGCGCGCGGTTAAGATTTTAGGCGGGGCGCCCGTGGCGATGGGGCTGCTCGGCGGTCACACCGGGCGCATGATCGCCGCGATGTGGGCCGAAGACGGCTTTGAGGCTGAATGGACAGAATTTGATGGCGAGACTCGGACATGCACGATTATTGCGAATCAAGAGGGCGTTTCGACGGTGATCAACGAGTCTGGTCTCATCGCTCCCGCGGACTGGAAGGCGCTGGCCGCTGACATTTGCCGCGCGGCGGAGCGAGACCATGTGAGCGCGATCTGCCTCTGCGGCAGCATACCGCTGGGCGCGCCAACTGACGCCCCGAGCGAATTGATCGCGCGATTGAAGGGCATCGGCGCGCGCGTCTGGGTGGACAGCAGCAAGGCGGCTTTGAGGAATGCTATACAAGCGAAACCATTCGCGATCAAGGTCAACCGGGATGAGATCGCGGCGGCGCTCGGGATTGAGCCGCGCCGGATCCGCGACATCATATCGGCTGCGAAAAACTTGGTCGATGCAGGAACGCGCGTCGTGGTCATTTCCTTGGGCGCGGAGGGCGCTCTGCTGGTGACGGAGAATCGGATCGTCAGAGGAAGGCCGCCGGCGATTCAGCCGGTCGATCCGATCGCCAGCGGCGATTGCCTGCACGCCGGCATCGTCACCGCCTTGGCCGCGGGGAAGGATATCGCCGAGGCGCTTCGCTGCGGCGTCGCCGCCGGTACAGCCAACGCCTTGTACGCCGGTGGCGCGCAGTTTCCTTATAATGACTATCGAGGCGTCTTGCGGCAAACGCGTATCGAAGTTGAGCCGCTTTGAATCGGCGAGAATTTACACTTTGTTTAAAGATTTAATATAGATTTTTCGCGCCAGATTTCTATCATGGCGGTCGATTCTGCCGAGAATGCCAGGCGGGCGCTTGTACGACGACGAGAAGAAAGGCTTTGGCTTGTGATTTCTGTGCGTAACATTGCCAAGAGCTACGGCAGCATTCGCGCGCTCCACGGCGTCAGCTTTGAAATTCAGCCGGGCGAGATCGTTGGCTTGCTGGGTCCAAATGGCGCGGGCAAATCAACCGCGATCAAAATCATCACCGGTTTTCTGCATCCGGATGAGGGCTCGGTCGAGATCGACGGCAAGCGCGTCTTGACCGAATTGCATGCGGTGCAAGCAAAGCTCGGCTATCTATCGGAGAATACGCCGCTTTATCCTGAGCTTTCAGTGCAGGCTTATCTCGCCATGATGGCCGAACTGCGCGGCGTAGAGACCACTGATTTCATTCCATTGCTGTCGGACGCGGTCTATGGCGCGGGCTTGGAGGGTTATCTGACGCGGCCGATCGCATCATTGAGCAAGGGGCTGCGGCAGCGGGTTGGCTTGGCGCAGGCGATCTTGCACAAGCCGCCCTTTCTCATCCTGGACGAACCGACGGTGGGATTGGATCCGACGCAGATTGTCGAAATCCGCGCCTTGATCAAGTCGCTGGCGCGGGATAGCACCATCCTCTTTTCGTCGCATATCCTGTCAGAGGTGGAGGCGATTTGTGACCGCGTCATCATCATCATCAACGGTGAAGTGAAAGCCGATCAGAGTCTGCGCGAATTGAGCATGAGCCACGACGCCACGCTGGTGCTCGAGCAAGATAACGAAGAAGTCGCTGGGGCGCTGGCTTTGCTGGAGGGCATTTCACGGGTTCAGCCGGTGCGCTCGAGCGACGATTATCCGGCTTATCGAATCACCGGCTCCGCTGATATCACGCCGAGCGTCTACACGATGGCGCGCGACCGAAACTGGCGCTTGCGCGAGCTGCGCCGCGACACGGTCACGCTCGAAACCTTCTTCAATCAACTGGCGACCACGGCTTAGGAGACGGCGATGAAGAAGATACTTTCGATCGCGGGCAAGGAGCTGAAACTCTATTTCGGCTCGCCAATGGCATTGATCTTCGTCGGCGTGTTCCTGGTGCTGACGCTTTTCGTCTTTTTCTGGGTCGATTCATTCTTCGCGCGCGGCGTTGCCGATGCGCGGGCGCTGTTTGAGTGGATGCCGCTGCTGATGATCTTGCTGGTCTCGGCGCTGACGATGCATCAGTGGAGCCGCGAGGAAGAGAGCGGCAATCTGCAGGTGCTGCTGACGATGCCGGTGCGCCTGAGCGAATTGGTCGCCGGCAAGTTCCTTTCCGCGCTTGCGCTGGTCGCGCTGTCGCTGGGCTTGACGCTTTTCCTGCCGCTGACGGTGCAGTCCCTGGGCAATCTGGATTGGGGACCGGTCATCGGCGGTTATCTGGCGGCGCTTTTGCTCGCCTCGAGTTATATCGCTATCGGGCTTTTTGTGTCTTCTCGCACCGACAATCAATTGGTCGCGCTGATCGGGGCGGCTTTCATTTGCGGGCTGCTGCAGGCGGTTGGCTCGCCCGTCATCACCAACCTGTTCGGCGCGGCCGCCGGCGATCTGCTGCGTCAATTCGGCACAGGCAGCCGCTTCGAGAGCATCGAGCGCGGCGTTATTGATTTGCGCGATCTGGTCTATTATGTATCGCTCGCCATCTTTTTCCTGGCTTGCAACATGCTTTCGCTGGACGGCAAGCGCTGGAGCCGGGGCGCTCACCTGCGCGCGCATCGCCTGAACGGCGGCGTCGGTCTGGCGCTGATCGGGCTGAATCTGCTCATCTTCAACTTGTTGATCGCGCCGGCGAAAGCCGCTCGGCTCGACTTGACGCAGCATAGCGAATACAGCCTGTCTGATGTCACGAGAAATTTGCTGGCGGGTTTGCAGGAACCGCTGCTGGTCCGCGGCTATTTCAGCGAAGAGAGCCATCCGCTGCTTTCGCCCTTGGTCCCGCGCATCCAGGACACGCTGCGCGAATATGAGCTGGCATCGAATGGCATGCTGAAGCTGGAATTCGTCGATCCGCTGACGGATCCGGACTTGGAGCGGGAGGCGAACCAGATCCATGGCATTCGCCCGACCCCCTTGCAGATTAACGATCGCGGCGGATTGTCGCTGGTCAATGTGTACTTTGACGTGCTGATTGCTTATGGCGACCAGAGCGCCGCCCTCAATTTCTCCGAAGTCATCGAAGTGGTCGATACGCCCCTGGGCTTCGAGGTGCGCCTGCGCAATCTGGAATACGATTTGACGAGCAGTATCCAGCGCGTGGTTTATGGCTTCCAAAGCCTGGAAGCGGTGCTCGCCTCGCTTGATCAGCCGGCGAAGCTGACGCTGTACCTCTCGCCCGCGACTTTGCCGGGGGCGATGGAGGAGGTTGGCGCGACCATGCAAGAGGTGACGGCTGAGATCGCCGAAGCCAACCCGGAGGGCGTGGACCTGGTTGTGGTTGACATGTCCGCGCAGGATGTCGGCGTCAGCGCAGGCGAGCTCTTTGACCGCTATCAGATTCAGGCGGTGCCGACGAGCTTCTTTTCAACCGAGACCTTCTATCTGCATCTGGTTGTCGAGGCCGGCGGCGAGATTCAGGTGGTTTATCCCTCTGGCGATCTGAGCCGGGCGGAGATACGCAGCGCGATCGAAGCGGCGCTGAAACGGTCGTCTTCCGGTTTCCTGAAGGTGATTGGCTTGTGGACGCCGCCAGCGCAGACGACCGATCAATTCGGGCAGCAGACGCCAAGCCTGCAGCAGTACGGCATTCTCGAAGGAACGCTGCGCGAATCTTATGAGCTGCGGCGCGTGACGCTGGAAGACGGGCAGCTGTCAGCCGATGTGGACGCGCTCATTTTGATGTCGCCCCACAGCTTGAGTGATAGGCAGCGCTACGCCATTGATCAATACGTCATGCGTGGCGGGTCGCTGGTGGTGGCGGCCGGGCACTATCGGCTGGGCGTTGATCCTTACGCCGGGACGCTGCTGCTCGACCCCAACGAAAACGGCGTTGAAGATCTGCTCGAAAGCTACGGCATCATCATTGGCGACAGCTTGGTGATGGACCTCCAGAACGCGCCTTTCCCGATGCAGACGCAGCGCGATGTCGGCGACATGATTGTTACCGAGATACAGGCGCTGGATTATCCCTTCTTCATCGATGTGCGCCCGAATGGTTTGGATGCCGACAGTCCCGTGGTCAACAATTTGCCGCTGGCGACCATGAGCTGGGCATCGCCGGTGACAGTAGATGAATCGATCTTGACCGATGCCCGCGTGACGACCTTGATTCGCTCCAGCGACGCCTCCTGGAAGACGACTGCGGCCGACCCGCAGCCGAACCTGGAGTTATATCCCGAGATCGGCTTTGCCCTGAGCGACGAGCTATCGTCCTTTCCTCTGGCGGTGGCGGTTGAGGCTTCCTTCAGCAGCTTCTTCGTTGACAAACCATCGCCCTTCGAAAGCGCTGAGGCTGGTGCAGCGGCTGAGCCCGAAGCGGCCGAAACGGAGCCGATCGGTTTGATCGAACGCTCGCCCGAGGGCACGCGCATTGTCGTTCTCGGCAGTTCTGAATTCGTCAACGACACCGTTTATCAAATTTCGGCGAACTTCGCCGGCGATCGATTCCTCAGCAATCTGCAGTTGATTGCCAACGCGATTGACTGGTTCAGCGAAGATTTGTCGCTGGCGTCGATTCGCAGCCGCGGCAGCGTAGCGCGCATCTTGCCCGCCATCAGCCAGGAAGCGCAAGACCGCTGGGTGCTGATCAATTACGCGGTCGCCATCATCGGTCTGATCGCCATCGCCGTCGTCAGGCAGGTACAGCGCCGGGCGGAGCAGCCGATTGAGCTAGTTCCGCGGACTGGCAATCCCGTGCTGCCTGACGAAGCAAGCGCCGCCACAGAGAATAGCCAGGGAGACGCATCATGTTGAGTCGTGGCAATGTTCTGCTGCTCGTCGTTTTGCTTGTTCAGCTTGTTCTGCTGGCGATCTCGGTAGCGACTTCTTCCGGCGGGCAAGCGCGCCTGGTCCAGCCGATCCTTATCGGCATGAGCGCCGCTGAGATTGACCGACTCGGTTTCAGCGATGACTTGGGAAACGAAGTGACGGTCGCGCGAAGCGAAGTTGGCTGGGCGCTTCCTGACGCCGATGATTTCCCGGTCGACAGCGACAAGGTGGAGGGGCTGCTCGAGAAGATCGCGAGCTTGGATACGCGCAGGCTGGTGGCGACGAATCCGGCGAATTTCACTCGTCTTGAGGTCGACGATGAAGAATTCCGCCGGAAGATACGTCTCGAAAGTGAAAATGCGAGCGCCGAGCTCATACTTGGCGGCAGCGGCGGCGCCGACGCCGTCTACGTTCGGCGAGCCGGCGAAGACAATGTGTACCTGGGCGTCGGACTCAACTCCTGGGAATTCTCCACGCAGATATCGACCTGGGTAGACGCCAGCTACGTCAACGTGGCGCAAGACGATGTGCTGGAGATCAGGGTAGAGAATGACGAGGGCCAGTTCACTTTCGTTCGCGATGGCGCTAGTTTGACCTATGCCGGCTTGAGTGAAGACGAGGTCCTGGAAGATACGAAGCTGCCCATCATATTGCGCAATGCGGCGTCGATCCGTTTGCTGGAGCCGCTTGGGCTCGCCGCGCTGGACGAATATGAACTGGCGCAACCGCGGGTCAGGGTACAGGTGCGTTACCGCAAACGCGTCGAAGTGGACGTGCTCGCCGAAGCGGAAGACGCGGGCGAGACGACTGAAAGCGCTGAATCATCGCCCGAGGAAGCAACCGATGGCGCCGAGCCGGAGTACGCGGAAGAAGCCTATGCCTTGAGCTTCGGCGCGGAATTGGAAGATGGCGTCGTGCTCAAATCTTCTGACGCCGAATACTACGTTCTGGTGCGCGACACGGTCTTCAAGGCATTTAACGACATCAAGCGGGCTGACCTGGTCAAGGCGCCCGAGGCCGCCGGCGAGGCGGACATGGGCTCTACCCCGGTCGCCACCCCGATGAACTAGGGGGATCGTCTAAGGCGGCCAAGTGTATAGAGCCACCGGCCAAAGCCCTCGTCAATTGACGCGCTCGCTCTTATAATGCAGGCGAAAATATCCACAGAATCGACAGTCAGGAAGTGGAATGCGAACCCCTCTGACCTTCCAGCAGGTCATCTTAAAGCTGCACGAGTATTGGGCGGCGCAGGACTGTTTGATATGGGAGCCCTATAATGTGCAGGTCGGGGCGGGTACGGGCAATCCGGCGACGACCCTGCGCGTGCTGGGACCGGAACCCTGGCGCGTCGCCTATGTCGAGCCGTCGGTGCGTCCCGATGACGGCCGCTTTGGCGAAAACCCGAACCGCATGCAGAAATATTACCAGTATCAAGTGATTCTGAAGCCGGATCCGGGCAATCCGCAGGAGCTTTATCTGGCTTCGCTGGAAGCATTGGGCATCAATCCGCGCGAGCACGACATCCGCTTCGTCGAGGACAACTGGGAGTCGCCCGCTTTGGGCGCCTGGGGGCTGGGCTGGGAGGTCTGGCTGGACGGGCAGGAGATCACGCAATTCACTTATTTCCAGCAGGCCGGCGGCATGAACCTTGATCCCGTCAGCGTGGAGATCACTTACGGCATCGAGCGGATCGTGCTGGCGTTGCAGGGGAAGGAATCGGCTTGGGAAATCGATTGGCTCGACGGCGTCAGTTATGGCGATGTGATGTTCAGCGACGAAGTCGAGCATTGTCGCTATTACTTTGATGTCGCCGATGTCGATGCCTTGAAGGCGGTCTTCGACACTTACGAGCGCGAGTGCGCCGGTGCGCTGGAAGGCGATGCGCTGATCGCCGCTTATGATTATGTGCTCAAGTGCAGCCACCTGTTCAACGTGCTGGATACGCGCGGCGCGATTGGGGTCACCGAGCGGGCGAATTACTTCCGGCGCATGCGCGAGACGACGCGAACAATCGCGCAAGAGTATGTCGCGGGGCGGGAAGCGCTGGGCCATCCGCTGATGAAGATGAGCGATAGATGGCGCGGCGCGGCGGCGCAGGTGGCCGGGGAGATGCCCGAACCGCCGACTGAAGCGGCTGATGTGCTGATCGAAATCGGCGTCGAGGAGATGCCGGCTGACGATGTGGCGGTTGCGATGGCGATGGCCCAAGCGTCTGCGCCCGACTTGTTCAGTGAATTGCGTTTGGATCATGACGGGCTTGAGTTGTTCACAACGCCTCGCCGTATCGTCATAAGGGCGCGTCAGGTTTTACCTTGGCAGGCGGATGAAGAATTCATCGCCAAGGGACCGCCGGCCGACCGCGCTTTTGACGCCGACGGCAATCCCACGCGGGCGGCGCAGGGATTCGCTCGCGGCAAGGGCGTCGCCGTCGCAGACCTGCGGATTCAAGATATGGATGGCGGCCGCTATGTTGCGGCAGTCGTGCGAAAGGTTGGCCGGCCAGCGACCGAAGCGCTGTCGGAAGCGCTACCAGATTTCTTAGCCGGCTTAAAGTTCGGCAAGTCGATGCGCTGGAACGAGAGCGGCGTCGCCTTTTCGCGTCCGATCCGCTGGATTGTGGCGCTATTTGGCGAGACAGTCATTCCTTTTGAGTACGCCGGCATCGCGAGCGGGAATGTGACGCGTGGCTTGCGGCCGCGTGGATCGCCAGCGTTCGCCTTGCGTGACGCGGCTCACTTTGCCGCAGTATGTGAAGAGCAGGGGATCGCGCTGGATGTCAAGCAGCGGCAGGCCGACATTCTGCGTCAGGTCCGTGCTTTGTCTTCCGAAGTTGACGGAAACCCGCTGGCTGATGATAATTTGCTGGCTGAAGCGGCCAATCTCGTCGAAGCGCCGATCGCTTTTCGCGGGCAATTTGACCAAAGCTTTCTTGCCTTGCCGCGTGATGTGCTGGTCACGGTCATGCGCAAGCATCAACGATACTTCGCGCTGGAAGACAAACAGGGGCGACTGATGAATTATTTCATCGGCGTCCGCAACGGCGACAGCCAACATCTTGATCAGGTGATTCGCGGCAACCAGCAGGTCATTCGAGCGCGCTTTTCCGATGCGCGGTTCTTCTATGGGGGAGATGTCATAAAGCCGCTGAAAGATTATCTGCCGCGCCTGGACACGTTGACCTTTCAGGCGGAGCTGGGCTCAATGCGCGAGAAGAACGACCGCGTGGCGAAATCCGTCGCCGGATTGGGCGCGCTGCTGGGATATGACGAAGCGGTCATTGATATTGCCGAATGCGCAGCCGCCATCGCCAAAGCCGATTTGGCGACCAGTATGGTGGTGGAGATGACATCGCTGCAGGGCGTGATGGGGCGCGAGTACGCGCTGCGAGAAGGCGCTGACGCCGCCGTCGCCCAGGCGATATTCGAGCATTGGCTGCCGCGCGGCGCCGGCGACATTCTGCCGGCGAGCGATGCCGGGCGTCTATTGGCGATTGCCGACAAGCTGGACAGCTTGGTGGGTTTGTTCGCGGTGGGCTTGGCGCCGAAGTCCACCTCCGACCCATACGGTCTGCGGCGCAATGCACTGGGCATCATTCAGATTCTGTTAGACCAGTCCATTTCGGTTGACCTGCGCAAGCTGATCGCGCGCGTTGCTGAGGGGCAGCCGCTGGCCGTGGACGGGCAAGTCAAGAGGCAACTCGTCGACTTCCTGCGCGGTCGCCTCGATAATCTCTTGAGCGAAACTTCCGCGTTTCGCCGCGATGTCATCAAGGCGGTCTTGTGCGAGCAGGCGCATGACCCGGCCCGCGCAAAGCAAGGCGTCCGCGAATTGGCTGCCTGGGTCAAGCGCGAGGATTGGGAAGCGCTGCTAGACTCCTTGGCCCGCTGCGCGCGCATCACGCGAGGCGAGGATGCGCAGGAGTTTGCGCCTGATTTGTTGCGAGAGGAACAGGAGAAATCGCTGTTCGCGAGTTATCAAGCAGCGTCATCCGGTCTATGCGCGGACGCCAACATCGATCGTTTCCTCAGCGCTTTCGCAACCATGGTCCCGGCGGTAACCGCTTTTTTCGACAACGTGCTGGTCCATGCGGACGATATCGCGCTGCGCAACAACCGAATTGCGCTCCTGCAGCGAATCGCGGGCTTGCAGAAAGGCAGAGCCGACTTGAGCCAGCTGGAGAATTTCTAACTGGGCTCAGATCCGCGGCCGGTTTCCGTAAACGCGAAGATCTTGACGCCGAATTGCCGGCAAATTCATCCAAGGTTGTAGTCAACTTTTGCGGGTCGCTTGGCTACACATCTTTCAATGCGACCCAGTTTATGGCGCAAGCGCCTTGTCGTCTCTATAATTGATGCTCAATCTCATCGGGGAGCTCTGTCATGTCCGTGACGGATGAGATCAAGTCTCGCATTGACCTGGTCAGCTATGTGCAGCGGCAGGTGCCCGGCTTAAAAAAGGCGGGGCGCAATCACAAGGCTTGCTGTCCTTTCCACAACGAGAAGACCCCTTCTTTCATCGTCAATCCTGAGCGACAGACCTGGCACTGCTTCGGCGCTTGCTCGGAAGGCGGCGACCTCTTCACCTTTGCCCAGAAAATCCATGGCTGGGAGTTCAAGGAGGCGCTGCGCGAATTGGCGGCGGAAGCGGGAATTGCATTGCGGGCGCAGACGCCGGAACAAAAGAGCGCAAGCGATCGGCGCGACGCGCTGCGCGGCATGGTCAATGCGGCGGCGGATCTGTATCAAGATCGACTGCAAGCCGGCGACGCATTGGCGGTGCGCCGATACCTAACTGAATCGCGCGGCTTAAACGATGAAACCGTTCGAATCTTTCAGTTGGGATACGCGCCCGATAGCTGGGATTGGCTGCTTCTTTCGCTGCGCCGCCTCGGTTATAGCGATGAAGACATCGTTGAAGTCGGCTTGGCTGTGCGCAGCGACAAGGGGCGCGTCTATGATCGCTTCCGCAATCGCTTGATGATTCCGATCCGTGATGAGCGCGGGCGGGTTGTCGGTTTTGGCGGTCGCGCGCTTGGCCAAGACGAAAGCGCCAAGTACATCAATTCGCCGCAATCAGCGCTGTTCGACAAGAGCGGCCTGCTCTTCGGCCTGGATATGGGCAAAGGCGCCATTCGCGAAAGTGGAACGGCGGTGATTGTCGAAGGCTACCTGGATGTCATTCAAGCGCATCAGGCGGGCTATCTCAATGTAGTGGCGCAGATGGGCACGGCGATGACCGAGAGGCAAATTGGGCTTGTCGCGCCTCGCTTCGCCGGCAAGATTGTCATGGCGCTGGATGCGGATGAGGCGGGGCAAAACGCCGCTCGCCGCAGCCTCGAAGTGGCGCGCCAGGCATTATCCCGGGATTACGCGGGCCGGCTTTCGGTCGACTTGCGCATCTTGCAGGCGCCGGCGGGCAAGGATCCGGATGACTTTCTGCGCCAATCACCGGCGGCTTGGGATTCGTTGGTGGCCGGCGCGCAGGCTGTTGCCGACTATGTGATAGATGCCGAGACCGCCGCGCTGCCGGATGACTCGAGCATGCACGAGCGAGAGGCGGTGGCGCTGCGGGTATTGCCTATCTTGACGGCCTCCGAAAGCAATCTCTACCAACAGGAAAATGTGCAGAAGCTGTCGCGGCGTCTTCGCATCAGCGAACGTGATTTGCTGGCTTGGGCGCGGGACAAGCTTCCAGCCGAACATTCGGCGCCGCCGCCAATGGAAGACCTGCCGCCGGCATATTGGCAGGACAACCAGATCCCGTACCCGGGGGAAGCGAGCGAATTGAGCGCGTTCGCCGGCAGCGCTGAGCCAGCCCCCGCTATCGGCTCAGGCCTGAAACGCGCGCTCGAGCCATATTGCCTGGGTCTGCTGCTCAGAGACCCAAATTTGCTCTATCTGGTCAATCGCAAACTGAGAGAGCTGGCTGGCGATGACGATGATCTCTTGCGGGGACCGCTCTGCGCGCTGGGCGTCGATGATTTCACCGAAAGCCAATATCGAATGCTGATGGCGCATTTGCAGGAATCCATGGCGCAAGACGAACGCGAGCCGCTGGAGCATCTCGAGTCTATGGTTGGCGCAGATCTCCAACTGGAATACCAGGCGCTGCTACTTGAGGCGCCAGAGGCGGTCGCTCGGTCGATCAGGCGAAACTTTCAGGTGGACTTGAACGATATCTTCAGAAGGCGCCCGTCTCGGACCGGTCCAAGATCCAGCGAGCGCGACGAGCTGATCAGCCGCGCCTTGCAGCTTCGACTGACGCGCCTGGAATACGAACGCGTGGAGTTGCAATATCTGCAGGAAGAAGCGCAATCCAGCGTCGAGGTCGATCAGCAGCAGACCGAGCAGTTGAATGCGAAGATCATGCTTTCGATGAAAGCAAAAGCGCGTATCAACCGAGCGGTCAGCCGATATTCACACTCATTGCAGCAGTCGTCAATTTCATAGGCGGGAGTCATCAACATGAACATGGATAGCGGAAAGCGAAGCGGCGCGTACGTTGACTATGATGATGAGGACGAAAACGAAGCGACCGGCGCTGATAGTGCGCGGCGCGGCCGCTATGAGTCCTCCGAATTTGACACCGGCGAGCTCGACAAAGATGATGCGTCGTCCGAAGTGATTGACAGCCTGCCCCTTTCTGACGATCCAGTAAAGATGTACTTGAAAGAGATTGGCCAGGTTCCTTTACTCGACAGCAATCGGGAAATGTGGCTAAGCACGCAGATTGCTTCTGAGCGCCATCTGGAAGCGCTGCGCGACGAGTTAATGAGTTTCGAAAATGGCTCCTCGGAGTCGCGCGAGCCAGACTTTCTTGATGTCGAGCGATTCGCCTATAGGCGGCTGCGCGAAGACTGGGCGAAGCTGCAAGCCAGCGCGGAAGAACGCGAAGTGGATGCGCCGGATTTATTCAAGGTGTTGGCCGAAGTGCAGGAGACGGTGAACGATTGGGATCGCGACGCGGACTCGTATATACGCAGCTATCTCAATCAGCGTAATTGGGGCCGTGACGACGATTGGACGACGCACGCGCAAGCCTTTTTCACCGTGATTCACGCGCTGTTTCTCTTTCCGTTTGAGCACCATAAGCAGATGCAGCGGTATTACCGCCGCGCTCATGAGCTGCCTTCTTTGCAGGAATTCGATGGCTGGATCGAAGACACGATCGATCCCATTAGCCTGGCGAAGCAGCAGCAGGAGCAAGTTGAGCAGCACGCCGCCCAGGCATCGGAAGACCTGACGCGGGCGAACTTACGGCTGGTCGTCAGCGTTGCCAAACGCTATATGGGGCGGGGCATCAGCTTCCTTGATCTGATACAGGAAGGCAACATCGGTTTGCTGCGGGCGGTCAACAAGTTTGATCACACCAAAGGTTACAAATTCAGCACTTATGCCACTTGGTGGATACGGCAGGCGATCAGCCGCGCCATCGCCGATCAAGCGCGCACCATTCGTATTCCGGTTCACATGGTCGAGACGATCAACCGCATGATGCGCGTCCAGCGCGACCTGATTCAAAAGCTGGGCGCTGACCCAATCACCGAGCAGATCGCCCTGGAAATGGACTTCCTGAATGATGAAGACCGCAATCGTATCAAGCAGCATCATAGCGACGGCACCACGTTGGAATCGGGCTTGAATCGAAAGCTGCGGCGCGCCTCGCAAAAGGTGCGCAAGATTATGCGCATCAGCCAGGAACCCATGAGCCTTGACATGCCGGTCGGTCAAGAGGACAGCAGCATGTTGGGCGATTTCATACCGGACGATAACATACTGGGGCCGGTCGACGCGGCCGGGCGGCAACTGCTCAAAGATCAGATCCGCTCGGCTTTGGGTGTGCTGAGCGAGCGCGAGCGCCAGGTGTTGGAGATGCGCTTCGGCCTTGTGGACGGGCACGATAACACGCTGGAGGAAGTCGGGCAATTCTTCGGGGTGACGCGCGAGCGCATTCGTCAGATCGAATCGAAGGCTTTGCGCAAATTGCGCCATCCCACGCGTTCTCGCGAACTGCGCGATTATCTGGGCGTGTAGCCGCTCGCCCAGCCCCTATTATAGCAGCGGATGAAGATTGACGATCTGCACGATTGGAATCTCAGTCCTAAAGCGGCGGTCGCGCTGCAGCGGGAATTGGCGCCGCAACTAATCAGCGATGCCCCGATTGCCATTGACCGCCTCACCAGCGTCGCCGGCGTGGATGTCAGCGTCCGCCGAAAGCGATCGCGCGCGGCAGTCGTCGTCATGAGCTATCCCGAGCTTGGCACGATGGAGATCGCGCGGGCGGAGCGAGAAACAAGCTTCCCCTACATTCCGGGATTGCTGGCTTTTCGCGAGGGTCCGGTGATTCTGGATGCCCTGCGCCAGCTGCGTTGCCAGCCGGACGCTTTTATATTTGACGGCATGGGTCAGATACATCCGCGCAAGCTGGGCATCGCCGCGCACTTGGGTTTATGGCTTCAGCGCCCGACGGTCGGCTGCGGCAAGACGCATTTCCTCGGCGACTTTGTGGAACCGGCGGCGGAGAAGGGCAGCAGCAGCGCCTTGATATATCGACAAGAGCAAATTGGAGCGGTATTGCGCACGCGAGCAAAGGTGAAACCAGTCTATGTTTCAGTGGGGCACCTGGCTGATCTTGCGAGCGCCGTGAAGTTGATCTTATCGGCGACTACGCGATTCCGCCTGCCGGATCCGGTGCGCGCGGCGCACCACGCAGCCCGCTTATAGCTCGAATCCCGCTGGCCGATCTTCTGCCGCTTGCAGTTGAACTGTATCCAAAGGCGCAGCGTCCATCTGCGAATCGTCGGCGGTAAACGCAAGGCCGCTGAGCGCCTCGTCCGGATGCGTTCGCGCCCTAAGGTGATTCGCCTTCGAGCAAAGCCTTGTAGAGGGACAGCGTTTCGTTGACGACCTGGCGCAGGGTAAAGCCTTCAAGAACGATTCGTCGGCCCGCCGCCCCCATTTTCATGCGTTTGGCGGGATTGTCGATCAGATGCTGTACGGCTTGCGTCAGCGCGGCAATGTCATGGGTTGGCACGAGCAGACCGTTGACCCCGTCACGCACGATTTCGCGGCAGCCTGGCGTATCGGTGGTGACGCATGCGCGGGCGCAAGACGCCGCTTCGATTAAGACTTTCGGCACGCCCTCGCCATAAGTTGATGGCAGACAGACGATATTGCATTCGGCGTAAACCGGGGGCATGTCGTCGCGCGCCCCCAGCCACTCGATCAAGCCTTCCGCTTCCCAGCCTTGCAGCTGGGCGGCCGAGACATTGAGCGGGCTGCTGCTTTCTTCGTAGCCAGCGACTCTGAAGCGCGCTTTGCCGCGCAGCCGGCGCGCCATCTCCACAAAGTCCCCGATGCCTTTTTGCATCAAGAGGCGCCCGGCGAATAGCACCACCGGCAGGTCATCCTGATTTTCATCACGGGGGCGGAAGACATCTTCGTCAACGCCCGAACCGCGTATCACCAGCGTCTTGTCGTGAGCCGCCAATCCGCGCTCGACAAAACGCTGGCGGTCGTCCGGATTTTGAAAGATGGTTCGGGTCTGCTCGCCAGCCAGCGCCAGCTTGAAGGCGGGCTCGCATAGCTTGTTCAGAAGCTTCGCTTTGGGGCTTTGATCGACGAAGACGTATCCCAGCCCGCTCATCGCCTGGACTACCTTGTCGCAGCCGCTTAGCCTGGCGGCGATGCCACCGTAGATGACTGGCTTGATGCTGACGTGGTGCAGCAAATCTGGCTGTATCTCGCGATAGAGCGCCCGCAGCGCAAGCAGCGTCCGCAGCTCAAGCAGCGGATTCAGGCCATGTTGGCGCAACCGGATCGGGTGGCAAGGGAGACCATGTTCGGCGATGATTTGCAGCGCGGCCGCGTCCGAATCCGCCGTTGCCACCTGTACGTCGAAGCCGGCCTGGCGCGCGGCCAGCGCCAAGGGAAGGCGATGCGACAGAAAAAAACGTGGGATATTCACCACGTATAACAGTCTAGGCGCTTTGTCTCGCAACGACATTCCTCTGGGTGAGCTCTGAAATGCAGCGGATCAGCGCTGCTGCCAAGTCCTTGGCCCGGTTCGTTTAAGGCGCGCCGTCCATCTCTGGCAGCTGGATCTCGCTGGTATCATCGACCCCGGCGATGCTGTGGCTTAGCGCTTCCACCGGCGCCAGCCTGGCAACGTTGGCGCCCGCCAATACATAAACCAGCACGCCCAAGGACGAGAGGCCGAAGCTGGCTAAGATGCCAATCATTTGCAGCTGACCGAAGTAGAGTTCGCTTGCGTCGTCGCGGATATGCGTGCCAAATCCCAAAATATCAGCCAAGCCGGCCAGTGAAGCGAATAGAATGCCGGTCAGCGCCAGCCGCGTGCCAATATTCTGGACCAGGGTTGCCGGTACACCCAGGAAGAAGGTGCACTTGAGATATGTCAAGGCGCCAAGGGTGAGCAGAGTGTACCCAAAGAGCACCATCACCACTTGAACGAGGCCGATGCCGACCGTCGGCACGGCGCCAGTCACGCCGGGGAACAAGCCCATAAAGCAGACAATGCCGCCCAAGGCGCCCAAGGCTATGCCAACTTGCGCGAATCGCCACATCAGTTTCTATCCGTTTGGCAAGCACTCTTTCAATTTGCGCAGCATATTCCCGCCCAAAATCGCCGCGGTTTCCGTCTCGGAGAATCCGCGCTCAAGCAATGACCGGCGCAGCAGCCAAAGATCACAGGACGTGTCAAGCTCGCTCGGGAGCGCGCGATAGGGATAACCTCCATCGATATCACTGCCCAAGCCGACATGGTCGACCGAGCCGGTCAACTGACAGACGTAGTCAACCGCATCAACCCAATGGGAGAGATTGACCCCTCGTTTTCGATCTCCCGGATGCCAGTCGTTCCTTAGAAAACGATTATACACCATGATGCCCATCACCCCATCGCGCTCGGCGAGCCGGCGGATGAGCGCATCGGGAAGGCAGCGCCGACTTTGGCAAAAGTAGCGCGGGTTGCTGTGGCTGGCGATGATGGCGCCTTCGTATCGTTCCAGAGCCGCCGCCGTCGCCTGCTCTGACAGAGCCGAGACATCGAGCAAGACCTGGAACCCGGCCATGACCTCGAGCAATTCGTAGCCAAGCAGCGTCAAGCCGTCGGCGGATCCTGCGGAGCCCGCGTATCGCGTTTGCCGCCAGGCGGGCGCGACGATGCGCACACCGTATTCCAGCCACTCTTCGAGCTGCTTCGGCTCCGAGACCGGCTCGGCGCCTTTCATCTTCACAACCATGCCGTGCAGGCGTTGCCCGATGCTCTCCTCATCGCGCCAGGTTTCCAGGACTTCGTCAAGGTCTTCCCGCGTCAGGATCAGTCGGATGCCCTCATGGTCGTCGGCGAGGCGCCGGTAGGTGTCCATTTGCCAAAGCGCCAGTTGCCGCGCGTCGGCCGCGGTACGGTAGGTATAGCGCTGCCAGGCCTGCAAGCCCGGCGCAGACTCGGACAGGACTTGCAGGCTGCCGAAGACTATGCCGACGCGCCCCATCATATTGTCGCGCAAGCTGGCGACAGGCGGCGGAACGTCCGCTCTCGCTGCGTCGTGGCGCTGCTGCCAAGCCCAGCGCGTGTAATCCAGCCCCAGCTGCTGCGCGTTGAAGGCGATATTCTGCTGGGCATCGACGATGACCATCGTGGAGGCGCTTTTCTTCGCGCGGTCCGCGCTGAATTGCGTATTCCCTTGCTTCCGATATTACACGAGTTTGAGCAGAAAGACGCAGGCAATGCGCGGGGCATCCTTACGGAGCAACCTTGTGCTATGCTTTGCCGGGATTTGAACGGGGCAGCGCAGAAAGCCATTTGACGATGCACATCGCGCAGGTCAACAGCATTACGGTGGGCTACGGCGGCCGGGAAGTATTCCGCGATCTCTCCTGGGCGGTAGGTGATCGCGATCGCGTCGCCCTGGTGGGACCGAACGGCGCGGGCAAGTCGACGCTCTTCCGCGTTTTGTTGGGCGAGGTTGAGCCCGACCGCGGCCATGTCGCCCTGCAGCCGGGCCTTCGCATCGGTCACTTGCCGCAGGATATGAATTTGCCAACCGGCAAGTCGCTCATTGAAACGGCGCTGATAAAGCCGCCGGAGCTGGAGCGGATCGAATTTCGTCTCAATGAAACCGAAGCGCGGCTGGCCGACCCGGCCGTCTACGGCGACGAGGCGCGGCTCGCCCAAATTTTGGAGCTGCATGACACGCTGCTTGCCGACTTCGAGCGCATGAACGGGGCGCGTCACGCCAGCCATGTGCGGGAGCTGCTGTCGATGCTCGGCTTTGTCGCTGATGACTATGACCGCCCCACCGAGACGCTTTCGGGCGGGCAGAAGAAAATGGTGGCGCTGGTGCAACTGGCGGTCTCGGCGCCGGATATCCTGCTGCTTGACGAGCCGGACAACCATCTCGATATGGACGGAAAGAATCAGTTGGAACGCTTCATCAATCGCTACCGCGGCAGCGTCGTCATCATTTCGCATGACCGCTATCTGCTGGACGAGGTGGCGAAGCAGACGCTTGAATTGGAGCGCGGCCGACTGACGACATATCATGGCAACTTCTCGTATTATCTCAATGAACGTCAGCTGCGCCGGCTGCGTCAACAGCAGCGGTATGTCACGCAGCAGAAAGAGATCGCCCGCATCGAAGCGATGATCGAGCGATTCGAAAGCTGGGCGAAGCAAGTTCTGAGCCGGAAGCACATGCTGGCGGCGCGTCAAAGGCGGCGTATGCTGGAGAAGATGGAGGAAGGCGGCGAAATCATTGATAGGGTCGTCGACCAGCGCCTGATGGATTTCAAAGTCGATGGATGGCGCGGCAGCAAAAAGGTCTTGGAGTTGAAGCGCGTTTCGATGGCTTTCGGTGAAGATCCGCTCTTTCTCGACGCCAGCGCGCTGCTGCGGCATGGGGAGCGCGTCGGCTTGATCGGCCCCAACGGCGCGGGCAAGACCGTGATCCTCAAACTGATCCTGGGCGAGCTGCAGCCGTCCGCCGGCGATATTGTCGTCGGTCCAAGCGTCCGCATCGGCTTTTATTCGCAGGAACATCAGACGCTGGAAGCTTGGCTTGAGCAGACGCCGCTTGATTTGGTGCGCAATCTGCAAAACAGCAGCGAGTCCAACGCGGTGAACTTCCTCTTGCGCATGGCTTTCAGCTACGAGCAGGCGCGCCAGCCGGTTCGAACGCTGTCCGGCGGCGAGCGCAGCCGCCTGCAATTGGCGCGCGTGATGCTGCAACAGCCCAATCTGCTGCTGCTTGACGAGCCGACCAACAACCTCGATATCCCATCGGTAGAGGTGCTGGAAGACGCGCTGGACGAATTCAATGGAACCGTGCTCATCGTTTCGCACGATCGCTATTTTCTAGATCAGACGGTGGATCGTCTGATTGAGATTCGCGACGGCGAGCTGAATGAATTTGTCGGCGGCTACACGGCATATCTGATGGCGACTGGCAAGCTCGCCGTCGATTAAGGCGAAGCGGCTGTCGCGCGGATGACGGCGCCGGGGATGACGAAAGCGAAATCATCGCTTGTCGCGCGGGCGGGCGCCTGGAAGGCGGCGCGGATATCGTCCGACGCGCCATTGAAGAGCGCCTTGATCATGTCGGCATTCTGGCGCGGCGTGTTCATGCGGCGGGTCCAAGTAGCGAAATGCAGCGTCAAATCGAAGGTCATGATGACCTCGGAAGCGAAGCCGGCCGCCGCCAGCATCGCCCGCCATTCGGAGATTCTGTAGTCGCGCACGTGCGACGGATCGCGCAGGAGCTCGATAGTCTGCAAGAAGGTATCCAAGGCGTAGGCTTCGCGCGCCATGATATCGCTGATGAGCAGGGCGCCGTTGGGCTGCAGCAAGCGCGTAAACTCGGCCAGCGCCCGTTCAGGACGCAGCCAGTGATGGGCGCTGTAGCGGGTCGCGATCAAGTCAAAGTAGCGACTGGGGAAGGGAATGTTTTCCACATCGGCGAGCTGCGCGCGCACATTGGTCACTCCGAGTTCACAGGCCAGCGCCTCGACCTGCTGGAGCATGGCCGGCGTGAAGTCACAGGCGATGACTTGGTCGGCAATGGCGGCGAAAGCCATGGCCGTGTGGCCGGCGCCGCAACCCGCGTCAAGCACGCGCGCGCCCTCGCCGAGTGATGTGGTCTCAATCATTCGATCAAGATCAGGACCGGCGGCGTGCACCTTGCTATCTCGGTAATTGGCGGCCACGTCCCGGAATTGCTTCTGGACCTGACTCTTGACATCTTGCGCTGGGCGTTCAAGCATATCGCGATTGGATTCCCGCCGGCATCTCATGAAAGTTCTTGCAATCCGCGCATGACATGATAGACTATCGATACGCTACTCCGAATAACGGTCGAATCAAAGGTTTGTCTTGACAAGACCCTTGTTATTCCTTTATACTGCAAGTTTGCTGTCCTCTTGCCGTCACAATTTATTGGGTGCATGAAAACTGGTCAAATGCACAGGTCGTGTTAGTCGCGTGTTGTCCTGCGCCTTCGGAAGCTCGCACATTCCGTGTAGCGGGTATCTCTTTGCCTTTTCACTCATTCAGCCCAGTCCGCTTATCATCCAAGGAGCCGCGCCTTGAAGCACTATTATAATGTCAAGAATTACGCTCGTACTCCTGAAATACAGGAGTTGCCGTCCCTGATCGACATTCAGCTGCGATCATTTGAGGACTTCCTCAATGGCGGGAAACCCCTGGGATTTCCCAAGGAAAAAAACTTCATCACCGAGGGCAAGATTCTGGAGCTCTTTGATGAGATAAACCCAATCGAGAGCTTCAACAGAAACTTGTCGCTTTACTTTCCCGGCAATCATCCGCAGGCGCAGGAATTCGGCTTGAGGCCCTATTTTGAAGAGCCGAAATACGATGAAGAAGAGTGCATCGAGCGGGATATGTCCTACGCGGCGCCGCTTTATGTGGAGGTTGCCCTGGTCAATCACGAGCAGGGCGACGAGATTATCCGCCAGGATATCTTCCTGGGCGAATTTCCGCTCATGACGGAGAAGGGCACCTTCATTATCAATGGCACCGAACGCGTGGTGGTCAGCCAGTTGATCCGATCGCCGGGCGTCTACTTTGACGCGGAGGAAGAACGCGCCACCGGACGGTTGCTATCCAACGCCAAGCTGATCCCGGACCGCGGCGCCTGGATGGAATTCGAGACGCGCAAAACAGATTACATCACGATCAAGTTCAATCGCAAGCGGACGATTCCGGTGACGGTCTTGCTGCGCGCTTTGGCCGCGGTGGCCGATGGCTTGCCGGCGAGTCGGTCTCCCGTTAAGACCGGCGAGGATGAAGAAATCCTGGAACTCTTCGCCGATGTTGACAACGACGAGACGCACGAATATATCAAAGCCTGCTTTAAGCAAGAGCCAGTCTGGGATGTCAAAAAGAAGCAGACGCTGGCGGAGGTCGCGTTGATCGAGTTTTACCGCCGCATGCGCCCGGGCGATCCACCGACGTTGGACAATGCCAGGGAGTACCTTGAGGGACAGCTCTTCGACCAGCGCCGTTATGATTTGGAGCGCGTGGGGCGCTACAAGCTGAATCAGCGTCTTGGGCATGGCGATGCGATCGATTTGTCCCACCGGACGATTACCAAGTCCGATATTGTCAAATTGGTCGAGCAGATGATCCTCATTAACAACGGACAGCGCACCCGCGATGATATCGATCATCTCGGCAACCGCCGCGTCAAGACCGTGGGCGAGCTGATCGGCAACAAGCTGCGCATCGGCTTGCGGCGCATGGAGCGCGTGGTCAAAGAACGCATGTCAATCCGCGAGGCAGAGCAGTTGACGCCGGTTTCGCTGGTCAATATCCGTCCGATTGTGGCGGCTGTGCGCGAATTCTTCGGCTCGTCGCAGCTTTCGCAGTTCATGGAGCAAACCAATCCGCTCTCGGAATTGCGGCACAAACGCACGCTGTCGGCTTTGGGTCCGGGTGGCCTGCGGCGGGAGCGCGCCGGCTTTGACGTGCGCGATGTGCATCACAGCCATTATGGCCGCATCTGCCCGATTGAGACGCCGGAGGGACCCAATATCGGTCTGATCGGGCGCTTGGCGACTTACGCGCGCGTCAACGAGCTCGGCTTTATCGAGACGCCGTATCGCAAGGTTGTCAGCGCGATGGCGGTTGACGATCCCGAGTTGATCGGCCGCGTCATCCGCGATGACATCGAGAATTCGCGGGGTAAAGTCATCATCGAGGAAGATACCGTCATCGACAAGAAACTGGTGACCAGGCTGAAGCGCACCAAGATCATGGAAGTTCCGGTGGTGCCCTTTGCCACGCATGACATTGAGTACCTGTCGGCGGATAACGAGGACAAATTCATCATCGCCCAGGCGAACGCGCGTCTGGATGAGCTGGGCCAGTTTCTTTCCAATCGCGTGTCGGCGAGATTCGACCAGGGCTTTCTGTCGGCGCCGCCCCAGCGCATCGACTACATGGATATCGCCCCGCGCCAAATCGTCGGCATCAGCGCCGCGCTGATCCCCTTCTTGTCGCATGACGCCGCCAACCGCGCTTTGATGGGTTCGAATATGCAGACGCAGGCGGTGCCGCTGATATCGCCGGATGTATCCGTCGTCAGCACCGGTATGGAAAGTCAGGCGGCTTTCAATAGCGGGCAGGTGCTGGTGTCGGATGTTGAGGCCGAGGTCACCAGCGTACAGGGGCATCGCGTCATCGTCCGCACGGGCGACGGCGAAGAGAAAACATTTCAGCTGCGGAAGTATGAACGCTCGAATCAATCGACCTGCATTGATCAGCGTCCGCTGGTGCGCAAGGGCGACGCGATCAAACCGGGAGATGTCATCGCCGATAGCTCGTCCACCTACGATGGTCTGCTGGCTCTCGGTCATGATGTGTTGACTTGCTTCTTGTCCTGGGACGGCGGCAACTATGAAGACGCGCTGCTCGTCAGCGAGGATATGCTGCGGGCGGACAAATTCACCAGCATTCACATTGAGAAGCACGAGATTGAAGCGCGCGATACCAAGTTGGGTCCGGAAGAAATCACTTACGACATCCCCAATGTCGGGGAAGACGCGCTCAAAGATCTGGACGAGCATGGCATTGTGCGCATTGGCGCCGAGGTGGGACCCAACGATATCTTGGTCGGCAAGATCACGCCCAAGGGCGAGAAAGAATTATCGCCGGAGGAAAAATTGCTGCGCGCGATCTTCGGCGAGCAGGCGCGCGAAGTAAAGGATTCGTCATTGCGCCTGCCGCATGGCGATCGCGGCAAGGTCATTGATGTCAAGGTCTTCACCCGCGATGAGCACCCGGATCTGTCCGCCGGCGTGGAAAAGATGGTTCGCGTGAGCGTGGCGCAGCGCCGCAAGCTGACCGTTGGCGACAAGATGGCGGGGCGGCATGGCAACAAGGGCGTCATTTCGAAGATCGTGACTGTCGAAGACATGCCTTATATCGACGGCGGCGTTCCTGTCGAGATCATTCTCAATCCGCTCGGCGTTCCCAGCCGCATGAATATCGGTCAAATCCTTGAGCTGCATCTGGGCTGGGCGGCCGACCGATTGGGCTTTCGCGCGATCACGCCGGTCTTTGATGGCGTCAAGGAACAGGAGATTCAAGCGGAGCTCGGACGCGCCTGGATGATCGACTGGGCTTGGAAGCTGACGACTGAGCGCGCCTGGGAAGACCATGAGCGCTTGGCGACGAGCGCCGGCATCGCGCCGCAAGACTTTGATGACGACATGCATGTCATCTGCGCTTATCTGGTTGATCGCGTGAGTGAATCGGGGCGCTACGACAATCAAGCGATCATCTTTGAGCGCGACGAGATTTACGTCAGGCGCGTCGCCGTCGCCGAGATGCTGCGCGAATTCGGCCATGACCCTGAGACGGTGATGGTATATGACAATAGCCCGCTCTCGATTGAAGAGCGGGACAAGCGCGACGCCAGCGCCGTAGATGTCTCGATTCGCTTGTGGATACAGCAGCATACCGCGGATGAAATCGAGCTTTCAGCGGACCTGACCCGGCGCGAACTGTTTGAAATCGCCAACCGCGTCATGTTCGAAACCGGGATTCCGGTGCCGCATTATGGCAAGCAGACCTTGTATGACGGACGCACCGGCGAGCCCTTTGATCGCCATGTCGCTGTCGGTTATGTCCATATGCTGAAGCTGGCGCATCTGGTCGAGGACAAAGCGCACGCCCGCTCGACCGGACCTTACAGTCTGGTCACTCAGCAGCCGCTCGGCGGCAAGGCGCAGTTCGGCGGTCAACGATTTGGCGAGATGGAAGTCTGGGCGCTGGAGGCTTATGGCGCCGCGCATATCTTGCAAGAGATGCTCACGGTGAAATCCGACGATGTGCAGGGGCGCGTCAAGACTTACGAGAGCATAGTCAAGGGTGAGCCGATTGAAGAGCCGGGCATCCCCACCAGCTTCCGCGTGCTGGTCAAGGAATTGCAGAGCTTGGGCTTGTCAGTGGAAGCGATCACCGGCTCCGGCGATGTGGTTCGCTTTGGCAAGTACGACGAGCAGACTCGCA